>NZ_JAALEG010000031.1 GCF_011058165.1 Rhodococcus aetherivorans
CGGCCCCGATCCCGGCCCCGGCGCCGGCCCCCGAGGACGTGCCGGCCGCACCGACCACTCCCACGGAGGGACGCCCGTGAACCTGTTGACGAACACCCTGAGCTCGCTGTGGCAGGTCGTCCTCGTCGGCCTCTTCTTCGGAGCGGGCCTGCCGGCCGTCTTCGCGCTCGGCATGCGATCGCTCGTCGCGGGGCGCGCCGGAGAGCAGGCCCGGCCGAACCCGCTCGGCATCGCCGGCGCCGTCGTCTGCTTCGCCGTCGTGCTGATCGCAATCGTCGCGGGGATACTGTTGCTGGCTTCGGACTTCCTGTCGAGCACCTTCGGCATCGACGTCTTCTGAGCCACCGCTGTCCCGCCGTCCGACCCACGAAAGAACCGCATTGCCCAAGTACTCGCTCCGTTCGGTCCTCGACTGGCTGCGCGCCGGTTATCCGGAAGGCATCCCGGCCAAGGATCACTTCGCGCTGCTTGCCGTGCTGCGGCGGCGCCTGACGGACGAGGAGATCGCCGAGGTGTGCGAGATGTCGATCGCCACGGCGCACGAGCACCCGGAGCGCTGTGTCGACTACGACACGCTCGAGCAGATCATCGCCGGGGTGCTGAACGAGGAACCGGCGGAGGAGGACCTCGAACGGGTCGCCGGGCGCCTCGCCGCGGGAGGCTGGCCGGTGGTCGCCGAGGACGGGACCGTGGTGACCGGCGACGACGGGACGGACTGAGGAGGTGCCCCCGTGACGCTTCCGCCGTTCCTCACCTCGATCATCGAGTGGCTGCGGGCCGGCTACCCGGAGGGCGTGCCGGAACAGGACTACGTGCCCCTGTTCGCGCTGCTCAGCCGGCGGTTGTCGGAGGACGAGGTCGACCAGGTGGCGCACACCCTCGTCGACGACGGGGACCTGCCCATCTCGAAGACGGACATCGCCGTGCTGATCACGAAGATCACCAACGAGATGCCGCTCGAACAGGACATCGATCGGGTGCGCCGGCACCTCGAGACCGGAGGGTGGCCGCTCACCGGCCCCGCCACATGAATCTCGAGGTGCTGCCCGTCCCCCCCGGCGACGCCGTGCGGGAAGTGCTGCCCGCACTACGGCGCATGCTCGACGGCGACGGACCGGCCCTGCTCCCCGTGCCGGTCGCCGACGACCGGGAAATCCGGAGACTGACCGAAGCGCTGCGCCCGGGCGAACCCGTCAACGACGGCATCGGCCTGGTCGTCGCCACCTCGGGCACCACGGGCACCCCGAAGGGCGCCCAGCTGACCGCCGGGGCGCTGCGGGCCAGCGGTGACGCCACCCACGAGCGCCTCGGCGGACCCGGCTCGTGGCTGCTGGCGCTGCCGGCCCACCACATCGCCGGGATGCAGGTGCTGCTGCGGGGCCTGCTCGCGGGAGCCGGGCCCGTCGTGATCGACGTCGCCGGCGGCTTCGATCCGGATCGGCTGCCGGCGGCGGTCGCCGCCATGCCCGGTGGGCGGCGCTACACGTCGCTGGTGCCCACGCAGCTGATCAAGGCCCTGGACCACCCGGGTGCCGTCGCGGCCCTCGCCGACCTGGACGCGGTCCTGCTGGGCGGGGCCGCCACGCCCGCCCCGATCCTGCGCCGTGCGCAGGACGCCGGGATCACCGTCGTCCGCACCTACGGGATGAGCGAGACGTGCGGCGGGTGCGTGTACGACGGGGTCCCACTGGCCGGGACCACGGTCCGGGTCGACGCGCAGTCGCGGGTGTGGCTCGGCGGGGCCACACTCGCGCGCGGCTATCGCGGTCTGCCCGATCATCCGGCGTTCGCCGAACCCGGCTGGTTCCGCACCGACGACGCGGGCGAACTCGCCGACGGCGTCCTCCGCATCCTGGGGCGCCTGGACGAGGCCATCTCCACGGGCGGCCTCACCGTCGTGCCGCAGGTCGTCGAGGCCGTCCTGCTCGAGCACCCCGCGGTACGCGAATGCGCCGTGATCGGGCTGCCCGACCCCCGGCTCGGTCAACGGGTGGCGGCCGTCGTCGTCCCGGAGGGCGGCGCTTCCCCCACCCTCGACGACCTGCGAGCCTGGACCAGCGCGACGCTGGACGTCACGGCGGCGCCGCGGGCGCTGCACGTCGTGCCGGCCCTGCCGTTACGCGGCCCCGGCAAGGTGGACCGGCGGGCACTGGTCGCCCGGTTCTCGTAGGCCGACCGGGTTCGGGCGAGCGAATGTATCGCTCATCTCCTCGGGCCGACGGCATGGCACATTCGCTCGATGGCAGGATCGACGCATGGCAACCGCTGGTCAATGGCTCGAAGGCGCCCGTCCGCGCACCCTTCCCAACGCGATCGCGCCCGTCGTCGCCGGCACGGGGGCGGCGGCCGCGCTCGACGGCGTGGTGTGGGGGAAGGCTCTCCTGGCGTTGGTGGTCGCCCTGGCGCTGATCATCGGGGTCAACCTCGCCAACGACTACTCCGACGGCATCCGCGGGACCGACGACGACCGCGTCGGGCCGCTGCGGCTGGTGGGATCCGGGGCGGCGTCGCCGGCGTCGGTCAAGCGGGCCGCGTTCGCGTGTTTCGGAGTGGGCGCGGTGGCCGGGATCGCCCTGGCGATCACGAGCGCGTGGTGGCTGCTCCTGGTGGGCGCGGTGTGCATCGCCGGCGCCTGGTACTACACGGGTGGCCGCAACCCCTATGGCTACAGCGGGTTCGGCGAGATCGCCGTGTTCGTGTTCTTCGGGCTCGTCGCCGTGCTGGGCACGCAGTTCGTGCAGGCCGGCCGGGCCGACTGGGTCGGGCTGGCGTGTGCGGTGGCGGTGGGCTCGTTCTCGAGCGCGGTGCTGGTGGCGAACAACCTGCGCGACATCCCCACCGACACCGTCTCGGGCAAGCGCACGCTCGCGGTGCGGCTGGGCGACCCGCGGACCCGGACGCTGCATCTGATGCTGCTGGCCGTGCCGTTCGCGGCGTCGCTGGCACTGGTGGCGCGCACGCCGTGGGCGCTGGCGGGCCTGCTGGCGCTGCCGTTCGCGGTGCGCGCCCACGCACCCGTGCGGTCCGGCAGCCTGGGGTTGAGCCTGATCCCCGCGCTGCGGGATTCGGGCCTGGCGATGCTGGTGTGGGCCGTTGCGACCGCAGCCGCCCTGTTCCTGGCCTGAGGCGTCCCGCGCCCGGAACTTCAGTCCCGGTCGGGCACCAGCACGCCGAGCACCCAGTTGACGATCGAGATGATCAGCGCGCCCCAGAACGCGGTCCAGAAGCCCTCGACGGTCAGGCCGTAGTCGGTGAACTCGCTCAGCCACGCGGTGAGCAGGAGCATCAGGGCGTTCACGACGAGGGTGAACAGCCCCAGCGTCAGGATCAGCAGCGGCAGCGACAGCAGCTGCACGAGCGGCTTGACGAAGGCGTTGACGACGGTGAAGACGAGGGCGATCACCAGCAGGGAGATGATCTCGTTGGCGGCGCCGGTGCCGGAGCCGGTGAAGTCGATGCCGGAGACCCACTGGGCCGCCAGCCAGATGGCGACGGCGTTGAGGACCAGCCGGACCAGGAAGTTGATCATGCCGCCACTGTCGCACATTCCGGCCCCGGCGCGCGGTCGGGAACCGGTCGGTCAGGCGGCGCGACCCGGGTAGTCGCGCAGGCGGTCGCGGAGCGCCCTGCGGGACACGTGGGACTCGACGAGCGTGCAGGCGCGGTCGTCGTCGGAG
The DNA here is from genome assembly GCF_011058165.1 of Rhodococcus aetherivorans. Taxonomy (GTDB): domain Bacteria; phylum Actinomycetota; class Actinomycetes; order Mycobacteriales; family Mycobacteriaceae; genus Rhodococcus; species Rhodococcus aetherivorans. The sequence goes on from NZ_JAALEG010000031.1 coordinate 3,678, forward strand.
CGCAGTATCCCGAGCAGGAGGTGCTCGCAGCCGATGACGCGGTCGCGGCGCGCGAGGGCTTCCCGCAGGGCGAGCTGCAGGGACTTCTTCGCGGCAGGATCGAACGGGAGGTGGCCGGCGAACGGCCCCCGCCGGTTCCGGCCGAGTCCGCGGTCGAGGACGCCCTCCCCGAAGGTCTCCTCGAGCCGGGCCCGGACGGAATCGAGGTCGATGCCGATGGCCCCGAGCGCGGCGGCGTCCTCGTCGCCGAGCACCCCGGTGTCCCGGGCGAGTTCGCTGCGCACGGTCTCGGCCGTGAGGCCGACGTCGGCGAGCAGGTGCCGCAGCGTCACGTCTGCGGTGACGAGGAGGCCGAGCAGCAGGTGGGCCGGCTCGATGCGGGGAGCGTTCAGCTCCCCGGCCTCCGCCTGCGCGGTGACGACGGCGGCTCGTGCGCCGGCGGTGAATCGTTCGAACACGGCGGATCACCCACGCTTCCGGTTGTACTTCTGGTGGACGGCCTGCCTGCTCACCTCGAGCGCATCGGCGATCGCCTGCCACGACCAGCCCTGCCGGCGGGCGTTGTCGACCTGGATCGCCTCGAGTCGTTCGAGCAACCGTCGCAGGGCCCGCACGGCCCGCAATCCCTCTGCGGGGTCGGGGCTTCCGGCGGCGGCGGCGAGTGTGGTGGCCTCGGTCATACCGTCAATTTACGTTGACAAGCGGGCGGACGTCAAGAAAAGTTGACGCGCCGGGGCGGGGCGCGACCGGTTCAGTACCGCGCGACGGCGCCGTCCACCGCACGCTGCAGCTCGTCCTGCACCAGGCGCGTGACGTCGCGGACCTTGCCGTCGAGGTCGGTGACCGGCTCGGTGAGGAACACGCTCGCCGGGCGTGACGGGTCCTTGCCGGGCCCGTAGCCGATGCCGACGCACACCAGCGCGGGCCGCGCCCCCAGATCGCGCGAGCGGCGGACGATGTGCCCGATGCCGGTCCCGAGCGGCTGCAACCGGGTCGGGTCCCCCTCGTTGCAGGTGCCCTCGGGGAAGATCGCGACGCTGTCGCCGTGATGCAGCCGCGCGGCGGAGACGTCCATCATCCGGCGCCCGGCGTCGGAGACCGCCCGCAGGCCGTGGTTCTTGGCCCGGAAGACCGGGATCCCGCCCATCATGTCGATCTTGCGGCGCTGCGACTCGTCGGCGAACAGCTCGTCCTTCGCCAGCACCCGCGTGCTGCCGATCACCGGGCGCAGCGGGGAACGCCACGCCGTCGCCGCGAGGACGTACTGATCGCTGTGGGTGAGGTGGTTGGCGACGATCAGGAGGGGCGTGCGAGCCCGGATGAGTTCGCGGAGGCGATCGCGGACCCCGTCGTCGCAGCGCACCCGGGGGCGGTACCGGGCGGCGAGCAGGGCGTAGGCCGCCCGGGCGACGGGCCGGCTCTGCCGGTGCTCGAGGTAGAAGTCGTAGACGGCTTCGTAGTTGTCCAGGGCCACGACGGGGCGTTCCATGCCCCCACGATACTCAACCTACGACACCGTAGGCTACGGCCTCGTAGGGTCGGGTGCGGCCGGGCCGCGACGGCTCAGGCCTCCCACCTGCCGGTGTCCGCGAACTTCTCGAGCGTCGCGGTCGGGCCGGCCAGATCCATGCCCTCACCGGCCACCCAGCCGTCGTCGAAGTAGGTGCCCGCGTAGCGTTCCCCGCCGTCGCACAGGAGGGTGACGACGCTGCCGCGCCGGCCGTCGGCGATCATCTCGGCGATCAGGCCGAACGCACCCCACAGGTTGGTCCCGGTCGAGCCCCCGACGCGGCGGCCCAGGCTCTCGCTCGCGTGCCGCATGGCGGCGATCGACGCGGCATCGGGCACCCGGATCATCCGGTCCACCACCTGGCCGACGAACGACGGCTCCACCCGGGGCCTGCCGATGCCCTCGATCCGCGACGGCATGCCGGTGGTGTAGTCCACCGAGCCCGTCTCGTACCCGCCGTAGAACGCGGAGTTCTCGGGGTCGACGACGGCCAGCCGGGTGCGGTGGCGGCGGTACCGGATGTACCGCCCGACGGTCGCGCTGGTGCCGCCGGTGCCCGCGCCGACGACGATCCACTCCGGGATCGGATGCTCCTCGAGCTGCAACTGGGTGAAGATCGATTCGGCGATGTTGTTGTTGCCGCGCCAGTCGGTGGCCCGCTCGGCGTGGGTGAACTGGTCCATGAAGTGACCGCCCAGCTCGACGGCGAGCCGGCGTGCCTCGGCGTAGATCTCCGGCGGCCGGTCGATGTAGTGGCACCGCCCGCCCTGCGCCTCGATGAGCGCAACCTTGGCGGGGCTGGTGTTGCGCGGCATCACCGCGACGAAGTCGAGGCCGAGCAGCTTCGCGAAGTATGCCTCGCTGACGGCGGTCGAACCGGACGACGCCTCGACGATCGGGGTGTCCTCGCGCACCCAGCCGTTGCAAATGGCATAGAGGAACAGCGACCGCGCGAGCCGGTGCTTCAGGCTGCCGGTGATGTGCGTGGACTCGTCCTTCAGGTACAGCTGGACACCCCACCCGGGAGGCAGCGGATAGCGCAGCAGGTGCGTGTCGGCGCTGCGCTGGGCGTCGGCCTCGATCAGCTGGACGGCACGGTCCACCCAGTCCCGCGACGCGCTGCGATCGACGACGCCGTCGCTCACCTACGATCCTCGCCGCGCAGGCGGGCCTGCAGGTCGGCCCGGTCGGCGCGGCGGCGCGCGTCGACGGACGCGATACTCTCGTTCACCCGGCGGCGCAGCGGCGCGAACACGACGAGCGAGAGCGGCAGCGCGATCAGCACCGCGAAGAGCGCGGCGACCAGCAGGGGGATCTCCACTCCGAACAGGCGGGGCACGTAGAGGATCACCACAGCGAGCACGAGGACGAGAGCCAGCCGGGCCAGCGAGTAGAGGGCGACGTCCCGGGCCAGGGTGCCCTTGCCGGTGCCGGTGTTGCCGGGCTGGTCAGGACGGTTCTGCGATGCTTCACTCACCCGTCCAGGGTAACCGCCGCGCGCGGGCACCCTGCTGGTCGACCGTCCGTTTTGTCTATTACTTCCGCTTTACCAACCGTAGACCGTTCGAGCAACCGGGGTATTCGGTGTCAACATGGCCACGTCGATCCGAACGAGACGAAACACCCGGAAGGACCATCGATGAGCGCACCCGCATTCAACGGCGCGAAGGAATCGCTGCTGACCCCCGGCCAGGTCGCGGCCCTGTTCCACGTGGACCCGAAGACGGTCACCCGCTGGGCCCACGCCGGCCGGCTCGGCTCGCTGCGCACCCCCGGCGGTCACCGCCGCTTCCGGGAGTCCGAGGTACTCGCGCTGCTGCGCTCCCTCACCACCGAAGCCACCCGCTGATCCGAGGAGACGGAGGCCTCGTCGGGGACCCAGGCCACATCTGCACTCCCGCCACTACGAATAGACTGAAGGAGCAGGCCCGGCCGGCTGCGGAAACGCCGGCGGACTGCTCGCGGCGAGGAGGTGCGTGGTGCTCTACCTGTTGGCCATAGTCGGTGCCCTCACGATTGCGGTGCTGCTGTGGAAGGCGTTCGGTCCCGACCTTCGCTCCCGGCCGACCCGCGTGATCGGACCCGACGACGACCCGGACTTCCTGTGGAAGGTCGACCGGGAGTTCCGGCGCAGGTCCGCCGACGGCACCCCCGGACCCGATCAGGACCCCGGAGACTGATCTCCGGCCGAGTGACCTGTCCCGCCGCTGCGCTCGCCCCGGTGGCCTGTCCCGTCGCTGCGCTCGCCCCGGTGACCTGTCCCGTCGCTGCGCTCGCCCCGGTGACCTGTCCCGTCGCTGCGCTCGCCCCGGTGACCGCGACGCGGGAAGTCCGCGGCGACCCCCGCCGCGAGTTCCAGCAGGGCTCGCCGGGTGCGTGGCTGCAGCCGGGCCAGGTCCACCTCCGCACCCTCCTCGAGGTGCGGATCGAACGGCAGCACGTGGACGGCGCGGCAGCGCCGCGCGAAGTGCTCGACCAGCCGCTCCACGTCCACCTTGCCGGACCGGGGCCGCACGGCGTTGACCACCGCCACCGAGCGGGCCACCAGGTCCCGGTAACCGTGGGCGTCGAGCCAGTCCAGCGTCGCCGAGGCGCTCCGCGCGCCGTCCACCGATCCGGAGCTGACGACCACCAGCGTGTCCGCGTTCTCGAGAATCGCGCGCATCGCCGAGTGCATCAGTCCCGTGCCGCAGTCGGTGAGCACGATGTTGTGGAACCGTTCGAGGAGTGCCAGTGCCCGCTCGTAGTCCCGCGCGCTGAACGCCTCCGAGACGGCCGGGTCGCTGTCCGAGGCCAGCACCTCGAGGCGATGCCGGTTCTGTGAGGTGTGGGCCCGGACGTCGCCGTAACGGTGGATGTGCGCCTCGTCGCGCAGCAGCGTGCGCACCGTGCCGGACGCTCGGTCGGCGACCTTCTGGCTCAGTGTCCCCCGGTCGGGGTTGGCGTCCACCGCAACCACCCGGTCGCCCCGCAACGACGCGAACGTCGACCCGAGCGTGACCGTGGTGGTGGTCTTGCCGACCCCACCCTTCAGGCTCAGCAGCGCGATCCGGTAGCAGCCGTGCAGCGGTCCGCGCACCTGCTCGACCAGTTCGCGGCGCTGCCGGCCCCGCCGGCTGTCGCCGGGATCGATGCGCCCGCCGGTGCCGCGGTACACGGCCCGGCGCCACCCCCGCGCGGGCGCCGGCTGCACCCGGCTCACGAGAAGCGATGCGTCCAGATCCCGCGCCGACGGCTGCGCCGTCCCCGTCCGCTCGCCGTCCTCCGGCACCACGTCGTCCCCCGTCCCCGGTCCCCCACGGCCCGGCCGACGCGGACGATAACAGATCAGGTCAGGCCGGCGTACGAGTGCAGACCGGAGACGACCATGTTGATGATGAAGAGGTTGAACAGCATGGCGACGAAGCCGGCGACGTTGATCCAGGCCGCGCGCGTGTTGCGCCAGCCCGACGTCGCGCGGGCGTGCAGGTACGCCGCGTACATCACCCAGGTGATGAACGAGACGGTCTCCTTGGGATCCCAGCCCCAGAACCGGCCCCAGGCGGCCTCGGCCCAGATCGCGCCGAGGATGATGCCGGCACCGAACAGCGGGAACCCGATGATGGTGGTGCGGTACGCGAGACGGTCCAGGGTCTGCGCGTCCGGCAGGCGCTCGGCGATCCGGCCGAACACGCCGCGACCCTCCTCGCCCTTCGGGAACCGGATGCGCAGCAGGAACAGCAGGCTGGCGACGCCGGAGACCAGGAAGATGCCGCTGCCGACGCTGATGATGGTCACATGGATGGGCAGCCAGAACGACTGCAGGGCGGGCACGACGGGCGCGGCGTCGGCGTACAGCACGGTCGCCGCGAGGAACATCAGGATCAGCACCGGCACGAGAAGGTAGACCCACATGATCCGGTAGGCCGGCCGGCGCAGCACCACCAGGCCGAACAGCACCGCCGCGGCGCACGCCATCGACACGAACTCGTACATGTTGCCGAGCGGGAAGCGCTCGGTGGACAGCCCGCGCAGCACGATCGACGTGACCTGCAGGGCGGCCACCACGACGACGAGCGCGCGCCCCATGTTGCCGAGACGCTCGGACAGCGTCCGGCCCCGCGGCTCCTCCACCCGGCCCGGACCGTCCGGCGCCGAGGGCGGCTCGCCGGCCGCGCCGACGGCGACGAGCGTGCGCTCACGCTCGGCGACGAGATCGGCCCGGTGCGAGGCGTACTCGGCGATCAGCAACACCAGCGCGAGCACCAGCACCGCGAACGCCGATTCGAATGCCCAGTCGCTGTACTGCGCGAGGGTCTCGTTGAGGGTCATGCCTTCTTCTCCTGTGCTGCCTTCGCACGTGCGGTCGTGTCGTCGCCGAGCAATCGGCCGGTCAGACGCTCGAACTCGTCACCCCATCCGGCCTGGTCGGTCCGGGCGAGACCACCGAGTTCTACTACGGTACGTCGTTCCCCGTCGGCCACTGTACCGGCCGGGTAGGCCCGCACCCAGATCCGGCGGCGCTTGATCAGCAACGACACCAGTAGCCCCACCATCATCGTGATCGCCGAAACCAGCACCCAGGTCTGCGCCGGGTCGTGCGAGACCTGCAGGTTCACGAAATCGGTCGCGCCGTCGAAGCGGATCTGTGTCCCGTCGGGGAGCGTCACGCTCTCCCCCGCGAACAGGTTCACCCGGTCCTGCTTGACCAGCCGGCCCTGGTTGATCAGCTCACCGTTGAGGGAGAACAGCGACTGCGGGGTGCCGGTGTCGAGACCCGTGTCTCCCTTGTAGATGTCGATCGCGACGGCGGGATCGGTCAGCGCCGGGTAACCGGAGGACAACAGGTTGCCGTGGAACACCGCGGTGGGCGCGAACAGGCCCTCTATCGCGATCTGGTTGCGCCGCCGCTCGTCGGGATCCGGGTACATCCCGCCCGGCGGGTCGAACCGCATCGCGCCGCTGCTGAGGAAGGTGGTCGCGTCGTCGGGCCGCCACTGCAGCGTCTCGGTGCGGGTCTCGCCGTCGGGCCACGTCACCGTGAAGGACGGCGCGAAGCCGTGGCCCTGCAGGTAGACGCGGTCGCTACCGACCCGCAGCGGGTGGTTGACCCGCAGCTGCGCGTCGCGCCAGGTGTTCGTCGCCAGGTCGGCCCCCGCCTGGTAGTCGATGTTCGAGGTGAACATCTCGGCCTGCCCGTTGTCGAGATAGTCCGCGGAGAAGTCCTTCACGCGGATGCACATCGGAGTCAGGCCCGTGCCGTCGAGGGTGTTGCCCGCGCGGAACGAGTCGAACGCCGCCGGCGAGCTCGTGCAGAACTCCTCACCGTTGGCGACCAGGATGCGCTGGCCCTCGTAGCCGAACAGCTTGCCCACCGCGACCGCGGCGAGCAGACCCACCAGCGCGAGGTGGAACAGCAGGTTGCCGGCCTCGCGCAGGTACCCCTTCTCCGCGGAGAGCGTGAGCTCGCCGTCGCGCGCGCCGCGCCCCGCGGTCGTCTCCACGCCGCGCTCGGCGATGCGCCAGCCCCGCAGCTGACCGCGCACCCGGGCGAGCACCTCCTCGGGCGAGGCGTCGACCGTGGTCTCGAGGTGGTGCGGCAGCCGCGACAGGTTGCGCGGCGCCGGCACGGGCCGGGTGCGCAGCGCCCGGTAGTACTCCGTGCAGCGCGGCAGGATGCAGCCGATCAGGGAGACGAACAGCAGCACGTAGATCGCGGTGAACCAGAAGCTGCCGAACACGTCGAACAACTCGAGCCGGTCCAGGAGCGGCCCGAGGGTCGGGCGCGCGGCGATGTACTCGTCGACCTTGCCGGAATTGAGGCTGCGCTGCGGCAGCAGCGCGCCGGGGATCGCGGCCAGCGCGAGCAGGAACAGCAGCACCAGCGCGGTGCGCATCGACGTCAGGCCGCGCCAGGTGTTGCGGACGAACGCCGCGGTGCGACCGGCCGGGCCCTGCCGCGGCGGCGGGGTCGGCGACGGTGGGGCGGTGGGGGTGTCGGTGGCCGTCATATTGGCATCGTGACCTCGGAAATAAAGGCGTCCCGGATCCAGGAGACGAACACGTCCCAGGCGCCGGTGACGAGGGCGATTCCGACGGCCACGAGCATGAAGCCGCCGACGAGTTGGACGGTGCGGGCGTGGGCACGCAGCCAGCCCACCCCGCGCAGGGCCCGCGCCGAGCCCAGCGCGAGAACGACGAAGGGCAGCCCGAGGCCGAGGCAGTACGCCACGATCAACGCGACGCCCCGCGCGGCGGTGGTGCCCTCGGTCCCCGCGGCCAGGGAGATCACCCCGGCGAGCGTGGGACCGAGGCACGGCGTCCACCCGAGGGCGAAGACGCCGCCGAGCAGCGGCGCGCCTGCCAGTCCGGAGATGCGCCGGGGTTCGGGGCGGGTGTCGCGCTGCAACGCCGGGATCAGCCCGACGAACACCAGGCCCATCACGATGGTGACCACCCCGCCGATCCGCATCAGCACCTCGCGGTTGACGGAGAGCACGGAGATCGCGCCGAACACCGACGCGGTGGCGAGGACGAACACGACCGTGAATCCGGCGACGAACAGCGCGGCGGCCCCGGCGACGCGCAGGCGCCCGTCGTCGCGGACGGTGGTGGTGCGCCCGCGCGCCTCGGCGGCGGTCACCGCGGGGGCCTCGGCACCCACGACACCGGCCAGATAGGACAGGTAACCGGGCACGAGCGGCACCACGCAGGGCGATGCGAAGGACACGAGTCCGGCCAGCAGGCACGCCCCGAGGGCCAGCAGCAGCGGGCCGGACGAGGCGACCGACTGGAAGGTGTCCCCGATGCCCGCGGCGAGGACGGCCTCGCTCACCAGCGGATCACTGCTCACCACTGCACCACCCATGCCACTGCACCACCCATGTCACTGCACCACCCATGTCACTGCTCGGACGGACTTTCCGCGGCCACGCGCTCGACGACCGGCTGCAGATCGCTCGCGAGCAGTTCGGTCAGGAACACGGCGGCGACGCGGTGGTCACGGTCGAGGACGACCGTGGTCGGTACGACCGAGGTCGGGTAGTTCGCCCCCAGGGCGAGCAGCGAGCGCATCGACGGGTCGTAGATCGACGGGTAGCCCACCCGGTTGTCGACGACGAAATCCTGGGCCTTGTCGCGCTGGTTGTCGCGGACGTTGATGCCGAGGAACTGCACGCCCTGATCCTTGGTGGCCTCGTAGACCTGCTCGAGGTCGTCGGCCTCGCTGCGGCACGGGGCGCACCACTGGCCCCACACGTTGAGCACCACCACCTGGCCGGCGTAGTCGTCGAGCGAGAGGGTCTGCCCCTCGTTCATCAGGTCCTCACCCGACAGTGCACCGAGGGTGCCGCGGTCCGTGGGCGGGTCGTAGAAGATCCGGGTCTGGCCCCCGGGCGAGACGAAGTCGAAGGTGCCGCCGGTGGCGACGGCGTCGTCACCGGTGGCGCACGACGTGAGAGTGAGGCCGCAGGCCAGCGCCGCCGCCAGCGCCGCCCGTCGCGTGGCCCGGCGCCTCATGCGCCGTGGACGGTCGGGTCCGAAGCCCCGGCCGGTTCGGAGTAGACGATGTCGACGAGGGTGTCGCCCTGGTACACCAGCGAGGTCATCGATGCGAGGCTGCACTGACGGTGCTGCGGGTTGTGCCACAGCCGCTCGCCCTCGAGGAAGCGGCGCAGCGTCCACACCGGCAGCTGGTGGCTGACGCACACCGCCTCCCGGCCGACCGCGGCGATGCGGGCGGCGTTGACGGCGGCGAGCATGCGGTGCGCGATCTGCAGGTAGGGCTCTCCCCACGACGGGGTGAAGGGGTCGCGCAGCTTCCACCAGTGCCGCGGCCGGCTCAACGCCCCGTCGCCGACGGCGACCCGCAGGCCCTCGAACTGGTTGCCCGCCTCGATGAGGTTGTCGTCCGTCGCCACCGGCAGGCCGTGCTTGTCCGCGATCGGCTGGGCGGTCTGCTGGGCCCGCTCGAGCGGAGAGGCGACGATGTGCGCGACGTCGTGGTCGGCGAGCGCCGAGGCCACCGACCGGGCCTGTGCCTCCCCGGTCACGGACAGCCGGAAGCCGGGCAGACGGCCGTAGAGGATGCCGCTGGGGTTGTGCACCTCGCCGTGCCGGAGCACGTGCACGATGGTGCGGGACTCGGACGGGGCAGGTTCGGTCACGTGGGAATTCCTCGGGTGTGCGTCGGGTGTGGTGGCGTGGGAGGGCCCGCTCAGGCCGTGGCGGCCGCCGCGGCCTTCGCTGCGTGCGGCAGCGCGTCGGCGATGCGGGAGAACGCGTCGTCGTCGAGCACGGAGGAGACGAACCACGTCTCGAACGCGCTGGGCGGGGCGTAGACGCCGTGGTCGAGCAGGGCGTGGAAGAACGCCGGGAACCGCCACGTCTGCGCGGCCTTGGCCTGCGCGTAGTCGGTCACCGGATCCTCGGTGAAGAAGACGCTGAGCATCGTGCCGGCGAACTGGACCCGGTGCGCGACGCCCTCGGCCGTGAGTGCCTCGCCGATCATCCGTCCGAGGGTGGTGGCGTTCCGGTCGAGCGCGGCGTAGGCGGCGCTGTCGGCGGCGCGCAGGCTGGCCAGCCCGGCGGCGACGGCGACCGGATTACCCGACAGGGTGCCGGCCTGGTAGACGGGCCCCGCCGGCGCGAGGTGGGCCATGACGTCGGCGCGGCCGCCGAACGCGGCCGCGGGCAGGCCGCCGCTCATCACCTTGCCGAACGTCATGAGGTCGCCGGCGACACCGTCGATGCCGTACCAGCCGGCCGGTCCCGCCCGGAACCCGGTCATCACCTCGTCCATGATCAGCAGCGCGCCGTGCTCGCGGGTCAGCTCGCGCAGGCCGGCGTTGAAGCCCGGCAGCGGCGGGACGGTGCCCATGTTGCCGGCGGCGGCCTCGGTGATCACCGCGGCGATCTTCCCCGGGTTGGCCGCGAACGCCGCGCGCACCGCCTCGAGGTCGTTGTACGGCACGACGATGGTGTCCTCGGCCTGCGCACCGGTCACACCCGGCGACGTCGGCAGCCCGAAGGTGGCGACGCCGGAGCCGGCGTCGGCGAGCAGGGCGTCGACGTGACCGTGATAACAGCCCGCAAACTTGACGATCTTGGTTCGGCCGGTGAATCCGCGTGCCAGCCGCACCGCGCTCATCGTCGCCTCGGTGCCCGAGTTGACGAGCCGGACCTGCTCGACGGGCTCGATGCGCGCCACGATCTCCTCGGCGAGTTCCACCTCACCGGCCGTCGGCGCGCCGAACGACAGGCCCGTCGAGGCGGCGCTGCACACCGCGTCGACGACCGCCGGGTGCGCGTGGCCGAGGATCATCGGCCCCCACGAACACACCAGGTCGACATAGGAATTGCCGTCCACGTCGGTCAGCGTGTAGCCCGAGGCGGACGCGACGAAGCGCGGGGTACCGCCGACCGATCCGAATGCGCGGACCGGAGAGTTCACACCCCCGGGAATCACCTTCGACGCCCGGTCGAACAGTGCGGTGGATACGGAGTCGCGGGCGCGAGATGCATCGGGGGTCGCAGTCACGACCTCCAGTGTCCCAGTTTCGCGGGATTTGCCAAAAGGCGTGGACCCTGCAACGGCGGTCGTTCCGGTAGGAATGTGACCATGGTCTCGTTCGACGACGTCCGGATCGCCCTCGCGGACCGTTTCCGGGTGGTCACCGCCGCGTTGTCCGCCGACGGCCGTGAGGTACTTCTCACCGGACCGGTGGACGTCGGTGTCGACGTCGGCGGGTTCGCGGTCGTCGAACTCGACGACGGGCGCCGCCTCGCCGTGCAGGTCCGCAGCGTGCGCATCGTCGAACGCGAGGGCGCCGACGTCGACGTCACCGTCGACGAACCGGGTCTGCCGGTGCGATCGGTGCGGGGCCGGGCGATGGTGCGGACGCTGGCGGGTTCCGCGACCGTCCTGGGGGTGTTCGGCGACGGCCGGTTCGTCGCCACGCCGGAGACGGAGCCGTTTCCCGAGCGGCATGTGCGTCCGGCCACCGAGGCCGAGACCGCGACGATCGCCGCCGCGCTCGCCGGCACCCTCGACGTGGGCACCATGCTGCACGCCCCGGCGGTGCCGGCGCGGCTGCACCCGGCGGGCTTCGCCCGGCACACCTTCATGTGCGGCCAGTCCGGCTCCGGCAAGACGTACACGACCGGCGCGGTCCTCGAACGGCTGCTCGTCGCGACGACCCTGCCGATCGTGGTGCTCGACCCCAACTCCGACCACGTGCAGCTCGGCCGGCTGCGGGATCCGGGGGACGACTCCCCCGCCGCGCGCCGGCATCGCGAGGCCGCGACCGGAGTGCGGGTGGTACGGGCCCGCGGCGCCGACTCCGACCACCTGCTGTGCCTGGATCTCAGCGACCTTCCCCTCGTCGCGCAGGCGCTGCTGCTGCGCCTGGACCCGGTGCACGACCTCGACGAGTACTCGGCGTTGCGCCGCGTCACCGCCTCCCTCGCCGTCCCCTACTCGGTCGCGGACGTGCGGTCCGCGGCGGCGGCCGACCCCGCGACCGCGCGTCTCGCGACCCGCATCGACAACCTGGGGATCGCGGCGTGGGAGCTGTGGCGCCGGGGGGACGAACGCTCGGCCGCCGAACTCGACATGACGGCGGGCCGGTGCTTCGTGATCGATCTCGGCAGCCTGAACTCCCCCGGCGAGCGGGCCGCGGTGGCGCTCGGCCTGCTGGGCCGGCTGTGGATGCTGCGGCGGCGCCGCCTGCCGATGCTCCTGGTGGTGGACGAGGCGCACAACATCCTGCCGTCGGCCACGGCGGACCCGTTGTCGTCGAGCACCGCGGATCTGGGAGTGCTCATCGCCGGCGAGGGCCGCAAGTTCGGGCTGCACCTGTTCGTCGCCACGCAGCGCCCCGGGAAGGTGCATCCGAACGTCGTGTCCCAGTGCGACAACCTGTTGCTGATGCGCATGAACGGCAGCACCGATCGAGGAGCTCGCACACCTGTTCTCGCACGTCCCGCCGGCGATGCTGCACCGCGCCACGACGTTCGGGCTGGGCCAGGCCCTCTTCGCGGGACCGATCGCTCCGACCCCCCTGCTGGCCCGCGTCGGGACACGGGTCAGTCCGGAAGGCGGCGCGGACGTCCCGACGGACTGGGCGCATCCTGCAGCCGATACCGGCGTTCTCACATACCCACACGAGGGGCCCGAATCGTCCTAGTGTCGAGTCCATGACGACCACAGCTGAGCACATCCGCATCACCCTGGACGGCGCGTGGCGGCAGGCGCGCGAGCGGGCCCGCGCGGATCTGGACCGGCCCGAGTTCGCCCCGCACTACACGCCGGACCTGGACGCGGCCCGGGCGATCACGCTGAAGCAGATGCGGATGCTCGCCGAATCCGGCTATGCCCGGGCGGGCTTCTCCAAGGCGGTGGGCGGGGGCGGCGACGCCGGTGGTGCGGTGGCGTCGATCGAGATGCTCGCCATGTCGGACCTGTCGCTGATGGTCAAGGCCGGGGTGCAGTGGGGCCTGTTCGGCGGCGCGATCGAGAATCTCGGCACGACCCGTCACCACGAGCGCTACCTCGGCCCGCTCATCGACCTCGATCTGCTCGGCTGCTTCGCGATGACCGAGACCGGTCACGGCTCCGACGTCCAGTCGCTCGAGACGACGGCGTCGTACGACCCGGGCACCGAGGAGTTCGTGATCCACTCCCCCACCCCGTCCTCACGCAAGGACTACATCGGCGGCGCGGCGCAGCACGCGACGGTCGCCGCGGTGTTCGCGCAACTGATCACCGGGGGCAAGTCCCAGGGCGTGCACTGCTTCGTCGTGCCGATCCGCGACGAGAACGGCGACGACCTGCCCGGCGTCACCACCTCCGACTGCGGCCACAAGGGCGGCCTGCCGGGCGTGGACAACGGGCGGATCATGTTCGACCACGTGCGGATCCCGCGGGAGAACCTGCTCAACCGGTACGCCGACGTCGAGCCCGACGGGACCTACGTCTCGGCGATCGAGAACCCGAACCGCCGCTTCTTCACCATGGTGGGCACGCTCGTGCGGGGCCGGGTCACCGTCGGCGGCTCGGCGGGTGCCGCGGCCCGCGTCGCGCTGTCGATCGCGACGCGGTACGCGTTGCAGCGCCGCCAATTCAGCGCCCCGGGCGACGAGAACGAGGTGCTGCTGATGGACTACCTGGTGCATCAGCGCCGCCTGCTGCCGCTCATCGCGAGGTCGTACGCGCTGACCTTCGCGCAGAACGAGCTGGTCTCGACCATGGACCGGATCCAGACCACGCCCGTCGACGACGTCGACCCCCAGGAGCAGCGTGAGCTCGAGAGCCGCGCCGCCGGACTGAAGGTCGCCAACACCGCCCACGCGACGCGCGCCATCCAGGAGTGCCGCGAGGCCTGCGGCGGCGCCGGATACATGGCCGAGAACCGGCTGACGGCGTTGAAGGCGGACACCGACGTGTTCACCACCTTCGAGGGCGACAACCACGTGCTGACCCAGCTCGTCGCCAAGGAACTGCTCACCGCCTACGCGGACGAGGTCCGCGGGATGAGCCCGGTGGAGTGGATGAAGTTCGCCGCCGTCACGGTGTCGGACATCGTCAAGAAGCGCACCGCCGCGCAGCAGATCCTCCAGACCCTCGTCGACACCCGGAAGGACAACGAGGAGGACGGCAGCCTCTTCGACCGGGGCACGCAGATGGCGATGTTCGAGTCCCGGGAGCAGTACCTGCTCTCGACGGCGGCGCGGCGGCTGCAGGCCGCGTCGAAGCGCGAGGAGAACATGTTCGACGCGTTCAACTTCGTGCAGGACCACGTGCTGCACGCCGCGCAGGCCCACATCGACCGGGTCGTGCTCGAGGCGTTCGTCGCGGGCATCGACTCGTGTCCCGACGAGGCGGGCCGCGAGCTGCTGTCGGACCTGTGCGACCTGTACGCGCTGAGTGTCATCGACGAGGACAAGGCCTGGTACATGGAGCACCGGCAGCTGTCGGTGGAGCGGGCGAAGGCCGTGTCACGCGGCATCAACGAACGCTGCCGGACCCTGCGCCCGCACGTGACGACGCTCGTCGAGGGTCTCGGCGTGCCGGAGCACCTGCTGGGGTCGGCGATGCTCGACGGTCCGGGCACGGACGCCGGTCGCCTCGGCTGACCCGCCGGGCCGGGTGCGCGGATCAGACCAGTGCCAGCACCCGGCACGGTCCGCCGGTGCCGCCGACGTGCTTGGGCGCGCCGACGACGACGGTCGCGCCGCGCGGCGGCACGGCCGCGAGGTTCGCCATCGCCTCGATGCCGTAGCGGCCCGCGCCGAGCAGCTCCACGTGGGCGCCGAAGTCGCTGCTGCTCGCCCGGTCGAGGCTGAGGGTGTCGACGCCGAGCCCCACGACGTTCCGTTCGTGCACGAGCATCCGCACGGCGTCGCGGTCGAATCCCGGCGCGTGCGGGATGCGCAGCGCGTCGGCGTTGACGAAGCGGGCGGGGTCGGCGAGGCGGGCCTCCCAGCCCGAGTGCATCGCGACGAACGCGCCCGGCGGGATCGGGCCGTGCTGCTGTTCCCAGGCCGCCACGTCGGCGACGGTGACCACGGAGTCGTCGTCCTGCGCGGCCTTGCCGGCGATGTCGACGACGGCGAGCGGGGCCACGAAGTCGCGCACCGGCAGCGCCTCGACGGTGGCGCCGCCGCGCACGATGTGGGCCGGGGCATCGAGATGGGTGCCGGTGTGCTCCCACAGCGACATCTCGTTGACGGCGAACCGCCCGGTGTCGAGCGTTGCGACGGGACGCATCGTGAACTGCTCGTTGCCGGGCCAGACCGGGAACTGCGGGGTCAGCGTGTGGGTCAGGTCGATCACCGCGTCGGCCCGCACGGGGGTGGTGTTCCCGCCGGCCCGTGCGGCGGGCGTCGCGGCGAGGCCCGCGGCGGTCACGCCCACTGCGGCGAGGAAGGACCGGCGGCCGAATCGGCTTCGGCTGTCCTGGATCTCGCGATACACCCGGTCGAGCACCGTCGGTGAGCACATCGTCTCGCCCTCTCAGTCGGCGGCAGGTTCCACCAGCAGGACGCGGTCGCCGCTTCCGTTGTCCGTCGTGACGAGCAGTGCCCCGTCGGGCCGCGCGGTCACCGACCGCAGCCGGCCGAATCGGCCCTCGAGCGCGGTCGCGGTCTCGTCCACCGCGCGGCCGTCGGCGGTGAGTTCGAGGAACAGCAGCTTCTCCTGCTGTTGGCTCGTGATCACCAGTGCGCCGTCCCACCCGTTCCAGCCGGCACCGGCGACGAACGTGCCGCCGGGAGTCGCGAGGGTGGGGGCGCCGGAACTCCACACGGCCCCGATCGCCCCCGGAACGCGGGCCGGGTCGGTCATGGGCACCGACTCGTCGTAGACGAACGGGAAGCGGTCGGGCCGGTAGCCGTAGTTGCCACCCGGCAGCAGCAGATTCACCTCGTCGTCGCGGCCGGTGCCCTGCTCGACCGCATAGAGTTCGCCGGTGCCGGGACGCTGCGCCAGTCCCTGCACGTTGCGGTGGCCGAGAGTGAACACCGGGCTGTTCGGATCGGGGGTGCCCGCCGCGGGAGTGCCGTCGGGATCGATGTGGAGCACCTTGCCGCCCAGGCTGTTCCGGTCCTGAGGAACCTGGGGGTCGGCGGTGTCGCCCGTGCCGACGTACAGCGATCCGTCGGGGTGGGCGAGCAGCCGGCAGCCGCCGTGACGGCCGCCCTGCCCGGCCGGAATGCCGGCGAGCACGGTGGCACCACGGGTCAATTCCGTCCATCCGGCATCGACCGTCCACGACTGCACGCGGATGTCGGTGCCGTCCGGGCCGCGATGACCCTGGCAGCTGTAGAGGGTCCGGCTCGTCCCGAAATCGGGCGCCAGCGCCAGTCCCATCAGACCGGTCTCGCCCTCGGCGTACAGGTCGGACAGGTCGGCGCGCACGTCGCGGACGTCACCGTCCGGGCCACGGGCCACGAAGCGGCCCCTGCGTTCTCCGGTGAGGATCGTCCCGTCCGGCGCGGCGACGACGTCCCAGGGCTTGCTCAGCCCCTCCATCAGCGGCGTCACGGTCAGCGCCGGCAGCGCGCCCGCCTCGGGTGGCGCCGCGTGGGCGCTCGGCGCCCCTGCCGCGAGCACGCCCGCTGCGATCGCCGCCGCGCACCTCCCCGGGATTCGCACGCGCATCTCCTCCTCGCCGGATCCCGGCGATGTTACGGAAGGCGATGCGCCGGACGGCGACGACACGCGCGGCGGCGTCAGATTCGTTCGGGTTCCGCTGCGGAGGAGTCCGCCGGGACCGACCGGAGCCGGTGCGCGCGGGCCGGAACCGCGCGGCGCGCGGCGAGCACGCCGAGCACCGCCACGGCCGCGAACCCGAACAGCAGGAGCCGCGCCGAGCGCACGTCGGACGGTTGTCCCGCGTTGACGAGGACCCCGGCCAGTGCTGCGCCGAACGCGTTCGCGATCAACTGGACGGTGTTGATCGCGGCGGACGCCCTGCCGCTTTCGCGCGGGTCGGCGACGGCGTTCATCGCGCCGACCGCGAGGTGCGGCCACGCGATGCCGATGCCCGCGCCCGCGACGACCAGTCCCGTGACCCACGCCGCGACCGCAGCCGGTCCGGCCTCGTCACGCACGACGGTCGCCATGAGCGCGAGACCGAGGCCGACGAGCACCGGAGCGCTCACCACGATGCGGTGCACGGTCCGTGGCGCGGACGCCGAGGCGCTCGGGATCTCGCCGAGCGTCCACCCCACCGCGAGCGCGGCGCCGAGGAAGCCGGCGGCCAGCGGCGCGAGGCCGGCGAGGCGCTGCCCGAACAACGGGACGAACGTCTCGGCGGTCGAGGCGACCGCCAGCACTGCGATCGTCAGGTACACCCAGCGCAGCCGGGCGGTGGTGAACGTCGCCGCGGGCAGGATGCCGTGCGGGCTGCGGCGGTCGACGGCGACGAACGCGACCACTGCAGCGGACGCGACCGCGATGAGGGCGATCGTGGGCGCACTGCCGGTCACGACGGCGGCCACGCTGACCGCCAGGGCCGCGGCGGTGAGCAGGGCGAGCGAACCGAGCGGAATCCTGCCGGCCTCCCGCGATCCGCGGGCGTGCGCCGGCAGGGTGAAGGGCACCGCGGCGGCGACCGCGAGCGTGCAGACCACTAGCGCGCCGAACGCCCATCGCCAGGCGTGGAACTGGGCGAACACGCCGCCGACGGCGGGTCCCGCAAAGGTCCCCACGCCCCACATCGCCGATACGAGCGCCGCGCCGCGGCTCCAGAGGCGTTCGGGCAGTGCACTGTTCAGAACGGCGTAGCCGAGCCCGGCGAGCAGGCCGCCGCCGAGTCCCTGGACCGCCCGGCCCGCCAGCAGCGTCTCCATGGACGGGACGAGCGCACACACGAGGGTGCCGGCCGCGAAGGTCCCGAGCGCCACGAGGTAGGCGCCCCGGGGTCCGCGGGCGGCGAGGAGGCGGGCCACGGCCGTCGAGGAGATCACCGACGCGATGAGGAACACCGTCGCCGTCCACGCGTAGTAGGCGTGGCCGCCGATCTCCTCGACCGCGGTCGGCAGCAGGCTCGTGGTGAGGTACACGTTGGTGGCGTAGAGGGCAACCCCGCCGGCGAGAACCGATGCTGTACCGAGGTATTCGCGGCCGAGAAGTTCCGACCAGGAGCCGGCGCGAGTCGTGGATCCGTGCATGCCGGTGACTGTAGAGTCTCGAGTGCACTTGAGATCAAGCGCGGGGAACGGAGTCGTGATGAGCCGCACGAGCGAAGAACTGCTGGCGATCGGTGAGGTCTCCCGGCGCACGGGCGCCGCCGTGTCTGCGATTCGCTACTACGAGTCGCTGGGACTTGTGACGGCACACCGCACCGCAGGCGGCACGCGCCGCTTCCCCCGGCACACGATCCGGCGCATCTCGATCATCCAGCTGGCGACCCGGTTCGGCATTCCGCTCGCCGAGGTGGCCGAGGTGTTCTCGGCGCTGCCGGCCGACAGGCCCCCGACCCGACGGGACTGGATGCGCATCTCGCGGGCATGGCACGAGCGCCTCGAGGAACGCAAGCAGGCGATCGACCGGATGCAGCGCGAACTGGCGGGGTGCATCGGCTGCGGCTGCCTGTCGCTGCAGGCGTGCACCCTGTTCAATCCGGGCGATCGGCTGGGCGAGGACGGCGCGGGCGCGCGGCGCGTCGACCCAGGGCCACGCTAGACGGGGGCGACCTCCAGAATCTTGTCGCCGGAGCCGTTGTCGGTGGTGACGAGGAGCGAGCCGTCGGGCAGCGGGGTGAGCGACCGCAGGCGGCCGTACTCCCCCTCGAGCAGCGTCGCCGACTCGGTGACGCTGCGGCCGTCGCCGGACAGGCGCAGCAGCAGGAGCTTCTCGTCCTGCTGGCTGCTGACGACGAGCGCACCGGACCACGGGCCCCACGCCGGCCCGGCCGCGAACGCCAGCCCCGGGGTGGCGATGGTGGGCGAGCCGGAACTCCACACCGCCGGGATCGCGCCGGGCACGCGCTCGGGATCGGTCATCGGCACCGATTCGTCGTACGTGCCGGGTTCGCGGTCGGGACGCCAGCCGTAGTTGCCGCCCGGCACGAGCAGGTTGACCTCGTCGTCGCGGCTGCTGCCCTGCTCCACCGAGTAGAGCCGGCCGGTGCCGGGCTGCAGCGCCAGCCCCTGCACGTTGCGGTGGCCGAGGGTGAACACGACGCTGCCCGGATCCGGGTTGCCGGGCGCCGGCGACCCGTCGGGGTTCAGGTGCAGCACCTTGCCGCCGAGGCCGGCCGGATCCTGCGGCGCCGTCGGGCGGGTGGCGTCGCCCGTGCCGATGTACAGGGTGCCGTCGGGGTGCGCGAGGATCCGGCAGCCGCCGTGGCGCCCGCCGCGGGCGACGGGCAGGCCCTCGACGACGGTGCGCTGCCGCGTCATCGTGGTCCAGCCGGGATCGACGGTCCAGGCGTAGACGCGGACGTCGTCGGGGTCGCGGTGCCCCTGGCACGCGTAGACGGTGCGGCTGGACTCGAAGTCGTGGCCGAGCGCCACGCCCATGAGCCCGGTCTCCCCCACCGCGTACAGGTCCGGCAGGTCGGCGCGCAGTTCCTCGACGCGCCCGTCGGGCCGCCGGACGACGAACCGGCCCGACCGTTCCCCGGTCAGCAGCGTCCCGTCGGGGGCCTGCACCACGTCCCACGGATGGTCGAGACCGTCGACGAGGGTGGTGACGGTGACCCGCGGCGCGGCCGGCGACTCGGGGACCGCGCTCGGCGTACCCGAGAGCACCGTCCGCGCGGGCTCCTCCGGCGCACACGCCGTCAGGACGCACGCCAGTCCCGCAGCGCACAGTCCGTGGGCGATCCGCATGCCGATCGGGCTCCTCGGGCGATCAGGGTTTGAGAACGAGGCGGGCGATCGCGTCCGAGGCCTCCTGGATCTTCGCGTCGGCCTCCGGTCCGCCCTGCCGGGCGGCGTCGACGACGCAGCCGGCCAGGTGCGCGTCCAGCAGCTTGAGCGAGACCGTCTGCAGGGCCTTGGTGACGGCGGAAACCTGGGTCAGGACGTCAATGCAGTAGCGGTCGTCCTCGATCATCCGGGCAATGCCCGCAACCTGTCCCTCGATCCGGCGCAGGCGCTTGAGCAGGTCCTCCTGGTGCGGGGTGTATCCGGCCATACCCGCATCGTACCCCTAGGGGGTATTAAAGCAAGGGTGGATCGGCGCGCTCGGCCAGCACCGTCCCGAGTTCGGACCGCAGCCGCTCGTGGTCCCTGGCCCAGGCCCGCACCAGGGCGCCGCCGCGCAACCGCAGGCCGACGGCCGTGCGACCCCGCGGCACGTTCGACAGCTCCCCCAGCGGCCGGGCCGTCTCCCAGCGCTCGGGTTCGCGGGCCCGGGGATCGGCCGGCGGCAGCACCGCGTCGATCTCCTCGAGCGGCAGCTCCTCGGTGCCGAGGCGCAGCGTCGCCGCGGTCAGCTCCACGCTCACGTGCCGCCGGGCCGCGACGACCGTCACGTACGCGAAACCGCTGAGGACGAGAGCGATCACCGGCAGGGAGACCCAGTGGACCACCGGCCCGGTCAGCAGCTCCACCGCGAGCACGACGACGCAGAGCACCGGGCCGAGCGCCACGGTGCGCCAATGCGCACCGGGCTCGTGGAATCGGGGCTCGGCCGGCTCGCTCACGTCGCGATCAGGCGCTGAGCATGCCCGGAACGACGACCAGCACCAGGGTCACCACACCCAGGACGGCGATGAGGCCGATCAGAACCAGCTCACGACGACGACCGTAGGGCCGGGGCTCCACCTGCATGAAAGTCCTCTTCGCTCGTCGGGAACGACCGCGCGGGCCGTGGGTCGTCAGACACCGTACTCCGCGCGCCCGGGGGGTCAGCTCGGGGGCAACCGAAGGAAGTACAGGTTCGGCTCGCGGCGGTGCATGAGCACGATCGCCCCGACCGAGCACACACCCTGCAGGATGCTCACGAGGCCGATCACGAGTCCGGCCCCACCGCCCAGCGCACCGACGCCGAACACCGTGGGGAGCGCCGTGAAGGTCAGGAAGACGCCGATCATCGTGAGCAGCATGCGCGCCCAGTTCCGGCCGCGGCGCATCGCGAAGACCACCAGCAGGAACAGGCCGGTGAAGGCCAGGCCCAGGACGGCGGTGATCCCGAAACCCAACGGCAGCAACGACTCCACCGATTCCCGGGGCATCTCCACCGGGGGCGTCTGCCGGGCCAGCTCGGCCGTCATCTGGTCGACGAACTCGTCCCTGCGCTCCCACATCAGCGCCACGCTCGCACCGAGGTACACCAGGCCCAGGACCGCGACCGCACACCACAGCTGGAACGCGGTCTCCACGTCCACGGGGGTGGGGCGCCGCTCCCCCGGCGCCGTCCCGGGCGGCGTGGCCGGCGGCCCGGGCCACTGCGACGGTTCGGGCGTGCTCACGTGAGCCGGCCCGCGACCTCGGCCGCCCAGTAGGTGAGCACGATGTCGGCGCCGGCGCGGCGGATACTCGTCAGCGACTCCAGAATTGCCGCGTCCCGGTCGATCCAGCCGTTCTGCGCGGCGGCGGTGATCATCGCGTACTCGCCGGAGATCTGATACGCCGCGACGGGCACGTCCGAGCGGTCCGCGACCTCGCGCAGCACGTCGAGGTACGACATCGCGGGCTTGACCATCACCAGGTCGGCGCCCTCGGCGAGATCGAGATCGACTTCGCGCAGCGCCTCCCGACGGTTCGCCGGATCCTGCTGGTAGGTGCGCCGATCGCCCTCGAGCGAGGAACCCACCGCGTCGCGGAACGGCCCGTAGAACGCCGACGCGTACTTCGCGGAGTACGCGATCTGCCCCACGTCCTGATGCCCCGCGGCGTCGAGCGCCGCCCGGATCGACGCGACCTGGCCGTCCATCATCCCGCTCGGCCCGAGCAGGTGCGCGCCCGCCTCGGCCTGCGCGACGGCCATCTCCGCGTACCGCTCGAGCGTCGCGTCGTTGTCCACCTCACCCGAAGCGCCCAGGACGCCACAGTGACCGTGGTCGGTGAACTCGTCGAGGCACGTGTCGGCCATCAGGACCGTCGCGTCGCCGAGTTCGGCGCGCAGGTCGCGCAGCGCGCGGTTGAGCACGCCCTCCGGGTCGGTGCCGCCGGATCCGCGGGCGTCCTTGTCCTCGGCCCGCGGCACGCCGAAGAGCATCAGCCCGCCGACACCGGCCTCGACCGCGGCGGTCGCCGCGGCCGGCAGCGAGTCGGGGGTGTGCTGGTACACGCCGGGCATCGAGGGAATCTCGCGCGGCGCGTCGAGCCCGTCGGCGACGAACATCGGCAGCACCAGATGCCGCGGCTCGAGGGAGGTTTCGGCGACCAGCCGGCGCATGGCCGGGGTGGTGCGCAGCCTGCGGGGACGGACATCGGGATACATCGGCGGACTCACCTTCCATGCAAGCCGTGCGCGGTTTCGGTAGCGGCAGCCACCGGAACCGCGCACGGTGGGTCAGCGGCGGGCGCGGGACTTCTTGCGGGGCGGCGGCAGCGCGCCCTCGGCCCGCAGCCGGGCCGCGTGCTCGGCGAGCGCCTCCACCAGGGGACCGATCTGGGCGGTCTCCGGCTGCACATCCACCCGCAGGCCGAACTCGATCGCGGTCTCCGCGGTCTTCGGCCCGATGCACGCGACGATGGTGCGCGCGTGCGGCTTACCGGCGATACCCACGAGGTTGCGGACCGTCGAGGACGAGGTGAAGCACACCGCGTCGAACCCACCGGTCTTGATCATCTCGCGGGTCTCGGCCGGCGGCGGCGCTGCCCGCACCGTGCGGTAGGCCGTCACGTCGTCGATCTCCCAGCCCCGCTCGCGCAGGCCCTCGGCGAGGGTCTCGGTGGCGATGTCGGCGCGCGGCAGCAGCACCCGGTTGACCGGGTCGAAAACGTCGTCGTACGGGGCGAACTCGGCCAGCAGGCCCTCGCTGGACTGCTCACCGGAGGGCACCAGCTCGGGGGTGATCCCGAACGAGCGCACCTTGTCCGCCGTCGCCTGCCCGACACACGCGATCTTCACGCCCGAGAAGGCGCGGGCGTCGAGGCCGAACGCCTCGAACTTCTCCCACACCGCGCGCACCGCGTTGGTGGAGGTGAACACCACCCACTGGTAGCGGCCGTCCACGAGACCCTTGACGGCCCTCTCCATCTGGGCCGGGCTGCGGGGCGGCTCGACGGCGATGGTCGGCACCTCGATCGGGATGGCGCCGTGCGCGACGAGCCGCTCGCTCATCTCCCCGGCCTGCTCCTTGGTGCGCGGCACCAGCACCGTCCAGCCGTACAGCGCGCGGGACTCCCACCACGAGAGCTTGCCGCGCTGCGAGACGATCTTGCCGACGGTGACGATGAGCGGCCCCACCAACTCGGAGCCGGCATCGTTGAGCGTGGCGAGGGTGGCCTCGACGGTGCGCTGTTGACGGGTCGTGCCCCGGACGGTGATCGCCGCGGGGGTCTGCGGCGCCAGCCCGTGCTCGACGAGGGCGCTGGCGGTCTCCGCGAGGTGACCGGACGTGGCGTGCAGCACCAGCGGGCCGGGCGCGGCGGCGAGCGCCGCCCAGTCCACCTCGCCGCGCACGTCGACCTCGGTGTGGCACGAGCCCAGGGCCATGCCCGCGTAGCTCGGCACGGCCGAGCCGGGGGTCAGGCCCGGCAGGACCTCGAACACCACCTGGGTGCGGGCGACGGCGTTGACCTCGGCGATCACCGAGTCGGTGGTCAGCGGATCACCGGCGACGAGGCGCACGACGTCGTGGCCGTTCTTCGCCTCCGCGACGAGGGTCTTGGCGACCTCGGTGGGCTCGCCCAGCGCGGGACGCACCTCGGCGACGGGCTCCCCGGTCTCCGGATCCCGGCCGGCGGTGGTACCGACGAGCGCGACCACCCCCTTGTCGACGTCGGGGTCGGTGAAGGCGATCGTCGCGCCCGCGAGCACGTCGCGGGCTCGCACGGTCAGCAGAGCCGGGTCGCCCGGCCCAGCTCCCACGAACAGGATCCGTCCGGGATTGTGCTTACGGACTCGGCTCATCGGTCATTCTCCAGTGCGGTCAAATCTGCGGTAAGGGGAAACCTGGGGTGCGGACGGAGGGCGTCAAACATCTGCGGTGCCCTGTTCCGGCGCGTCGTCCGCACGGCTGGTCATCAGCTCGCGCGCACCGAGATCGAGCAACTCGCGGGCCACCGCCCGGCCCAGCTCCTCCGCGCGGTCGGGATCGCCGACGGCGCTCGCGCGCAGCACGTCCGAGCCGTCCAGGGCGGCGGCGCAGCCGCGCACGGACAGTTCCTCGATCACGCGGCCGTCGTCGTCGAGGGATTCGACGACCTCGGCAACGGCCCCGACCGGGGCGGTGCAGCCGGCCTCGAGCTCGGCGAGCAGGGCCCGTTCGGCGACGACCGCGACGCGGCTGGCGCGGTCGTCGAGGCCGGCGAGGATCTCGATCAGTGCGGTGTCCCCGGCGCGGCATTCGACCGCGAGGGCCCCCTGGGAGGGCGCCGGCAGCATCTGCACCGGCTCGAGCGACTCGGTGATCCGGTCGAGGCGGCCGATGCGCGAGAGCCCCGCCCGGGCGATGACGATGGCGTCCAGTTCGCCGGACGCGACCTTCCCGAGCCGGGTGTCGATGTTCCCGCGCAGCGGCTGGATGTCGAGGCCCAGGCCCATGGCGGCGAGCTGGGCACGCCGCCGCGGCGCGGAGGTGCCCACGCGGGAGCCGGGCGGCAGTTCGCCGAGCACCAGGCCGTCGCGGGCGACGAGCGCGTCCCGCGGATCCTCACGCGGCGGCACGGCCGCGATCACCAGACGCGGATCCTGCGCGGTCGGCAGATCCTTGTACGAGTGCACGGCCAGGTCGACGTCGCCGGCGAGCAGCGCCTCGCGCAGCTCGGCGGTGAAGACGCCGACGCCGATCCGCTCGACCGGACCGGCGGTCACGTCGCCCTTGGTGGTGATGACGACCAGCTCGGCGGGATGGCCGGCGGCGATCAGCGCGTCCCGGACGGTGCCCGCCTGCGTGGTCGCCAGCAGGCTGCCGCGCGTTCCGATCCGCAGCGTGCGGCTGCCGGTCCCGGCTTCGATCCGGGTGTCCGATGCGACCTCGGCTCTCATGCCTGCCTTTCCTCTCGGGGAGCCCCCAGCGGGCCGGGAAACTGCTTCCGGGGAGCCTGCAGCTCCGTGGTGACGGCCGGATCCAGCGCGGCCGAGAGATCGGTCGCGCCGGTCACGTCGGGCAGCGCGCCGAGCTCCTTCGCCACCGGGGTGGCGACGGCCTCGGCGGCACCCGGACGCAGTTCGAACAGCTCGCGCAGCGCCTCGGCGTACTGGTCGCCGCCGGGGGTGGACGCCAGTTGCTTGACGCGCACCGTCGGCGCGTGCAGCAGCTTGTCCACGACGCGGCGCACCGTGCGGGCGACCTCCCCGCGCTGACCGTCGTCGAGCCCCGGCAACCGGGACTCGAGCCGCAGCAGCTCGCCCTCGACGACCTCGGCGGCACGCTGGCGCAGGGCGGTGACGGTGGGGGTGACCTCGGCGAGGCGCTGGGACGCGAGGTAGTCGGCGAGTTCGCCGGCGACGATCGAGCGGGCGGCCTCGGTGTCGGAGGCGGCGGCCCCGGCCGCGGGATCGCGTTGCAGCGACTCCATGTCGAAGACGGTGACGCCGGGCAGACCCGAAACGGCAGGCTCCACGTCGCGCGGCAGGCCGAGATCGCAGATCACCAGCGGGCGGGTGCTGCGCTCGGGCTGGGCGAGGGCCCGGTGCGCGTCGGCGAGGGTGACGACCGTACCGACGGCCCCCGTGCAGGTGACGGCCACATCGGCCTGCGACAACGCGGCGGCGAGCCGCTCGAACGGCATGACGTCGGCCTCGACGCCGTTGCCGCGTGCGGTCTCGGCGAGCCGCTCGGCGCGCTCGCGGGTCCGGTTGACCACCACGATGCGCCCGATTCCGGCGCGGGTGAGATGCGCGACGGCGAGCCCGCCCATCGCGCCCGCGCCGATCACGGCGGCGGTGCGGCCGGCGAGACCGTCGAGCGATGTCGCGGCCTTGTCCAGCGCCACCGACACGACGGAGGCACCCGCCGCGTCGATGCCGGTCTCGGTGTGCACCCGCTTGCCCACGCGCAGCGCCTGCTGGGCCAGCTCGTGCAGGGCCCGGCCGGCGGCCTGCTGGGCGTCGGCGCTCGCGTAGGCGGTACGGATCTGGCCGAGGATCTGCTGCTCGCCGACCACCATGGAGTCCAGCCCGCTGGCCACGGCGAACAGATGCTCGGCGGCCGCCTCGCTGTAGCGCACGTACGCGTGCTTGTGCAGATCGACGAGGGTCAGGCCCGAGTGCTCGGCCATGAGCTCGCTGACGTCGGCCAGCGCACCGTGGAACGCGTCGACCACCGCGTAGATCTCCACCCGGTTGCAGGTGGAGACGATCATCGCCTCCGAGATGTGGTCGGAGGCCATCATCTTGTCGGTCAGCTTGGGTCGATCGGTGTCGGTGACGGCGACCTTCTCGAGGACCGAGACGGGCGCGGTCCTGTGCGAGACCCCGACGAGGAGAACACTCACGGCGCAATCACCGATCCGTTTCTTGTCGCTGCCGAGGCCACTGGGCTCGGCGTTCCTGATGCGGTGTGCCCGTTCGCGCTCGGCGCGGTGAGCCCCGACGCGGCGCGCCGGGTGTCGGTCAGGCCCGCGTGACTGCCGCCCGCCACCTGGGCGAGTGCGTCGTTGCGGGCGCTGTGGAACGAGAGGACCTGCATTTCCACGGACAGGTCGACCCGCCGGACCTCGACATGGTCGGGCACCGCGAGGGGCGCCGAGGCGAAGCTCAGCACGGACCGGACACCGGAGCGCACCAGCAGGTCGCACACACCCTGGGCGGCGGCGTCCGGGGTGGCGATGACGCCGATCGTGGCACCGAGTTCGCGGGCGGCCGCTTCGAGCCCGTCGACGTGGCGGATGGTCAGGTTCCCCACCCGCGTCCCCACCCGCGCCGGGTCGGCGTCGAACAGTCCGGCCATCGTGAACCCTCGGCGGTCGAAGCCGGCGTACCCGGCCAGGGCACGGCCGAGATTGCCGACGCCGACGAGCACCACGCGGTGCCCCCGGTCGAGGCCGAGTGCGTTCTCGATGCGGGCCTGCAGGCGCAGCACGTCGTAGCCGACGCCGCGCACCCCGTTGGGCCCGAGAAAGGACAGATCCTTGCGAAGCTTCGCGGAACCGACCCCGGACGCGGTGGCGAGTTCCTCGCTCGAGACGATGAGCGTGCCCTCGTCGGCGAGCATTCCGAGGACCCGCAGATACGTCGCGAGACGCGTCACAGTAGCCTGGGGGATGTCCCGCACAGGGACACCGGGAGACGCACCCCCGCCGACTTCGGCGACGCCGCCGCGGGCAGCGTCGCCCTGCGGGGGGTGCAGCTCTGTCACGTTCGTGGCTCCTCGTCCGGCCGACGGGTACACGTCGGTCCTCACGGTGATCCGGGGGATTCGTTCACACCACGGTAACCGCTTGTGAAGCCCTGCACAAAGTTGCTCGAACGGCCCCGAATGTGCTTCTCACCTGCACGACGGTTCCGCCCAGGGGCGCTCAACCGGCGAGATCGGCCCGCAACCGCGGCTCGTCGACCTCCCAGTAGCTGTGTTCACGGCCGTCGAGCAGCACCACCGGCAGACGATCGCCGAATTCGGCGCGCAGGTCGGGATCCGTTGAGGCAGCCCGATCGACGTCGATGCACGTCAGCCCGGCTCCGAACTCGTCGCACAGTTGCTCGAGCAGAGTCAGTGCCGGCGCGCAGGCACCGCAGCCGGCTCGGACGAGGAGGGTGATCTCGTGGCGGGTGCCGGATGTGGCGGCGGGTCCGGGCAGATGTTCGCTCATGGGGTCAACTGTGCGTCATACCCCACCGAGACGAACGTCACACCCACCGGCCACATGCGGCAACGCGCGGAGGGGGCCGTGTCGCGGGCTAGGCTGGGGCGGTCTGCCACACACGACGGCCGGCCGCCGACGAACCGGCCGGCAGCACTCGACGGCGCGGCCGTCGCGCAACAGGGAGGTGCAGGTGCCGGAACGTCCAGTGCCACACGGCTGGGGATTCGGCGAGAACCTGGCCGGCCGCGTCAGCGAGACCCTGGCGGGTCTGATCCGGCCCGGCCGGCGCCGGCTGCTGAGCAAGTTCGGCCCCAGCGAGGCCGAGGTCCGCGCGAACCTCGCCGGCCAGGCGAGCGCCGACGCCGCTCTCGCGCTGCAGGAGGCCCGCACCGAGGCCGAGCCCGCCGACACCTCGACCACCGCCGTTCCGCAGGACCTGACCGCGGCCGCGTTCTTCGACGTCGACAACACGATGGTGCAGGGCGCGTCGATCATCCATTTCGCGCGCGGACTCGCCGCCCGCGACTACTTCACCAAGTCCGACCTGGCCGAATTCGCCTGGCAGCAGGTCAAGTTCCGGGTCACCGGCAAGGAGAACTCGGACGACGTCGCCAGCGGCCGCGAGAAGGCGCTGTCGTTCGTCGCCGGCCGGTCCACGGCGGAGCTGGCCCGCCTCGGCGAGGAGATCTACGACGAGATCATCGCGGACAAGATCTGGCCCGGCACCCGGGCGCTGGCGCAGATGCACCTCGACGCGGGGCAGCAGGTGTGGCTGGTGACGGCCACCCCGGTCGAACTGGCGAACGTCATCGCCGAGCGGCTCGGTCTGACCGGCGCCCTCGGCACCGTCGCCGAATCGGAGGACGGCGTGTTCACCGGCCGCCTCGTCGGGGACATCCTGCACGGCCTGGGCAAGGCCCACGCGGTGCGGGCCCTGGCGATCCGCGAGGGCCTGAACCTCAAGCGCTGCACGGCGTACTCCGACAGCCACAACGACGTGCCCATGCTCTCGCTCGTCGGCACGCCGGTCGCCGTCAACCCGGACGCCGACCTGCGGGAGCTGGCGAAGACCCGGGGCTGGGAGATCCGGGATTTCCGCACGGCCCGCAAGGCGGCGCGCATCGGGGTGCCGACGGCGTTGGCGCTCGGCGCGGCCGGCGGAGCGCTCGCCGCCGCCCTCGGCCGGCGCCGCGACCCCGCCGCGTGACGCGGGGCCGGTGCCCTAGCCGAGAAAGACGTTGCGCCGCTTGGTGAGCAACCGGTACAGCGTCTGCTGGATGGTCTCCCGCACGTGGTCGGTGACCTCGAACAGCACCATCGGATCCTCCACCGCGGCGTCGTCGTAGACGTCGGTGGCGATCGGTGTGCCGAACTCGATGTACCACTTCGAGGGCAGCGGAACGATGCCCAGCGGACCGAGAGCCGGGAAGAGCGGGGTGATCGGGAAGTACGGAAGGCCGAGGAGCCGGGCGATGGACGTGAGGTCGGCGATCTTCGGGTAGATCTCCTCCGAGCCCACGATCGAACAGGGCACGATCGGTGCCTTGGTCTGGAGCGCGGCCGAGACGAAGCCCCCGCGCCCGAACCGCTGTAGCTTGTAGCGTTCGCTGAACGGCTTGCCGAGCCCCTTGTACCCCTCGGGGAACACCGCGACGACCTGATCCTCGCGGAGGAGCCGCTCGGCGTCGGGATGGCACGCGAGGGTGTGCCCGGCCTTGCGGGTGACGCTGCCGACGACCGGCATCCCGAAGGCGAGGTCGGCCGCGAGCATCCGCAGCGGACGGTGGGCGAGGTCGTGCACCGCGACGGAGGTCATCAGCGCGTCCACCGGCAACGTGCCGGCATGGTTGGCAACGATCAGCGCGCGGCCGTCGGCCGGAATGTTCTCGATGCCCCGCACCTCGACGCGGAACCACTTCTCGAACAGCGGCCGCAGCGCGGGCAGCAGGACGTTGTCGGTGAAATGCGGATCGAACCCGAAGTCGTCCACCTCGTAGTCGCCCGTGATGCGGCGCCGGAGGAACTCGGCGGTACCGGTGATCTGCCCGACCAGCTTGTGCCGCAGATCGTCGAGGAACCCGTCGGCCGCCGTCTCCTGCACGGGCAGCTCGGGGCGCTCGGGTGGTGTCGGCGAGCCGAGGCCGTACGTCGACGGATGACCGGAACCGGCCCCCGGGCGTGCGGCCGCCCGCCGCGCCGACCCCGTCCCACCGTGGAGCGGAATCACCTTGGCAACTTCTGTCATCGCGCCTCCATCCGCTCTCCGAGCGCCGAGAGCAGGACCGACTCGGTTCGATCGACCCATTCCGTCCGGACGACCCGCCGCAGTCCGACGTTGCGGGCGAAGTCGTCGAGTGCCTGCTTGGTGGTCCACCTCGGCTCGAAGCCGAGTTCGGTGCGCATCCGCGTGGTGTCCAGGCCGCGCCCGAAGTGGAAGTAGTCGAGTTCTTCCTTGTTGAACGATTTCATCACCGGCCCCATCAGTGCCTGCCCGACGGTGCGGAACAACCCGTAGGGCATCGGCACGGTCAGTCCGCCGGCCCGCCGCACGGCCTGCGACATCATCACGATGCCGTCGCCGGCGACGTTGTAGGTCCCGGGCGGCCCCGCGACGGTGGCCCGTTCGAGCGCCGAGAGGGCGTCCTCCTCGTGCAGCAACTGCAACCGGGCGTCGCGACCGAGGATGGTGGGCACGATCGGCGAGGTGAGGTACCGCGAGACCGAGCCGGGCATATGGTTGCCCACCGTCGGGGCGAGACGCAGGATCGTCGCGGCGATGTCGGGCCGCCGGCGCGCCATTCCGCGCAGGTAGCCCTCGACCTCGATCATGTCGCGGGCGAAGGCGCCGGTCGGCCGCCGGCGCGCGCTCATCTCCTCGGTGAACTTCGCGGGGTCCTTCGCGCTCGAGCCGTACACCACCGACGACGAGCGCAGCACGACGCGCCGCACGGACGGGGTCTTCTGGCACACGGCGAACAACTGCATCGCGCCGAGGACGTTCATGTCCTTCATCGCGGCGCGGCTACCGGACTTGGGAGCCTTGGTGAGGGTCGACGCGTGGACGACGGTGTCGACGTCCATGTTCCGGATGACCTTGCCGATGAGGGGGTTGCGGATGTCGGCGAGCACGAACTCGGCGCGGCCCATGCGCCGCAGCATGTCCTTGGTGGGCGACTGGGTGTCGACCGCGATGACGCGCTCGACCGCCGGATGCTGCGCCAGCCGGGTGACCAGGTAGCCACCGAGGAATCGGCTCGCTCCGGTCACCAGGGCCACCCTCGGCGGGTCGATACCGTCGATCTCCGAACTCACCCACATACCCCCTGCCGTCACTCCGGTCTCTCACGATACGGTGACTTTCGCAACAAAGCATTACACCGGAGTAACCGATCACCGGAATGGCCCCTGTGCGGGACCTTCGGCCCCTCGGGCGCACACTCCGCATTCCGGCCGAACCGGACATTCCGCTCGCCGGCCGCCGACGAGCCGGCGGAAACGCTCGATGCCCGCCACCGCGGGGTGACGGGCATCGGGAGATCGATCTACTTGCCGAGTTTACGACGCTGCACTCGGGTGCGGCGGAGCAGCTTGCGGTGCTTCTTCTTCGACATGCGCTTGCGGCGCTTCTTGATCACAGAACCCATCTGGGTTTTCCCTCACGTTCTCTCTAGCGTTCCTGCGCGCACGCCGGTGACGTACGCCTGTTGTCGACGCTGGGCCTCGTGGTGACGAGCTCAGCGCCTCACGACACCGGGTGGCCGGTACGACGACAAGCAATCCTACCGGGGCGGGTTTCGATCGGTGAAACCGAGGTCCGCTCCGGGTTCGATTGCGGTCGTCGACCGCTCAGCCGACGTCGAAGTAGGACGTTTCCAGGTAGTCGTGCACAGCCTTGGCGTGCACCCGGAACGAACGCCCCACTCGCACGGCGGGCAGTTCCCCGCTGTGCACCAGCCTGTACACGGTCATCTTCGACACCCGCATCAGCGCCGCCACCTCGGCGACGGTGAGGAACTGGGTGCCGGAGAGAACCGACTGACCGTCCTCGGGTTGACCCTTCGACGGTTTGCTTCCAGATACCATTACACACCTCCGGCACGTCCCGCGCCGCCGGCTTCCCCTCCGGCGGAACAGACACGCACGTGCTCGATCGAGCTTAGCGTGACCAATGGTTCCCGTGCGACGATGCGCGCGACGAATTTCCTCAATCCCCGGACGAACCGAGGGCCGCGGAGCGGTCCCGGGCCGCCGCGAGCGCCTCGTAGAACGCCGTCCGAACGCCGCCGCGCTCGAGTTCCCGGATCGCCGCCGCGGTGGTTCCGCCCGGCGATGTCACCGCTGCACGCAGGTCGGCGGCGTTCTCCCCCGACCGGGCGAGCATGGCCGCCGAACCGGTCATCGTCTGCACCACCAGCTCGGTGGTGGTCGCCCGCGTCAGGCCCAGAGCGACGCCCGCATCGATCATCGCCTCGGCGACGAGGAAGAAGTACGCCGGGCCGGAACCGGACACGGCGGTGACCGCGTCGATCTGGGACTCGGGAACCACCGTCACGGTACCCACGGACTCCAGGATCTCGCGCGCCAGCGCCAGATGGTCGGGCTTGACGTGCCGGCCGGCGGCGATCACGCTCGCACCCTCCCCCACCAGCATCGGGGTGTTGGGCATGACGCGCACGACCGGCGATCCGGCGGGCAGCTTGTTCTCGTACCGCGACGTGGGCACGCCGGCCACCAGCGACATCAGCAGCTTCTCGCGGTCGCTGTCCAGGTCGGCCTTGCCCAGGTCCGCGAGCACCACGTCCACGTCGCCCGGCTTGACCGCGATCACCAGCACGTCGGCGCCTTCGGCCGCGTCGGCGATCGAGTCGGTGACGCGGATCGAGTACTCGGTGGCCAGCTCCTCGGTCCGGGCCGGGAACTTCTCGACAACCACCAGATCCTTGGTCGCGAATCCACTCTGCAGCAGCCCCGAGACCAGCGCCTCGCCGATCCTGCCGCCACCGATCACCGCAATTCTCGTCATGGGCAACAGCCTGCCACGACCGTTGTCGTGCCCCGCATCGCCCCGACGATCAGCGCGGGATCATCGCGAGCTGGCGGCTCTGCACGACGACGGCGCCGGTGGCGTCGACGACGGTGTGGTCCTCCTCGAACCAGGCGTTGCCCAGGACCGTGCTGTCGGCCATGATCCGCAGCCAGCCGGGCGCCGGCAGTCGCCGCAGGTAGGCGGTGAGCTGCACGGTCGGAGCCCAGCCGAACAGGCCGCGGTTCATCGTGACCGGGGCCGAGATGTCCCCGGCCATCAGCGCGAACAGCACGGCGGTGTCGACGTCGGCCTCGTCCCCCGGCCACGGCCGCGCCCACATCCGCACCACCGGTTCACCCTGCTCTCCCGCGAGGAAGCGGGCACTGGTCTCGTCCACGACGAGGTCGGCCCCGCCGCACAGGTTCACCACCTGCGCCATGGGATGGCCGGGACCGATGAGGGGCGCGCCGGCGGGCGGCTGCACCGGCAGCCCGGTGACCGGGTGCGGCGCGGTGTATCGCGGCTCGCCCGCGTCGGGCTGCCCGAGCGTCACCGAGGCACGGACCGCGATGCGGTCGCCCTGAGCCAGCTCCACGTCGACCAGACCGACCTGCTTGCCCAGCTTGCGGACGGTGGTGGTCAGCTGCACGTCGCCGGGGTCAGGGGCGGCGACGAACCCGGCACTCACCGCGAGGGGCTGCACGGCCGGATCGGACCCGGCGGCCTGCAGCGCCGACCGGGCCGCCGCGGCGCACACGGCGAGCATGCAACCGCCGTGCACCTTGGGGCCGATCGTCCAGACCGGGGCGATGTGGGCGAGCCAGCGATCGTCGCCGGCGGCGTCGAGTGTCGTCAGGTCGCGGAACGGGTGGTTCTCGGGATCGGGCACGGCGTCGGTCACTGCTGCTCCTGGGAATCGGCGACGGGGCTGTCGAGGGAACCGGGTGGGAAGAACTCGGTGAAGCGGCGGGCGGCAAGGTGCTGGTGCGCGAGGCGGCGCATCGCGGTGAGGACGGGTTCGTACAGGGCCGTGCCGAGGACCGCCGCCTCGACCGTCGCATCCCGGGACCGGGTGGGCAGCAGGTCGAGGTCGAGCTCGGCGATGCCCAGCACGTGCCGTCCGTAGACGTCGATGCGCTCGTCGCTCATCGCCAGGCCGGCGGATTCGAGGGCGGCCAGGGCTCGCTCGAGCTGCGCGACGGCCGCGAACCGCGGGTCGTAGAGCTGGCCGAGCCGCTCGAGGACGCGCCGGGCACGCGGACAGTCGCGGGGTTCGGGCGCGTCGTCGTCGGGCGGGTAGGGCGGCAGCGCGGCGATGGCCCGGCCGAGGGCGACGAACAGCGACTCGTCGGTGCCGTCGAGGAGACGGACGATCTCGCGGATGCGCGGCAGCGGCAGCCCCTGGGCGGCGAGCGCACGGATCAGGGCGAGGCGGCGGACGTGCCGCTCGTCGTACCGGGCCTGGGTGGCGCTGGTCGCCTCGCCCGGCATCAGCAGGCCCTCGCGCAGGTAGTACTTCACGGTCGCCAACGGGACGCCGGTGCGGGCCACCAGTTCCGAGATCCGCATTGCCACCTCCTCTTGACATCGGATAGTACAACTATCCAGTATTGGATATTGCAACTATCCAATTGTCTGCGAGGAGGACCTCGTGCATCCCGTACTCGTCATCGCCCTCGGCGCCACCCTGCTCACCGTCGCCGGGATCGCCTTCGGCGGCACGTTCCTGCTGCGCGTCACCGGCGGGCGGGTGCCGGCCAACGAGCTGCAGAAGGCCTTCTTCCGGGCCGGTCACGCCCACGCCGGCGTCCTCGT
Source organism: Rhodococcus aetherivorans (assembly GCF_011058165.1). GTDB lineage: Bacteria > Actinomycetota > Actinomycetes > Mycobacteriales > Mycobacteriaceae > Rhodococcus > Rhodococcus aetherivorans. The sequence goes on from NZ_JAALEG010000031.1 coordinate 38,381, forward strand.
CACCCTGGGATTGCTCGTGGCGGTGCTCACCGACGCGGTCGGCGCCTCACCCGGATGGGCCGCGGCCGGCGCGCTCGCCGTGCTCGGCTCGGCGATCCTGATCCCGGCCGGATTCTTCCTGTCCGTGCTCGGCCCCGACCCCCGGCGGCCGGGCGCGATGATCGCCTCGGTGTGGCTCGGCGCCGCCGCCCTCGTCGCCGGGGTGACGATCTCAGGCGTCGTGGTTCTCGGCGCCGGGATCGGCGCCCTGGCCTGACGCGCGAACCTGCTCGATCGCCGTCGAACGCGGATGCTCGGGCCCGGTGGTGATCGCCAGTCGGGGGGCGCGGTGCAGATGCTCGCGCGCGAAGGCCAGCGCCTGGGCCAGCGCCCGTGCCCGCGCGGACCGGGTACGCGCCCCCTGGGTGCTGACCTCCAGGACGACGTGCCCGGAGAAGTCGCTCTCGGCGAGGAGCCGGCACACCTGCTCACACGGCTGGCCCCCCTCGCCCGGGAGCAGATGTTCGTCCGTCGAAGCACCGTGGCCGTCCGCGAGGTGCAGATGGGCCAGACCACCGCCCATGCGCTCGGCGAGCGCCACCGCGTCCATCCCCGCCGTGGCGGTGTGCGAGAGGTCCAGCGTGTAGTGCGCGAAGCCGGTGTCGGTGGGATCGATCGACGGGCTGTAGGCCGACACCGCCCGGCCCGGCCCGCCCCGCTTGCGCATGCGCTGGGCGGTCCGGTCGCGGCCGCCGAAAAACACGTCGGCGCGCATCGGGTACATGTTCTCCACCGCGACGACCACGTGACTGCGGTCCTCGAGGTCCGCCACCTGATCCGCGAAGCCGTCCGCGTAGCGGCGCTGCCACCGGAACGGCGGATGCACCACCACCGACGTGGCACCGAACGATTCCGCCGCCCGCACCGACCGCTCGAGCTTCGCGGCCGGGTCCGAGCCCCACACGCGTTGCGAGATCAGCAGGCACGGCACGTGCACCGCCAGCACCGGTACGCCGTACTTGCGCACCAGCGCCTGCACCGCCCGCACGTCCTGGCTCACCGACTCGGCCCAGATCATCAGCTCCACGCCGTCGTAGCCGAGTTCGGCCGCATAGCGGAAGGCCGCCTCGGTGTTCTCCGGATACACCGAGGCGGTCGACAACCCGACCAGGATCTCTCGCGAAAGGACGCTCATGACGACGTGCGGATCAGCCGGTGGGCAGCAGGAACAACAGCGGACCGAACGTCACGAAGGCGCCCACGGCGAGAGCGATGAGCTGGCTCGTGATGTCGTCGGTGCGGCGGAGGATGCGCACCATCGCCACCAGGCCGACAATGACCAGAAGTGCGAGCGCGAACGCCACCCACGGCAACGCGTCCCACAACTGTTCGAAGCCCTTGAACAGCAGCGCGCCCGCGATGATCGCGACGACGCCCTCGCCGATCAGCCGCACCCACTGACCGATCGCGCCGCGCGGCTCACCGGTGTCGGACGGGGCCTCGTCCGGCTCAGCCGCGGCCGGGGTCTCCGCCGGGGCGGCAGTGCCGCGGCGACGGCGTGACCGCGCGGACCGCTCCTCCGGCTTCTCCTCGTCCGGCTCGTCCGCGGCGACGGGCTCGCCGATCGTCTCGGTGTCGCCGTCGGCGGTGTCGTCACCGTTGCCCCGCAGGTCGCTCGCGGGCCCGGACAGCAGCCTCGGCTCGGGGGCGTCGGCGGGCCGCGCCGGCGCGCTCGCGGTCACCTCGGCGTGGGCCCGCGCCCGCCGCGGCAGGACGGCCGGGCGGATGATCTCGGTCGGCGACTCGACCTTCACCGGCTGCACCCGCTCGGCGGCTGCCGGCTCCTCGCGCGTCCGGGGCGGCGACGGCGGGACCTGGGTCTCCGGCTCGACCTTCGGCGCCTCGAGTGCGAGGGGCTCGACCTTCGGCGTCGCCGACACCACGGGCCCCGCCTTCGCCGGCACGACGGGCTGCGCCTGTGCCGGCACCACGGGCCCCACCTTCGGCTTCTCCGGCACTACGGGCTCCACCTTCGGCTTCGCCGGCACCACGGGCTCCGGCTTCGCCGGCACCACGGGTGCCGCCTTCGCCGGCACCACGGGCGCCGCCTTCGGCGCCGCAGGCGGGGCGGACGCGGCCGGCTCGGCCACCGGAGCCTCGACCTCCGGGGCCTCCGGGGCCTTCGTCTCCGGAGGCTCGGTCGGCTCGGGCTCCGGAATGCTGACGGGAATCTCTCCGGTCAGTTCCGCGACCGAGATTCCCCCACTGACGCCGCGGCGGCGACGTCCGCCGGCGCGGGAATTCACCTTCTGGCCGTTCCGGGCCAGCAGCTCCGCGACGGAGATCTGCCCGGTGTCGGTGCTGTGACCGTCCGTCATTGCGAAACCACCATCAATTCGCCCCCCATCTCGGTGTCGAGTTTGCGGAGGATGAGCCCCTCTCGCAGGGCCCAGGGACAGATGTCGAGCGTCTCCACTCCCAGCGCGCGCATGGCGGCCTCCGCGACCAGCGCACCGGCGACGATCTGCTGCGACCGGTCGGAACTCACGCCCTCGAGCTCGGCACGGTCCGCGGTCGTCATGCGGGAGATGAACGCGATGAGCTGACGCAGCCCGGCGGCGGTCAGGGTGCGCCGCACGCGCGGGCCCGCCGACGACGGGGCGGCACCGGTCAGCCGCGCCAGGGTGCGGAAGGTCTTCGAGCTTCCGACGCACAGGTCGGGAACGCCGGCCGCACGAAGCTCCTGGGCGGGCCGGACGAGCTCGGCGTCGAGCCAGTCCCGCAGCACCGCGACGCGCCGCTTGCCGGGCGGGTCCTCGCTCAGCCAGTCCCGGGTGAGGCGACCGGCGCCGAGCTGCAGCGAGAACGCGCAGTCCGGGTCCTCGTCGCCGCCGAAGGTCAGCTCGAGGGAGCCGCCGCCGATGTCGAGGCACAGGATGCGTCCCGCGCTCCAGCCGTACCAGCGCCGGACCGCCAGGAACGTCAGCCGGGCCTCGTCCACGCCGGAGAGCACCTCGAGTGCGACGCCGGTCTCGGCGCGGACGCGACGGAGAACCGCTTCGGAGTTGTTGGCGTCGCGCACCGCGGAGGTCGCGAAGGCCATCAGCTCCTCGCATCCGGAGGTGCGGGCAATGCCCGCGAAGTCGGCGACCGTCTCGACCAGCCGGTCGGCGCCCTGCGGGGTGATGTCGCCGCGGTCGTCCGTGTTCTCGGACAGGCGCAGGGTGGCCTTCGTCGAACTCATGGGGGTGGGATGGCCACCGCGATGAGCGTCCACCACGAGCAGATGGACGGTGTTGCTTCCGACGTCGAGTACCCCTAGGCGCACATACATACGGTACTGGGTCTACCGTCGGGTCCTGTGACAGCAGGTATGCCCGGCGCCGCACACAAGCAGGTCCCGGCCCCCGAAGTTCCCCTCGACTTCCCGCGCGAATGGGTCGAGTTCACCGACCCGGACAACAGCGAGCACGTCGTCGCCGCCGACCTGACGTGGCTGCTCTCCCGCTGGACCTGCGTGTTCGGCACGCCCGCGTGCCAGGGCATCATCGCCGACCGCCCGGACGACGGGTGCTGCTCCCACGGGGCGTTCCTGTCGGACGACGACGATCGCGCCAAGCTGGACGCCGCCGTGAGACATCTCACTCCCGAGGACTGGCAGTTCATGGAGAAGGGACTCGGCAAGAAGGGCTACCTCGAGGAGGACGACCTCGAGGACGAGCCGGCCCTGCGCACCCGCCGCTACAAGGGTGCCTGCATCTTCCTCAACCGGCCCGGTTTCGCCGGTGGCATCGGCTGCTCGCTGCACAAGATGGCGCTGCGGCGCGGCATCGAACCCCTCGAGGTGAAGCCGGACGTGTGCTGGCAGCTGCCGATCCGCCGGACCCAGGACTGGGTCGAGCGCCCCGACGGCACCGAGGTGCTGCGCACCGTCGTCACCGAATACGACCGGCGCGGCTGGGGCGAGGGCGGCCACGACCTGGACTGGTACTGCTCCGGATCGCCGGACGCCCACGTGGGCGCCTCGCCGGTGTGGCAGTCGTACGCGCCGGAACTGCGCGAGCTGATCGGCGATGCCGCCTACGAGGAGCTCGCGCGGCTGTGCCGCCGCCGCGAGGGGCTGGGCCTGATCGCCGTGCACCCCGCGACGACGGCCGCCGCCGAGCGGACACCGGAGCCCGCCCCCTACCCCTCGAGCTTGTAGCCGAGGCCGCGGACGGTGACCAGGTGCTGCGGCTTGGCGGGATCGGCCTCGATCTTCGAACGCAGCCGCTTGACGTGCACGTCGAGGGTCTTGGTGTCGCCGACGTAGTCGGCACCCCAGACCCGGTCGATGAGCTGGCCGCGCGTGAGCACCCGGCCGGAGTTGCGCAGGAGGTACTCGAGCAGGTCGAACTCCTTGAGCGGCAGGGTGACCGGTTTCCCGCCCACGTGCACGACGTGCCGGTCCACGTCCATCCGCACCGGCCCGGCCTCGAGGATCCCGTCGTCCTGTGCGGACTCGGCGTCGCTCTCCCCGCCGCGGCGCAGCACCGCGCGGATGCGGGCGATGAGTTCACGCGCCGAGTACGGCTTGGTGACGTAGTCGTCCGCTCCCAGCTCGAGGCCGACGACCTTGTCGATCTCGCTGTCGCGAGCGGTCACCATGATCACCGGCACGCCGGACCGGCTGCGCAGCTGCTTGCACACGTCGGTGCCGCTCATGCCAGGCAGCATCAGGTCGAGCAGGACGATGTCCGCGCCGGCCCGGTCGAACTCCGCGAGCGCCGACGGTCCGTCGCCGACGACGGTGGTGCCGAAGCCCTCCTTGCGCAGCAGGAACGCGAGCGGATCCGCCAGCGATTCCTCGTCCTCCACGATCAGCACACGCGTCACTGCTGGTCCTCCGTACCTTCCGTTACCTGGTGCATCCGGCTCGCTTCCGTTTCTCGTCGTGGATGTCGGCGTGGTCGTCACCGCTCCGCCGTCAGCGCCGCCCCGCCCTCGCGGCGAGGGGAGGCGACCTGTGACTCGCGGGGGTCGGCCGAGTGGGCGGGGATGAGGAGCGTGAACGTCGATCCGGTTCCCGGCTGGCTCCACAACCGGATCTCCCCGTTGTGGTTGGCGGCGACGTGCTTGACGATCGCCAGGCCGAGACCGGTGCCGCCGGTGGCGCGGGAACGGGCCTTGTCGACCCGGAAGAACCGTTCGAAGACGCGCTCCTGGTCCTCCTTCTCGATCCCGATGCCGCGGTCGGTCACCGCGATCGCCACCTTGCCCGCGCGCAGGGACCGGCTGACCGAGACCGGCGAGCCCGGGGACGAGTAGGCGACCGCGTTCTCGATGAGATTGGCCAGGGCGGTGACGAGCAGCGTCTGATCGCCGAGGACCTCGTAGCCGCTGGGGGCGTCGGTGGTGACGGTGATCTGCGCGTTCTCGGCGGTCAGGCGGGTGCGGCGCAGCGCCTCCTCGACGACGTCGTCGACCTCGACCACCTCGAGGTTCGGGAGCTTCTCGGCCCCCTGCAGACGCGAGAGCGCGATCAGTTCGGTCACCATGTTGCCGAGCCGGTTGGCCTCGCTCTGCAGCCGGGTTCCGAAGTGCCGCACGGATTCCGGGTCGTCGGCGGATTCGAGCAGGGCCTCGGCGAGCAAGGCCATCGCGCCCACCGGCGTCTTGAGTTCGTGGCTGACGTTGGCGACGAAGTCCCGGCGCGTGGCCTCCATCCGGACCTGCTCGGAGTCGTCGTAGGCGTAGAGCGCGACGAAGCGTGCGTCGTCGTCGAGCAGGCGCCGCGCGACGCAGCGCACCGCGACGCGCTCGCGACCGCGCGGGCTCTTCGCGGTGAGGTCGAGCTCGGCGGGCTCACCGGTCTCGAGGACCCGGGTGGCGGCCGCCCAGGCCGAGTCCTCGACGAGCCGGTTGCGGACGAGGCCGAGTTCCTCGGCGCGCGGGTTGAACAGGATGACGTCGTGGAACCGGTCGACGACGGCGATGCCCGTGTCCGCGCCGTAGACGACGCGGTCGAGCACCTGGGCCATGGTCAGGTCGGCGTCCGTGCGGTCGGTGGCCCGCCCCCGGAGGAGCCGCATCAGCACGATCGCGAACACGGCACCGAGGACGGCGGCCCCGGCGAGCAGCACGGCCTGCACAACAGTCACGTCTCGAATCGTACGTAGGCACGGCGGGACGGTGACAGCGGGTCGGGGCATTCCGCCGCACGTCACGCCGCATGTTCGCGGCATTTGCCGCGTGTTCACCGGCCGTTTCCCGGGGGCCGCGGGACGGCTGCCCGCGGCCCCCGGAGGGACTACCGCCCGCCCTGGCCGGCGACGGCGGCGGCACCGGCCGCGGCCGCCTCGGGATCGAGGTACGTGCCGCCCGGGTTCAGCGGGCGCAGGTTCTCGTCGAGGTCGTAGCGCAGCGGGATGCCGGTGGGGATGTTCAGCCCGGCGATCTCCTCGTCGGAGATCCCGTCGAGGTGCTTGACGAGGGCGCGCAACGAGTTGCCGTGGGCCGTGATCAGAACGGTCCGGCCGGCCCGCAGGTCCTGGGAGATGGTCTCCTCCCAGTACGGGATCAGGCGCTCGACGACGTCCTTCAGGCACTCGGTGAGCGGCACCTCGTCGACGTCCGCGTACCGGACGTCGCTGTCCTGGCTGTACTTGCTGCCGGGCTCGATCGGGGGCGGCGGGGTGTCGTAGCTGCGGCGCCACAGCATGAACTGCTCCTCGCCGAACTCCGCCTTGATCTCCGCCTTGTTCTTGCCCTGCAGCGCACCGTAGTGCCGCTCGTTCAGGCGCCAGTCACGCACGACCGGGATCCAGTGCCGATCCGCGGCGTCGAGCGCGTAGTTGGCGGTGCTGATCGCGCGGCGCAGCAGCGACGTGTACAGCACGTCCGGCAGGAGACCGTGCTCCGCGAGCAGCTCGCCGGCACGCTTGCCCTCGGCGATCCCCTTGTCGGTCAGGTGCACGTCCACCCACCCCGTGAAGAGGTTCATCGCGTTCCATTCGCTCTCGCCGTGGCGGAGCAACACAAGTGTTCCGTTGGTCATGGGCCAATCCTGGCACGCCCGGGCGGCGGTGCCACGTCCGCACCGTTCGGCGAATCCGCCCCGCGGGCCGCACACATCGGATATATGTGACAACGGTTGTTTTCAGAACGACGCCCTGATCGGGGGATTCTCGTGTTCGACACCCGGCTTTCCCGCCGCACCTTCCTCACCGCCCTGGGCGCGGTCGCGGTCGCGCCCACGACCACTCACGCCGCACCGCGCTCGCCCGCGCTGCGCTCGGGGGGCCGGCGCGTCGCCGTGCTCGGCGGCGGGATAGCAGGCCTGACGGCCGCCCACGAACTGATCGAACGCGGCTTCGAGGTCACCGTCTTCGAACCGACCGCCCTCGGCGGCAAGGCTCGCAGCATCCCGTCGCCGGGCACCGGGTCCGGTGGACGCGCCGACCTGCCCGGCGAGCACGGCTTCCGCTTCTTCCCGGGCTTCTACCGGCACATCCCCGACACGATGCGGCGGATCCCCTTCCCGGGCAACCCGAACGGCGTGTTCGACAACCTCGTCGCCGGATCCGCCTTCCGGATGGCGATCCCCGGCGGGCCCGACCTGACCGCCCCCGCGTCGATCGCGCCGCTGCGCCCCGACGTCCTCGACCCCGCCTCGCTGCAGGAGTCCCTGGCCGCCGCCTTCTCCCTCGGCGGCGCGATCCCCCCCGCACGAGCTGGCCGTCTTCACCCGCAAGCTGGTGATGTTCCTGACGAGCAGCCTCGAACGCCGCCACGGCCAGTGGGAGCACCAGACGTGGTCGCAGACGCTCGAGGCCGACGGCAAGTCGCCGGCCTACCGCAACATCCTCGTCTCGGCGCTGACCCGGCAATTGGTGGCCGCCCGGCCCACAGTCGCGTCCACCCGCACCATCGGCATCATGGGCCAGGCGTTCGTGTGGAACGCGATGGGCACCGTCCCCGAGTACGGTCACCTGGACCGGCTCCTCGCCGCCCCCACGAACGAGGCCTGGATCGACCCGTGGTCCGCGCACCTGCGCGCCCTCGGCGTTCGATTCGAAATGGGCTGGGCGGCCGAGGCTCTCGACATCGCCTCGGGCTCGATCACCGGAGTACGGCTGGTGGACGGCGGCGGCACCCGCGCCGTCGCCGAGGCCGACTGGTACGTCGCGGCGATGCCCGTGGAGCGGGCCGTGCCGCTGTGGTCACCGCGGATCGTCGCCGCCGATCCGCGGCTCGGGGCCATGCGGAACCTGCAGACGGACTGGATGGTGGGCATCCAGTACTTCCTGCGCCGGCCCACCCCGATCGCCGACGGGCACGTCGCCTACCTCGGCTCGCCGTGGGCCCTGACCTCCATCAGCCAGGGCCAGTTCTGGCGCGGGGACTTCGCCGCCCGCTACGGCGACGGCAGTGCCCACGACTGCCTGTCGGTGGACATCTCCGACTGGGACACCCACGGCATCCTCCACGGGAAGACCGCGAAGGAGTGCACCGCCGAGGAGATCGCCCGGGAGACGTGGGCGCAGATGTCGGCGTGCCTCGACGACACCGGCACCGGCGTCCTCGACGAGAACGACGTCGTCTCGTGGTTCCTCGATCCCGGCGTCCGGTGGGACGCCGCGCAGGCCCGCAACACGAACGACACTCCCCTGCTCGTCAACACCGTCGGCTCGTGGGTCGACCGTCCGGAGGCGCGCACCGCGATCCCGAACCTCTTCCTCGCCGGCGACTACGTCCGCACCGACATCGATCTCGCGACCATGGAATCGGCCGGCGAATCGGCGCGGGCGGCCGTCGCCGCGCTGCTCGAGGCCGCCGACTCGCCCGCCGCACCGCCGGCGCGGTACCGCCTGCACGAGCCGCCCGAGCTCGAGCCGATGCGGCGGATCGACGCCGACCGCTACCGCGCCGGGCTGCCGCACATCCTCGACGTGTGACGTCGGGCGCGCGCTGCCCGGTGGCGAGAGGGTCCGGAGCGTGGTCCCGTCGGCACGGAAGCAGGATGCGGCGAACGGGCACGCGCCGGAGGCGGATTCGGACATACTTCCCTCGAACGCGACGAAAGGGTATGCCCGATGAGCGAGACCTCGGTCCTGGTGGTCGGTGCCGGCCCGGTCGGACTGACCGCCGCGCTGGAACTGCGCCGGCGCGGCGTCGACGTCGTGATCGTCGATCGGCTCCCGGAGCCGCCGCAGTACGCCAAGGCGGTCGGTATCCAGCCGCGCACGCTCGAGGTGTGGGACGCGATGGGCGTGCTCCGGCCGTCGCTCGACGTGTCCGCGCCGATGCACGGGCAGCTCGTGTACGTCGACGGGCAGGAGGTGATGCGCCTCGAACTCGCACTGCCCGAGGACGTGCCGTACCGATTCGTCTGCATGCCCCAGTACGCCACCGAACGGGTGCTGACGCAGGCCCTGGCCGAGCACGGCACCGTCGTGCGCCGCGGCGTCGAACTGACCGGCTTCGACCGGACCGCGGACGGCGTGGTCGCCGCCCTGCGCGACGGCGAGGACACGACGCGGCTGGCCGCCCGCTATCTGGTCGGCTGCGACGGCGCGCACAGCGCCGTGCGCAAGGGCCTCGGGGTGTCCTTCGACGGCGACGCGTTCCCCGAGGAGTACATGCTCGCCGACGTCGAACTGGACTGGTCGATGCCGGCCGGTTACGGCATCCGCGCGTCGACGCGGACCGACGGCACGACGACGGACATGATGGTGTGCATCCCGCTGCCCGGCGACGGCCGCTACCGCCTGTCGACGTTCGTCGCGCCGGACCTGGCGACGTCCGCGCCCGGCGTCGGAACCGTTGCGCACGGACTCGAGGGCGGGCGCCGGCCCACCCTCGGTCACATCCAGGCGGTGCTCGACCGGCTGGCGCCGGAACCGACGCGGGCGAGTGCCCTGCGCTGGTCGTCGGTGTTCCGGATCAGCCACCGCCTCGCCGGGAACTACGGTGGGGGCCGGGTGTTCCTGGCCGGGGACGCCGCGCACATCCATCCGCCCACCGGGGCGCAGGGTATGAACACCGGCATCCAGGACGCCTACAACCTCGGCTGGAAGCTCGCGCTGGCGGTGCAGGGCCGCGCCGCCGACGGCCTGCTCGACAGCTACGACGCCGAGCGCCGCCCCATCGGGGAGGAGGTGGTGGGCCGCACCGTGCGGCACGCCCGGCAGGGCATCGGGGCCGGCGAGACGGACGCGGCGACCGCGATCGCGCGCGAGGCCCAGTTGCTGCTCGGCTACCCCGGCAGCCCGCTCGTGGGCGGCGACGTGCCGGACGGGGGCGGTCCGGCCCCGGGTGATCGCGCCCCGGACGCGACGGGACTGCGACAGGACGCCGTCGCGTCGCCGCTCCGGCTGCACGAGCTGCTGCGCCACCCCGGTCACACGGTGCTGCTGTGGGCGCCGACGGTGCAGGCGCTGGCGTCCCAGCGGGAGCTGGCCGAGCGGGCGGCGGACCGTTTCGGCGACGCGCTGCGGGCGTACGTGCTCGTGGCGGGACCCGCCGGGACGCCGGCCGACGGCAGGGTGCTGCGTGACGACGCGGGCCGCGCCGCGCAGGCGTACGGGTTCGGCGGTGCCGCCGCGGCCGTGGTGGTGCGGCCGGACGGCTACGTCGGGTTCCGGGCGCAGGATCCGACGATCGAGGCGCTCGCGGCGCATCTCGGCCGGATCCTGCGGCCCGGACGGTAACCGGCTACGCCGTCGGCGTGCGCAGATCCTTGCGCAGGATCTTGCCCGCGGCGGACTTCGGAACGATGTCGATGAACTGCACCCGGCGCACCTTCTTGTGCGGCGAGACGCGCTCGGCGACGAACTCGATGACCTCGTCCTCGGTCAGCTCCGCGTTCGGCTGGCGCACGACGAACGCCTTCGGCACCTCCTCGCCCTCGTCGTCGAGCACGCCCACGACCGCGGCGTCGGCGATCTGCGGGTGGGTCAGCAGCAGCGCCTCGAGCTCGGCCGGCGGCACCTGGTAGCCCTTGTACTTGATCAGTTCCTTGAGCCGGTCGACGATCGTGACGTTGCCGGCCGCGTCCACCGTGGCGATGTCGCCGGTGTGCAGGAACCCGTCGGCGTCGAGGGTCTCCGCGGTGGCCTGCGGGTTGCCGAGGTAGCCGAACATCACGTTCGGGCCCTTGCACCACAGCTCACCCGGCTCGGAGACACCCTCGCCGGTCGGGTACGCGACCTCCTCGAGCGTGCCCGGGTCGACCAGCTTGCACTCCATGTTGGCGATCGTCGGGCCGACCGAGTCGAGCGGCACGTCGTCGCCGTCGAACGGGATGGCGTGGCTGACCGGGCTCATCTCCGACATGCCGTAGCCCTGGCGGATCTTGCAGCCGAGCCGCGCGGACACCGCACCGCCGAGTTCCTTGTCCAGGGGTGCGGCACCCGAGAACACGGTGTGCACGCTGGACAGGTCGAACTGGTCGACGAGGGGGTGCTTGGCGAGGGCAACCGCGACGGGCGGCGCGATGAACACGTACGTGCACTTCTGCTCGGCGACGATCCGCAGGAACTCCGGCAGGTCGAACTTCGGCATCGTCACCAGCGACGCCCGGTTGTACAGGGCCGCGTTGAGCAGCACGGTCATGCCGTAGATGTGGAAGAACGGCAGCACGGCGAGGACCTTGTCGTCGGCGCCGATGCCCATGCGCGGGTTGATCTGGCACACGTTGGCGACCAGGTTGGTGTGCGTGAGCATCACACCCTTCGGGCGGCCCGTGGTGCCCGACGAGTACGGCAGCACCGCCAGATGGGTGGCCGGATCGAACGACACCTCGGGGGCGGGCGCGTTCTCGGCGAGCAGGTCGCGCAGGGACGGGTGCCCCTCGGCGCCGTCGAGCACGACGAGGTGGTCGTCGGCGATGCCCACCTTGGCCGCGGCCTCCTTCGCGTGCGGCAGCAGCGGGGAGACGGTGAACAGGAACGTCGCCTTGGAATCCTCGAGCTGCTTGGCGATGTCCTCGGCGGTGTAGAGGGCATTGATCGTGGTGGCGGTCGCGCCCGCCCGCAGGATGCCGTGGAAGACGGACGCGAAGGCGGGCACGTTCGGCGAGAGCAGGCCGACAACGTCGCCGACCCCCACGCCGCGCGCCGCGAGGGCCCCGGCGATCGCGTCGATCTGCCCGATCAGGGCGCGGTAGTCGGTGACGGCCCCCGACGCGCCCTCGATCAGCGCCGGGCGACCGAGGTCCGCCTCCGCGATCGAACCGAACAGGAAGTCGTAGACACTCAGTGCCGGGATTTCGACGTCGGGAAACGGGCTGCGAAAGCTCATGGGTTCTCCTCGGGAGCAGGACTCTGTGGCACGCCGTGCCAGACGTGCCGGGAGTACGGTACCTGACCGCTGTGAAGGCAGTCACACGCACGCCGGACATTACCGCGTCGGGGGCCGTCGCGTGCCCGGTCGCGCGCGCCCGGACCCAGCCGATCGGGCAGTGTCGGCGCCCGCCCCGGCGCTCTAGGCTCGGCCGGATGACGGACGTCGTGCATTCGCTGGACCCGTTCTCCGGCTGCGCCCCCTCGCCGGCGACGGTCTCGACGGACTGGGACGAGATCCGGGCGTGGTCGGACCAGGTGTACATGCCCTATCGCGTGCGGCCGAGCGGGCGCCTGCTGCGCCCGCGATCGAGCATGTTCTCCGCCGCGATCGGCGACATCGTGCTCACCCGGTTCCGGTACGGGATCCCGGTGACCGTCGACCAGCTCTCGGCCGAGGCCGGCAACATCCTGGTGCTGACGACGATCCGCGGTCACGCCCGGCACCGGGTCGCAGCGGGCGAGGTGGAGATCGACTCCGGCGCCACCTTCGTGGCCGACTGCAGCCGGATCGAGCACCGCGTCGACTTCGACGACGAGCATCTCCAGCTCAACCTGACGGTGCCGCACCGGCTCGTCGCCGACCTCGCCGACCGCTGGTTCGGCGTCGTTCCCGACGACCGTCTGTGGCAGCACAAGTGCGTCGTCGGGGCCGGATCGTCGGGCTGGAACGCGCTGCTCGCGTATGCGGTCCGCGCGATCCGCGCCGATCCGGTGCGCATCGCGCAGGGCCCGCCGGGCGCTCACCTGCAGGAGCTGCTCCTCGGTCACCTCGTCACCGAATGGGCCGCCGCAGCGGGCGTCGCGCTCGACGCCGGCCGCCAGCCGGCCGCGCCGGCGTACGTCCGCCGCGCGGAACAGTACATCCGCGAGCACGCCGCGGATCTGCCCACGGTCTCCGAGATCGCCGCCGCCGTGGGCGTCAGCGTGCGCGCACTGTCGGGCGGGTTCCGCCGCCACCTGGACACGACGCCGAACCGGTACCTGAGCGACGTGCGATTGCAGCACATCCGCGACGAACTCGCCGCGGCGTCGGCCGAGTGCACCGTCTCCGCGGTGGCGGCCCGATGGGGCTACGTCAACATGGGCGTCTTCGCCGCCGCCTACCGTCGCCGATTCGGCGAGAACCCGTCGCGGACCCTCGCCCGGGCCCGCGGACGGTGAGTGCCGAAATCCGACAGCGCGTGCCGATCGGAGGTGGCCCACGTCACACCCCTGTCCGTAGCGTCCGCATCCGACGCCGGTGGGCCCACCGGCGGCGGACCCGCGCACAGGAGGAACCGTGACAGACGACTTCGCGAGCACCATGGATGCAGCCCTACGGGAACTCACCCACAGCCCGGGGGGCCTGCCGGGCGTGGTGGCCATGCTCACCGACCGGGACGACGTGGTGTATTCGGGGGTGGCCGGGGAACGGGCCGCCGGGTCCGGCACGGCCATGACCGCCGATACCGTGTTCGCCGCCTTCTCCACGACGAAGGCGATCACCGGCACCGCGGCACTCCAGTGCGTCGAGGAGGGCCTGCTCGACCTCGACGCCCCCGCCGCCCGGTATGTGCCGGAGATCGGCGAACTCCAGGTTCTCGAGGGCTTCGGAACGGACGGCGAGCCCCTGCTGCGCGCGCCGAAACGGGACATCACCACCCGCATGCTGCTGCTCCACACGGCCGGCCTCGGGTACGACTTCTTCGACGAGAACTACCGGCGTCTCGCCGAGGGGCACGGTCAGCCCAGCGTCATCACGGCGTCGAAGGCCGCGCTGCGGACCCCGCTGCTGTTCGATCCGGGCGAGCGGTGGATGTACGGCTCGAACATCGACTGGTGCGGGCTGGTGGTCGAGGCCGTGCGGGGCCGGCGCCTCGGGGAGGTGATGCGCGAACGGATCTTCGAGCCCCTCGGGATGGCGGACACGGCGTTCACCCTCACCGCCGACATGCGCGACCGGCTCGCCGTCGTCCACCAGCGCGGCGAGGACGGGACAGTCGTACCGATGCCCGAGATGGTGCTCCCCCAGGATCCGGAGGTCCACATGGGGGGCCACGGTCTGTACACGACCGTCCCGGACTACCTGAGGTTCCTCCGGATGTGGCTGCGCGACGGGGACGCGCCCGGCGGCCGGGTGCTGGCCGCCGGAACGGTCGCCGACGCGGTGCGCGGCGGTTTGGACGGGCAGCAGATCACCGCCCTGCCGGGCGTGATCCCCGCGCTGTCGAACGATGCGGAGTTCTTCCCCGGGCTACCCAAGAACTGGGCATACACGTTCATGGTCAACGAGGAGCCGGCGCCGACGGGTCGGCCCGCCGGGGCGCTCGGCTGGGCCGGCCTGGCGAACCTGTACTACTGGATCGACCGCCAGAACGGCATCGCCGGTTTCTGGGCCACCCAGATCCTGCCCTTCGCCGACGCCGTCTCGTTCGGTGGATACCTCGACTTCGAGGCCGCCGCCTACCGCCGGTCGGCCGCGTCGCGGATCCGGTGAGAACCCGACGAACCCCGCGTGCGGTGCACGCGGGGTTCGTTCGGCTGCTACGAGCGTGAGCCCGGGCGGTGGGATCAGAGGTACTGACCGCACACCGGCCACGCACCGACGCCCTGGCCGGCCAGGACGTTCTCGGCGATGGCGATCTGCTGCTCCCGGGTCGCCTGGTCGGCGGTGGGGGCGTACTGCTGGCCGCCGTAGGCGTTCCAGGTGCTCGGCGAGAACTGCAGGCCACCGTGGTAGCCGTTGCCGTTGTTGATGGCCCAGTTCCCACTGCTCTCGCACTGCGCGACGGCGTCCCAGTTGCCGGAGGCGGCGTTGGCGGTGCCGGTGCCGAGTGCGAACGGGGTGACGGCCAGGGCCGCGGTGGCGGCGACGGTGCCGAGGGCGCGCTTGAAGGTGAAGTTTGCCATGATGCGGTTGAATTCCTCTCGCGTCTGCTGGCGAGGCACTGCGGCGGCCGACGATGTCGATCCCGCTGCCCGGATTCGGAGCTGTGCCTCGTCCCTGCCCCTCGATCAGGTATCGAGTTCCGGTCCCGCGGGGCAGAGTCAGCGGCGACGGGCCGGTGTTGCTTGCCCGGTGGTATCGGGCTGATTACGACGCTAGAGACTCATCACGGATCGGTCACGCGCTGTTTTCCGGCACGCCCGTCTCACATTCCAAGATCGGGCGGCAGCGTTTTCCCAGGTGACGTCCGAGTAATCGCCGTTTCGAAACCGTGTAGTTACACGGCCGTTATGTGACCATGCTCACAGTAATATTGTGGCTCGGGTCACCGATATCGCGGCGTTACGGCTGCGCGTCCTCCACCACGAAGGGCCGGCCGTCCTCGATCAGGTGCCGGAAGGGTTCGAGATTGCGGAGCGACTCGCCCCGCGAGACCCGCCACTCCCACTCCCGCTTGATGGAGGTGAGGAATCCGAGTCCGAGAATGACGTTGAAATCGTGGTCGGCGGCCTCGAGCACCTGGCCGAGCACCGTGTCCAGTTCGTCCGGAGTGACCGAGGCCTCCGACATCCGGCCGACGAGGTAGATGTCCCCGATCTTGTCGAGGGTGTACGCGACCCCGTACAGCCGCCGATTGCGGCGGAGCAGGTACCGGTAGACGCCCTCGAAGTTCTCGTCGGGCTTGCGGCACACGAACGCCTCGATGCGCAGGCCGTGGTTGCCGGGACTGAGCAGCGTCGTCGTCTTGAGCTTGTTCTCCCCCGGCAGGTCGACGACGAAGTGCCCACCCTCCTTGCGGGAGAACTCGAGGCCGCGATCGCGCAGCGTCGCCTCGATCGTCTCGCTCAGTCGCTCGCTCACGCCCGTACCCCCGTCGTCCGCCGGATCTTCCACACTCCGCGTTGCCGGCGCAGCGGGAACTCGCCGGTCCCGAGCGAACGGTTCCGCAGCGCACCGGCCTTACGGTAACTGGCGAGCAGACCCTCCGCGGTGTGCTCCCAGGAGAAGTTCTCCGCGTGCAGGGGCGCGGCCGCCGCGAGCGCAGCCCGCCGTCCCGGGTCCGTGACCAGCGCGCGCAGCGCGGCGGCCCAGTCGTCGGTGCGATGGCCGTCGACGAGCAGCCCGGTCTCGCCGTCGCGCACCGCGACGCCGAGGCCACCGACGTTCGCGGCCAGCACGGGGGTCCCGCAGGCCTGCGCCTCGATCGCCACCAGGCCGAACGACTCGGAGTAGCTCGGCACCGCCACCACGTCCGAGGCGCGGTAGACCTGCACCAGCCGCTCGGGTGGCTGCGGGGGCAGGAACGTCACCCGGGCGGCGATTCCGAGCTCGGCGGCCAGTTCGATCAGCGAGTGCGGCCGCTCGAGTCCCGTGCCGGAGGGCCCGCCGACCACCAGCACGCGCAGGGGTACCTCCGGGTCGGCGGACATCGCCGCCGCAGCGGCCCGCAGCAGCACGTCCGGTGCCTTGAGCGGCTGGATGCGCCCGACGAAGGTCACGATCGTCTCGCGGGGGTCGAGGCCGAGGCCCGCCCGGGCGGCCGCCCGGTCCCCCGGCCGGTAACGGGACAGGTCCGCACCCGGCGCCACCACGTCCACCCGCGACGGGTCGGCGCCGTAGCTGCGTTCGAGCTGCGCCGCCTCGTCGACCGTGTTGGCGACGAGCCGGTCGGACTCGGCGACCACCTGCTGCTCGCCGATCTGCCGGGCCGCCGGCTCGGGCACGTCACCGTCGGCGAGCGAGGCGTTCTTCACGGCGGCGAGCGTGTGCGCGGTGTGCACCAGCGGGACTCCCCACCGGTCCCGGGCGAGCCAGCCCACCTGGCCGGACAGCCAGTAGTGCGAGTGCACGAGGTCGTAGTAGCCCTGCGGGTGACGGGCCTCCTCCCGCAGCACCCCGGCCGCGAACGCGCACAGCTGCGTGGGCAGGTCGTGCTTGTCGAGCCCCTCGTACGGACCGGCCGCGACGTTGCGCACGAGCACGCCGGGTGCCGCCTCCTGCACCACGGGGTCGGCCGACGACGTCGCCCGGGTGAAGATCTCCACCTCGACCCCGCGGCGCGCGAGCTGCACGGCGGTCTGCAGAACGTAGACGTTCATCCCGCCGGCGTCCCCGGTGCCGGGCTGCGCGAGCGGCGAGGTGTGGACCGACAGGACGGCCACGCGGCGGGGACGGCTGTTCGACTTCGACGTCACTTCTCCATACTGCCCTGCCGCACATCCCCGCCCGGCTCCGCCCTCCCCTGCGCTCCGGCGCGCTGCGGCTGCTCGACGCGGCACCCCGGCCGTTCAGGAATGCTCGCCGGCCTCGAAACCCGCGACGGCGCGGCGCACCGCCGCGTGGAAGGGGCTCCACAGGAACCAGGTCCCGAACTCGCGCACCAGCGCGGACGGCCCGTGCACCTGCACGCTGCCGTCGTCGATCGCCTCGGCGAGGGTCCGGGTGCCGGCGAAGACGCGCATCAGGGCCACCGGTTCCCCGGTCACGTACAGGTCGACGTCGAACCCCGGCGGCTTGCGGCACACCGACGGCTCGCCCCGGTCCAGGACGATCCACAGGCGAATCGGGGCGGGACCGGTGTAGTCGAACTCGATCACCACCCGCCGCTGCGGCACCCGGTCGCGGTCCACCCGGCGGTGCATCCACCACGTCAGCGTCACCGGGTCGACCTCGGCGGGCACCGGTTCGGCGAACAACCACTTCACCGCCCACTCCCCGATCGCGACGAGGATCGGGGCGAGTTCGCGGCCGGCCGGGGTCAGGCGGTACTCGCAGCCGCGGGCCTGCGGGACCCGCTCCAGCACGCCCTTGCGTTCGAGGTGCCGCAGCCGGGTGGCCAGCAGGGTGCGGGAGATGCCGGGGAGGCCGCGCTCGATCTCGTTGAAACGGGTACTGCCGTAGACCATTTCGCGCAGGATCAGCGGGGTCCACCGGTCGGCGAGCACTTCGCTGCCGATCGAGACCGGACAGTACTGCCCGTACTCGCGCACATCTCCAGAGTAGGTCCAGAACGTGCACTGGGCGGCATCGATCTGCGCCCCTACCGTCGAGACATGACCACCGTAGACATCACCCAGTCCCCCCGCTCCCGCCCCGATTCGCCTGTGGATCGTCCTGGACCGGGGCGAGCCGTCGGTGTGCCGCAAGCCGCCGGGGTTCGACGTCGACCTGTACGTGACCGGGGA
>NZ_JAALEG010000032.1 GCF_011058165.1 Rhodococcus aetherivorans
ACCGACGAGGACGCAGCCCATGACCTCTGTGCTCGAATCCGCCGCAGTACGAGAAGCTTCCGGCCCGCCCAAGGTCGGCCGCCTGGTCGACCAGTTCGAGAAGGGTCTCGACGCCCCGATCTGCCTGACCTGGGAGCTGACCTACGCCTGCAACCTGTCGTGCGTGCACTGTCTGTCCTCGTCCGGCCGGCGTGATCCGCGCGAGCTGACCACCGAACAGTGCAAGGCGATCATCGACGAACTGCAGCGTATGCAGGTGTTCTACGTCAACATCGGCGGCGGAGAGCCGACCGTGCGCTCGGACTTCTGGGAGCTGGTCGACTACGCCACCGAGCACCAGGTGGGCGTGAAGTTCTCCACCAACGGCGTCAAGATCGACAAGAAGGTCGCCGCGCGTCTCGCGGCCTCCGACTACGTCGACGTGCAGATCTCCCTCGACGGCGCCACCGCCGAGGTCAACGACGCCGTGCGCGGCCCCGGCTCGTTCGCGATGGCCGTGCGTGCCCTCGAGAACCTCGCCGAGGCCGGATTCCGCGACGCGAAGATCTCCGTCGTCGTGACCCGGCACAACGTCGACCAGCTCGACGAGTTCAAGGCCCTGGCCGACCAGTACGGCGCGACGCTGCGCATCACCCGCCTGCGTCCCTCCGGCCGTGCCGTCGACGTGTGGGACGACCTGCACCCCACCCACGAGCAGCAGCGGCAGCTCTACAACTGGCTCGTCGCACACGGCGAGGGTGTGCTGACCGGCGATTCGTTCTTCCACCTGTCCGCCTTCGGTGGCAGCGACGGCGCCGGTGCGCTGCCGGGGCTGAACCTGTGCGGCGCGGGCCGGGTGGTGTGCCTGATCGACCCCGTGGGCGACGTGTACGCCTGCCCCTTCGCCATCCACGACAAGTTCCTTGCCGGGAACATCCTGTCCGACGGCGGTTTCCAGCAGGTGTGGCAGCACTCCGAGCTTTTCACCGAACTCCGGTCGCCGCAGACCGGCGGGGCCTGCAGCAAGTGCACCTTCTACGATTCGTGCCGCGGCGGCTGCATGGCCGCGAAGTTCTTCACCGGTCTGCCGATGGACGGGCCGGATCCCGAATGCGTCCAGGGCTACGGCGAATCCGCGCTCAGCGCCGACCGCACCGTCCCCAAGTCCAGCGTCGACCACTCGCGCACCGGTGAGCGCCGCACCCCGCGCGCGCCCGTCCCGTTGCAGCTGATGGTGCGCCCGCCGTCGCGGGCCTGCGACGAAAACCCGCTCGCCGGAATGCAATAGCCGGCCCCGTTCGTGCAAGTAGGAGAGGCAGATCCATGTCCAAGGAATGGTTCGAAACCGTTGCGGTCGCGCAGCAACGGGCGAAGAAGAAGCTCCCCAGGTCCGTCTACGGCGCCCTCGTGGCCGGCTCCGAGAAGGGCATCACCGTCGAGGACAACCTGACGGCATTCGGCGAGCTCGGCTTCGCCCCGCACGTGGCGGGGTTGTCCGACAAGCGGGAGATGGGCACCCACGTGATGGGTCAGGACATCGCCCTGCCGGTGGTGATCTCCCCGACCGGCGTGCAGGCGGTGCATCCGGACGGCGAGGTCGCCGTCGCCCGTGCCGCCGCGGCCCGCGGTACCGCGATGGGGCTGAGCTCGTTCGCGAGCAAGTCCATCGAGGAGGTCGCCGCGGCCAACGACAAGACCTTCTTCCAGATGTACTGGGTGGGCAGCCGCGACGTGCTGGTCCAGCGGATGGAGCGGGCCCGCGCCGCCGGCGCGAAGGGCCTGATCATGACCCTGGACTGGTCGTTCTCCAGCGGCCGCGACTGGGGCAGCCCCGCCATTCCGGAGAAGATGGACCTCAAGGCCATGTTCCGGTTCGCCCCCGAGGGCATCCTGCGGCCGAGCTGGCTGCTCGACTGGGCGAAGACCGGCAAGGTGCCGGACCTGACCACCCCGAACCTGACCCCGCCCGGCGGCAGCGCCCCGACGTTCTTCGGCGCCTACGGCGAGTGGATGGGCACCCCGCTGCCTACCTGGGAGGACGTGGCGTGGCTGCGGGAGCAGTGGGGCGACGCGCCGTTCATGCTCAAGGGCGTCATGCGGGTCGACGACGCCAAGCGCGCCGTCGACGCGGGCGTCACCGCGATCTCGGTGTCCAACCACGGCGGCAACAACCTCGACGGCACGCCGGCCCCGATCCGGGCGCTGCCGGCGATCGCCGAGGCGGTCGGCAAGGACATCGAGGTGCTGCTCGACGGCGGCATCCGCCGCGGCAGCGACGTCGTCAAGGCCCTCGCCCTCGGCGCCAAGGCCGTGATGATCGGCCGCGCCTACCTGTGGGGCCTCGCCGCGAACGGGCAGGCGGGCGTGGAGAACGTCCTCGATATCTTCGCCGGCGGCATCGGGTCCGCGCTCATCGGCCTCGGCAAGACGTCGATCCACGAGCTGACCCCCGACGACATCGTCGTCCCGCCGGGCTTCCGGCGCGACCTCGGAATCTGAGCGGTCCACCTGCCGATGGGCACCCTCACCGAACCGATCACCCTGGCCGGACGCCACGCGCCGGCCAGGGTGCTCTTCGGGCCGCACGAAACCAATCTCGGTGTGGGGAGGACCTTTTCGTCCGAACACGTGGCGTACTACGAGCGCCGCGCGCGCGGTGGCGCGGGGGTGCTCGTGACCGAGGTCGCCTCCGTGCACCCGCACGACCAGCCCTACGAGCGGGCACCCCTGGCCGCGGAGTGCGGTCCCGGATGGGCCGCCGTCGTAACCGCCTGCCGGCCGCACGGCACCCTGGTGCTGGCCGGCCTCGGCCACGCCGGGCTGCAGGGCTCGAGCGCGTGGACCCAGGCACCGCTGTGGGCCCCGTCGCGGGTGGCGGACCCCGCGGTCCGGGAACTGCCCATGGAACTCGGCGACGACGAGATCGATGCGGTGATCGAGGGATTCCGCGCCGCCGCCGCGGTCGCGGTCGCCGCCGATGTCGACGGGATCGAACTGGACGCCGGGCCGACCGCGCTGCTGCGCCAGTTCCTCTCGGGCCTGACCAACCGGCGCACCGACCGCTACGGCGCCGACCGGTCGTTGCTGTTGCGGCGGGTGGTCGCGGCCGTGCGCGCCGAACTCGGCCCCGGGCGGATCCTTGCGCTGCGCCTGAGCTGCGACGAGGAGGCGCCCTGGGCCGGCATCACCCCGGAGCACGCCGCCGCCCACGCCCGCGACCTCGCGCCGGACCTGGATCTGCTCACCGTCGTGCGAGGCGGCCTCTACGCCCCCGGCGCGTACCGGCCCGACGCGCACACGCCGGCCGGGTTCAACGCCGGACTGTGCCGCGCCGTCCGCGACGCGGTGGCGGGCGCCGTCCCCGTCGTCCTGCAGGGCAGCGTCGTCGACCCCGCCGCCGCGCAGCGCGCCCTCGCCGAGGGGGTGGGCGACCTCGTCGAGATGACCCGCGCGCAGATCGCCGATCCGGACCTCGTCACCGCCGTGCGCGAGGGCCGCTCGCCCCGGCCGTGCGTGCTGTGCAACCAGGCCTGCCTGGTGCGCGACTTCCGCAATCCCCGGGTCGGCTGCATCGGCAACGCGGAGGCCGGGCACGAGACGCGCGCGCCGCAGCCTCCGGCCGCCGCCGCGCGGGACGTCCTCGTGGTCGGTGGGGGTCCGGCCGGGCTCGAGGCCGCCCGGGTCCTCGCGGAGCGCGGTCACCGGGTCCGCCTCGTCGAGCGCGCCGGACGCGTCGGCGGGATGCTGCGCACCGCGGCGGTGGGCACGGGACGCGACACGCTCTCCGCGCTCGTCGACTGGCTCGAGGCCCGCTGCCGCGCGCTCGGCGTGCGGATCGACACCCGTCGTGCCGTCACCGCCGGCGAACTCGAGGACGCCGTGGCCGCGGGCGAGGCCGTCGTGCTCGCCACCGGCAGCCGGGACCGGCCCCCCGAGTACCCGGCCGAGGAGGGCCACTACGTCACCGCAGCCGGCCTGCTGGCCGGTGGCCCGATCGCCGTGCGGCCGGTCGTGGTGTGGGATCCCGTCGGGGGTCCCGTCGCGGTGGGCATCGCGGAACAGCTTGCCGCCCAGGGCTATACCGTCTCGTACGCCACGACGGACCCGATCGCCGGGTCGCGGCTCGCGCCGACGGGCGACCTGGTCGCGGCGAACACCCGGCTGCAGCGGGCCGGGGTCGCCCGGCACCTCGGGGTCACGGTGCGACGGGTCGGCGCCGACGCGGTCGAACTCGAGCACCGGCTGACCGGACGGCGCACCGACGTCGCCGGCGCGCTGCTCGTCGACTGCGCCCCGGGGCTGCCGGAGGACACCCTGTACCGCACCGGGCTGACACGGATCGGCGACTGCCTGGCGCCGCGAAGTGTCCACCAGGCGGTACGGGAGGGTCACACGCTCGGATCCGAACTGTAACCTGTTGCAGACTGCTACGGATCGGAAGGATCGACGAATGGGCGAGTTCGACGGCAAGGTCGTGTTCATCACCGGCATTGCGCGCGGTCAGGGACGCAACCACGCGATCCGGTTCGCGCGGGAGGGCGCGTCGATCATCGGCGTCGACATTGCCGGTCCCGTCTCGGAGTACAACTCCTACGCACCGGTCACCGAAGCCGACTTCCACGAGACCGTCCAGCTCGTCGAGGCCGAGGGGGCGAAGATCCACGCGCGCATCGCCGACGTGCGCGACAGCGCCGCCCTGAAGTCCGTCGTCGACGACGGCGTCGCCCAGTTCGGCCGCCTCGACGTCGTCGTCGCCAACGCGGGCATCTGCAACTGGAACCGCTTCTGGGAGATGCCCGACGATCAGTTCGAGGAACTGATCGACATCAACCTCACCGGCGTCTTCAAGACCCTCAAGGCCGCCACGCCCGCCATGATCGAGGCCGGCAACGGAGGGTCGATCATCGTCGTGAGTTCCGTCGCCGGGCTGAAGGCCATGCCCGGCCAGGCCAACTACGCCGCCGCGAAGTTCGGCCTCGTCGGCCTGACCCAGAGCGCCGCCAAGGAGCTCGGCGAGTACCGCATCCGGGTCAACTCCATCCACCCCTACGGCGTGAACACCCCGATGGGCACCGACCAGGGCGCGCTGACGCTGTTCGAGAAGTACCCGCACTGGCTGCCGAGCTTCGCCCCGATCCTCACCGAGAAGCCGATCGCCGACGTCGACGACATCACCGAGGCCGTGCTGTATCTCGCGAGCGACCGCGCCCGGACCGTCACCGGCAGCCAGATGGCCCTCGACCAGGGGAACTCGAAGGTGTGAGCGAAACCTGCTCCGCCGGACCGCACCCACGGCTGGCCGCCCCGCTGCGGCTCGGCCCGGTCACGCTGCGCAACCGGGTGGTGTTCTCCGCGCACCTGACCAACTTCGCCGAGGACGGGCTGCCCACCGCGCAGCACGCCGCGTACTACGCGGCGCGGGCCGGCGGTGGAGCCGGGCTGATCGTCTCGGAGGAGCACACCGTGCACCCGACGGACCGGCCCTACGAGAAGCTGATCCGCGGGTACGACCCCGCGGTGGTGCCCGGGTACCGGCGGATCACCGACGCCGTGCACGCCCGCGGCGGGCGAATCTTCGCCCAGCTCAACCACAACGGCGCCCAGGGCTGCGGCATGTACACCGGCCTGCCGCTGTGGGCGCCCAGCGCCGTGCCCGACCCGCTGTTCCGGGAGGTGCCCAAGGCGCTCGAGGAGCACGAGATCCGCGACCTCGTCGAGGGGTACGCCCGCGTCGCCGAGCACTGCCGTGCCGGCGGATTCGACGGGGTCGAACTGCAGTGCTCGCAGGCGTCGATCGTGCGGCAGTTCCTGTCCCCGGGCACCAACCTGCGCACCGACCGGTACGGCGGACCGCTCCGGAACAGGGCGCGGTTCCTGCTCGAGGTCGTCGGGGCACTGCGCGCGGCGGTCGGGTCCGACCTGGTCGTGGGGGTCCGCCTCAGCGGGCACGACGGCACCGACGGCGGGATCACCCTCGACGACGCCGTCGCCGTCGCCGCCATGATCGAAGACAGCGGGCACGTCGACTACCTGAACACCTCGATCGGCGTGGCCACCGAGACGCTGCACCTGATCGAGGCGTCCATGGCCACGCCCCACGGCTACGCGTTGTTCGTGCCCGACGCGATCCGGCGGCGGGTGCGGCTGCCGGTCGTCGGCGTCGGACGCTTCACCACCCCCACCCAGGCCGAGGCGGCCCTCGCCGAGGGGCGCTGCGACCTCGTCGGCGTCGTCCGCGGCCAGATCGCCGACCCCGACTTCGCCGCCAAGGCTCTCGCCGGCGACGACGAGGCCGTGCGTCCGTGCCTGGCCTGCAACCAGGAGTGCATCGGCCGGGTAGGGCTCGGCCGGTGGATCGGTTGCGTGGAGAACCCCCGCGCCGGCCGCGAGGCGCAGCTGCTACCCGATCCGGCGGTCCCCGGCCGGCGCGTGCTGGTCGTCGGTGGCGGACCGGCCGGCCTGCGCGCCGCCGCGACCGCCGCGCAGCGCGGGCACCGGGTCACCCTGTGCGAGCGCACCCCCGCCCTGGGTGGTCAGATCCGCACGGCCGCCACCGCTCCGGGCCGTGGCGAACTCGCCGGCATGGTGGACAGCCTCGAGGTCGAATGCCGCCGCGCGGGCGTCGATGTGCGTATCGGCGTGCACGTCGACGCCGCCTTCGTGCAGGAGCACCGACCGGACGCGGTCGTCGTCGCCACCGGGGCGCGCCCGCGGCGCCCGGACTGGGCCGGCGACACCGCGCTCGTCGTCGACGTCCGCGACGTGCTCGACGGCCGCGTGTCCCCGCAGGGCGACGTCCTCGTCGTCGACGACCTCGGCTTCCACCAGGCGACGTCGGTGGCCGCACTGCTCGCCGGCCGCGGCGCCGCGGTCACGGTCTGCACGGCCGGGATGATCGTCGGACAGGACCTCGGCCTGACCCTCGACATGGAGAGCTGGACCCGCCGGGCACACGCCGAGGGCATCGCGCAGCTCACCGACACGCTCGTCACCGCCGTCACCGAGACCGGCGGGAGGCTCGATGTCGCGCTGTGGCACCACCCGACCGCCGTCGCGCACACCCGCACGGTGGACGCGGTGGTCGTGGCCACCCATCAGGACCCCGTGGACGATCTTTGGGTAGCGCTGCGCGACAGCGCCTTCCACGTCGTGCGGATCGGCGACGCGGTCACGCCGCGACGGGCACACGCCGCAATCGTCGAGGGGGAGCGGGCGGCGGTGGGGCTGTAGCCCGGTGCGTCCTTTGGGCGGCAGGAGCAACCCAAAGGACGCACCGGCCGCGCAGCGGCCTATCGGCTCGCTCGCTTGGTGGCGTCGGCCCACGACTCCACCGCCGCGTACCCGTCGCCCACACCCTGGGTGAATGCGACCAGCGCCCCGTACATCCGGGAGCCCTCGACGGCCAGTTCCGTCTTCGCCACCCAGTCCGCGGCGCGGGCCATGACGTGGGCCGAGATGTCGGCACCGTCCTGGGTGCCGCGCGAGGCGTGCAGGAACGACTCGTCGGCGATCTGAAAGGTCTGCACCACGGCGCGCCAGTAGTACTCCGCATCCATCGCCGCGCGGACCTCGTAGTAGTCCGTGGCGTTCTGCCGCGCCACCGACTCCTGCAGCGTCGCCGCCGCCTCGGAGATGCTGCGCAGCGGAACGTACACAGGGTCCTCGGACGCCCCCCGCGTGGTTCGTCTACCCGTCACCGGCACGATGCTTTCAGACAATGGCACCCCCTCGATGGTCCACAAGATCATCGCACGCGCAAGTGCCGGCACGGGTCAGCAGGTGAGCGCACCGCCCGGGGACGCCGGCGCGTGCCGCAGCGGATCGAACGGCTCGAACCAGGCATCGACGGTCGCGAACAGGGCGCGCTGAGGAATCCGGAAATCGCCGAGCCGCTCCTGTTCGGGCAGCGGCCCGTCGGCGCCGAGGTCGACGCCGCCCACCACCGCGGCGAGGGTGCGGGCGGACCACAACCGGCGCGGTGCGGCGCGGAACCACTGTCCGTTCGGCACGTCGCCGGTGAGCCGGATCCGGCCGGCGCCCAGGACCGGGCCGGCGACGCGCGCCACGGCGGCCAGGACCGCGGGGTTGTGCCGCGCCCCACCCGGCAGCAGCCGGCCGGCCAGGGTCGCCAGGGTGGTGGCCGGCGACGAGGACACCCGCACGTCCCAGACGACGTCGTCGCCCGCCGTGATGTGCAACCGGGACGGGCCGGTCCACTCGGCGGCGACGTCGGTGCGCACCGTCCGGGTGAGGGCGGCGCCGAGGTAGCGGGCGCATCCGTGCTCCGGCGCGGCATCGCTGTAGACGGTCCAGTGGCCCTGCGGGTCGCGGTGCCAGACCGCGGTGAAGGCGGGGCCCACCGACCCGGCGGTGAACCGGCGCAGCGCCAGACAGTGCCCGCTGGCGAACGGCGCCCCGATCACGGCATACCCGGTGAACCGCTCGCCGGCGACCTGGGGCAGGGCGCGGGGCTCCTCGGCGGCTTCCTGCGGTGTGGTCTTCATCTCGTCCTCCCTCGGCGTACGAATACGGTCCTCCCGATCGTGCGCCGCGTCGTGACCGGAAGCATGGGGCCGATGCCTCATCTTCGGCATCCGTCCGGCCCTGCGCCCCGGCTCAGGCGGCGGAGGACAATGGGGCCGTGCAGCGCAGGAGCGAGTCGTCTCCGGGCCCGCGGGACGGGCCGCGGCGCGCCGAGCTGCTCGCGGCGCTGTCCCTGGCGATCGACCTGGGCCTGGGGCAGCCGATGGAGCACATGCTGCGGTCCGCCGTGCTGGCCGGACGGATCGCCGAGCGCATGGGCCTGGACGCACGGCAGCAGGCCGTCGTCTACTACGCGAACCTCGTCGCCTGGATCGGTTGCCACGCGGACTCGCACGAGTTGGCGCAGCTGTTCGGCGACGACATCGCACTCCGCGCCGATACCTACGGGGTCGACATGAGGGGGCTGCCGTTCCTGCGGATGCTGACCAGCCACGTCGGGCGCGGGCTCGACGGCGCGCGTCGCGGGGTCGAGGTCGTCGCGTTCCTGCTGACCGCCCGCCGTCGCATGGCCGAGCTGATCGGTTCGCACTGCGCCTCGGCGGGGACGCTGTCCGACCGGGTCGGGCTCGACCGGCAGATCGGCGCGGCCCTGGCCTACGCGTTCGAACGGTGGGACGGTGCCGGGCTGCCCGCGGGTGTGCGCGGCGACGACATCCCCCTCGAGATGCACATCGTGCACCTCGCGGAGGTCTCCGAGGTCCATCTGCGGGCCGGCGGACCGGGGCGGGCCGTCGAGGTCGCGCGGGCGCGCAGCGGGACCCAGTTCTGTCCGCGGGTGGCGCGGGTGTTCCAGGAGGCCGCGGGCGAACTCACCGACGGTCTGCTCGAGCAGGACGCGTGGGCGGCGGCGCTGGATCGGGCGCCCGACCGTGCGCGCGTCCTCGCCGGCGACGAACTCGACACGCTGCTTCGTGCGATGGCAGACTTCGTCGACCTGAAAGTTCCCTGCCTGCTCGGGCATTCGCGGGCGGTGGCCGAGCTGACCGCGGCCGCGGGCCGCCTGCGCGGCCTGCCGGCGACGGACGTCGAGGTGCTCTACCGGGCCGGGCTCGTGCACGGTCTCGGCCGGATGGGGGTGTCCAACCGGATCTGGGAGAAGCCCGGTCCGCTCACCGGCGCCGAATGGGAGCGGGTCCGGCTGTACCCCTACCTGACCGGGCGGATCCTCAGCCGCGTCACCGGCATGGAGGACGTCGTCGCCGTCGCAACCACGCACCGCGAACGCCTCGACGGCTCCGGGTATCCCAACGGCGTGCGCGGACGCGACCTGAGTGTCGCCGATCGTCTCCTCGCCGCGGCGGAGACGTACCAGCGCTTCGGGGAACCCCGGCCGCATCGCGGTGCGCTCACCCCCGAACACGCGGCGGGCCGCCTGCGGCAGGAGGCCCACCGCGGGCGCCTCGACGCCGAGGCGGTCGAGGCGGTGCTGACGGCGGCCGGACACCGGCGGGTGCGGCGCGCGCCATGGCCGGCCGGGCTGACCGCCCGCGAGGTGGAGGTGCTGCGGCTCGTCGCCCGGGGCCGGTCCAACCGGCAGATCGCCGACGAGCTGTGCATCGCGGAGAAGACGGCCCGCAACCACGTCGAGCGCGTCTACGCCAAGCTCGGGGTGGACAACCGCACGCGGGCCGGCCTGGCCGCCGTCGATCTCGGGCTGGCCTGGTGACCCGCCGGCCCGCGGCGGGCGACGGGAGCACCGCACCGCGGCCGGACCGGTCGTCATCGAACCCGGTTCGCTCGTCGAGGTTTTCCCGGCCGGCCCGTAGCCTCTGCGCACGGTTCAGCGGGTCGGGCGGGCCGGTACGCGCCGTTCACCCGGCAACTCGGTCACCAACACCGGCAGGTGGATTGGTGGACGCCACTGCTTGTGATGATCCGCCACCCCGTCAGATTGCCTGATGTGGTGCTGCAGCAACGGTTTTCGAGTCTGTCGCGGAGACGGGTCGACGCACTGATCATCGTCGGCGATCTACCGGTCGGGGATCCGCAGGCAGGGCACGGCTGGACGGTATTGGGGCCGGCTCCGGGCCGGCCCCAATACCGTCGAGGACAGGCGAATGGATCAACTCGCATTTCCGCCGCCCTGTGCTACCACTCGGAGGGTCTCCGGCGGCAGCGGTTTCATGGTGCAGTGCTCACTTCGCAGAAGGTTCGGCCTCGTAGGTGACCCAGCTCGTTCGCGTGGCGAGGGTGTTGTAGAGCGCCTGGGCTTGGTGGTTGTCTTCGGCGGTCACCCACTGCACCACGGCGCGACCCTCGGCGGTGGCCATCTCGGTGAGACGGCCGATCAGTGCACGTCCGACGCCCCGGCCTCGGGCTGCGGGGTCGGTGAACAGGTCGTCGAGGAAGAGACCGGTGGTGCCGGTGTAGGGCGAGGAGAACCGGCGATGGTGTGCAAACCCGAGGATCTCGCCGTCCGCTTCCGCGACGAGAGCCTTGCATTCGTGTCGGGGATCCATGAACCATCCCCATGCGCGGGAGACGATGTCCTCGGACTCGGGCAGCTTGTAGAACTCGCGGTACTCGCGGAAGAGGACACGCCAGCGGCACTCGTCGGCAGGGGCGAGCGGCCGGATCGTCGGAATGGTGGTCGTTGCCATGGGTGGCTCCTATCGGTGGTTGAAGGTCTCGGCAGAGCGGTACTGCCAGGTACTGTCCGAGCGTTCTCCGCCCGCGAGGATCGAATATCCGATGCGGGATGCGGCGCGCTCAGGCTTCGGTCACGTCATCACTGCGTTCTCCTTTCTTTCCTTGCCTGTTCGGGTTCCCGGCTGGCGTGGGGCCAGCAGGAGGTACACGGCGCTGCCCGCGACGAGGCCCCAGAACGCGGCACCGACGCTGAAGAACACGACGCCCGACATGGTGACCGCGAGCGTGGTCAGGGCCGCGATCCCGGTGCGGGTATCGCCGCCCATCGCCCCCTTCAGTGCGGTGAGGGCAGAGCCCAGCAGGGCGACGGCAGCAAGAACCGAAACCGTTTCGCTCGGGATCGCCCGGAACCCGGCCACGAGCACGCCCCCGAACGAGCCGACGAGCAGATAGGTGAGGCCGCCCGAGAGGCCCGCGATGTAACGCTGTGCGCGATCCGGATGCGACTCGGGGCCGAGCGCGATCGCCGCCGTGATCGCGCCGAGGTTGATGCCGTGGCAGCCGAAGGGCGCGAGGATCGCCGAGACCGTCGAGATGGCACCGACGAGCAGGCGGTCGTTCGGCTCGTACCCCTGCGAGTGGAGCAGTGCGAGCCCGGGTGCGTTCTGCGAGGCCATCGTGACAATGAACAGCGGCAGCGCGATGCTCACGAGCGCGGCCGGGGTGAATGCCGGCATCGTGAACACAGGGCCGCCGAGCGCGAGCGACGGCGCGACCTCGCGGAAGGATCCGGTCGCCCCGGTCGCCGCGAGCCCGGCGACGAGTCCGGCGAGCACTGCGTATCGGTCGAAGACGCGCTTGCCGAGGAAGAAGGCGACGACGATGCTCCCCGCGATCAGCGGCGCGCTCGTGAAGGCGCCCGCTGCGGTCACGACGAAGGGCAGCAGGATCCCGGCGAGCAGAGCCTGTAGCACCGGGCCGGGCACCCTGGCGAGTAGCCGGCCGAACCAGCCCGTGTACCCGACCACTGCGGCGGCGACCGAGGCGACGAGGAACGCGCCGACGGCCTCGGTGAACGAGAAGCCGCCGAGCGAGGCGATCAGCAGCGCCGCTCCGGGCGTCGACCAAGCGACGATCACCGGGATACGGGTGAACAGGCTCAGCGCGATGCTGCACACGCCGTTGCCGATCGCCACCGCCCAGACCCACGACGCGGTCTGCGCCTCGTTCAGACCCGCTGCGCGAGTGGCTTCGAGCACGATCAGGAACGGGCCTGCGAAGTTGATGAGCGCCGAGAGGAAGCCCGCGACGACCGCGGAGACTGAGACATCCCGCAGCACAGAGGAACCCCGGCTCATCGGTGCGCCGCCGAGACTGCCGACGTCACGCCCGCTCGATGGCGTAACAATCTTGCAGAAACTTGAGTAACGTTATTCACTAGCGTCATGTCGAATGATAACAGAGCGTCGGAAATCGCGGCACGCCTCCGCCAGCGGATCGCGACGATGCATATCGGGGAGAAACTGCCGGGTGTCCGCGAACTCTCCGGAGAGTTCGCGGCGAGTGCAGCCACCGTCTCGGCAGCTCTCTCGGAACTGAGCGCATTCGGGCTGGTCCGGGCTGAGCCCGGACGGGGAACGTTCGTGGCGGGCCGCGAACGACTACCGGAACCGGACTTCTCCTGGCAGTCTCAGGCGCTCGGCCGCGCCAGAGTGGACGCCGACCGGGCCGCTCGCCTGGGCGGCTACGGTACTCCCGACCACATCCCGCTCTCCTGGGGATACCTCGCCCCCGAACTACAGCCGAACGAGGAACTGCATCGCATCGGCTCGCGTGCGGCGAAGAGCGGTCGTGCCTGGATGATGACGCCGCCAGCGGGATCGCCGGAACTGCGGCGGATCCTCGCCTCCGAATACCGCGCCGACCCGAACGACGTGCTTGTGGTCTCCGGCGGGCAGCAGGGCCTCGTCTTCACGATGCGCACACTCGCCGAGCCGGGGTCGGCGGTCATCACCGAGAGCCCGAGCTATCCGGGCGCGATCCTCGCTGCGCAGAGCGCGGGCCTGAACCTCTCGTCGGTGCCCGCCGACGCCGACGGGATCCTGGTCGACCGTCTCGCCGACGAACTCGAACGCACGCGAGCGCGAGTGGTCTACCTCCAGCCGAACTGCGCGAACCCCACCGGCGCGGTCCTCGGTGCAGAGCGCCGGAAGCAGGTGCTCGAACTCGCCGCCCGACACGGCGCGTTCATCATCGAGGACGACTGGGCCAGACACCTCGGAATCGACGGACAGGCCCCACCCTCCCTCTTCACCGAAGACCCCCACGGACACGTCGTATCGATCCTCACCCTTTCGAAGCCTGCCTCCCCAGGTCTCAGGCTCGGCGCGGTCATCGCGCGCGGCCCGGCAGGTGAACGGCTCCGGGCCTCTCGCACCGCCGACGACCTCTGCGTCGCGCCGCTGGTGCAGGAAATCGCCTGCGGTCTCCTGACCTCGAATGCGTGGCCCCGGCACCTGAAACGCCTGCGCGCAGAGCTCGCGACGCGACGCGACGCACTTGCCTCCGCGATCCACGCCACGACGCCCGGCATCCGCATCCCGTGCGTCCCGCGCGGTGGCCTTCACCTGTGGGCCAGGCTGCCCCAGGGCGCAGATACCCGCGAGATCTGCACCGCCGCGTACGCGGCCGGGGTACTCATCGGAGACGGGAGTCACTTCTTCGTGGACGAACCACCCGCACCGTTCCTGCGCTTCTCCTACGGGGCCGCAACCGAAGCCCAGATCGCCGAAGGCATCAGGCGGCTCTCCGAAATCCTCCAGCGGTGAGGTTCGGTGGTGCGAAGCAGCGTCCCGCGCCGGGAATTGCGCCCGGTTGGTTGTTGATGTGTTGTGCAGCTCGGATCGCTCAACGTGGTGGCCGGCGGATGATCGACGGTGCCGGACTCTCCGCCGCCCGCAGGTGAGATGTTCCACGGGAATCTACTGGGGGTGCCTCGGTCCTGTCTCGACGAGGGCGTTGACGAGGCCGGCGGCGGTCGCGGCATCGTCGACCACGACCAGGGTGCGTGCGCCGTCGCGCCGGTGCAGCACCAGCGCGGGGCCGCCGCGCAGGACGAACCCTCGGGCGCCGCGCAGCGGGCCCAGTACCGCCACGCGGTATCCGTAGCCCCCGAAGTGCTTCAGCGGTGCCACGTCGGTGACGGAGGCGGAGGCGATGGCACCGAGCGGGGTGTGCAGGTGCGGCCACCCGAACAGGCCCGCGACGGTGACCCCGCGGACGTCGACGGTGACGCGGATCGAGCAGGTCAGCGCGACCAGCACGGCGAGCAGCACGGCCAGGCCCAGCAGGATCCACAGGCGTGTGAGCACGCCGAGGGCGGCGACGATACCGATCGCCGCGACGAGCACGATCGTTGTGACGTTGCCGGTGGCCACCGATCGGGTCCACGCGACGAGTTCGTCTGCGCCGAGGGGAATTCGCGGTGCATCGGCGGCCGGGGGAGAGGCAGGTCCGCGCGACCACCGGGGCACCGCCGCGGCGGCAACGGCCCCGAGGGCGACGCCGATGCCGAGTGCTGCGAGGAGAGACGCCCCCGGCGGCGAGGCTGCGGCGGCGTCCGCGAGTCCCCGCTGAGAGCCGGTGACCAGCACGATCAGGGCGGTCACGAAAGCGACCGTTCCCGTGACGGTCGCGGCGACCGCGCGGGTGAGGGCAGGGTCGGTGTCGGCGACCCGGGCGAGACCGAAACCGAGGGCGGCGAACAGGACACCGAACCCGAGCAACAGTGCGATCGTCGCCGGGAGGCCGGCGAATCCGTCCGCGGTGCCGTCGAGGTTCCAATGTGTTGCGATCGGATTCGGTAGCTGCGCATGCCAGCTCCGGAGCACGAGTGCGCCCGCGGCGGCGACGGCCAGGGGTGCGGCCGTGGAGCTGAGGAGGATGCGGCCGGTGGGGCGCCGGTCGGTGCCGGGATCGTCTGTCATCGGTACTCCGTTCTGATCAGGTCGACGAGATCGTCGGCGCTCAGGCCGACGCGTTTGGCGTGCGCGACGGCCTGAGCGACGGCGGAATGCAAAGCGGCATGCCCGGTTTCGGCGCGGTCGGTGACGACCGCGCCGCGTCCGCGGCGCAGCTCCACCAGGCCTTCGTCGCGCAGTTGCTGGTACCCCCGCAACACGGTGTGGACGTTGAGGCCGAGCGATGCGGCGAGGTCGCGCGCGCCGGGGAGGCGCTCGCCCGCCCGGACCTCGCCCCGGGCCACCGCGCCGCGCACGGCCGCGGCCAGTTGCACGAACAACGGGTCCGGCGAGTTCGGGTCCAGTCTGATGAGCACGGGGCAAGCATATTGTTCTATTTGAAATAGAACAAGTCGGCTAACGGCGGCATCGGGCCGGTGCGGTCACCGGCGACCCGGCGGCGACGGGGAAGACGGGTCCTGTCCCGGGATCCCGGCCGAGTCGCCGGCCTGCCAGCCCCGGTGGAGCACGTCGACGGCCTCGTGCAACAGGCCGTCGCGGTCGCCGGGGACCGACGCGGGGATCTGGTGCAGTGTGGTCAGCCGGGCGATGCCGTAGACGGTGCCCCACGTGGCAGCGCACCGCCGCAGCACCTCGGCCTCCTCCACACCCTCGGGCTGGCAGGCCGCCACGGTGCCGCGCAACAGACGCCAGTAGTCGGCGGCCGCCTGTTGCAGGCGCGGGTGATCGGCCTTGTCGACCGTGGGCCCGTAGGCCAGGTCGTGCACGTGCGGGCGCTCCCGGACGAACCGCAGGTAGGCGTCGGTGAGCGCGTGCAGCCGGCACCGTGGATCGGATCCGGCTGCCTCGACGGCGGCGGCCGCCTCTGCCGCGGCGCCCTGCAGCCCGGTGCCCGCCACGGCCGCGAGGAACCGGCGCTTGTTCCCGAAGTGCACGTAGGGCGCCTGGTGGCTCACGTCCAGCTGCTGCGCCACCCGGCGGAGGCTGAGGCGTTCGGCCGGCTGCTCCCTCAGCAGTTCGAGCGCGGCTCGGAGCAGCCGTTCGTCGAGCGTGTCGGTCATCCGTCCACCAGCCCTTCCCGGCGTGCGCGGCACCGCCCATTGACAGTGTCAACCTACCGCGGGACCATAGCAATTGACAGTGTCAACCCGAGTCGCACCGGAGGTGGTGGCGGTCATGACACGGATGCAGAAGATCTCGACCGAGGTGGGTCCACTCGCCGTCCGCGTGCACGGGGAGGGCCGGCCCGTGGTGCTCTGGCACAGCCTGTTCGTCGACGAAAGATCCTGGAGCAGAGTCGAAGACGCGCTGGGAGTCGACCGGCGCCTCGTCGTGGTCACCGGTCCCGGGCACGGGGCGAGCGGTGACCCCGGCCGGCGCTACACCACCGGGGAATGCGCCGCGGCGGCCGTCACCGTGCTCGACGCCCTCGGTGTCGACGAACCCGTCGACTGGGTCGGCAACGCCTGGGGCGGCCACGTCGGCATCGTCTTCGCGACCGACGCGGCGTCGAGGTGCCGGACGCTGGTGACGCTGGGGACGCCCGTCCAGGCGCTGAACCGGCCGGAGCGCGCGCGCACGCTGTTCCTCCTCGCCGCCTACCGGACGCTCGGCGCCGCCGGGTTCATCCGGTCCGGCGTGACGAACGTATTGCTCTCCGCCGCAACGAGGGAGCGCGACCCGGAGGCGGTCGCACTCGTCGAGGACTGTTTCGTCCGCGCGGACCGGGCCGCGCTGCGCAACGCCGTCGTCTCCATCTCGCTGCACCGGCCCGACCTCACCGAGCGGCTCCCACGGGTGTCGGTCCCGACCCTGTTCGTCACCGGCAGCGATCACAAGGGCTGGACGCCCGAGCAGGCACGCGCGGCGAGCCTGCTGCTACCCGACGGGTCCTGCGCCGTCGTCGACGGCGCCGCGTACCTCGTACCGCTCGAGGCGCCGGCCGAGACGACGGACCTGGTGCGGCGATTCTGGGCCGCCGCGGTACCGCGTCGCACGTGAGACGTCTTGCAGAACTTCAGAGTTCGCGTCGCATGGCCGCGCGGGGCCACCGGTCCATACCCCCGGCGGCCTCGTCGCGCCGGATCTGCCGCAGCCCCGGGCCGAGTTCGTCGTCGCGCAGGTACCGGAAGCCGAGCCGCCGGTAGTACGGCCCGTTCCACGGGACGTCGGCGAAGGTGGTCAGCGTCAGGGCGGGCAGTTCGCGGACACGCGCCCAGCCGGCGAGATGGTCGATCAGGGCCCGGCCGAGCCCGCGGCGCGCATGGTCCGGATGCACCGACACCTGCTCGATGTGGGCGGTGCCGTCGACGACATCGGCGAGCAGGTATGCCACCGGGCGGTCGTGGCCGTCGAGGCACACCCAGGCGCGCCCGCCGGTCACATACTCGTGCAGCTCCTCGAGCGTGGGCGGCGGGTCGGCGGCGACGGCGTCCATTCCGAGGTCCGCGAACGCGCGGCCGGCCGCGCGCTCGATGTCCTGAAGAACCGGCAGCTCCGCCGCGAGTGCGGGACGGACGCGGGGCGCGTCGTCGCCGGGCAGCGCGAGGTCCTTGAAGAAGTACAGCGACGATGCGGAGTACGCGTACTTGCCGAACCGTTCGGGCAGCGGCTCGTATCCGGCGGCGGCATACATGGCGAGAGCCTCGGGCTGCTCGGTGCCGGTCTCGAGCACCATCCGCCGCCGGCCCGCCTCGACGGCGGTGCGTTCGAGTTCGGCCAGGATCCGTCGGGCCACGCCCCGGCGGCGGGCGCCTTCCCGCACGTACATGCGCTTGATCTCGGCGTCACCGTCGCGCAGCCCCGGATGCGCCGAGTCGCGGGCCCGCCAGCCACCGATCCCCGCCGGCGAGCCGCCGCCGCGGGCGAGCAGGAAGACGCCGTGCGGCGGGGTGAACTCCTCCGGATGCAGCGACGTGTGGTCCGGTCCGCCGTAGCGACGGACGTACTCGAGCTGCACCTCGTCGATCAGGGACTGCACCTCGGCGTCGTCGATGGGACGCGGTTCGATCTGCACGGCCGGAGGGTACCGCGCGTTCGCGGCGCCATACTGGGAAGGTGGGTTCTGTCGCCGGAACGGACTGTGGTGATTTCGCGGCCGCCCCCTGGCTCTATCCCGGGACGGCCGCGCCGGGCAGTGGTCTGCTCCGGGGGGACGGCTATCACCGGGCACGTCCCCGGCCGGGAGCCGGCCTCGGTGCGGCACGGCTGGACGGGCGCGAGGACTCGACGCTCGACGAGGCGCTGTGCCGGGCCGGCGTCGCCGGCGTCGGCGACCGGCACCTCGTCGTCGCGGTGGGCTCGAACGCGTGCCCGGCGGTCGTGCGGCGCAAGTTCACGGCCGGAAACGTCGACACCACCGTGCCGTTCCTGCGCGCGACGGTCGTGGGCATCGCCGTCGGGCACAGCGCCCACGTCAGCGTGCCCGGCTACGTCGCGGCGACTGCGTTCCGGCGGCCGGGGACCCGCACCCCGGTGTTCGCGTCGCTGCTCGACCGAGACCAGCTCGCGTGCCTCGATGCGACGGAGCCGAACTACACGCGACGTACCGTGACCGCCGACGAGTGCCGGCTGGAGATCGACGGCGGACAGCGGCCGGCGTCCTTCGGCGTGTACGTCTCGAAGTGGGGCGCCCTCGCGCCGCCGGGGGCGCCGCCGCTGCGGCTGCGGTCCCAGGAGGCGCTGTTCGCCGCGCTCCTGCGCCACTGTGCCGGGTTTGCCGCGCTCGTCGGCCGGCGCCCGCACGAGTACCGGTCCGCGATGAAAGCCCTTGCGGGTGAAGCGGACCTGCGCGCCGCCCTGCGACAGTCGTTCGCCGCGTCGGGCTGGGCCGCCCGCAGCGGCTTCGACGGCTAGCGGCAGGAGCAACGACTTCCACGACAGCCGGTCGACAACGGTGCGAACCCGGCGTTGACTGGAGAGATACACACTCCCCTGGCCATGGAGGCCGTCATGCTCATCATCTTCGGACTCGTCGTTCTCCTCGCCGCCGTGATCATCGGTGTGGCCGGGGTGTTGGGCAACACCGGCGCCGCCCATGCACTGACCGACGACAGCTTCGTCGTCTTCGGGTACCACGTCACCGGTTCGACCGGTGCACTGTTCCTCTACGGCATCGTCGTCGGTGCGATCGGAGCGGTCGGGCTGAGTCTCCTGCTCGCCGGTGCGCAGCGGACCTCGCGTCGAGGTCGGCTCGCTCGCCGCGAACTGAAAGAATCCCGCCTCGAGACCACCGCTGCGAGGCACGAGTACGACCGGTCCTCCGCACCGCAGCCCGGCAGCGCCGCCCCGCCGCCGCCCGGGGGCTCGCCGTCCAACTCACCCGATTGGCGCCATCCGTTCGGCAATCGATCCGGTGGGTCGACCGCCGCCCCCCACTGATCGTCCTCCCCGGCCCCCGAGGCGATCGGGGGCCGACCGCCGGCACCAGCGCCGGTTCGATGCTCGGGCTGTGATGTTCGGCCGGCAGCGGGCCGAAGTCACCGCACCGGCGGTGCCGGTGTGGGCGGTGTCGGCGCCCGAAGGTGGGTGGGGGTGCTGAACCGGGCTGCGCGCCGGTGGATCCGGTGTTCGTGACCGCGCCACCGCACTGCCGGCAGATACCGCATCGGTTCGGCGTAGAACACGCGCTTGGCATACTCGATCAGCACCAGGTAGCCGATCACCAGCACGACCAGGGTGAGGAAGAACCCGATCGGCAGGGGCGTGAACCCCAGGTC
Source organism: Rhodococcus aetherivorans (assembly GCF_011058165.1). Classification (GTDB taxonomy): domain Bacteria; phylum Actinomycetota; class Actinomycetes; order Mycobacteriales; family Mycobacteriaceae; genus Rhodococcus; species Rhodococcus aetherivorans. The sequence goes on from NZ_JAALEG010000032.1 coordinate 19,811, forward strand.
CGCGCCGAGCGGGGAGACCGTGATCGCGATACCGACCGCAAGCACCCCGGCGACGGTGAGCACCAGTCCCAGGCTGGGCCGGCTGCGCAGGAACGGGACGCGGCGGGTGCGGATCGCGAACACGATCAGGGTCTGGGTGGCCAGGGATTCGACGAACCAACCGGTGTGGAACAGCTCCGGCCCGGCAGCGAACACCCCGAGCATGATCCCGAAGGTGATGAAGTCGAACAGCGAGCTGATCGGGCCGAAGAACAGCATGAACCGGCGGATGAACGCGATGTCCCAATGCGAGGGTGCGTGCAGTTGTTCCTCGTCGACGCGATCACCGGGAATCGCGAGCTGGCTGGTGTCGTAGAGCAGGTTGTTGAGCAGGATCTGGCTCGGCAGCATCGGCAGGAAATCCAGCACCGCCGAGGCCGCCGCGGCGCTGAACATGTTGCCGAAATTGCTCGACGTGCTCATCAGCACGTACTTGATCGTGTTGGTGAAGGTACGCCGCCCTTCCGTGACGCCGTCCGCCAACACTCCGAGATCCTTCTCGAGCAGCACCACATCCGCGGCGTCCTTGGCCACATCGGTGGCGGAATCGACGGAGATGCCGACGTCCGCGGTGTGCAGGGCCAGCGCGTCGTTGACGCCGTCGCCGAGAAATCCGACAGACCGGCCGTGGGTGCGCAGGGTCTCGACCAGTCGCGCCTTCTGCTCCGGGGAGACCCGGGCAAAGATGGTGGCCCGCAATGCTGCCTCGCTGAACTGCGCGTCGTCGAGACCTGCGAGGTCGGAGCCGGTCAGGCTGCCGCCGGAGACGAGCCCGAGGTCGGCGCAGACCTTCTCGGCGACCTGCGGGTTGTCGCCGGTGGCCACCTTGACGGTGATGCCGAGGGCGGCGAGCCGGGTCAGCGAAGCGGCCGCGGAGGTCTTCGGCCGGTCGAGGAAAACGAGGAAGCCGGTCAGGATCAGGCCGTGTTCGTCGTCGGGGACGAGCCGATCGGCGTGGCCGGGCGCGGGTTTGGACGCCACGGCGACGACGCGGCTGCCTTGGGCGAACAGGCCGTTCAGCACCGTGTGCGCGGCGGTACCGACGTCGGCGCAGCGATCGAGCACGGTCTCGGGCGCGCCCTTGACCACGATCAAGGACTCGCCGTCGGGACCGCGCACCAGCGTCGAGGACATGCGTCGCTCGTGGTCGAACGGCAGGGTGGCCAGCCGGGTGTACCCGTCCGCGACCGGGCCGGTGGGACCTGCCGCCGCCCACAGGGCGGTGTCCAGCGCGTTCGAACCGAGACGGACACCGCCGGCGGTGTCGGTGTCCGTCTCGGTGGCGAGCAGGCCGTGCAACAGCGCCGCCGAGCTGGGAGCACCGGAGGGGGCCAGCGCCTCGCGGAAACCGATCCGTCCGTCGGTGAGGGTGCCGGTCTTGTCGGTGAGGAGGATGTCGATGTCACCGAGGTCCTCGATGCACACCAGACGTTTGACCAGAACCTTGCGGCGGGCCAGGCGTCGGGAACCTTCGGCGAGGGAGGTGCTCACCACCGCCGGCAGCAGCTGCGGAGTGATGCCCACCGCGATGGCGAAGGCGAACAGCAGCGACTCGATCAGCGGGCGCTGCAGCACCAGGTTGGTGACCACGATCGTCGCGGTCAGAGCGACGGCGACCTGCAGCAGCAGCACCGAGAAGCGCCGCAGCCCGATCTGGAACTCGGTCTCCGGCTCGCGTTCACCGAGCCCGACCGCGATGCGCCCGAACTCGGCGTCCGCGCCGGTGGCGACGACCACCCCCGTCCCGGTGCCGGCATGGACGACGGTGCCCATGAATGCGCACCCGGCCAGATCTGCCAGGGCCGTTCCCGGCGGCACCGGGTCCACGGACTTGGCGGCCGGCTCCGATTCGCCGGTCAGGACACTCTCGTCGCATTCGAGCCCGGTCGCGCTGAGCAGGCGCAGGTCGGCTGGCACGAGCTCGCCCAGGACGAGGTGCACCACATCGCCGGGCACCAGTTCGGTGACGTCGATCGTGGCAGCGGCGCCGTCGCGCAGCACCACCACGGTGTGCCGTTGCCTCGAGTGCAGTGCGGCGCTGGCGCGTTCGGCGCGGTACTCGTTGACGAAGCCCAACCCGATGCTCGCCAGCAGGATGACCCCGATGATGACGGCGTCGTTGCGGTCGCCGAGAAAGAACGATGCGACCGCGGTCGCGGACAGCAGCAGCAACAGCGCGCTGCGCAGTTGCCGCCCCAACACCGCCAGGGCACTCACGCCGTGGCTGCGCACCGCGTTCGGTCCGGCCACCGCCAGCCGGGCGGCCGCGTCGGCGCTGCTCAGACCGGTGGACGAACTCTGCAGACGGGACAGCACGTCGGTGCTCTCACCGGCCGCGGCGTCGGCCGCGGCGATGTGCAGGACCGGGAGGCCGGTCATCCGGCCATACCGATCGGTGCCGCGACTCGCCCGTGCAGTGCGACGACAACGGACATCCTGCCCCTGCTCAACCGCGCAGGCACGTCACCCGCACCGCCGCACCCTGTCCGGCACAGCATCCGCCTCGCCGCTGCCTGCATGGCCGCAAACTTAACCGGTCCCGGCTACGTTCGGAGCGGTCCGCGTACAGACGCGGGCAACCACGGGTTCGTCCCGGTCACGACCTGCCGGTCTCGTCCAGCCGCCGGCGCAGGTGCTCCCGTTCGGGTTCGGTTCCGGCCCGCTCGAGCGCCCGCCGGTAGGCGACGGCGGCCTCGTCGTCGCGGCCGAGCCGGTGCAGCAGTTCGCCGCGCGCGGTGGAATACGGGTGGTAGCCGCGCAGCCGGGGCTCGTCGGCGAGTGCGTCGAGCAGCGCCAGGCCGGCCTCGGGACCGTCGCGCATCGCCACCGCCACGGCGCGGTTCACCGCGACGACCGGCGACGGTGCCAGGGCGGACAGGACGTCGTAGAGCGCGACGATCTGCGGCCAGTCGGTGGATGCGGCGCCGGGGGCCTCGTCGTGCAGCGCCGCGATCGCGGCCTGCACTCCGTACGGGCCCGGCAGGCCGCCGGTCAGCGCCACGGGCACGAGGGCGGTGCCCTCGGCGATCAGGGCGTGGTCCCACCGTGCGCGATCCTGATCCGCGAGCAGAACGATGTCGCCGTCCGGGCCGGTCCGGGCGTCGCGTCGCGCATGGATCAGCAGCATCAAAGCGAGCAGTCCGGTCACCTCCCGCTCGCCGGGCAGCAGTCGGCGCAGGATCCGGACCAATCGGATCGACTCCTCGGCGAGGTCGAGACGCTGCAGGTCCGGCCCCGAGCTGGCTACGTATCCCTCGGTGAAGACCGAGTAGAGCACCTGTAGCACGCCCGGCAGTCGCGCCGGCAGCTCGTCCGGATCCGGCACCCGGAACGGGATACGGGCCTGCCGGATCTTCTTCTTCGCCCGTACGATCCGCTGGGCCATCGTCGCGGTCGGGACGAGAAAGGCACGCGCCACCTCGGGTGTCTCGAGCCCGGCCAGGCACCGCAGGGTCAGTGCCACCCGGTCCTCGGCCGGCAGCGCCGGGTGGGCACAGGTGAAGAACAACTGCAGGCGTTCGTCGGGCATCTCACTGCCGGCGTCCGGGGTGTGGGAGGGGGCGGCCCGTTCCGAATCCACCTGCAGAACGGCGAGCCGGGCGGCGTACACCTGATCCCGCCGGAGCCGGTCCACGGCCTTGCGCCGCGCCGTCGTCAGCAGCCAGGCCCCCGGCTTGGCCGGTACGCCCCGGACGGGCCAGTGCACCAGCGCCGCCTCGATCGCCTCGGCGGCGACGTCCTCGGCCAGGTCGAGGTCGCCGAAGCGGTGGACGAGCGCGGCGAGCAGCCGACCGCGCTCCTCCCGGAACACCGCTTCCACGGCGGCGTCGACCCGGGCGCCGGCACCCGGCCCGTCCGTCGCGGTCACTGCCCGAAGTCGGCGATCGGCCGCACCACCACGGATCCGCCGCCGCGCGCCCCGGGACAGCGGGCCGCCCAGTCCAGCGCGACGTCGAGGTCGGGCACGTCGACGACGTAGAAGCCCCCGAGGACCTCGCGCGTCTCGGCGAACGGCCCGTCGGTGGTGACGGCACGCGCACCGTCGGGGCCGACCCGCACGGTCGTCGCGGTGGTCAGGTCCGCGAGCGACTCCGAGGCGACGACGATTCCGGTCTCCTGGATCTGCTTGTCGTAGACCATCCACTCCTCGACGCTGCACTGGTCGCCTGCGTCGGCCGATGCGGCGTTGATCAGCAGCATGTACTTCATGGTGAGCACCTCTCGTTGGGTGAGTGTCCTGTGCGGCAGGGTTGCCGTACGACATGACGACGAACGGGACGGCGTCGGATCGACAGGGGTACCGGTTCATTGTCGACGGCGACCCCGACATCCGGTGGCACGTCCGGGCGCGGTCGCCGGATCGTCAGCCGGCATACCCCACCGTCGCGCCGGTGCGCTCCCGGGCGCGGGCCAGTCGCTGCGCCTCGGCCTCGAGTTCGTCCCGCGTCCGCACGGACAGCGGCTCGAACGGCTCGACCGACACCGCGAGCGTGTCCCGTGGCGTGGCCCTCGCCCGCCAGATCCCTCGTATCTCCCCGTCGACGAGGACGACACCGGGGCTGCCGATCGGGCGCCAGATCGCCTTTCGGCGCGCTCGGTCCGGCACCAGGAACTCCCTGTCCCGGGCCTGCAGCCACGGATCGCCGGGCGGCAGCAGGCGGGTCGCTCGCACGTCGGCGGCCCCGTCGAGGTCAGCGACCGCCGAGGCCGGCACCAGGCCCGTCCCGGCCGGGCCCTTCACCGGAACCAGATCGTCGGGCAGGACCGCGCGAATCGTTGCGATGTCGGTGCCCAGGAAGGCCGCCAGCCCGGCCGGTGTGACCGGCGCCAGCACGTCGGCGTACCGGTGCAGGGCGGCAGCGGTGCCCTCGGCGCGGTCGGGCACCGCATCCGGTCCGATCCCTGCGGGCAGGACGTCGAGGTGGGTGCTGCGGCCCTGTGGGCAGACCCGCACGCGCGCCGCGAGACCGACCTGCTGGAACAGCGCACCGGAGATGTGGCGGGTTCTGCACGAGGGGCAGTGATAGGTGAGGTCGGCGGGAACCGCCGCGCTGACCGCCGCACTCAGCTCTCCCTTGGTCATCGGGCCGGTGAGCGCGGCGCCCATGGCCTCGGCCGCCTCGGTGAATGCGCGCAGGCCGCGCTGGGCGCCCTCGCGGATCTGCCCGGTCCCGATACGTGTCGTGGCGTCGGTGTCGTTCACCGGCCAGAGGGCCGCGGCGAGAAACGCGAGATCCCCGGGCCGATGCAGGTGCGGCGCCCCGCGCCACGACCATACGAGGACGAGTGAATCATGTTCTGCCGCGGCGTCGTCCGATCGTGCGGCGAGCGCGTCGCGGGCCGATCCGTACGGGGTGTCCTGGACCCCGAGCGCAAGCACCCGATCTCGCCCGGCGGAGGTCCGGTCGAGTCCCTGGGCCGCGGCCCGGTAGCCGAGGATCCGACGTCGGCCGAGTGTCGTGACAACCACTTCCGGCCCTCCGATCCTGTCGTCGCCGTGGTGTCCCCGGACGCGCCGGTGCGGGCGATCCCGGCAACGACGATCCCGACAACGACATTGTCGGCGACATCGGCCCGCCCGTGCTGCCGCGCGGACTACCGGCGTGTCCAGGGTCCGCCCAGAACATGCGGGCTCCGTTCCTCTGCGACAGCCCCGCTGCCTGCTCTATCGTTGTGACGGGTGACAGGGCGGGCGGTCGCCGACTCCGGGATGTGTTGCAGGGCTATGTGCCAGGCCGTTCCTGGCAGGGGACCGGGACCGGAGGGTTGCGATGGTGCTGCTGTATTCGCGCACGAGCAGTTCGATACGGCGGTGGATCGACGAATCGGGCGGCCTCCGCCGATCCACGTGTGCGGCGACATCGGTACCGCCACCTCTCCGGTCTTGAACTCGGTCTTGCCCCAGCAGTTTCCGGGTGGCAACGGGGTGGCCGGCTTACCTCGGATCGGCTTCCCGGGACAGGGGGATCGATCGCGGTTGCGGGGTGAGGCGACGGCGCTGAGAAGGGGCGGGGGCTCGCGGTTCACAGGGGGACAGGGCGAGGAGCGGTCGAATGCAGGGGAAAGCTGTCGGTGACGAGGACGCGCTGGTGCTGCAGCCGTTGTCGATCGCGGTGCTCGACGGCCTGTGGGTGGGCAGCGGGATCACCGTCGGCATATGGGTGTTCGGATCACTGCTGTGGACGGTGGTCGTAGTGCTGGTCTGCGCCGGCACACACGCCGTCGGTTGCCGTACCCGCGGCGGTGGCGGCGCCGACAGGGTAGAGGCGACCGGTCCGTAGGAATTCGTCGCGGCCTCCGAATCGAATCTCGGCACTCGTCGAACAAGGGAGAGAAAGCATGGTCCGAGCAGTGATCTTCGCCGCCGGGACGGCCGTAGGCTTCGTCCTCGGTACCCGTGCCGGGCGGCAGACCTACGAGAAGATGAGGGATCAGTCCCTCGGCCTCTGGCACAACCCCGCGGTGCACGAGAAGGTGAGCGGTGCGACGCAGACCGCGAAAGACAAGGTGCCACAGGTGCAGCACAGGGTCGAGGCGCTGGCGAAGAAGGCGGCCCACCGCGGTTCGGGCACGGACACTGCCACCGGTGTACCGCTGACCGAGGCTGCGGCATCCGCTCCGGCGGCCATGGAACCGACTGTTCCTCCGACGACGGACGACCGGCCGAGCCTCGGTCCGAACAACTGAGCCCGCCGATGAGGCCCTCGGCGACGCGGCCCCCGCGCGCCGGAATCACGGACGCGGGTGTGTTCGGGGCGCGGACGTCGCTGCGCACTCCCGCCCCGGAGGGAGGCCCGCGATACTGAGGATCTCCGGCGGAACGCCGGCTTTGCCCGGTCACGGTGCCGGCGGGTGTCCCGGATCGGGGTCGGCAACTCGGCGCGGTTGCGGCATGCGAGGTTGTGATGATGGTGAGCGAAGCAGATCGCGAACGCCGCCGGGCGCGCCGGACCGCGGCCGAACGGCTGCATCCGGACGTCGGTGGGGACGCGGAGGCGTTGGCCACCGCGCTCGAGGCGATAGATCGTGCGCGTGCGGTCCCTGACTCGGAATCGGTCCCTGCCTCGGAGCCGCCGCCCGCGGTGGTGGTGCAGGGTCGCCGAGCCTTGTGGCGGCGGCACCTGCTGCGGGTACGGCCCCGCCGCAGAATCCGGCCCAACCGTCACGCCGGATGGTGAGGCCGCCGCCGGCGCGACGGATCGCCGTCCTCTTCGCGGTCGTCACGACGGCGTCAGGGCTCACCGCGCTCATGGCCTTCGCGTCGGACGTGGAGAACAACGCCGTGATCGCATGGGCGTCGCTGGGTCCGTACCTGCTGCTCGGGACGGTGGCGGGCGCGATCGCCGCCGCGCTCGCCCGGCGACCGGTACTGCTGGCGTCGGCACTCGTCGTCGTCGCGGCCGGCGCATGGACCCTGGGACCGCTGTACCTGCCCGGCGTCCCGGGCGACGGGCCGGACGCCGCATCCGGTCCCACCATCCGCGTGATGCAGGCCAATCTCATGGTCGGGCAGGCCGACTCCGATGCGCTGGTCCGGACGGTGCGCGAGCGACAGATCGACGTCCTCACCGTGCAGGAGCTGACCGACGGCGCGGTGGCCGCGCTGCAGGTCGCGGGGCTCGACGACCTGCTACCGCATCGCTTCCTGGCCCCGACGCCGACCGGCGGTGCGGGCGCCGGGATCTACAGCAGGTTTCCCGTCTCGGCCGGCCGGAAGCTCGACGGGTTCGGGCCGACGAACCTGACCGCGACTCTGGACACCGGTCCCGGACGCCCGCTGATCCTGTACGCGGTGCATCCCGCGCCGCCGTACCTGACACCCGCTCCGGCGTGGGCGGCCGAGCTGGAACGACTGGACGCGGAGCTCGAGTCGGTGTCCGGCACGGCCCCGGTCGTGGTCAGCGGGGACTTCAACGCGACGTACTCGCACACCCGCTTCCGCGACCTGCTCGACGACGGGTACGTGCACGCCGCGGACCGGGTCGGCGGCGGGCTCGTGCCGACGTATCCGGCGGACCGCCGCTACCCGGCCCTCGTCGGGATCGATCACATCCTCACGCGGGGCGCCACGGCGACCGCCCTCGAACGGATCGAGCTGCCCGGCTCCGATCATCACGGCCTCGTCGCCGGGATCCGGCTCCCTCCGCCGTCCGGCGACGAGAGTCCTGTCGAAGGTGGATAGCGGCCTCACCGCACGACCCGCAGCCGGATGTCGGTCGCAACGGGCCCCTGGGTCGCGACGAGACGTTCCAGCGCGAGCGGGGTTCCGCCCGGGCGGTCGAACAGTCGGACGCCGTCGCCGAGCAGGACCGGCGCGATGCAGACGAAGATCTCGTCGAGCAGGCCGGCCTCGAGGCACTGCCGGGCGACGTCGGCGCCGAGCACGTTGACGTATTTCCCGCCCGCGGCCGTGGTGGCCGCGGCCACGGCCGCGTGGAGGTCACCGACGAACGTCACGCCCGGGACCGGCTCGGCCGGAGGGTGGTGGGTGAGCACGAACTGCGGTCCGCTCCAGCCGCCACCGCACGCCTCGCCCTCGGCGGGTGTGCCCTTGTGCGGGTCGTCGCCGCGGAAGGTGCGGTTGCCGACGAGGAGCGCGCCGATCTCGCCGACGAGGTCGTCGATCGCCGGATCCGGTCCGAGGTACGGCACCAGCCACGACATGTCGCCGCCGGGACCGGCGATGAATCCGTCGACCGACGTCGTCGCCGAGTACAGCAGCTTGCTCATCGGCCTGCCTTCCGCTCGCGGTGTCTCGATTCTGTCCGTACCGACTGCCGGACGGACGGAAACTCGTCGCAATGGATGTGTAACTGGTTAATGTGGTTACGTGAGTCGGGTCGACATGCGCTCCGCCGAGGGCATCGAGTTCGTCGTCGACACCGGAGCGCCGTGCCTGGATCTGCTCTACACCGGCGGCGAGGGGGATCGGGCCCGGTGGGAGACGCTGCACGCCGCGGGCGACCTCGCGCGCTGGGTCGCGACGCACCTGCTCGGGCGGGCCGTCGCCGCGGCAGCGGTCGACGTCACCGCCGAGGATCTGATCCGCGCCAAGGAACTACGCGAGGTGTTGTGGCGCACCGCGAACCGGTCTGCGGACGGAGACGGGCCGGCGGCCGCCGACAGCGCCGCCCTCGACGCGGCCGCCGCCCGGCCGGACATCGCCCCACAGCTGCGCCCGCCCGGCGTGGTCACTCCCGTCACCGGCAGTCAGGTGCTGTCGACGCTGGCCCGCGACGCGATCGGCCTGCTGACCGGTCCGTACGCCGAGCGCATCAAGCGGTGCGCCGCCGACGACTGCGCCATCGTCTTCGCCGACACCTCCCGCGCGGGAACGCGGCGCTGGTGCTCGATGGCGCGGTGCGGCAACCGTGACAAGGTTCGTGCCCATCGGAAGAAGGAGAAGTGATGCCGGTCGGACAGACGAAGGACGCCGGATGGCAGATCGGGGTGTCGAAGACCCTGCCGCATCCGATCGACGCGGTGTGGCGGCTGCTCGTCGGCACACCCGAGCTGTGGCTCGGCCGCGGCGCGACGGTCCCGCGCGCCCCGGGTGCCGAGTGGCGCAGCGACGACGGTGTCACGGGGGAGCTGCGCAGCCGCCACGAGGGGGACCGGGTGCGCCTGACCTGGCGGCCCGCGGGCTGGAACCACGACAGTACCGTGCAGGTGGCCGTCTCGGCCGCGCCCCGCGGCACCGTGCTCCGCTTCCATCAGGAGCGCCTCGCCGGCCCGGGCGAACGCGCTGCTCAGCGCGCCCACTGGCAGGGGGCGCTGGCCCGGGTCGAGCGCGCCCTCGCCACCGCCGACGGCGACCCGGAGGGTGCACCCCTACCATCGGACCGGTGACCCGCGAACTCGCCACCGCCTACTGGCCCGACCTCGAACCGGGCCGGGCCACGGTCGCGGTTCCCGTCGGCGCGCTCGAGCAGCACGGGCCGCACCTGCCGCTCGACACCGACACCCGCATCGCCCGCGCGTTGACGGCCGCCCTACCGGGCGTGCTCGTCGCGCCGGCCCTCGAGTACGGGTCCAGCGGCGAGCACGAGGGCTTCCCCGGCACCGTCTCGCTCGGCGCGGAGGCGATGGAGACCGTCCTCGTCGAATACGGTCGTTCGGTGTGCCGGTGGGCCGCGCGCCTGCTGTTCGTCAACTGGCACGGCGGCAACGTGCACCCGCTGACCAGGGCGGTGTCCCTGCTGCGCTACGAGGGCCGCGACGTGGCGTGGCTGCCGTTCGCCGTGCCCGGCGGCGACGCCCACGCCGGGGTCACCGAGACCAGCCTGCTGCTGCACCTCGATCCGCGCGTGGTGGACACCGCCCGCGCCGAGATGGGCAACACCGGCACCCTCGCCGACTTGATGCCACGGATGCGCGAGGGCGGTATCGTCGCCGTGTCCGCGAACGGCGTGCTGGGGGATCCGACGCCCGCGAGCGCGGCGCAGGGGGCACGATGGTTCGCCGAACTCGTCGATCGAGCAACGGCACAGGTAACCCGGTGGGAGCCGGATGGGAAAGGAAGACTCCGTTGACGAGCACGGCCCGACTGCCCGACGGATTCGGCGTCCGTATCGACCCGCGGGTGCGCGCCTACTCCGAAGGCCGCGTGCTCATCGGCGGCTCGCCCACCCGCATGCTCAAGCTCGCCCCGGCGGCCGCGGCGATGATCGGCGACGGCTACGTGAAGGTCGTCGACTCGCAGACCGCCGTCGTGGCGCGGCGGCTGCTCGACTCCGGCGTCGGGAACCCCCGTCCCACGGCCCTGCCTGCCACGTCCGACGTCACCGTCGTGATTCCCGTCAAGAACAACACGGCCGGGCTAGAGCGGTTGCTGGCGGCCGTCGAGGGACTGACGGTGATCGTCGTCGACGACGGCTCCGACGTCCCGGTGCCCACCCCGGCCAGGGCGTCGGTCCGGGTACTGCGGCACGAGCGATCCCGTGGTCCGGCCGCGGCACGCAACACCGGACTGCGCGCCGCCACAACGCCGTTCGTCGCATTCCTCGACTCGGACGTGGTGCCGCGGAAGGGATGGCTCGAGGTGATGCTCGGGCACTTCTCCGACCCTGCGGTGGCCCTGGTGGCCCCGCGCGTCGTCGCACTCGAGCCCGACAAGGGCGCTCTGGGGCGCTACGAACACGCGCGCTCGTCGCTGGACCTCGGCCGCCGCGAGGCCGCCGTCAAGTCCGGCAGCCCGGTCTCGTACGTACCGAGCGCCGCGATCATCGTCCGCCGCGACGTGCTCACCGCGACCGGCGGCTTCGACGAGGCCATGCACGTCGCCGAGGACGTGGACCTGTGCTGGCGGCTGCAGGAGGCCGGCTGGCGGCTGCGCTACGAACCGGTGGCGCACGTGGCCCACGACCATCGCGTCGGATTCCGGAAGTGGTTCACCCGCAAGGCCTTCTACGGCACGGGTGCGGCGCCCCTCGCGAGCCGGCACCCCGGCTCGGTGCCCCCCATGTCGATGTCGGGGTCGATGCTGTTCGCGTGTGTGGCCGCCGCGAGCCGCACCCGCCTCGGCGTCGTCGGTTCGGTCGCGTCGCTGTCGGTGACGATGCTCCGGCTGCGGCGGATGTTCACCGAACTCGACCAGCCGACCCGCATCGCGGCGGTGCTCACCGCGCAGGGGTTCGTCGGCGGGATGTGGCAGGTCGCCTCCGCGCTGTGCCGGCACTACTGGCCGGTCACGCTCGTCGCCGCCGTGGTCTCGCCGAAGGTGCGGCGCGCGGTCCTCGGCTTCGCCGTCGCCGAGGGGCTGTGGGACTGGTACGGCCACCGCGAGGAGGGCGGCCTCGACCCCCTGCGCTACGTGTTCTACAAGCGCCTCGACGACATCGCCTACGGCGCCGGACTGTGGTGGGGCGCGGTCGAGGCCCGGGATCCGGCGGCGCTCGCGCCCCGCATCCGGGGCTGAGCCGGGGCACCCGCATCCATGGCCGATCCGGTGCACGCCGACGTGGTCGTGGTCGGCGGCGGCAGCTGCGGCTGCGTGCTGGCCGCCCGGCTCAGCGAGGACCCCGACCGGACGGTCCTGCTACTCGAGGCCGGCCCCGGCTACCGCACGACCGCCGACACCCCGCCCGCGGTGCTCGACGCGACCGTCCTGCCGGTCGGTCCGGACAGCCCGTGGACCTGCGCCTACCCGGCCCGGCTGACCGGACGTCGTCGCTCCGTCGTCGCCCGCGGCCGGTTGCTGGGCGGCTCCGGCGCAGTGAACGGCGCGTATTTCGTGCGGGCCCGCCCGGACGACTTCGAGGCCTGGCCGCCGTCCTGGTCGTTCGATCGGGTGGTGCCGCACTTCCGCGCCACCGAGACCGACGCCGACGCGGCGGACGCCGCGGAGACCGGAGTGAGCCGGCGATGGCACGGCGCGGCAGGCCCCGTGCCCGTCGCCCGCACGCCCCGGGAGCGGCTGCACCCGGCCAGCGCCGCGTTCCACGACGCGGCGCTCGCCGCCGGCCATCGCCGTGTGGACGACCTCAACGCGCCCGGCCCGGACGGGGTGGGCCCCGTCCCGCTCAACATCCGCGACGGGATGCGCGTCGGTCCTGCCCACGCGTACCTGTTGCCGGCGCTGGCCCGGCCGAACCTGACCGTGCGCACGGGAACGCGCGTGCGACGGGTCGTGCTCTCGGGCGCGCGCGCAGTCGGCGTCGAGACCGAGGACGGCGAGACCGTCGGTGCCGGCCACGTCGTGCTCGCCGCCGGTGCGATCGGCTCCCCGCAGCTGCTCATGCTCTCCGGAATCGGCGACGGCGCCGAGCTCACCCGTCACGGCATCACCCCCCGGATCGAGATCCCCGGTGTGGGTACGGGTTACACCGACCATCCGGAGGTCGCCGTCCCCTACCGGTACCGCGTGCCGCTGCCCGGGCCGGCCCCCGTGCTGCAGGTCGTCCTGCACGCCGGCAACCTCGAGCTGCGCCCCTACACCGCACCGTTCGCCGCGTCCGTCCCCGGTAGCGGCGTCGCCGACCCGGTCCTGGGGGTGGTGCTCACGAGGCCCCGCAGCCGCGGCGCGATCCGGCTCGACCCGGCCGACCCGTTCCGGCCGCCGCTGCTGGACTACCGCTATCTCGACGACCCGGCCGACCGTGCCGACCTGCGCGAGGGGGTGGCGCGCGCCGCGCACCTGCTCGCGGCGATGCCGGACGTCGTCGACCGCACCGGCCTCGACCCGGACGCGTTCGACCCCGGCGACGCGTGGCTCGAGCGGCACCTCGGGACGTCGCTGCACCTGTCCGGAAGCTGCCGGATGGGCGGCGACGCCTCGGCCGTCGTCGACGAGCGGTGCCGGGTGCACGCCGCCGAGGGGCTGAGCGTCGTGGACACGTCCGTGTTCCCGCAGGTGCCCAGCCGTGGGCCGCACGCGACGGCCGTGATGCTGGCCGAACGGGTGGGCACCCGGACGTGCTTGTGACTCGGGTTACAGTTGTTCGGAGGAGGAACCGGCAGATGAGCAGCAGCGCATGACCGACGAACGATCCGGCTCGGCCAACCCCTGGGTGGCGCTGCGGCCCGGCGACGACCCGTCGCAGCTGGCGCAACGCGCGTCCTCGGCGCACAGTTCGTTCCTCGACGCGGCCGACACGTCGGTCGTACCTGCCTCCGTGCGCTCGGTGGTCCGCGAATCCTGGCTGCGCAGCCGCAGGAACGGCATCAGTCCCGACGCCGTCGAACAGCCGAGCCTGCTCACGGGCCTGGACCTCGAGCGGTACCGGGCCGGGCACCCGATGGCGCTGATCCGCCCCGTCGTGCGCAAGCTGCTGGTGGAGGACGCCGCCGACAGCGGGCTGCTCGTCGCGATCAGCGACGAACAGGGCCGGCTGCTGTGGGTCGAGGGTGATCACGCCGCCCGTGACCGGGCGCTGTCGATGAGCTTCGTCGAGGGCGCCGACTGGAGTGAGGAGCGGGTGGGCACCAACGCGCCCGGCACCGCTCTCGCTGTCGACCACTCGGTCCAGATCGTCGCCGCCGAGCACTTCAACCGCACCGTGCACGAATGGAGCTGCTCGGCCGCGCCGGTGCACGACCCGAGCACCGGCCGGATCCTCGGCGCCATCGACATCACCGGTGGGCTCCGCGTCGCCGCGCCGGAGGTGTTGCAGCTCGTGCGGGCCACGGTCGCCGCCGCGGAGTCGGAACTGCGACTGCACCTGCTCAGCTCGCCGCGGCTGTTGTCGGCTGCCCGGACGAGCCTCGACACGTTCGGGTCGGGCCGGCCCACTCTGCACCGCGACGGCGAACGGATCCCGCTCTCCCAGCGCCACGCCGAGATCCTGCTGCTGCTCGCCGAACACCCCGAGGGCCTGAGCTCGGACCGGCTTGCGGTGCTGCTCGACGAGGCCGAGCTCGACTCCGTCACCATCCGTGCCGAGATGTCGCGCCTGCGAAAGGTTTTCGGACCCGAGGGGCTCGGCTCGCGCCCATACCGGCTCCTTGGCGAACTCGTCACCGACGTCGCGGAGGTCCGCGGCGCACTCGACCGCGGCGATGTGGCGACGGCGGTGCGTCTGTATGCCGGACCGGTGCTGCCCGGATCGGCCGCGCCCGGCATCGAGGAGATCCGGGACGAGCTGCGCGCCCGGGTGCAGGCCGCGCTGCTCCGGGCCGGCGACGCCCAGTTGCTCGCGCGGTGGACCGCGTCGGTGCACGGGCGCGACGACATCGCCGCGTGGGAGGCGTACCTGACCACCCTCGATCCGCATTCGACGCTGTTCGCCCAGGTCAAGGCCCGGATCGAGCTGCTGGACCGTCAGCTCGGGATCTGAGGTTCGGAGCTACGCAACGTAGTTGCAACCCACACGTTCGTAGTGTTCCGGATCACACGCCCCGCATGGGGGGTGCCAGACCATCCGAGGAGTGAACACCGATGACCGTGTACGCCCGTCCCGGCTCGCCCGACGCCCTGATGTCCTTCCAGTCCCGCTACGACAACTGGATCGGCGGCCAGTGGGTACCGCCTGTGAAGGGTCAGTACTTCGAGAACGTCACCCCGGTCACCGGTCAGCCGTTCACCGAGGTGGCCCGGTCCACCGAGGAAGACATCGAGCTGGCCCTCGACGCCGCCCACGCCGCCGCGCCGGCCTGGGGCAAGACGTCCGTCGCCGAGCGTTCCATCCTGCTCAACAAGATCGCCGACCGCCTCGAGGAGAACCTCGAGTCGATCGCCCTCGCCGAGACCTGGGACAACGGCAAGCCGATCCGCGAGACCCTCAACGCCGACATCCCGCTGGCGATCGACCACTTCCGCTACTTCGCGGGCGCGATCCGGGCGCAGGAGGGCTCGATCTCCGAGATCGACGCCGAGACCGTGGCCTACCACTTCCACGAGCCGCTCGGCGTCGTCGGCCAGATCATCCCGTGGAACTTCCCGATCCTGATGGCCGTGTGGAAGCTCGCCCCCGCCCTGGCCGCCGGCAACGCCGTCGTCCTCAAGCCGGCCGAGCAGACGCCCGCCTCGATCCTGTACCTGATCTCCGTCATCGGCGACCTGCTGCCCCCGGGCGTGGTGAACATCGTCAACGGCTTCGGCGTCGAGGCCGGCAAGCCGCTGGCCTCGAGCCCGCGCATCCGCAAGATCGCGTTCACCGGCGAGACCACCACCGGCCGCCTGATCATGCAGTACGCCTCGCAGAACCTGATCCCGGTCACCCTCGAGCTCGGCGGCAAGAGCCCGAACATCTTCTTCTCCGACGTGCTCTCGGTCAACGACGACTACCAGGACAAGGCGCTCGAGGGCTTCACGATGTTCGCCCTCAACCAGGGCGAGGTGTGCACCTGCCCGTCGCGCGCCCTGGTCCAGCAGGACATCTTCGACGACTTCCTGTCGCTGGCCGCGGTGCGCACGAAGGCCGTGCGCCAGGGCGACCCGCTCGACACCGACACGATGATCGGTGCCCAGGCGTCGAACGATCAGCTCGAGAAGATCCTGTCCTACATCGAGATCGGCAAGAGCGAAGGCGCGCAGGTGATCACCGGCGGCGAGCGCGCCGACCTCGGCGGCGATCTGTCCGGCGGCTTCTACGTCCAGCCGACGGTGTTCAGCGGCCACAACAAGATGCGCATCTTCCAGGAGGAGATCTTCGGACCGGTGGTCTCCGTGACGTCCTTCCAGGACTTCGACGACGCCATCTCCATCGCCAACGACACCCTCTACGGCCTCGGAGCCGGCGTCTGGTCCCGCGACGGCGGGGTCGCCTACCGGGCCGGCCGCGCCATCCAGGCCGGCCGGGTGTGGACCAACACCTACCACCAGTACCCGGCGCACGCGGCGTTCGGTGGCTACAAGCAGTCCGGCATCGGCCGCGAGAACCACCACATGATGCTCGACCACTACCAGCAGACGAAGAACCTCCTGGTGTCCTACGCGCCGAAGGCCCAGGGCTTCTTCTGATCCGAAGACCCGGCGCCTGTCACGTCATCCCCCCTGCGACGTGGCAGGCGCCGTTCCCATTCCGCCCTGCCCCGAGTCGAGCGAATGTATCGCCCACTCGATCAGTCGAGGTGAGCGATACATTCGCTCGGGGGAGGCGCAAGCCGACAACCGGAAGGCACCTCATGTCCGTCCCGCTCCGCCTCGTCGCCACCGCCGACGCGGTTGCTCTCCTGCGCCGTCTCGCCGAGCGGCACGGGCCGCTGATGATGCACCAGTCCGGCGGCTGCTGCGACGGGTCGGCGCCGATGTGCTACCCGGACGGCGACTTCGTCGTCGGCGACCTGGACGTGCTGCTGGGGGTGCTGGACCTGCGGCTGCAGGTGGGGGCGACGGCCGGTGACCTGCCCGCGGGCGCCGACGCCGTCCCGGTGTGGATCTCCGGGTCCCAGTTCGAGGCGTGGAAGCACACGCAGCTCGTTCTCGACGTGGTGCCCGGCCGCGGCTCCGGGTTCAGCCTGGAATCGCCCGAGGGGCTGCGCTTCCTCAGCCGCGGCCGCGCCTTCACCGCCGACGAGAACGACGCGCTCGCCCGCGACACACCCCTGCTCGGCAAGCGGTGGGCCGCCGGCGCCCGTCCGGAGCCGGCCGCCGAGCCGACCGTCGTGGCCGAGGCCGCCGACGCGTGCCCGGTGCCGACGCCCCGGGGCGCCTCCTCGTAACACTTCCGTGACCGCGTACTGACGCGGTGTGTACCTACCGCTCGTACCGTGAGTACGCGCGGTGTCCTCGACGTGCCCGCTCGACACGTCGCCATCCTCCGTCGAGAAGAGAGATCATGTCGTTGACCGACCCGCCCAGGACCGGGGCCGAGACCCCGGCCCACCACGACGGCGCGGACTTCCACGCCGAGAGTCGTGCGTATCTCGAAAAGCGCACTCTGAGAAAGGGTTCGGCGGGCTGGGTGCTGCTCGCGGGCCTCGGCGTCAGCTACGTGATCTCCGGTGACTACGCCGGCTGGAACAACGGCCTGGCCGAGGGCGGATTCGGTGGTCTGCTCGTCGCCTCGGTGGTCATCGCGGCCATGTACTTCGCGATGGTGCTCGGCATGGCCGAGCTGTCCTCCGCGCTGCCCGCCGCCGGCGGCGGCTACACCTTCGCGCGCCGCGCCCTCGGGCCGTGGGGTGGATTCGCCACCGGCACAGCAATTCTCATCGAGTACTCGATCGCCCCGGCCGCGATCGCCACGTTCATCGGCGGGTACGTCGAGTCGCTGAACCTGTTCGGCATCACCGACGGATGGTGGATCTATCTCGCCGTGTACGCGGTGTTCATCGGCATCCACCTCACCGGCGCCGGCGAAGCGCTCAAGGCGATGTTCGTGATCACGGCGATCGCTCTCGTCGGGCTCGTGGTGTTCGCCGTCTCCGCCGTCGGGCTGTTCGACACCGCGAACCTGACCGACATCGCCGTCGACGAGACCGCCGCCGGAGCGTCGTCGTTCCTTCCCTTCGGCCTGTTCGGCATCTGGGCGGCCGTGCCGTTCGCGATCTGGTTCTTCCTCGCCGTCGAGGGTGTGCCCCTGGCCGCCGAGGAGGCGACCGAGCCGGAGAAGAACGTGCCCAAGGGCATCATCGTGTCCATGCTGGTGCTGCTCGTCACCGGTGCGACCGTGCTGTTCCTGGCCACCGGCGCGCTCGGCGCCGACGCCCTGTCCACATCCGGTAACCCGCTCGTCGAGGCCCTCGGCGACACCGGCGCCGCGAAGGTGGTCAACTACATCGGGCTCGCCGGCCTGATCGCGAGCTTCTTCTCGATCATGTACGCGTACTCGCGGCAGACGTTCGCGCTCTCGCGCGCCGGGTACCTCCCCACGAGCCTGTCGCTGACCAACAAGCGCAAGGCGCCCATGCTGGCGCTGATCGTCCCCGGCGTGATCGGGTTCGCGCTCTCGCTCACCGGCGAGGGAGCGATGCTGCTCAACATGGCCGTCTTCGGCGCCGCGGTGAGCTATGTGCTGATGATGGTCAGCCACATCGTGCTGCGCCGGCGCGAACCGCACATGCCGCGGCCCTACCGCACCCCCGGCGGCGTCGTCACCACCTCCTTCGCGCTGGTCGTGGCCGCGGCCGCCGTCGTGGCCACCTTCCTGGTCGATCCCGTCGCCGCCCTGTGGACCCTCGGCGCCTTCGCCGCGTTCATGGCCTACTTCGGGCTCTACAGCCGGCACCGGCTGGTGGCGAACTCGCCCGACGAGGAGTTCGCCGCGCTCGCCGAGGCGGAGGCCGAGCTGAAGTGAGCGTCTACACCCAGCATCTCGCCGGCACCACCTACACCTTCGACGGCCTCGTCGACCTGCTCGCCAAGGCCACCCCGCGCCGCTCCGGCGACGAACTCGCCGGCTGCGCGGCCGAATCCGACGCCGAGCGTGCGGCCGCGCAGTGGGTCCTCGCCGACATCCCGCTCGACGTGTTCCTCGCCGAGCCGGTGGTGCCGTACGAGACCGACGAGGTCACCCGGCTGATCCTCGACGATCACGACCGCGACGCCTACCGGTCCGTGCAGCACCTGACGGTCGGGGGACTGCGCGACCTGCTTCTCGACACCGTCACGAAAACCGATGCGGCCGCGGCGTTCGCCGCCATGTCGCCCGGCCTGACCCCCGAGATGGTCGCCGCCGTCAGCAAGCTCATGCGCAACCAGGACCTGATCGCGGTGGCCCGCGCGATCGAGGTCACCTCGGCGTTCCGCACCACCGTCGGACTGCCCGGCCGGCTCGGCACCCGGCTGCAGCCCAACCACCCCACCGACGATCCACGCGGCATCGCCGCCGCGACCCTCGACGGGCTGCTGATGGGCTGCGGCGACGCCGTCATCGGCATCAACCCGGCCACGGACTCGCCACAGGCCACCGCCGACCTGCTGCACCTGCTCGACGAGATGCGGCTGCGCTTCGACATCCCGGTGCAGTCCTGCGTCCTGTCCCACGTGACGACCACGCTCGGCCTCATCGAGGCCGGTGCCCCGGTGGACCTGGTGTTCCAGTCCATTGCCGGCACCGAGGGGGCGAACGCCGGCTTCGGCGTGAACCTGGCTCTGCTGCGGGAGGCGAACGAGGCCGGTCGCGCTCTGGGGCGCGGCACCGTCGGCGACAACGTCATGTACCTCGAGACGGGGCAGGGCTCGGCGCTGTCGGCCGGCGCGCACCTCGGCACGGGCGGACGCCCCGTCGACCAGCAGACCCTCGAGACCCGCGCGTACGCCGTCGCCCGGGCGCTCGACCCGCTGCTGATCAACACGGTGGTCGGGTTCATCGGCCCCGAATATCTCTACGACGGCAAGCAGATCGTCCGGGCCGGTCTCGAGGACCACTTCTGCGGCAAGATGCTGGGCCTGCCGATGGGCGTGGACGTCTGCTACACCAACCACGCCGAGGCCGACCAGGACGACATGGACACCCTCCTGACCCTGCTCGGGGTGGCCGGCGCCGCGTTCGTCATCGCGGTGCCCGGAGCCGACGACGTCATGCTCGGCTACCAGAGCCTGTCGTTCCACGACGCGCTGTACGTGCGTCGCGCGCTGGGCCTGCGCGCCGCCCCCGAGTTCGAGCGGTGGCTCTCCGGTCTCGGCATGGTGGACGGAGCCGGGCACATCCTGCCGGTGGACGCGGCGGCCTCCCCGCTGCGCGCCCTCGCGGGAGGTGCGGCGTGAGCGGGTCCGTCGACCGTGACTTCTGGGCACCGCTGCGGTCGGCGACCCAGGCCCGCATCGGGCTCGGCCGGGCCGGCGACGGCCTCCCGACCGCCCGGGTGCTCGAGTTCCGGGCCGCGCACGCCGCGGCCCGCGACGCGGTGCACCAGCCCCTCGACGTGCCGGCGCTGGCCACCGACGTCGAACGCCTCGGACTCGGCGTGCCGATCGTCGTCACCAGCCGGGTGAGCGATCGCGGCGAGTACCTGCGCCGCCCGGACCTGGGCCGCCTGCCCGAGGATCTGTCCGCGGTCCCCGGCACCGGCGCCGACGTCGGGGTGGTCCTCGCCGACGGGCTCTCGCCGCGAGCCCTGGCCGAGCACGGCGTCGCCCTGCTCGAGGCCGTCGTGGCGGCTCTGCCGCGGCACCTGTCCGTGGCACCGCCGGTGATCGCGACGTCGGCACGGGTGGCGCTGGGCGACCACATCGGCGCCGCCCTGGGGGTGCGCACGCTGCTGGTCCTGATCGGGGAGCGGCCCGGGTTGTCGGTCGCCGACAGCCTCGGGGTGTACCTGACCCACGAGCCGCGGCCCGGTCGGGCCGACGCCGAGCGGAACTGCGTGTCCAACATCCACCCCCCGGAGGGGCTCGGGTACGCCGCGGCCGCGCGTGTCGTCGCGGGGCTGGTCGACGGGGCACGCCGGCTCGGGCGTTCCGGCGTGGACCTGAAGGACACGACGCGGGCGGACCGGCTCGATTCCACGACGGTGGGGGAGTTGTAGGGGCGAGAGTGTGACGTACCCGCGTGGGCGGTTGACATCGCGACCGGAAGCGCCAAATCATGTACTCCGCCCGACCGGGTGACACGTACCGCCCGCGACCGGGCGACGAGGAGAAGACACGATGGCGTTCGCTGGCAATGTCGACGAGCTGGCTCTGCTGCAGACGGTGCGGTTGAAGGAGACCGTCACCGCCGAGATGATCGCGGCGCATCTGGGGGTGTCGGTCGCGTCCGGGCGGGCGGCGTACGACGCGCTGGTCACGCAGGGCAAGGCGAAGGAGACCGGCAACGGCATCACCCTGACCGACGCAGGGGTCGCGGAACTGACCGATCAGCTCGACGCGGAGCGCGTCTCGATCGACGAGGATTCTCTCGCGGAGCTGTTCGAGCAGTTCGGCCCGCTCGACGAAGAGCTCTCCGCGCTGCTCGCCGACCCGGAATCCGCCAACTTCCTCGACGAACTGATCGAGCTGGATCGCAAGGCGCAGAACCTCTTCGACGACGTGTCGGCGTTCGTTCCGCGCCTGTCGCGGTATCAGGACCTGTTCGCCGAGGCGCTCGGGAAGATCAAGTCCGGCGCGCTGGCGTGGGCGACGGCGCCGAACATCGACTCGTACGCGACCGTGTGGAGCGAGATGCGCGCCGAACTCACCGGCGCCGCCGGCCGGTGACCGGCGCCGCCGGTCACCGGAACGCAGCGACGAAGCGCCGCTGCCACGGCGTCTCCACCGCTCGGTGCGAATAGTGTTCGCGCACATAGGCGACGGCCTCGCCGGGCGGTACGCCGTCGAGGATCGCGAGGCAGGCCAGGGCGGTGCCCGTGCGCCCCCGGCCACCGCCGCAGGCGACCTCGACGCGTTCGGTCGCGCACCGCTGCCACGCCTCGTGCAGTATCCGGCGGGCAGCGCCGGGGTCGGTGGGGAGGCGGAAGTCGGGCCACCGGATCCACCGGGCGTCCCACGGGACCGCCGGCGGCGTCCGGCCCGCGAGGTACACCCCGAGGGCGGGTAGCGGTCCGGCCGGAAGGGGACGTCGGACGCCACGGCCCCGGACGTACCGGCCCGACGGTAGTGCCAGGATCCCCGGGGCGCGCGGGTCCCAGGTCGTCGTCGCCATGAACGGAGCGTAGACGGCGTGAAAGTTGTTCGGCCACCGGGTGTCCCGGAATCCGAGCGGACGACCGCGCGTGGTGCGGGGTGGACGCCCCGCGACGACCAAGTCCTTCGTTCGGCGAACTACGTGATCCGGCTCACAGCCACCCCCCTTTCGGGGGTAGTGGGGGAGTGAGACGGATCACTACCTTTCCTTCCATCGCGCGGCGC
This sequence comes from Rhodococcus aetherivorans, assembly GCF_011058165.1. Classification (GTDB taxonomy): domain Bacteria; phylum Actinomycetota; class Actinomycetes; order Mycobacteriales; family Mycobacteriaceae; genus Rhodococcus; species Rhodococcus aetherivorans. The sequence goes on from NZ_JAALEG010000032.1 coordinate 42,021, forward strand.
AGGGCCGCCGCGGCTCGGACGGAAATACGGAGGACAGACGTGACCACAGTGTCGACACCGGGGGCCGAACCCCCCGTGGTACCGGCGGGACAGAAGCCCGCCGCGCCGACCGCCCCCGCCCCGGGCGGACCCGGCATCCGACGCGTCGCCATCGCCAGCTGCATCGGCACCACCATCGAGTTCTACGACTTCTTCATATACGGAACCGCCGCAGCCCTGGTCTTTCCGACGGTGTTCTTCCCGGCTCTCGGTGCCACCGCCGGCACGGTCGCCTCGTTCGCGACCTTCGCCGTCGCGTTCATCGCCCGCCCGGTCGGGGCCATGCTGTTCGGGCACTTCGGCGACCGCATCGGCCGCAAGAAGACCCTCGTCTCCACGCTGCTGCTGATGGGCATCTCGACCCTGCTCATCGGGCTGCTGCCGGGCGCCGAGACGATCGGCGTCGCCGCCCCGATCATCCTCGTGCTGCTGCGATTCGCGCAGGGCTTCGCCGTCGGCGGGGAATGGGCCGGCGCGACGCTGCTCACCGCCGAGTACGCGCCACCGGGCAAACGCGGCCTGTACGCGATGTTCCCGCAGCTCGGCCCCGCCATCGCCTTCGCCCTGTCGAGCGCCACCTTCCTGTTCACCGGCCTGGCCCTCGGCGACACCAACGAGGCCTTCCTCAACTACGGCTGGCGAATCCCGTTCCTGTTCAGCATCGTTCTCGTGGCCATCGGTCTCTACATGCGCCTCGCCATCGAGGAGACCCCCGTGTTCCGGGCCGAGAGCGAGGCCCGCGCCGCCGCCCCGGCCGAGAAGCGCACCCTGCCGTTCCTCGACGCCCTGCGCTACCAGACCAAGGAGATCCTCCTCTCGGCCGGCGCACTGGCGATCATGTTCGCCTTCTTCTACATGGGCACCGCGTACCTGACCAGCTACGCGACCAAGACCCTCGGCTTCTCCCGGCCGTTCGTCCTCACCGTCGGCATCGCCGCCTCGTTCGTCTTCGGCGCCGCGATCGTGCTCTCCGCCCTCTACTCCGACCGGGTCGGCCGCCGGCGCGTCATCATGATCTCCTGCGGCTTCTCCGTCGTGTGGGCGCTGGCGCTGTTCCCGCTGCTCGACACCGGCTCGCCGGTCGCGTTCGTCGTCGGCATGATGGTCACCCTGGCCATCTTCGGCATCGCCTACGGACCGTGCGGCGCGCTGCTGCCGGAGATGTTCCACACCCGGTACCGGTACACCGGCGCCGGACTCGGCTACAACCTCGCCGGCGTCCTGGGTGGCGCGATTCCGCCCATGCTGGCCGCGCCCCTCGCGGCGTCCTACGGCGGCATCGCCATCGGCATCATGCTCTCCGTGCTCGGCGTGCTGAGCTTCGTGTGCACCAAGGCTCTCGTCGAGACCCGCGACCGAGCGCTCTGATCCCACCGGCGCCCTCCCCGACACCCCGGGGAGGGCGCCTCGTGCTGCCACCGCACCGCCAACTGTCCAGAATCCGAACACCTGCGGCGCCGGATCGGCGAGCATGGTGGACGAGTCCACGAGATCCCCTCGCTCGCCCCGGGCCGCGCACACTGCAGGAGCACCCATGACCGGTTTCGCCACACCCGAACTGCCCAGCTACACCTCGGGGGCGTGGAACACCCCGCTGCTGGGGGACACGATCGGCGACAACTTCGACCGCACCGTCGCCCGCCACGGCGACCGCGACGCGCTCGTCGACCGCGCCGCCGGCCGGCGCTGGACCTACACCGAACTCGCCGCGGAGGTCGACGCCCTCGCGCTCGGTCTGCTGCGCGCCGGCATCGGCAAGGGCGACCGGGTGGGCATCTGGGCGCCGAACCGGGCGGAGTGGGTGTTCGTCCAGTACGCCACCGCGAAGATCGGCGCGATCCTGGTCAACATCAACCCCGCCTACCGTTCGCACGAACTGCAGTACGTGCTCACCCAGGCCGGGATCCGGATGCTGATCTCCGCGCCGAGTTTCAAGACGTCCGACTACGCCGCGATGATCGCCGAGGTGCGCGGCGACTGCCCGGACCTCGAACAGGTGGTGCTGCTCGGATACCCCGAATGGGACGAGCTCGGCGAGTCCGGGCGCGCCGCACTCGCCGACGACCGCACCCGGCTCGACGCCGCGCAGCGTGACCTGTCGGCCGACGATCCGATCAACATCCAGTACACGTCCGGCACGACCGGGTTCCCCAAGGGCGCCACCCTCAGCCACCACAACATCCTCAACAACGGATTCTTCGTCGGCGAACTGTGCCACTACACCGAGAACGACAAGGTGTGCATCCCGGTGCCCTTCTACCACTGCTTCGGCATGGTCATGGGCAACCTGGCCTGCACCAGCCACGGCGCGACGATGGTCATCCCCGGCCCCGCCTTCGACCCGGCCCAGACCCTGGCCGCCGTCGCCGAGGAGCGCTGCACCTCCCTGTACGGGGTGCCGACGATGTTCATCGCCGAACTCGCCGACCCCTCCTTCGAGACCCACGACCTGTCGAGCCTGCGGACCGGCATCATGGCCGGCTCCCCGTGCCCGGTCGAGGTGATGAAGCAGGTCATCGAGCGGATGGGCATGACCGAGGTCTCCATCTGCTACGGCATGACCGAGACCTCGCCGGTGTCCCTGCAGACCCGCAGCGACGACACCATCGACCAGCGCGTGTCCACCGTCGGCCGCGTCGGCCCGCACCTCGAGGTCAAGATCGTCGACCCGGCCACGGGCCTGACCGTCCCGCGCGGTGAACCGGGCGAGCTGTGCACCCGCGGCTACTCGGTGATGCTCGGCTACTGGAACCAGCCCGACAAGACCGCCGAGGCCATCGACAAGGCCCGGTGGATGCACACCGGCGACATCGGCGTCATGGACGCCGACGGGTACGTCTCGGTCACCGGCCGCATCAAGGACATGGTCATCCGTGGTGGCGAGAACATCTACCCGCGGGAGATCGAGGAGTTCCTCTACACCCACCCGGACATTCTCGACGCCCAGGTCGTCGGCGTGCCCGACGAGAAGTACGGGGAGGAGCTCATGGTGTGGATCCGGATGCGGGAGGGGGCGGCGCCGCTCGACGCGCAGTCGCTGCGCGAGTACTGCACGGGCAAGCTCGCGCACTACAAGATCCCCCGCTACGTGCACATCGTCGACGAGTTTCCGATGACGGTCACCGGCAAGATCCGCAAGGTCGAGATGCGGGAGCTGTCCACGGCCCTGCTCGGGGAGGCCGAGCGGGGGTGAACGGTCTGCGGCCGGAGATCGCGCTGTCCTGGAAACGCTCGCAGTTGAGCGGGATCGACCCGGGACGGCTCCCCGAGCCGACCCTGCTGGGCCCCTCGGACGCGGCCGGGCGGCTGCTCGAAGCCGCCCGGCCGGTGCTCGACGAGCTGCGCACGCAGCTCGCCGGCACGGGCTGCTGCATCCTCCTTGTGGACCGGGACTGCCGGATCGTGGCCCGGCTGTTCGACGCGGCACCCATGCAGCGCGCCATGGAGGAGATCGGCGTGGTCCCCGGCGCGACCCTGAGCGAGGACACCTACGGCACCAACGCTCTCGGCACCCCGTTCGAGGTGCGGCAGAGCCTCGTGGTGCACGGCGAGGAGCACTACCTCGAGTCCCTCAAGGACTTCAGCTGCTACGGGCACCCCCTCGTGCATCCCGTCACCCGCCGCATCGAAGGCATCCTCGACATCACCGCCGCCGGCAAGATCGCCAATCCGCTGTTCGTGCCGTTCCTCGCCCGCGCGGCCCGCGACATCGAGGCGCGGTTGCTCGAGGGGGCCCGCGAATCGGACCGGCGGGTGGTCGATGCGTTCCAGCGGGCCGCGCAGCAGCGCGGCGTCGCGGTCGCGGCCATGGGTGAGGACATCATGCTCACCAACAAGGCCGCCGTGGAACTGCTCGTGCCCGCCGACCACGCGGCGCTGCGCGCGATCGCGGTCGACCTGCCGGCGGGGGAGTCCCGCACGATGGACTTCGCGTTGTCCGCCGGCGGGCGCACCCGGTTGCGGATCGACCGCATCCCGGGCATCGGCAGCGGGGCGCTGTTCCTGCTCGACGCCGCCGCCGCGCGGGAACCCGTGCCCCGCAGCGACGTCGCGCAGGACGCGACGACGCGGCTGCGGCAGCGGCTCGGACGGCTGCGCGAGCGCACCGGTGGCGTGGCGATCCTCGGCGAGCCCGGGAGCGGACGGACCTGGGCCGCAAGGGAACTCGTACGTGACACCGTCACCTTCCTCGACGCCGCCCGGATCGTCGGCGAGGGCGAACACGAGTGGGCGGCCGGGCTGCTGTCGGTCGCCGCTGCGGCGGACGGCGGCGTCGTGGTCGTCGAACACGTGCACCTGGCGCCGGATCCGGTGCTGGCGCTGCTCTCGTCGATGCTCTCCGACCCGGCCGCGGCCCGCCTCGTGCTCACCGCGGACCCCCTGGACGACGTCCGCCCGACGGTGCGAGAACTGTTGGCGCGCTGCCCCGGTCAGGTCCGGGTGCCCGCGCTGCGGCAACGGATCCGGGAACTCGGCGACCTGGCCTCCGCGCTGGCCCGGGAACTCGACCGGCCGGACCTGCGCCTGGGCCCCAGTGCCCTGACGGCGCTGTCGGAACGCTCGTGGCCCGGCAACCTCGCCGAGCTGCGGGCGGTGCTGGCCGCCATCCCGGAGCGGGAGTCCCCGCTGCCGGTGCGGGTGGAGGATCTGCCGGTCGAGTACCGCGCGACGAGCCGGGTCTCGCGTCTGGGCGGGCGCGAGCGCGCCGAGCGGGAGGCCATCATCGAGGCGCTGCGCGAGAGCGGCGGCAACAAGGTGCACGCCGCGGCGCGGCTCGGCATCAGCCGCACCACCCTCTACAGCAGGATCCGCGCACTCGGCATCGCCGGCTGACCGTCGTATGCGCATGTGCGCACTGTCCAATCCTTGAACAGTTCCCGCGGGCCTGCCCGAAGCAGTATGACCCGTGTCACACTACTTCAGGAGGTTGGGCATGACAGCTGTTGCCGAGCACACCGTCGCTCCGCGGGTTCGGGAGTTTCTCTCCGGGACCAGGCAGCTCTACATCGGCGGCGAATGGGTCGACGCCGCCTCGGGCCGCGTCTTCGCGACCTACGATCCCGCGACCGGGGACAAGCTCACCGACGTCGCCCACGGCGCCGCCGAGGACGTCGACCGGGCCGTGCGGGCCGCCCGCAAGGCGTTCGACGAGGGCCCCTGGCCGACGATGAAGGCCGCCGAGCGCGAGCGCATGATCTGGCGGGTCGGTGATCTGCTCACCGAACGTGCCGAGGAGTTCGGCCAGCTCGAGGCCCTCGACAACGGCAAGTCCGCCGTGATCGCCGCGGCCGTGGACACGGCGTGGTCGGCGGACATCTTCCGCTACTACGCCGGGTGGGCCACCAAGATCGAGGGCAGCACGGTCAACGTCACGATGCCGTTCGTGCCCGGCGGTGAGTTCCACGCCTACACGCTGCGCGAGCCGGTGGGCGTGTGCGGGCTCATCGTGCCCTGGAACTTCCCGCTGCTGATGGCCGCGTTCAAGCTCGCGCCGGCCCTGGCCGCCGGCAACACGGTCATCCTCAAGCCCGCAGAGCAGACCCCGCTCACGGCGCTGCTGCTCGCCGAGATCTTCGAGGAGGCCGGCTTCCCGCCCGGCGTGGTGAACATCGTGCCCGGCTTCGGCGACGCCGGCGCCGCGCTCGCCGCCCACGACGACGTCGACAAGATCGCCTTCACCGGGTCCACCGAGGTGGGCAAGAAGGTCGTCGACGCCGCCAAGGGAAACCTGAAGAAGGTCTCTCTCGAACTCGGCGGCAAGAGCCCGAACATCGTCTTCGCCGACGCCGATTTCGACGCCGCCGTCGCCGGATCGCTCGATGCGTGGCTGTTCAACCACGGCCAGTGCTGCGTCGCCGGCACCCGGTTGTTCGTCGAGCGTCCCATCTTCGAGAAGTTCACCGAGGCCGTCGCGGAGGCGGCGAGCAAGGTGAAGATCGGCCCCGGTCTCGACCCGGCCACCCAGCTCGGCCCGCTGGTCTCCCAGGAGCAGCTGGACCGGGTCACCGGCTACCTGCGCCAGGGCCTGACCGACGGGGCACGCGCCCTCACCGGCGGAAAGCGCTGGGGCGACAAGGGCTTCTTCGTCGAACCGACCGTGCTGGTGGACGTGCAGCCCGACTTCAGCGTGGTGCGCGAGGAGATCTTCGGTCCCGTCGTCGCCGCCATGCCGTTCGACGCCGACGAGGGCATCACCGCCGCGGCCAACGACTCGATCTACGGGCTGGCCGCCGGCATCTGGACCCGGGACCTGTCGAAGGCGCACCGCACCGCGCGGCGGCTCAAGGCCGGTTCGGTGTGGATCAACCAGTACAACGGCTTCGACACCGCGATGCCGTTCGGCGGGTTCAAGCAGTCCGGGTGGGGACGCGAGCTCGGCGCGGGAGCGCTGGACCTCTACACCCAGACCAAGGCCGTGAACATCGCCCTCTGACCCCCGTCACCCGCCACCCCAAGGAGAACAACGATGAAGACCAAAGCCGCAGTCCTGCTCGAGACCGGCAAGCCGTTCGAGATCATGGAACTCGACCTCGACGGCCCGGGCCCCGGCGAGGTGCTGATCAAGTACACCGCGGCGGGCCTGTGCCACTCGGACCTGCACCTGACCGACGGGGACCTGCCCCCGCGCTTCCCGATCGTCGGTGGCCACGAGGGTTCCGGCATCATCGAGGAGGTCGGCCCTGGCGTCACCAAGGTCAAGCCCGGTGACCACGTGGTGTGCAGCTTCATCCCGAACTGCGGCACCTGCCGGTACTGCTCGACGGGCCGGCAGAACCTGTGCGACATGGGCGCCACCATCCTCGAGGGCTGCATGCCGGACGGCTCGTTCCGGTTCCATTCCGGCAGCACCGACTTCGGCGCGATGTGCATGCTCGGCACGTTCGCCGAACGCGCCACCATCTCGCAGCACTCGGTGGTCAAGGTCGACGACTGGCTCCCGCTCGAGACCGCCGTGCTCGTCGGCTGCGGTGTGCCGTCCGGTTGGGGCACCGCGGTGTACGCCGGGGACGTCCGTGCCGGGGACATCGTCGTGATCTACGGCATCGGCGGCCTCGGTGTCAATGCCGTCCAGGGTGCCGTGCACGCGGGCGCCAAGTACGTGGTGGTCGTCGACCCGGTGGAGTTCAAGCGCGAGACCGCCCTGAAGTTCGGTGCCACGCACGCCTTCGCGAGTGCCGCCGAGGCGGCCGAGAAGGTCAACGAGCTGAGCTGGGGCCAGGGCGCCGACGCCGCCCTGATCCTCGTCGGCACCGTCGACGAGGAGGTCGTCTCGGCGGCCACCTCGATCGTGGGCAAGGGCGGCACCGTCGTCATCACCGGCCTGGCCAATCCCGAGAAGCTGACCGTGCACGTGTCCGGAACGGAACTGACTCTGTTCCAGAAGACCATCAAGGGCTCGCTGTTCGGTTCGGCGAACCCGCAGTACGACATCGTGCGGCTGCTGCGGCTCTACGATGCCGGCCAGCTGAAGCTCGACGAGCTGGTCACCCACCGCTACAGCCTGGAGGAGGTCAACCAGGGCTACCAGGACCTGCGGGACGGCAAGAACATCCGCGGCGTCATCGTCCACGACGCCTGATCGTGGGGTGCGCCTCGCCCGCCGGGCGGGGCGCACCTCCGGGACCGCGCAACTTTTTGCAGAAGATTCACCGGAATTCACCCGAAGTGCGCATATTCCGCGCACCCTGTGGCATACCGTCCCCACGGTTCGATGTTCCGAGAGAGGAGCCCGTGATGGGAGAAATCATCGGCACGATCATCTTCGGCGCGGTCATCGGTGTGCTCGCACGCCTGGTGATACCGGGGAAGCAGGCGATGGGATGGCTCATCACCATCGTCATCGGCATCATCGGTGCCCTGCTCGGCTACTGGATCTGGGGCATGATCAGCGACCAGGGCGACACCGAGGGTATCGACTGGATCCGCTGGATCATCAGTATCGCCGTGGCCGCGGTGCTGACGCTGGCCTACACCTCCATGACGAGGAGCAGGGTCCGGTAACAGCGGCGAAACGGGACCCCGTCCGGAGATCCGGACGGGGTCCCGTGTCTGTTCAGGTCCCGGAGGCCGCGGTGCCCGGCCGATCGGCGCCGAGCGCGGCCAGGGTCATGCGCCGCAGGACCGCCCGGGTCGCCGCGGGAGAGGCCCGGTCGGCGCTGTGCGGCGTCGAGTTGATGAGCCCGAACGCCGCGTGGGCCATGGTCCGAGCGTCGGACTCCCCCAGTGCGGGGTCGAGCCGGCGCAGCACGCCCACCCACAGCTCGACGTACCGCCGCTGGGTCTGGCGCACCTCCCGGCGGGCGTCCTCCGGGAGGGACTGCAGCTCCCGGTCCTGGACGCGGATCAGGTCCGGCTCCCCGAGCGCGAAGTCGAGGTGGAAGTCCACGAGCCGGTCGAGTGCGCGCCGGGGCTCGTCGGTGTGGTCGATCACGTCGGTACCGCCCGCCAGCAGGCGGCGGCTGATGTCGACCAGGAGCTCGACGAGCAGCGCGTCCTTGTTGGGGAAGTGCCGGTAGACGGCGGGACCGCTGATGCCCACCGCCGCGCCGAGATCCTCGAGGCGCACGCCGTTGAAGCCGCGCTCGGCGACGAGCCGTGCCGCGGCCTGCAGCAGTTGCCGCCGCCGGTCGGCCTTGGCCCGGCCGCGCGCGGTGAGCAGCTGCTCGTCGGTGTCCGGCTTCAGCTCGGTCATCGGCCGCACCCTTCCTTCCTGATGTGGTCTGGACAACTCAGTTAATCACAGCTAACCTTATTTTCAGTTATCGAGTATTAACTCAGGCGTTCACCCCCATGGCGAGGACGGTACTGTGACAACCCCCCCAACGACCGCTCCGCGGACCTACCGCGACCAGCACGTCCAGCTGGTCGCCGAGCTGCGCGACATGCTCGCGACCGCCGCCCTCGGCGGCAGTGAGAAGGCGCGGGATCGGCACGTCGCCCGCGGCAAGCTGCTGCCCCGGGACCGCGTCGACGCCCTGCTCGACCCCGGCAGCGCGTTTCTCGAGATCGCGCCGCTGGCCGCGAACGGCATGTACGACGACGAGTGCCCGGGCGCGGGCATCATCGCCGGCATCGGCCGGGTGTCCGGCCGCGAGTGCGTGATCGTCGCCAACGACGCCACCGTCAAGGGCGGCACCTACTACCCGATCACGGTCAAGAAGCACCTGCGGGCGCAGGAGATCGCGCTGCAGAACCAGCTGCCCTGCCTCTACCTGGTCGACTCCGGCGGGGCGTTCCTGCCGCGGCAGGACGAGGTGTTCCCCGACCGCGAGCACTTCGGCCGCATCTTCTACAACCAGGCCACTATGAGCGCCAAGGGGATCCCGCAGATCGCCGCGGTGCTGGGCTCGTGCACCGCCGGCGGCGCCTACGTGCCCGCGATGAGCGACGAGGCCGTCATCGTCCGCAACCAGGGCACCATCTTCCTCGGCGGCCCGCCGCTGGTGAAGGCCGCCACCGGCGAGGTCGTCACCGCGGAGGAACTCGGCGGCGGCGACCTGCACTCGAAGGTCTCCGGTGTCACCGACCATCTCGCCGAGGACGACCGCGACGCGCTGAACAGGGTGCGCGACATCGTCGCCACGTTCGGGCCCCGCAACCCCCGGCCGTGGGACGTGGCGCCGACCTTCGCGCCCGCCGCGGATCCGGCCGAGCTGTACGACGTGGTGCCCACCGACCCGCGCACCCCCTACGACGTGCACGAGGTCATCGAGCGCATCGTCGACGGCGACCCCGCCGGGCCCGGCTCGAGCTTTTCCGAGTTCAAGGCCGAGTACGGCAAGACCCTGGTCACCGGCTTCGCCCGGATCCACGGCCACCCGGTCGGCATCGTCGCCAACAACGGCGTGCTGTTCGGTGAATCCGCCCAGAAGGGCGCCCATTTCATCGAGCTGTGCGACAAGCGCTCGATCCCGCTGCTGTTCCTGCAGAACATCTCCGGCTTCATGGTCGGCCGGGACTACGAGGCCGGCGGCATCGCCAAGCACGGCGCCAAGATGGTCACCGCCGTCGCGTGCGCGCGGGTGCCGAAGCTGACCGTCGTCGTCGGCGGCTCCTACGGCGCCGGCAACTACTCGATGTGCGGGCGGGCGTACTCGCCGCGCTTCCTGTGGATGTGGCCCAACGCCCGCATCTCGGTGATGGGCGGCGAGCAGGCCGCCTCCGTCCTGGCGACGGTGCGTTCGGAACAGCTCGACGCGTCCGGCACCCCGTGGACCGCCGAGCAGGAGGAGGCGTTCAAGGCGCCGATCCGCGCGCAGTACGAGCACCAGGGCAACCCCTACTACTCGACCGCGCGGCTGTGGGACGACGGCATCATCGATCCCGCCGACACGCGGGAAGTTCTCGGCCTGGCCCTGTCGGCGTGCGCGAACGCACCCCTCGAGCCGGTCTCCTACGGCGTCTTCCGGATGTGAGGCACATGAACATGTTCGATACCACCGGCCGAGCCGGGATGTTCCATACCGTACTGGTGGCCAACCGCGGGGAGATCGCGGTCCGGGTGATCCGGACCCTGCGCCGCATGGGCATCCGGTCCGTCGCCGTGTACAGCGACGCCGACGCCGGCGCCCGGCACGTGCGTGAGGCCGACACCGCGGTGCGCCTCGGCCCCGCCGCCGCGCGCGAGAGCTACCTCGACATCGCCAAGGTGATCGACGCGGCCCGGCGCACCGGTGCGCAGGCGATCCACCCCGGTTACGGCTTCCTGTCCGAGAACTCGGGCTTCGCGCAGGCCTGCGCCGACGCCGGGATCGTGTTCCTCGGCCCGCCCGCCAAGGCCATCGAGGTCATGGGCGACAAGATCACCGCCAAGAACGCCGTCGCCGCGTTCGACGTCCCGGTCGTGCCGGGCATCTCCCGGCCCGGCCTGACCGACGACGAGCTGATCGCCGCGGCCGGCGACATCGGGTACCCGGTGCTGATCAAGCCGTCCGCCGGCGGCGGCGGCAAGGGCATGCGCCTGGTCACCGAATCCGGTCAGCTCGCCGAGGCGCTCGCCTCCGCGCGGCGCGAGGCGGCCTCCGCGTTCGGTGACGACACCCTGTTCCTCGAACGGTTCGTGCAGCGCCCGCGGCACATCGAGGTGCAGATCCTCGCCGACACCCACGGCAACGTCGTCCATCTCGGCGAGCGTGAGTGCAGCCTGCAGCGCCGCCACCAGAAGGTGATCGAGGAGGCCCCGTCGCCGCTGCTCGACGAGGCCACTCGCGCCCGGATCGGGCAGGCCGCGTGCAACACCGCCCGCAGCGTCGACTACACCGGCGCCGGCACGGTGGAGTTCATCGTCTCCGCGGACGCGCCGGACGAGTTCTTCTTCATGGAGATGAACACCCGCCTGCAGGTCGAGCACCCCGTCACCGAACTGGTCACCGGACTGGACCTGGTGGAGTGGCAGGTGCGCGTCGCCGCCGGCGAGGCGCTCGGCTTCGAACAGGACGACATCACCCTGACCGGGCACGCGATCGAGGCCCGCGTCTACGCCGAGGACCCCGCCCGCGGATTCCTGCCCACCGGCGGCACCGTCGTCGGGCTCGACGAACCCGCCAACCAGGCCGGCACCGGGGTGGGCATCCGCGTCGACTCCGGGCTCGAGGTGGGCACGGTCGTCGGCAGCGACTACGACCCGATGCTGTCGAAGGTGATCGCGCACGGACCCGACCGCGCCGCCGCGCTGCGCCGGCTCGACCGGGCCCTGGCCGAGACCGCGGTCCTCGGGGTGGTCACCAACATCGACTTCGCCCGCTTCCTGCTCGCCGATCCCGACGTGCAGGCCGGCAACCTCGACACCGGGCTGCTCGATCGCCGCCTCGACGACTACACCGCCCCGGACACCCCCGACGCGGTGCTCGTCGCCGCGGCCGCGCACCGCTGGCTGCGCCGCTGGCCCGCGACGTCCACGACGTCGGCAGTGGACCCGTGGGACCGGCCCACCGGCTGGCGGGTCGGAGGACCCGCGCCGACCACCGTGCGGCTGCAGACCCCCACCCGCACCGATCACGTGCACCTCACCGGCACCCCGGAGGCCGCCACCGCCCGGATCGAGGACGGCCCCGAGCGGGCACTCACCGCCCGGCTCGACGCCGGCCGCCTCGCCGTCACCCTCGACGGGGTGCGCTCGGAGTTCCTCGTCGCCGAGGGCGACGGGCAGCTGTGGCTCGCCGGTGACGGCGGCACCTGGCCGGTGCGCGAGGCCCGCGAACCGAACATCCGCGACGCCGACGCCCACGCCGGCGAGGCCGAGCTGACCAGCCCGATGCCCGGCACCGTCATCGCCGTCCCCGTCGAGAACGGTGCCACCGTCACCGCCGGCAGCACCGTCGTCGTCGTCGAGGCGATGAAGATGGAACACGCCCTGACCACGCCCGTCGACGGCACCGTCGAACTCCTCGTCGCCCCCGGCGACCAGGTCAAGGTCGACCAGCTCCTCGCCCGCGTCGTCCCCGGCACCCGGGCGCCGAAACCGCCGGCAAGCAAGCCCGTGCCACCCTCCGCGGGAAGGACATCGTCGATACCCTCCCCGTCGCACCGCACCGGGCCGGTGTTCCGCAG
>NZ_JAALEG010000033.1 GCF_011058165.1 Rhodococcus aetherivorans
ACGGCCCAGAACCCTACCAGAAGATTCCGAACCGAACAATCAGGCGCCTGCGTCCAACCTCGTTGTCCCGAGCCCCTGCGGGCCGGGTCGGTGTCCGTGTCGCTCTGACCTGGAATAAGTTACGTGAGGAACAAGCGTGCGCCAAATCCGCTGGTCAAGCTCCGATGCGGCACTGTTTTCCCAGTTCGCGGGCCGCCCCCAGCCCCGCCTCCGCGCTGTCACTCCACCGTGATGCGCGGCACATTCGGACGAGCCATGTCGTCCACCCGCCCGTTTGAGCCCGAAATGACTGAGGCACAGCCGATTTCGGCGCTCCGCATCAGGAGTCGGAGTTGACCCGCTCGATGACGCCACCGAGCTCCTCGATGATCTCCACGAATCTCGGGTAGCCGCGGTCGATGTGGTAGACGTCGTGCACCTCGGTGACGCCGTCCGCACACAGCCCGGCCAGGACCAGTCCGGCACCGGCACGGATGTCCGACGACCACACCGGCGCACTCGACAGCTCCTCGACACCGCGGACCACGGCATGGTGCCCGTCGGTGCGCGCATCGGCGCCGAGCCGGATCATCTCCTCGACGAACCGGAACCGCGCCTCGAAGACGTTCTCCGTGATCATCGACGTGCCGTCGGCGACCGCCGCGAGCCCGATCGCCATGGGCTGCAGGTCGGTCGGGAAGCCGGGATACGGCAGGGTCGCGAAGTTGACCGCCCGGGGACGGTCGTGCTGAACAACCCGGAAGCCGTCCACCTCGGGCGTCACCTCCGCGCCGGCGGCACGGAGCTTGTCGAGGACGAGGCTCAGGTGCTTCGGGTTGACGCCGCGCACGCGGACGTCGCCGCGTGTCATCGCCGCCGCGATCCCCCACGTCGCCGCGACGATGCGATCCCCGATGACGCGGTGGGTGGTGGGTTCGAGCCGGGGGACGCCCATGATCGTCAGCGTCGAGGTGCCGGCCCCGGAGATGCGGGCACCCATCTGGACCAGCATGGTGCACAGGTCGACGATCTCCGGCTCCCGAGCCGCGTTGTCGATCGTGGTCTCTCCGCTCGCGAGAACGGCGGCCATCAGGATGTTCTCGGTGGCCCCCACCGACGGAAAGGCCAGGCGGATCGCGTTGCCGTGCAGGTCGTCGGCCTCGGCCACCACACAGCCGTGCTCGATCGTGCTGTGCGCCCCCAGCAGGCGGAGCCCCGTCTGGTGCATATCGAGCGGCCGCGAGCCGATCGCATCGCCGCCCGGCAGCGCGACGACGGCCTTGCGGCACCGAGCCACCAGCGGTCCGAGGACACACACCGACGCACGGAATTGCCGGACGGCGGCGAAATCTGCCTGGTACTTCGGCTGCGCGGGGGTCGTGATGCGTACCTCGTCACCCTCGAGCTCCACGTCGCATCCGAGCCCGCGGAGAACCTCGGCCATCAGCGGCACGTCGAGGATGTCCGGGCAGTTGGTGATGACGCTCGTCCCCTCCGCCAACAGGGCGGCTGCCATCAGCTTGAGCACGCTGTTCTTGGCGCCCCCGACGACTACCTCACCGACAAGCCGGTTACCACCGGAGACAAGAAAGCGATCACTCACAACGCCACAGCCTATCGACCACACTGCGGGAATACGGGAGCGGTACCGTGACCTGCATGGCTGTCCATCTCACACGGATCTACACCCGCACCGGCGACGACGGTACGACGGGCCTCAGCGACTTCTCGCGGGTGTCGAAGAACGACCCGAGGCTGATCGCCTACGCGGACTGCGACGAGACGAATGCGGCGCTCGGCGTGGCGCTGGCTGTGGGCGACGTACCGGAACGGATGGTGCCGGTCCTGCGCCAGATCCAGAACGACCTGTTCGACGCCGGAGCCGACCTGTCGACGCCGGTGGTGCCGGAGCCGAAGTATCCGCCGCTGCGGATCACGCAGGGGTACATCGATCGGCTCGAGCGCTGGTGCGACGAGTTCAACGAGGAACTGGCGCCGCTCGATTCCTTCATTCTCCCCGGCGGCACCGCGCTGGCGGCCCTGCTGCACACGGCCCGGACGGTGGCACGGCGGGCGGAGCGCTCCGCCTGGGCGGCGGTGGCCACCCACCCGGACGACACGAATGTGCTGCCGGCGAAGTACCTCAACCGGCTGTCGGATCTGCTCTTCATCCTCGGTCGCGTCGCGAACCCGGATGGTGACGTGCTCTGGAAGCCGGGCGCGGGCGCGTGAGGACCCGGTCGGCCGGACCTCAGTTCGGCCGGCCGCGCAGGGATCGGTCCGAGGGCCGGGATTCGAGCCAGGACAGGAAGGCGGTGAGCGCACCGCTGTCGAGAGCGATCTCGAAGTTGTTTGCGCCGTCCTGGATTTCGAGGATCACGATGTCCTCGGTCATGATGTCGTGCTCACTGCCCTCGGGCGCGCGACGGCTGCGCACCTCGACTCCCTGCCGGGCGAGGCGCGAGTCCGGGCCCGGGCGCAGGCTGGAGAGCTTGTAGAAGACGAGCGTGCGCTCGCCGTAACGGATGACGCCGTGCCGCCACCCGGCGCCGGCGCCGTTGGGCAGGCGCCGCAGGATCGCGGCGGTGCCGCCGCCCCGCAGGGTGACGAGGCGATAGAGAAAAGCCGCGACGGCAGCCGCGAGCAGTATCACCAGAACGATGAGAACAATCATTCCAACTGACACTGCTCGTCGGCTCCGTCGCGGCTTCTCGTGTCCGGTCAGGCCCGCTCGACAGCCCGGAGCCGGCCCCGCGCCGCGGCGATCTCGGCCTCGTCCCGGCTTTCGCTCAGCACGGCGCGCGCGGACTCGACGTCGATGTTCTCCGTCAGCTCCGCGGCCTCGGCGAGGATCGTCACCGTCGTGGCGGTCACCGAGAGGAAGCCGCCGTGCACGGCCGCGACGACGCGCTCGCCGTCGCCGGTCGTGATGGAGACGACGCCGCCCTCCACGAGCTGGCCCAGGACAGGCTCGTGGCCCGGCATGACACCGATCTCGCCCTCGGTCGTCTGGGCGCTGACCAGCCGGGCGGTGCCCGACCACAGGCGCTCCTCGACGGCAACGAGGTCCACGGTCATTTCAGCCATCGCGGACTACTTCCCGGCGATCTTCTTGGCAGCGGCCTCGACGTCGTCGAGTCCACCGCAGCTGTTGAACGCCTGCTCGGGCAGGTGGTCGAACTCACCCTTGGTGACGCGGTCGAATGCCTCGATGGTGTCGCGCAGCGGCACCACGGAGCCGGGCTCGCCGGTGAACTTCTCGGCCACGATGAAGTTCTGGCCGAGGAACTTCTGCAGACGACGGGCGCGGCCGACGAGGACCTTGTCCTCCTCGGAGAGCTCGTCCATACCGAGGATGGCGATGATGTCCTGCAGCTCCTTGTACTTCTGCAGGATCCGCTTCACCTCGTTGGCGACGCGGAAGTGCTCGGCACCGACGATGCCGGGCTCGAGGATGCGCGAGGTCGACGTCAGCGGATCCACAGCGGGGTAGATACCCATCTGCGAGATCGGACGCGAGAGCTCGGTGGTCGCATCGAGGTGCGCGAACGTCGTGGCCGGCGCCGGGTCGGTGTAGTCGTCGGCGGGGACGTAGATCGCCTGCAGCGAGGTGATCGAGCGGCCACGGGTCGAGGTGATCCGCTCCTGGAGCTCACCCATCTCGTCGGCCAGCGTCGGCTGGTAACCGACGGCCGACGGCATACGACCGAGCAGGGTCGACACCTCGGAACCGGCCTGGGTGAACCGGAAGATGTTGTCGATGAACAGCAGCACGTCCTGGCCCTGAATATCGCGGAAGTACTCCGCCATGGTCAGCGCGGACAGGGCGACGCGCATACGCGTTCCCGGCGGCTCGTCCATCTGGCCGAAGACGAGGGCGGTGTCCTGGAGGACGCCCATCTCCTCCATCTCGAGGTGGAGGTCGGTGCCCTCACGGGTGCGCTCGCCGACGCCGGCGAACACCGACGTGCCGGAGAACTCACGCGCGATACGGGTGATCATCTCCTGGATCAGAACGGTCTTGCCGACACCGGCACCACCGAACAGACCGATCTTGCCGCCCTTGACGTACGGGGTCAGCAGGTCGATGACCTTGATGCCGGTCTCGAGGATCTCGGTCTTGCCCTCGAGCTGGTCGAAGGCCGGCGGCTTGCGGTGGATGCCCCACTGCTCGCCGTCGCGCCCGGTGCCCGGGGCGTCGAGGCAGTCACCGAGGGCGTTGAACACGTGGCCCTTGACGACGTCGCCGACCGGCACGGAGATCGGACGGCCCGTGTCGACGACCGTGGTGCCGCGCACCAGGCCGTCGGTGGGCTGCATGGAGATCGTGCGCACCAGGTTGTCACCCAGGTGCTGCGCGACCTCGAAGGTCAGGGTCTTCGCCACGGACGGCAGAGTGACCTCTGCGTGCAGGGCGTTGAACAGAGCGGGAACGGCACCACGCGGGAACTCGACGTCCACGACGGGGCCGATGACCCGAACGACGCGGCCGGCGGTGGCCGAGGCCGCCCCCGCCCCGTAGTTATCGGTTACTGCTGCGGTCATGTGCTTAGTCACTTCCTGCACTCGAGGCGAGCGCGTTGGCACCGCCGACGATCTCGCTGATTTCCTGGGTGATCTGCGCCTGGCGGGCCTGGTTGGCCTGACGGCTGAGGGTGTTCACCAGTTCCGTGGCATTGTCGGTGGCCGCCTTCATGGCGGTACGCCGAGCAGCCGACTCCGATGCCGCGGCATCGAGCAGCGACGCGAAGATGCGGGTGCTGATGTACTTCGGCAGCAGCGCCGCGAGCAGCGTCGAGGCCTCCGGCTCGAAGTTGTAGCCGGGCCGGGGCCCGCCGTTGCTGCCGACGTGCCGGCCGTCGGTGAGCATGTCCTCGCCGAGGTCGATCTCGTCCTCGGTGACGGTCACCTCGAGCGGCGCCATCCGGCGCACCTCGGGGGTCTGGGTCAGCATCGAGACGAAGCGGGTGTAGACGATGTGCAGTTCGTCGACGCCCTCGATCGTGCCCTCACCGTTCGGCGCGGGCACCTCGTTGCCGGACCCGGCCATGAACAGTTCCACCAGGTGACGACTCGCCTTGGCCGCATCCGTGTAGCGCGGCTCCTGCGAGAAGCCGGTCCACGCCCCCGCAACCTGCCGGCCGCGGAAGGTGTAGTAGCTCAGGCCCTTGGCACCGAGCACGTAGAACACCGGCTCCTTGCCCTCGCTGACCAGCAGCTGCCGCAGCTCCTCGGCCTCCTTGAGGACGTTGGCGTTGTAGCCGCCGGCCATGCCACGGTCACTGGTGACAACCAGGACTGCGGCACGCCTCGGGTTGGGCCGTTCGTTGAGCAGGGGGTGATCCAGCGACGCGGACGCGCTCGCCAGTTCGGAGAGCACCTTGGTGATCTCCTCGGCGTACGGCTTGGACGCAGCCACTCGGGCCTGAGCCTTCGTGATCCGCGACGTCGCGATCAGCTCCTGCGCCTTGGTGATCTTCTTGGTCGAGTTGACCGACTTGATCCGCGAGCGGAGCTCGCGCAGGCTTGCCATTCGTCGATCACACTCCCTTCACAGGACGCTGGGTCATGGTCTCCACGCTCACTTGCGAACAGTGGTGCGCTTGACGGAAACCTGCTCCTGCTCGACCTCGTCGGCGCCCAGGGCCTCGGCCTCGGCCTCGTTCACGACGCGGGTTCCGTCGGAGGCGATGAAGCCCTCCTTGAACTTGTTGGTCGCGGCGAGCAGCGCGGATGCGGAGTCGTCGGTCAGCGCCTTGCCGCCGGCGATCTGCTCGTAGACGCCCGAGGCGCTGTGGTGCAGGTCCTCGAGCAGCTCGGCCTCGAAGCGGCGCACGTCGCCGACGGGAACCGAGTCGTAGACGCCCTCACCCGCGAGGTAGATCGACACGATCTGGTCCTCGACGGCGACCGGGGAGTACTGGTCCTGCTTGAGGAGCTCGACCAGACGCTGGCCACGCTCGAGCTGCGCCTTCGAGGCCGCATCGAGGTCGGAGGCGAAGGCGGCGAACGCCTCGAGCTCACGGAACTGCGCGAGCTCCAGACGCAGCGAGCCGGACACCTTCTTCATGCCCTTGGTCTGCGCCGCGCCACCGACTCGGGACACCGAGATACCGACGTTGATGGCGGGGCGGATGCCCTTGTTGAACAGGTCGGACTCGAGGAAGACCTGGCCGTCGGTGATGGAGATGACGTTGGTCGGGATGTAGGCCGAGACGTCGTTGGCCTTGGTCTCGATGATCGGCAGGGCCGTCAGCGAACCGCCACCGAGCTCGTCGGACAGCTTGGCCGAGCGCTCCAGCAGACGGGAGTGCAGGTAGAACACGTCGCCCGGGTAGGCCTCACGTCCCGGCGGGCGGCGCAGCAGCAGGGAGATCGCGCGGTACGCCTCGGCCTGCTTGGTCAGGTCGTCGAACACGATGAGCACGTGCTTGCCCTGGTACATCCAGTGCTGGCCGATGGCCGAGCCGGTGTAGGGGGCGAGCCACTTGAAGCCGGCGGAGTCGGAGGCGGGGGCCGCGACGATGGTGGTGTACTCCATCGCGCCGTGCTCCTCGAGGGCGGCCTTGACGCCCGCGATGGTGGAGCCCTTCTGGCCGATCGCGACGTAGATGCAGCGGACCTGCTGCTTCGGGTCGCCGGAGGCCCAGTTGGCCTTCTGGTTCAGGATCGCGTCGACGCAGACGGCGGTCTTGCCCGTCTTGCGGTCGCCGATGACCAGCTGGCGCTGGCCGCGGCCGATCGGGGTCATCGCGTCGATGGCCTTGATGCCGGTCTGCAGCGGCTCCTCGACCGGCTGGCGCTGCAGCACGGTCGCGGCCTGCAGCTCGAGGGCCCGGTTCTCGGTCGCCTCGATGTCGCCGAGGCCGTCGATCGGCTGGCCCAGGGGGTTCACGACGCGGCCGAGGTAGCCGTCGCCGACCGGCACCGACAGAACGTCGCCGGTCCGCTTGACTTCCTGGCCCTCTTCGAGGTCCTGGTAGTCGCCGAGGATGACGGCACCGATCTCGGTGGCGTCGAGGTTCAGGGCCACGCCCAGCACACCGCCGGGGAACTCCAGCAGCTCGTTGGCCATCGCCGACGGCAGACCGCTGATGTGCGCGATGCCGTCACTGGTGTCGGCGACCACGCCGACCTCCTCGCGGGAGGCCTCCGGGGAGTAGCTCGCGGTGTAGTTGTCGATCGCGCTACGGATCTCGTCGGAGGAGATCGTCAGCTCCGCCATGTTCTTCCTGCTCTCGGTATCTGGTCTTCGAAAAGATCGCTATGTGTGTGTGTTCGGTAGTGGACTACGTGAGGCTCTTGCGCACTGCGGCGAGTCGACCCGCGGCGGTGCCGTCGATGACCTCGTCGCCCACCCGGACGACCAATCCACTGAGAAGCTCGGGAACCACCTCGACGTGCACCGTGACCGGTTTCCCGTACGTTCTGGTCAGGATACCGGTGAGCCGTTCGGCCTGCGCCGCGCTGAGAGGTGCCGCGCTGCGCACGTGGGCGACGGCGCGGTCCCGCTGGGTGGCGGCGAGGTTCGACAGTGCGTCGAACGCGTCGGCCGGGGCCTTGTCCTTCAGCCGTCCGACGGCCTGCACGGCCAGGGCCTCGGTGATCGCCGTGGACTTGCCGTAGAGCAGACGCGAGAGGAACTCCCGCTTGGCCGCCAGCGGCTTGGTGCGATCGGAGAGGGCCTGTTCGAGTTCGGCGTTGCCGGCCACGATGCGACCGAGCCGGAACAGCTCGTCCTCGACGGTGTCGAGCTGGTTCTGGTCCGCCGCCGCCGACAGGAGGGCTTCGCGGCCCAGCTGAACGAGGGAGTTGGTCAGGTCGGACTGGGTCGACCAGTCCTGCCCGGCCGCCGCCTTCAGGGTCGCGAGGGTGACGGGCGAGACCTTGCTCCCGAAGACCCGCTCGGCCAGTGCCTGCCGACCGGCTGCCGGGGCCGAGGCGTCGGCCAGCGCACTCCGCAGGGTGCGCTGATCGTCGAGCACCTCGACCACCGAGAACAGCTCGGAGCCGGCCTGCGCCGCAGCTGCAGTTGCGGCACCCGCGGCAGCGGATGCGGTGCTCGACGCCAACGCGCCCTGCAGCGCGGAACGCGTCTGAGCGAGTGCCTCACGGCTTGCTGCGTACATGGTGCTCACTTTCGGGATGCAGAGTCAGCGCTGAGGGAGTCGAGCTCGCTGAGGAAGCGGTCGATCGAGCCGGCACGCTTGACGTCGTCGGAGAGGGACTCCCCGATGACCTTCTCGGCCAGATCCACGGCGGTGCGTCCGAGATCGCCGCGCAGCTCGGTCACGATCTGCTGGCGCTGGGCCTGCAGCTGGTTGTGACCGGCAGCGACGATGCGGTCGCTCTCCTCCTGGGCCTGGGCCTTCATGTCCGCGATGATCTGCTGGCCCTGGGCACGGGCCTCCTCGCGGATCTGCGCCGCCTCGGTGCGGGCCTCGGCGAGCTGCGCGCGGTACTGCTCGAGCGCGGCCTTTGCCTCGGCCTGAGCTTCCTCGGCCTTCTTGATGCCGCCTTCGATCAGCTCCGAACGCTCGTCGAGCACCTTCTGGAACAGCGGAAGCACGTACTTCCAGAAGACGAGCCCGACGATGATCAGGGCGACCAGCGACCAGACGATGTCATACGTCGCGGGGAGCAGAGGATTTTGGTCCTCCGCCTCCGCCGCGAGCAACAGGATGCTGTCAGCCATGGTCGTCAGATCAGAAGATGAAGCCGGCGACGATACCGATCAGCGCCAGGGCCTCGGTGAACGCGATACCGAGGAACATGGTGGTGCGCAGCTGGCCGGCCATCTCGGGCTGGCGGGCCATGCCCTCGATCGCCTTGCCGACGACGATGCCGATGCCGATGCCGGGGCCGATGGCCGCGAGGCCGTAGCCGACCGCACCGAGACCGCTGATGGTGCTCTCCGTCTGGGCGAGGACGTCAACTGCCTGAAGCGCAACGCTCATTGGTGTTCCATTCCCTTTCTTGTGGCTCGGCCCCGGGGATCGGCAACCGAGTCAGTCTGTGTGTTGTGTGGGTAGTGCCGGTCGGCGCGCTAGTGCTCTTCGGCGTGCAGCGCCAGGTCGATGTACACCGCCGTCAACAGCGAGAAGATGTACGCCTGCAGGACGATCACCAGCAGCTCGAAGAAGGTGAACGCGACGCCACCGATCAGCGAGCCGATGCCGAAGATCTTCATCGCGCCTTCGGAGCTGAAGAAGAAGAACTGGGTTGCGCTGAAGAACAGCACCAGCATGATGTGGCCGGCCAGCATGTTCGCCATGAGACGGATGGTGAGCGTGAACGGGCGCAGCAGGAACGTCGAGATGAACTCGATCGGGATGACCAGCACGTGCAGCGCGGGGGGCAGGTTCGGGACGACGATGCTGCTCTTGACGTAGCGGAAGAACCCGTACTTCTTGATGCCCACGTAGTTGAAGACGACGTAGGCCAGCGCGGCCAGCACGATCGGCATACCGATGCGCGCGTTCGACGAGATGTTCAGGAACGGGATGACCGACGTCAGGTTGAGACCGACCACGAGGAAGAAAATGGTCACGAGCACCGGAAGGAATCGGCGGCCCTGCTGCTTGCCGAGGATGTCCTCGGCGATGTTGATCCGCACGAAGTCGATCATGATCTCGGCGACGTTCTGCACACCGCGGGGCACAATCTTCGGGCTGCGCATCGCGAGCGCGAAGAACAGCGCCACGAGCACGGCCACGACGACGCGGATGAGCATCAGGCGGTCCATTTCGAAGGGGGTGCCTTCGAACAGAACTGCTGGGGGGAAGAAATCGGCTAGTGACGGCGCGTGGAATTCTCCGGCAGCCAAGGTGGTGACGCTCAGCGCTCTCTCCCGTAGTCGGCCGCAGGCATTGCCGTCTGCGGTTCGATCGGACATTGACGATCCAACAAGTCGACCAGGTCGGCTCGCGTATTCGCCAGCTGCTGTCGGCTCCCGATCGGGGCCAGCGTCTGTCGGTGTCGGCGACTCTCGTCGACTCGGCGGCCATTCGAACACGACCGCCTGCGAGGGCACAACCGCACTCGACTCCTCCGGAATCGCAGGCAGTCGCACTCGCTTGGGACGACCTTATCAACACTTCTACGACGTTGTGTAGGCGGGTGCCCGTACCGCCAGGTCATTGACAACGGCGGTACTACCGCTCGTCGTTGTTCCCCTGCTCAGCGCTACCGGCAGGCTCCACGTACAGCGCCCGCTGCGACAGCACACCGTAGGTCTCGGCCCCCAGGACGATGAGCAGCGCGAAGACGATGGTGAGCACCAGCGCACCCTTGTCGTAGAAATCGAGCGGCTTGAGCAGCATCATCACCACGATCGCGAGGATCAGCTTGAGCAGCCAGGTGCCCAGCAGCACCGCGCCCGCCGTCGTCGCCGGGAGCCGGGCGGTGAGCAGCACGCCGAGAGCGGTGAAGAGAATGAACCCCCCTCCCACGGCCGCGCCGATCAGCGCGCCCCACACGCCCGGCAGGCCGGCGACGAGGCCGCCGATCACCGTCGCGACGATCGTCAGTGCGATCAGTCCGAGCACGCCGTAGCGGACGGCGGCGCGCATCGGCGCGGAAGAGTCGGGCAGGGCGGGCAGGGGCCGATCCGGGGAGGTCACGGGAATCAAGCCTAACGGACCCGGCGCCGGCCCCAGCGTCGCCGGGGACGGTCGGCGTCCTCGTGACGCAGCGACGGCACCGCCGTGACGACCAGCGCGAACACCAGTCCACCCGCCACGAGCAGCACGACGGCCCGCCGGTCGAGCAGGGAGGAGCCGACGGCCCCGAACGCGAGCACCCCGACCCACAGGTAGATCAGCAGCACCACCCGGCGGTGCGAGTGCCCGATCTGCAGCAACCGGTGATGCAGGTGCATCTTGTCGGGACTGAAGGGGCTGACCCCGGCCCGGGTGCGCCGGACGATCGCCAGCAGCAGGTCGAGAATGGGGATGAACATGACAGCCCCGACGAGGATCAGCGGGGAGAGCAGGCCGAGCAGGTCGCGGGTGCCGTAGGCGGCCAGGGGGATGCGTCCCGACGCGCTCGTCGAGGTCGCCGCCAGCATCAGGCCGATCAGCATCGATCCGGAGTCGCCCATGAAGATCCGGGCCGGCTGGAAGTTGTGCGGCAGGAAGCCGAGGCAGGCGCCGGCGAGGGCCGCGGCGATCAGGGCGGGCGGATACGCGCTGACGTCGCCGCCCTGGTCGTGCAACAGCCCGACGGAGAACGCACAGATCGCGACGGCTGCGATCAGTCCCAGGCCGGCCGCGAGCCCGTCGAGGCCGTCGACGAAGTTCATCGCGTTGATCATCACCACCGCGACCAGCACGGTGAACAGCCCCGCCTGCAACTGGTCGAGGATGAGGGTGCTGCCGCCGAACGGCTCGTAGATGACGATCCAGCTCACGCCCATCACGACGAGCACGCCCGCCGCCGTGACCTGCCCGACGAACTTGGTCAGGGCGTCGAGTCCCCAACGGTCGTCGATGATCCCGACGATCACGATGATGGTGCCCGACACCAGCGCCGCACCCATGTCGGGGGTGTACTCGAAGCCTCTGGTCAGCGCCGGCAGCTGCTGGGCGAACAGCAGGCCCGCCACCAGCCCGATGTACATGCCGACGCCGCCGAGCCGTGGCGTCGGCTGGACGTGCACGTCGCGGTCCCGGGGCACCGCGACGGCACCGAACCGGATCGCGGCGATCCGCACGGCCCCGGTCGAGAGGAAGGTGACGACCGCGGCGGTGAGGAGCACGAGCAGCAGCTCACGGATGGGCACGCCGGCGCCGCGGCCCGACTGGGCCAGCACCAGGGATGCCGTGTCGGCGGCAGTCACTTCGCCCGGTCCCCGCCGTCACTCCCCGCCGGCACGCAGCTGCGCCGGGTCCTCGCCCAGCACCTCCGCGATGTCCTCGACCGCCACGGCGCCCTCGCGCAGCACGCGGGGCCGGTCGGCGGTCAGGTCGACGATGGTGGAGGCGACGGCGTGTTCGGCCGGTCCGCCGTCGAGGTACACGCTCGCCGACCCGCCGAGCTGGGTGCGCGCCTCGTCCACCGTGGTGGCCGGCGGACGGCCGGAGACGTTCGCGCTCGACACGGCCAGCGGGCCCACCTCGCGCAGCAACTCGAGCACAACGGGGTGCAACGGCATGCGCAGCATCACGGTGCCGCGCGTGTCCCCCAGGTCCCATGCGAGCGAGGGCGCTTGGTGCACAACGAGACTGAGACCGCCGGGCCAGAAGGCACGGATGAGTTCCCGCGCCTGCGGACGAACGGTGTTCACCAGGCCGTCGATCGTGTTCCACGAGCCGACCAGCACCGGCACCGGCATGTCCCGGCCCCGGCCCTTGGCGCGCAGCAGACTGGTCACCGCATCGCTGTCGAAGGCATCCGCCGCGATCCCGTACACCGTGTCCGTGGGCACGACGACGAGCCGTCCGGCCTTGAGCGCACCCTTGGCGGCGGTCAGACCGGCGGCGCGGGAATCGGGGCGACTGCAGTCGTAGACGGTGCTCACGGGTTCATCCTTCCACTGCCGCGAACGTGTCCGGCATCACACACCCGTCCCGCCCTGGGATCCGCCGCGCCGCGCCTCCACGTCGGTCGGCACCCGGCGGGCGACGACGAACCGCGGCCGGCCCGCCAGATCGGGGTGCTCGGTCACGTCACCGAACACGCGGCGCTGCGCGAACAGCTCCGCGACCTGGGCACCGTTCGTGTCGTCGTGCTCGACGCCGACGGCACCGCCGATCCGCAGCCAGCGGGCAATGTTCGACACCATCGGCTTGATCACCGACAGCCCGTCGGGACCGCCGAACAGCGCCGAGTGCGGGTCGTGCTCGATCACCTCGGGCGGGAGGTCGGTGCCCTCGGGAATGTAGGGCGGATTCGACACCACGATGTCGACCCGGCCCTCGAGCGAGGTGAGCAGGTTGCGGTCCGTCACGTCGCCCTGATGCAGGAGGATCGGCGTGTCCCCCGCCGCCGCGCAGCGTTCCGCGTTCCGCCGCGCCCAGGCCAGGGCGTGGGGCTCGAGTTCGACGGCGTGGACGACCGCGTCGGGCCGGGCGTGCGCAACGGCCAGCGCGAGGGCGCCCGAGCCGGTGCACAGGTCGAGCACCACCGGCGGATGCTCCTGGAGTCCTTCCAGGTACGCCAGGGCCCAGGCCAGCAGCAGCTCGGTCTCGGGCCGCGGGACGAAGACGCCGGGGCCGACCTCGATGTCGATCTCCCCCATCCCCGTGCTGCCGGTGATGTACTGCAGCGGGATCCGCTTGGCACGCTGCGCGATCATCGCGCGGTACGCGTCGACCATGGCGGGGTCGACGAGCGGCACGAGCCCGAGACGGGTGCGCTCGATGCCGAGCAGATGCGCGGCGAGCAGCTCGGCGTCCACACGCGGGCTGGGGACACCGGCTTCCTCGAGCACCGACACCGCTTCGAGGATCGCCAGGCGCAGGGGTTGACGAGTCACGGCGTACAGACTGCCATGCCGGTCACCACACGGAAACGGACAGGTCACGCATCCGGTCTGCGGCATGATCGAGATCGTCCGTGTCAGGCAGCACTACGGAACTACGGAAGGATCTTCCTGTGACGAAGTCGGGATTCGCGGTTCGGGCAGCGGCCGTCGTCGCGCTCGGAGCCGCCGGCAGCCTCGCAGCGCCCGGACTTGCCTCCGCATCGCCGATCGACGTCCAACCCACGCCGCTGCTCTGCAGCTACGTCGCGCCGATCCACAGCGTGACCGAGACGGACAGCGACGCCCTCGAGGAGGGTCGGCTGTTCTTCGCCGTCGGCGAGCAGAAGGCGCAGAACGGTCAGGTGGGCTGGGTCAACACGGCCACCTGGCAGACGGGGGGCGCCTCGTTGACCGCGACACCGCAGAGCAGCGACGTCCCGGTCGCGCTGCTGAACACCGGGCCGGGCACCGTCGTGTCCGCCGTGTGGGGACCGCATCAGAACGCGAAGGGCGAGAGCTGCTTCCTGCTTCCCGGCATCGACATCTCGCAGGTGCCCGGGGACGACGATCCGGGCGACGAACCCGGCGAGACCGCGCAGTAGCCGCCCGGGGCCCGGCTCACGGCGTCACTCCGCGGCGAGCCGGGCCTCCCGGTCGGCCTTGCCCAGGGCGTCGAGCAGGGCGTCCATGTCGCCGTCGAGCACACCGTCGAGGTTGTGGGCCTTGAAGCCGATGCGGTGATCGGTGATCCGGTTCTCGGGAAAGTTGTAGGTGCGGATGCGCTCGGAGCGGTCCACCGTGCGCACCTGGCTGGCGCGGCCCGCGGAGGCCTCCGCCTCGGCGGCCTCCTCCGCCGCGGCCTGCAGCCGCGCGGCGAGCACCTGCATCGCCCGTGCCTTGTTCTGCAGCTGGGACCGCTCGTTCTGGCACGTGACGACGATGCCGGTGGGCAGGTGCGTGATGCGCACCGCCGAGTCGGTGGTGTTGACGCCCTGACCACCCTTGCCGGAGGAGCGGTACACGTCGATGCGCAGGTCCGACTCGTCGATCTGGACCTCCTCCACCTCGTCCGGCTCGGGGTAGATGAACACGCCGGCCGCCGAGGTGTGCACCCGGCCCTGGGACTCGGTGACGGGGACACGCTGGACGCGGTGCACGCCCCCCTCGAACTTCAGGCGCGACCAGACGCCGTCGCGCACATCGCTCTTCGACTTGATCGACAGTGTCGCGTCCTTGTAACCGCCGAGGTCGGAGATGGTCGCGCCGAGGACCTCCACGCGCCAGCCGGCGCGCTCGGCGTACC
The DNA here is from genome assembly GCF_011058165.1 of Rhodococcus aetherivorans. GTDB lineage: Bacteria > Actinomycetota > Actinomycetes > Mycobacteriales > Mycobacteriaceae > Rhodococcus > Rhodococcus aetherivorans. Next base: position 14,748 of record NZ_JAALEG010000033.1, read on the forward strand.
GGATGTACATGCGGGCGAGGTCGGCGGCGAACAGCGCGGACTCCTCACCGCCCTCCCCCGACTTGACCTCGAGCACCACGTCGTCGCCGTCGTGCGGATCGCGCGGGGCGAGCAGGTCGGTGAGCGCCTTGTCGAGTTCGCTCACCCGCTCCTCGAGGGCGGGAATCTCGGTCGCGAAGGCGGCGTCGTCCGCGGCGAGCTCACGCGCGGCCTCGAGATCGTCGCGCGCGGCCCGCAGCTTGGTGTAGGTGGCCATGACGGGAGCGAGCTCGGCGAACCGCTTGCCGACCTTGCGGGCCGTCGCCGGGTCGTTGTGCAGCGCCGGATCGGACAGCTGCTGCTCGAGACCGGCGTGTTCGGCCAGGATGTCGTCGATGGCCGACGGCTTGGTCTGCCCCGCCATGTGATTCGCTCCACTCGTCCGTCGTGCCGATCCGTGCCGCGCCCGGATCGGGATGGAAAAAGGCCGACGCCCGGTCTGTGGCTGAGACAGAACCGGGCGTCGGCGAGACAGCTACTTGTCGGCAGCAGCCTTCTTGGTGTCGCGCTTGCCGTAGCGGGCCTCGAAGCGGGCGACGCGTCCGCCGGTGTCGAGGATCTTCTGCTTGCCCGTGTAGAACGGGTGGCACTGCGAGCAGACCTCGACGGTGATCCGTCCCGACTCTGCGGTGCTGCGCGTCTCGAACGTGTTCCCGCAACCGCAGACGACGGTGGTCGTCACGTAGTTCGGGTGGATTCCTGCCTTCATGGTGTCCCTTTCGTGGCCGCCGGGTCGCCTCCGCGGATCGGAGACGTGAACCGGGACCGGACTGAGCTGTTCGATTATGCCAAACGCATGCCCGGGGGAAGAAATTCCGCCCCCGGGCATGCGGCGCCGCTGCCGCGGCGATCAGTCGTCGAGCGCTCCCGGTGCCGTCTTCGACACCTGCAGGAGGAACTCGATGTTGCTCTTGCTCTTCTTGAGCCGGTCGATGAGCAGATCGATGGCCTGGTGCGAGTCCAGACCGGAGAGCACGCGGCGCAGCTTGTGCACCACCGCGAACTCGTCGGGGCTCATCAGCAGCTCGTCCTTGCGCGTACCGGAGGGGTTGACGTCCACCGCCGGGAACACGCGCCGCTCGGCGATCTTGCGGTCGAGCTTGAGCTCGGCGTTGCCGGTGCCCTTGAACTCCTCGAAGATCACCGTGTCGCCCGTCGAACCCGTCTCCACCATGGCCGTGGCGATGATGGTGAGCGAGCCGCCGTTCTCGATGTTGCGAGCCGCGCCCAGGAACCGCTTCGGCGGGTACAGGGCGGTCGAGTCGACACCACCGGAGAGGATGCGGCCCGACGCCGGCGACGAGTTGTTGTACGCGCGGCCGAGGCGCGTGATCGAGTCGAGCAGGACGACCACGTCGCGGCCCTGCTCGACGAGCCGCTTGGCCCGCTCGATCGCAAGCTCGGCGACCGACGTGTGGTCCGACGGCGGCCGGTCGAAGGTCGAGGCGATGACCTCGCCCTTGACCGAGCGCTGCATGTCGGTGACCTCTTCGGGCCGCTCGTCCACCAGCACGACCATGAGGTAGCACTCGGGGTTGTTGGTCGTGATCGCGTTCGCGATGTCCTGCATCACCGTCGTCTTGCCGGCCTTAGGCGGCGAGACGATCAGGGCACGCTGGCCCTTGCCGATCGGCATGATCAGGTCGATCACGCGGGTGGTCAGGATGTTCGGGGTGGTCTCGAGCCGCAGCCGCTGGTTCGGGTACAGCGGGGTGAGCTTGTTGAACTCCGGGCGGCGCTTGGCGGCCTCGACGTCGCCGCCGTTGACCGTGTCGAGCCGGACCAGCGGGTTGAACTTCTGGCGCTGGTTGCCCTGCTCCCCCTCGCGCGGCACGCGGACCGCACCGGTGATGGCGTCGCCCCGGCGCAGGCCGTTCTTGCGCACCATGTTCATCGAGACGTACACGTCGTTGGGGCCGGCCAGGTACCCGGAGGTCCGGACGAACGCGTAGTTGTCCAGGACGTCGAGGATGCCGGCGACCGGCTGCAGGACGTCGTCCTCGCGGATCTCGGGCTCGCGTGTGTCACCGCCGGCCTCGCCGCGGTCACGTCCGCGACGACGCTCACGGAAGCGGCGCCCGCGGCGCCCGCGGCCGTCCTCGTCGTCCTCGCCACCCCGGCCGTCGCGGCCGTCCTGACGGGGGCCCTGACCACGGTCCTCGCGGCGGCGTTCCCCCTGGTCGCGCTGGCCGTCGCGCTGGTCGCGCTGGCCGTCGCGCTGACCGCGCTCGCGCCGACCGCCGTCGGACGGCTCGACCTTCTCCTCGGTCTTCTCCTCGGCGCGCGGCTTCTCGTCGGTCCGCGCCTCGGCGGCGTCCTTCGGGGCCTCGGCGGTGGTCGTCTCGGCGGCCTGGTCGCCACCTCGGCGACCGCGACGCTGACGACCCCGGCGGCCACCCTCGGCCTCGCCGTCGGCGGGCTGCTCCGCCACCTCGGCGGGCTGCTCGGGCGCCGTCGTCGCGGCGGGCCGCGCCTGGGCCGGCTCGGCGGCGGGGGCGGCGGTGTCGGCCGGGGCCGCGTCCTGGGCGGCACCACGGGCGCGACGAGCCCGGACGGGCCGGGCCGGCTGTTCCGGCGCAGGAGCCGTCTCGGCGGCTCCGCCGCCCTGACGCTCCTTGATCGCGGCGATGAGATCGCCCTTGCGCATCCCGGAGGTTCCCTTGATGCCGAGTTCGGCCGCGAGAGTCCGCAGCTCGGCCAGCACCATGCCGGAGAGACCGGCGCCACGCCGCCCACCGGCACGCGGTGCAGTCTGTGCAGGATCGGTGGCCTGCGCTCCCGCGGACGAATCCGTGGTATCGAGAACAGGCGTAGCGATCAGGTCCGTATCTGTCACGGAGATCCTTTCCTTCCCTCACTCGCGCCACGCAGAGTCGAGGGTTCGTTCCGCAGATCTTGCGTCGATCTGGGATTGCCGTACGTGTTCACGGATCGAACGGTCGGCACGTCCGCCATCACGCCATCCTCCGGCAGGTGCGGTCGGTCCATCTCCCCGAAACGAGGTCAGGTGAGGATCGATCCAGGATCGATCGCCCCGATGGATCTGGAGTGAATGCCCTGGAAAAGCCAGCGACTGAAACGCACGACGTGCGGACTAAGCACAGAATAGCGACGAACTGTACGTTGAGCAAGAAGAAGCCCCCGGGCGCGTCGCCCGGGGGTTCGCGCCCGACTCGAGAGGTTCGGGCTCGCTCACACGACCTGCACGCCGTCCGCGACGTCGAGTTCGAGCACGGTCATGTCGTCGGCCTCCGCGGCCGCGCGCAGGTCCGCGGGGAACGACTCGGTCGTGAGGGCGAGGACCGTGGGGCCGGCACCGGAGACCGCGGCGGGAATGCCCGCCGCGCGCAGGGCGGCGATCCACTTGGTGGTCAGCGGCAGGGCCGGGGCGCGCTGCGCCTGGTGCAGCAGGTCCTCCGTCGCCGGCATCAGCAGGTCCGGCCGCTCGGTGAGGGCGACGACGGCCAGCGCCGCGCGGCTGACGTTGAACGCCGCGTCGCGGTGCGGCACCAGATCGGGGAGCAGCCCGCGGGTGTGCGCGGTGGACGAGCGCGACGACGGCACCAGCACGACGACCCGGATCGCCGGGTGGACCGTGAGGGGCACCGCGCGGTAGGTGCGCTGTTCGTCGCCGACGACCGACTCGCTCCACGACACGACCGCGCCGCCGAGGATGCTGGCGGAGGCATTGTCCGGGTGGCCCTCGAATTCGGAGGCGAGCTGGACGAGCTGCGCCTCGTCGAGCACGCGCTCCGGAGCCACCTTGCGCACCAGCCCGTTGGCGGCCGCCAGGCCTCCGACGACCGCCGAGGCCGAGGAGCCGAGGCCGCGCGAGTGCGGAATAACGTTGCGGCACAACACGTCCAGGCCGTCGGCCCACACTCCGGCGGCCTCGAGGCCACGCTCGACCGCCCGCACCACCAGGTGCGACGGTCCCCACGGCACCTCTTCGGCGCCCTCGCCCTCGACGCGCACCTCGAGGCCCGATGCGGTTGTGGTGACCGTGATCTCGTCGTACAACCCGACGGCCAGCCCGAGCGAATCGAAACCGGGGCCCAGATTCGCGCTCGAGGCCGGGACCCGGGCGGTCACGGAGATCCCTACGGGCAGCGTCTGCGTCATGTCGTCTTTCCCAACGGAGGAGGGCGCGGCGGTCACTAGGCCAGCTCGAGCGCCGCGGCCACAGCGACCGGATCGACCGGGATCGGCTCCACCTGCGGCATCCCGAGCAGCGCCGTGTCGGGATCCTTCAGGCCGTTGCCGGTGACGGTGCACACGACCTTCAGCCCGGAATCGAGCCAGCCCTCCTTGCGGGCGGCGAGCAGACCGGCGATCGACGCGGCGGACGCCGGTTCGACGAACACGCCTTCGGTGGCGGCGACGAGCCGGTACGCCTCGAGGATCTCCTCGTCGGTGGCCGCCCGGAACGCGCCGCCGGACTCCTCCTTGGCGGTCATCGCCCCGTTCCACGACGCCGGGGCGCCGATGCGGATGGCGGTGGCGATGGTCTCGGGGTCCTTGACGGGGGCGCCGTGCACCAGCGGTGCCGCGCCCGCGGCCTGGACGCCGAGCATGCGCGGCTTGCGGGTGGTGAGGCCGTCCGCGAAGTACTCGGTGTAGCCGCGCCAGTAGGCGGTGATGTTGCCGGCGTTGCCGACGGGCAGCACGTGCACGTCGGGGGCGTCGCCGAGCGCGTCGGCGATCTCGAACGCCGCCGTCTTCTGCCCCTCGATGCGCACGGGGTTGACGGAGTTCACCAGCCCGATGGTGGGGAACTCGGCGGTGGTCTTGCGGGCGAGCTCGAGACAGTCGTCGAAGTTGCCCTGGACCTGGATGATCTTCGCGCCGTACATGACCGCCTGGGCCAGCTTGCCCATCGCGATCTTGCCGTCCGGCACGAGCACCGCGCAGCCCATGCCGGCCTTGACGGCGTATGCGGCCGCCGAGGCGGAGGTGTTGCCGGTGGAGGCGCACAGCACGGCCTGCTGGCCGCGGGCGAGGGCGTCGGTGACGGCCATCGTCATGCCGCGGTCCTTGAACGAGCCGGTCGGGTTCAGGCCCTCGACCTTCAGGTGCACCTCGCAACCGGTCAGTTCCGACAGGTGCGCCGCGGGCAGCAGCGGGGTGCCGCCCTCGCGGAGGGTGATGGTCTTCCAGTTTTCGCCGATCGGGAGCCGGTCACGGTACGCCTCGATCAGACCCGGCCACGGGGTGTGCACGGGGGTGGCGGTGTTCTTCTCGGGCGCGCTCATTCGGCGGATCCCTCCAGTCTCAGGACGCTGGTCACAGCGATCACGGATTCGAGTTGGTCGAGCGCTGCGACGGTGTCCGACAGCGCCTTGTCGGTGGCGCAATGGGTCAGCACCACCAGGCGGGCTCCGTCGCCGGCGCCCTCCTGGCGCACGGCGGCGATGCTCACGTCCCGCTTGGCGAACTCCGCGGCCACCGCCGAGAGCACGCCGGCCCGGTCCGCGACCTGCAGGTTGACGTAGTAGCGGGTGACGATGTCGCTCATCGGGGCGATCTCGAGGTCGGCGTACCGTGATTCGCGCGGGCCCCGGCCCCCGTGCACCCGGTTGCGGGCGGCCATCACGAGGTCGCCCATCACCGCGGAGGCGGTGGGCGAACCGCCGGCACCCTGGCCGTAGAACATCAGACGGCCCGATGCCTCGGCCTCGACGACGACCGCGTTGAACGCACCGTTGACGGCGGCGAGGGGATGCTCGCGCGGCACCAGGGCCGGGTAGACGCGCGCCGAGACCCGGTCCTTGCCGTCGGTGGTGATCCGCTCGCAGATGGCCAGCAGCTTGACGGTGCAGTTCAGCGCCCGCGCGGTGGTCAGGTCGGCGGCGGTGATCTTCGAGATGCCCTCGCGGTAGACGTCGCCGGCGGTGACGCGGGTGTGGAAGGCGATCGAGGCCAGGATCGCAGCCTTGGACGCGGCGTCGAAGCCCTCGACGTCGGCCGTCGGGTCGGCCTCGGCGTATCCGAGCCGGACCGCCTCGGCGAGGGTCTCGGCGTAGTCGGCGCCGGTCTCGTCCATGGCCGAGAGGATGTAGTTGGTGGTGCCGTTGACGATGCCGAGGACCCGGTTCACCTTGTCACCGGCGAGGGACTGGGTGAGGGGCCGGATGACCGGGATGGCGCCGGCGACGGCCGCCTCGAAGTACAGGTCCACGCGCTTGGCCTCGGCGGCCTCGGCGAGCTCGCCCGTGTACTCCGCGAGCAGGGCCTTGTTGGCGGTGACCACGGATTTGCCCGAGTCCAGGGCCGTGCGGACGAGCTTGCGCGGCAGTTCGATGCCGCCGATGACCTCCACCACGATGTCGACGTCGTCGCGGGCGATCAGGCCCTCGGCGTCCGTGGTGAGCAGGTCCTGCGGGATGCCGCGGTCGTCGCGGACGGTGCGCACGGCCACGCCCCGCAGCTCGAGCGGCGCGCCGATGCGCGCCTCGAGATCGGTGGCATCGTCGCGGATGATGCGCACGACCTCGGCTCCGACGGTGCCGTGCCCGAGCACAGCCACACCGATCGGGCGCTGCCCCGGTTCGTTGGTCACCGCTTCGGTCGTCACTCCGTAACCTCCAAGCTGAGCAGATCTTCCACGGTTTCCCGACGCAGGACGACGCGGGCGGCGCCGTCCTTGACCGCCACGACGGCGGGCCGGGGCAGCAGGTTGTACCTGCTGGACATCGAGTAGCAGTATGCACCGGTCGCGGCGACGGCCAACAGGTCGCCGGCTTCGAGGTCGGCGGGCATCCAGGCGTCGCGGATGACGATGTCGCCGCTCTCGCAGTGCTTGCCGACGACGCGGGACACGACGGGCTCCGCGTCGCTGGACCGCGACACCAGGCGGGCCTCGTACTCGGCCTGGTACAGGGAGGTGCGGATGTTGTCGCTCATGCCGCCGTCGACGCTGATGTAGCGGCGTGCCTGGTGAGCCCCCACCGCGACGTCCTTGATGGTGCCCACCTCGTAGAGGGTCACGGTGCCGGGGCCGGCGATCGCGCGTCCGGGCTCGACCGCGAGCGTCGGCTCGGGCAGGCCGGCGAGTGCGGACTCGGTCTGCACGATGTGCCGCAGCTTGGCAGCGAGTTCCTCCACGGGCGGCGGGTCGTCGCTGGGCACGTAGGAGATGCCGAGGCCGCCGCCGAGGTCGACGATGTTCATCTGCGCGGTCTTGTCGACGCCGAATTCGTGGACGGCATCGCGCAGCAGGCCGATGACCCGGTGCGCGGCGAGCTCGAACCCGTCGACGTCGAAGATCTGCGAGCCGATGTGGCTGTGCAGGCCGACCAGGCGCAGGTGATCGCTCGCGAACACCTTGCGGACCGCGGCCATGGCCACCCCGCCGGCCAGGGACAGCCCGAACTTCTGGTCCTCGTGCGCGGTGGAGATGAACTCGTGGGTGTGCGCCTCGACGCCGACCGTGACGCGGATCAGCACGTCCTGCACGACGTCGAGTTCGGCGGCGACCGCGTCGAGCAGGTCGATCTCCGACATGGAGTCCAGGACGATGTGCCCGACGCCTGCGGCGACGGCGGTCCGCAGCTCGGCCACGGACTTGTTGTTGCCGTGCATGGCGATCTTCCCCGCCGGGAAGCCGGCGCGCAGCGCGACGGCGAGCTCACCGCCGGTCGAGACGTCGAGGGACAGGCCCTCCTGCTCGACCCAGCGCGCGATCTCGGTGCACAGGAACGCCTTCGACGCGTAGTGCACCTTCGCGCCCGGCCCGAACGCGGCCGCGATGTCCCGGCACCGGGAGCGGAAGTCGTCCTCGTCGACGACGAAGAGCGGGGTGCCGTATCTCTCCGCGAGTTCGGTGACGGGCACGCCGGCGATCGTCACGACGCCGTCGTCGCCGCGCCGCGCGTTGCGGGGCCACACGTTCGGGTGCAGCAGGTTCAGCTCGCCGGCGTTCGCGGGCCGCTCGGTCAGGCCCGGTGCGTGCGGGATCTCGGCGTGCCGGGGACCGGCGGGGTGCGCGTTCACATCCGCTCCGGGGCGCTCACGCCGAGCAGTCCGAGCCCGTTGGCCAGCACCTGACGGGTCGCCGCGCACAGCGCGAGCCGCGCCGCGTGCAGCGGGCCGGGCTCCTCGTCGCCCTGCGGCAGGATGCGGCAGGAGTCGTAGAAGCGGTGGTAGGTGCCGGCGAGTTCCTCGAGGTACCGCGCGACGCGGTGCGGTTCCCGCAGTTCGGCGGCCTTGGCGAGGACGCGCGGGTACTCGCCGATCGTGCGGATCAGGTCGCCCTCGCGCTCGTGGGTGAGCAGGGCCAGGTCGGCGTTCTCGGCGCCGAGACCGAGCTCGGCGGTGTTCTCGGCGCCGAGACCGAGCTCGGCGGTGTTCTCGGCGCCGAGACCGAGCTCGGCGGCGCCCCGGGCGATGGACGAGAGCCGGGCGTGCGCGTACTGGACGTAGTAGACCGGGTTCTCGTTGGTGGTGCTGGCCCACAGCTCGAGGTCGATGTCGATGCTCTGGTCCACCGACGAGCGCACCAGCGCGTAGCGGGCGGCGTCCACGCCGATCGCCTCGACGAGGTCGTCGAGGGTGATGACCGTGCCGGCGCGCTTGCTCATCTTCACGGCGACGCCGCCGCGCACGAGGTTGACCATCTGCCCGATCATCACCTCGACGGTGTCCGGGTCGTCGCCGAACGCGGCGGCCGCGGCCTTGAGCCGGCCGATGTAGCCGTGGTGGTCCGCGCCGAGCATGTAGATGCACAGGTCGAAGCCGCGCGACCGCTTGTCCTGGAAGTAGGCGATGTCACCGGCGATGTAGGCGGCGTTGCCGTCGCTCTTGATGACGACGCGGTCCTTGTCGTCGCCGAAGTCGGTGCTCTTGAGCCACCACGCGCCGTCCTGGTGGTACAGGCTCCCGGAGGTCTTGAGTGTCTCGACGGCCTTCTCCACGGCGCCGGACTCGAACAGGGAGTTCTCGTGGAAGTACACGTCGAAGTCGACACCGAACTCGTGCAGGGTGCGCTTGATGTGCGCGAACATCAGTTCGACGCCGATCGAGCGGAACACCTCGTGCCGCTCCTCTTCGGGCAGCGCGAGCGCGTCCGGGCGCTGCTGCAGCACGGCCTGCGCGATGTCGGCGATGTACGCGCCGGCGTAGCCGTCCTCCGGCGCGGGCTGCCCCTGTGCCGCGGCGATCAACGAGCGGGTGAACCGGTCGATCTGGGCGCCGTGGTCGTTGAAGTAGTACTCGCGGGTGACGTCGCCGCCCTGCGTGGTGAGGATCCGGCCGAGGGCGTCGCCGACCGCGGCCCAGCGGGTGCCGCCGAGGTGGATGGGCCCCGTGGGGTTCGCGGAGACGAACTCGAGGTTGATGCGGGTTCCGGCCAGCGCGTCCGAGTTGCCGTACGCGGCGCCCTCGGTGAGCACCTGGGCGACGATCGCGCCCTGGGCGTCGGCGGCGAGGCGGATGTTCAGGAAGCCCGGGCCGGCCACCTCGGCGGACTCGATGCCGTCGGCGGCGGTGAGGGCCTCGGCGAGCCAGCCCGCGAGTTCCCGCGGATTGACGCCGGCCTTCTTCGCGACCTGCATCGCGACGTTGGTCGCGTAGTCGCCGTGCTCCGGGTTGCGCGGCCGCTCGACCGTCAGGGTCTCGGGCAGGACGGACACGTCGAGGTCGCGCTCGGCGAGCACCCTCGCAGCGGTTCCGTGGAGCAATTCGGCAAGGTCGGCAGGAGTCACGGGTCTCTATCCTATTGGCTCCGTCCCACCCGGCGTGACGCCGGTCCGGCCTGTTGTCGCGGTCACGGCCCGCCCGCCGCGGGGATGCCTGCCCGCCGCCCGCCCGTAGAGTTGACAGAGCACGCGCGGACCGAGCGTCGTGCGCCCTCTGTTGTCCATCCGTCGAAAGAGCACCCAACGATGCCCAGCGGTTCGGTAAGTGGCGGTTCCGGCAAGAAGTCCGGTGCCAAGTCTGCGAAGGCGATCAAGGCCGCCCAGAAGAAGAGCGGCGGTCGCGGCCTGCCCAAGCAGCGGCAGATTCCGTGGCTTCTGATCGGCGGCGTGGTCGCGGTGGTCGCGCTGGTCGCGGTCATCGCCGCCAGCATCATCCCGAAGTACCAGGACTCCCAGGCGCTCGCGGAGTGGACGCCGTCCGAGTCGAATCAGGACCCGTCGACTGCGATCGAGGGGGTCGTGACGGTCGACTACCCCGCCGGTCAGCACATCGGGTCCACGCAGCGCGTCGCGTACGACCAGAGCCCGCCGTTCGGCGGGCCGCACGACGCGATCTGGGCCACGTGCACCGGCACCGTGTACCCGGAGGCGATCCGCACCGAGAACGCCGTGCACTCGCTCGAGCACGGCGCGGTGTGGATCACGTACAACCCCGACCTGGTCGACCAGGCGGGCGTCGACGCGCTCGCGGCGAAGGTGGACGGCAAGTCCTACCTGATGATGTCGCCGTACCCGGGCCTCGACGCTCCGATCGCCCTGCAGTCGTGGGGGCATCAGCTGAAGGTGGACGCCGCCGACGACGAGCGGATCGACCACTTCATCGCGTCGCTGCGGCTGAACCGCTACGCCTACCCGGAGGTCGGCGCGAGCTGCTCCACGCTGCCCGGCTCGTACGACCCGAGCAATCCGCCGCCGTTCGATCCCTCCGCCCCCGGTCCGGACGCGGTGCCGATGGACGGCGGCACGGTGGACGGCACCGAGCAGGTGCCGGCCGACATGCAGGCCCCGGCGGGGAGCTGACGTGACGCACGATTCCGCTCCCACCGCCCAGGGGACTCCCACCCCCCAGGAGACGGGCCGACGCAGGGCGCTGCTGATCCTCGGTCTCGTCGCCGCCGTCGCGATCGGTTTCCTGCTCGGGTTCCTCGCCCGAATCCCGCTCGAGGACTCGCCGCCGGCGACGCCGGCCGCCGGCTCCGTCGACGTGGGATTCGCCCAGGACATGACCGTCCACCACAGCCAGGCGATCGAGATGGCCACCGTCGCGTTGACGGTGTCGGGCGACCAGCGGGTGCGCAACCTCGCGTACGACATTCTCACCACCCAGCAGAACCAGGTCGGGCAGATGCAGGGCTGGCTGTCGCTGTGGGGGCAGCCGCTGCTGCCCACCGGTGACTACATGACGTGGATGACCGAGGAGTCCGGCCACGACCACGGGAGCACGAGCCACTCCGACGGCGGCGGCGCCGGCCGGATGCCCGGCATGGCGACGTCCGAGGACCTGGCGAACCTGCGCCGCGCCACCGGCCCGGAACTCGACGTGCTGTTCCTGCAGCTGATGCTGCGCCACCACGAGGGCGGGCTGCCGATGATGGAGTACGGCGCGCAGTACGCGGGCCAGCCGGCGGTACGGACCCTGGCGCAGACGATGGTCGACACCCAGACCAGCGAGTCGGAACTCATGACGTCGATGCTGGCGGAGCGGGGCGCGCAGCCGCTGCCGATGAACTGACCGACCGGACCCGCGGACGGGGGACGGCCCACCGGGCCGTCCCCCGTCGGTGTCTACCGTCCGGGTCCCCCGTCGGTGTCTACCGTCCGGCCCGGCCCCACTCCCAGTCGCGGATGTCGGGCATGTCCTCCCCGTGGGTGCGGATGAACTGGTGGTGCTCGACCAGCCGGTTCTTCAGGTGCTCGCGCGCGTACGCGGAGATCGGATACAGACGGGGCACCCGGTCGACGACGTCCATGGCGAGGTCGAACCGGTCGATCTGGTTGAGCACGCACATGTCGAACGGCGTGGTGGTGGTGCCCTCCTCCTTGTACCCGCGCACATGGATGTTGTCGTGGTTGGTTCGCCGGTACGTCAGGCGGTGGATCAGCCACGGGTAGCCGTGGTAGGCGAAGATCACCGGCTTGTCCGTGGTGAACAGCGAGTCGAATTCGCGGTCCGACAGTCCGTGCGGATGCTCCGTGTGGTCCTGCAGCCGCATCAGATCCACGACGTTCACGACGCGGATCTTCAGGTCGGGGAACCATTCGAGCAGGATCTCCACGGCGGCGAGGGTTTCCATGGTGGGCACGTCGCCGGCGCAGCCGAGCACCACGTCGGGTTCGGCCCCCTTGTCGGTACCCGCCCAGTCCCAGATCCCGATTCCCTTGGTGCAGTGCACGATTGCCGCATCCATGTCGAGGTACTGCAGTTGCGGTTGCTTGCCGGCGACGATCACGTTGACGTACTGCCGGGTGCGCAGGCAGTGGTCGGCCACCGACAGCAGGGTGTTCGCGTCCGGCGGCAGGTACACGCGGATGACGTCGGCCTTCTTATTGACCACGTGGTCGATGAAGCCCGGGTCCTGGTGCGAGAAGCCGTTGTGGTCCTGCCGCCACACGTGCGAGGTGAGCAGGTAGTTCAGCGACGGGATCGGCCGGCGCCAGTCGATGCCGTTGGTGGTGCGCAGCCACTTGGCGTGCTGGTTGAACATCGAGTCGACGATGTGGACGAAGGCCTCGTAGCAGGAGAAGAAGCCGTGCCGGCCGGTCAGCAGATAGCCCTCGAGCCAGCCCTGGCAGGTGTGCTCGGACAGGATCTCCATCACCCGCCCGTCGGGGGCGAGCCGGTCGTCGGTGGGCAGGATGCGGGCGTTCCAGGTGCGTGCGGTGGCCTCGAGGACGGGACCGAGCCGGTTGGAGTTGTTCTCGTCCGGGGAGAACACACGGAAGGTGGTCGCGTTCTCGCGCATGACGTCGCGCAGGAAGGTACCGAGCACGCGGGTCGATTCGACGCTGCCGGTACCGGGCGCCTCGACCGGCACGGCGTAGTCGCGGAAGTCCGGCAACGCCAGGTCTCGTACGAGCGGCCCGCCGTTGGCATGGGGGTTGGCGCTCATCCGCCGCTCCCCCGCCGGGTGCAGGTCGCGGATCGCGGGCACGGGGGCACCGTGGTCGTCGAACAGTTCCTCGGGCCGGTAACTGCGCAGCCACTCCTCGAGAATCTTGCGGTGGCTTTCGTCGTCGCGGGCATTGGCGAAGGGCACCTGGTGCGAGCGCCAGTACCCTTCGACCGGGAGACCGTCGACCTCCTTCGGTCCGGTCCAGCCCTTCGGGGAACGCAGCACGATCATCGGCCAGCGCGGTCGCTCGGTGACCCCGTCGCGGCGGGCGCGGCGCCGGATCTCGAGGATCGCATCGACGCAGTGGTCCAGGGCCGCCGCGAACGCCTGGTGCATGCGCTCGGGATCGGAGCCCTCGACGAATACCGGATCGTGGCCGTAGCCGCGGAGCAGGTGCTCGAGTTCCTCGTGTTCGATGCGGGCGAGGACGGTCGGATTGGCGATCTTGTACCCGTTCAGGTGCAGGATCGGCAGCACGGCGCCGTCCCGGCGCGGGTCGACGAACTTGGTGGAGTGCCAGCTGGTGGCCAGCGGGCCGGTCTCGGCCTCGCCGTCGCCCACCACGGCAGCGACGATCAGGTCCGGGTTGTCGAACGCGGCCCCGTAGGCGTGCGACAGGGCGTACCCGAGCTCGCCGCCCTCGTGGATGGATCCGGGCGTCTCGGGGGCGACGTGGCTGGGAATCCCCCCGGGGAACGAGAACTGGGTGAACAGCCGCGCCATGCCGTCCGCGTCGCGGGAGATGTCCGGATAGATCTCGCTGTAGGTGCCCTCGAGCCAGGCTGCGGCGACCGGCCCGGGCCCGCCGTGGCCGGGGCCCATCACGTACATCATGTCCAGCTCGCGGGCGACGATGGCCCGGTTGAGGTGGGCGTAGACGAAGTTCAGCCCCGGGGTGGTGCCCCAGTGTCCGAGCAGCCGGGGCTTGATGTGCTCGGGACGCAACGGCTCGCGCAGCAGGGGGTTGCCCATGAGGTAGATCTGCCCCACCGACAGGTAGTTCGCGGCTCGCCACCAGGTGTCGAGCGCGGCGAGCTCCTCGGAGCTCAGCGGTCCGGTCCGAGTTGCCGTGTCGGATTCTGCGTCCACGTACGGTCCTCTCCTGCGGGTGCGGTGTGGTCCGGTCTCGGGTTCGAGCCTGCCCCGGGCGGGTGGCCCACGCCGGCCGTTCCGGGAAACACTCGCCGAAGAGTTCCTCCCGGACGGCGCATCCGTGCCTGCCGGATACCCGACGAGCGCCGGAGAAACCCCCTCCGACCAGGCGATGTGGCGTATCGCCGACAATGCGCTACGCTAACTCCCGCCCCACCGAGCAACCGGTGGAGTCCGGAACGCCCTCGTAGCTCAGGGGATAGAGCGCTTGCCTCCGGAGCAAGAAGTCGCAGGTTCGAATCCTGCCGAGGGCACCACGGGAACGGCCCCGCGTCGCAGTGCGACGCGGGGCCGTTCCCGTTCTGCGGCCCGGACCTGGCGCAGAGCGGCAGGACGTCGAGACCAGGTGTTGTGAAACGCGGACTCGTCACGAAGCAGGATGTGCGCATCGTCCACGCCCAGAGATTCTGTGTTCATCGTCCGATGTCACCGACTGCCGCCCCGTGCGAGAACCCGTACAGCATCAGCGCCACCGCGCTGAGCAGTGACACCGCCGCGGTGACGACGAGCAGCGACCCCAGACCGAGGGCGGGTATCGCGGCACCGGCGTGCTGCGACCGGGCTGAGGGCTCCCACGACCAGGCAGGCTGTGAACGCCGCACCGGCGCGCTCGGGTACCAGCTCGGCGGTCCAGACCGCGAGCACCGCGGATCCTGTCATGTACCCCATGCCGAAGATGCCCGCCGAGGGTGCGGTCGTGGCTACGGAGCCACCTGCCAGCCCGAGCAGCACCAGCGCCGCACCGACCGTTGCAAGGCACAGCGCGGCGACCCGGACGCTGCCCAGTCGCTGCCCGAGGGTTCCGGTCGCCACCCCCACCATGCCGGTGAGACCGAGGGCCGCGTAGAGAGCCGGGACGGCCGCCGCCGGGAGGGTGCCGCTGTCCAGGACGTCGGCGGCATAGGGGAAGTAGACGACCACGACCGCGAAGTAGACAACGGAGTAGGCTACCGGGACCCGAAGCGCTGCCACCAGCGAGGAGGCACCGGCTCGCCCCTCCGGACGTGGGGCCGACCCGGTCCGCGGCACCAGGCGCAGGTTCACGAGTGCGGCGGCCACGGCAGCGAGGGCGATGCCGGCCCACACCAGGCGCCACAAGCCCACCGCAGCCAGGACGGCCAGCGCGCCCAGCAGCACCAGTCCGCCGCTGGTGCCGGTGGTGATGATCGCCAACGCTCGGGGCTGCTGCCGCGAGGGCACCGATCGCGTCACTATGTCGGAGTAAGGCGCCCAGACCCAGCCACCGGCGCTGCCGGCCAAAACGACACCGACGGCAAGCAGCCCCGGGGACTGCGCGAAAGTCACGATCACCGCCCCCGCAGCGCCGCAGGCCCCGCCCGCTGTCGTCGGCGCGCGCGACCCGCGGCGAGCGGCGAGCCGCGGCGAGCGGCGAGCCGTCCGGCGAGCAACAGACCGGCCAGGTAGCCCGCAAACGTTGCGCTGGCGACGAGGCCGAGCACCAGCTCGGAGAGCCGCAGGTCTTCCCGGATATCGGGCAGTGTCAGGCCGTAGGCGTAGCGGGCCATGCCGAAGCGACTCCGACCACCGCAGCTCCGGCCAGGCCGATCCGCCCGCCTGGGGAGAGCGTCATGAATTCCCCTTCATGCCGTGGGCCCGGCTACGTCACGGACCTCGGCCCGACTCCCGGGAGCATCGGCACTCACTGCGTGCATGCACCGACTCTCCCACGGCCGGATCAACTCGGTCACCTGCGGCCGACGACCGCGAGACCGGGTGTCAGTCCGCCGGATCCTGCTGGGCGGCCTCGGTGATCGGCGCCATGTCGAAGTAGTCGCGCCAGCCGGCGATCCTGCCGTCGACGACCTCGAAAGTCCCCATCACCGGCAGTTCGACGGTCCGTCCCCCGAGCGTGAACACGTCGACCCGCTCGTTGAGCACCACGCCGCCGTGGACAGCCTGGTGCCGGATGCGGAAATCGATGCCGCCGAACGAGGCGACGAACCCGGCGATGAACTCCTCGATCGCCGCGCGCCCGCGCACCGGTTCCATCGGGATGTTGTGGTAGACGGCGTCGTCGGTGAAGTAGGACGCGAGCACGGCCGGGTCGGGATCGGCCCAACGGCGGCAGAATTCGGTGACGAGCTCGTCGGGGGTCATGCGGTTCCTTCCGTCAGGCCCGGGCGAAGCGCGCCGGATCGGTGCCCGGGACCCGGCGCGCCCGGCCTCTCTCGATGAGGTGCCGCACGTGCGCCGAGGCCTCGGACAGCGCCATCTGCTTGCCCGTGGGCGGAGTCTGGTCCCAGGGGCGGTACCACGTCATCCGCTCGGCAGCCTGCCACAGCGTCAGCTCCTCGTCGCCGAACGCCGCGTACAGATCGTCGAGGCGTCGCTCGTGGTGCTCGACGAGCGCGTCGGTGCGGGCCGCGAGGTCGTCGATCGGCTGCCGGTGCGCGGGCAGGGTGCGCCGGGCCGGGAGCGTGCCGACGGCGCGCAGGGAGTCGATGAATTCGCCGAGGGCGTCGCGTTCGGGGAGGGGGAAATCGAAGTCGCCCACGTGCGGGGTCGTGGTGGCGAGGACGTGGTCGCCGCTGAAGAGGATGTCGTGCTCCTCGATGTAGAAGCAGGCGTGGCCGGGGGTGTGCCCGGGGGTGAACACTGTGCGCAGGGTGCGGCCGGCGAGCGTGATCCGTTCGTCGGTGGCGAGCTTGCGGTCGGGATGGACGTCGGGCTTGCCGGTTGCGCGTTCCCCGTTCACCCGGTCGAGGTAGGTGGTGATCTCGTCGTCCGGGGCGCCGGCGCGGCGCCACTGCTCGGCCTCCCACTCGGCGTTGCCGTCGCCGGAGATCATGAGCTCGAGCTGGCCGAAGTCGTCCTCGTGCATGCCGACCCAGCAGCCCGACGCCTCCCGGATCCGGCCGGTCAGACCGACGTGGTCGGGATGGAAGTGGGTGACGACGACCCCCTCGACGTCCGCGACGGAGGCGCCGACGGCGGCGAGGCCGTCCTGCAGCGCGGCCCAGGACGTGTCGTCGTTCCAGCCCACGTCGACGAGGACCAGCCCGCGCGGCGACTCCATCGCATACACCTGGGTGTCGCCGACCGGCAGGTCGCTCACCGGTACGGGGATGCGGTAGATGCCGTCGCCGATGTCGCGGGCGTGGTCCATGGGGTCCTCCGAGCTACTCGATCGTTAGCCATTCAATGAACACAAACAGTAAACTATTTGGGTTCGTGCGGCTCGATGATCGCCATGATCGACCGGATCTCCCCCGCTGGGATGGCGAAGTGCTCGGTGACCGCCACGGTGAGGGTGCCGTCGCCGGCGTCGAGGTCGAGCAGGAACCGCGCGACGACGTTGTCGTCCCACTCGCGAAACGTCAGCTCCCGCACACGACGGATCGAGCGGTACTCGGGGCCCTGCTCGAGCCGGTCGCGGATCTCGACGCCGCTGTCGCCGGTGCGCACGCCGTTCTCGACCCGCCACGCGTCGGCCGCGAGCCGCACGTGTGATGCGTCGTGTCCGACGAGGGAGCGGATGTAGGAGCGGGCCATGGCGACGCGGGCGCTGTCGGTGGGCGCGCCGGCATGCTCGGCGATCGCGGCCATCAGGGTCGGCGCCCAGTCCGGCCGGCAGATCACCAGGTCCGGCATGTAGGGGTGGGGGCGGTTGTACTCGAGCTCGCTGCCGTCGATGCGGGCGCAGTACAGCCCCGCCGCCTGCGCGACCCCCACCGGCGCCGCGGAGTCCCACTCCCACTGCCCGCCGGCGTGCACGTAGGCATCGACGTCGCCACGCACCACCGCCATGGCCTTGGCCCCGGCCGA
This sequence comes from Rhodococcus aetherivorans, assembly GCF_011058165.1. Taxonomy (GTDB): domain Bacteria; phylum Actinomycetota; class Actinomycetes; order Mycobacteriales; family Mycobacteriaceae; genus Rhodococcus; species Rhodococcus aetherivorans. The sequence continues at coordinate 32,533 of NZ_JAALEG010000033.1, forward strand.
ACCCATCCGCACCACGTGGGCGCCGACGGCCCGGGCGACGTCGGCGACGAAGGCCGGCGGCCGGCTGCCGCTGACGACGATCCGGGGCCGTCGGCCGGCCAGCGGCCGCAGTTCGGCGGGACGGACGTCGTCGGTGCCGTAGACGGCACCGACGGCCGGCTGAGCGACGGCGGCGGCGGTGATACCCCTGCCGGCCTCCCACAACGCGACGTGCACGGCCCAGTCCTCGTGGTCCGGCATGCCGTACTCCTTGGACCCGTCCAACGGGTCGACGATCCACACCCGCTTCGCGTGCACCCGCACCGGATCGTCGGCGGATTCCTCCGAGAGCACCGCGTCGCCGGGGCGCTCGGCGGCGAGCCGCTCGAGGATGTACGTATCGGCGGCGCGGTCGCCGCGGCGGCCGAGTTCGCGACCGGTGAGCGTGTCGGCCTCGGCCGCGCGGACGGTCAGCAACAGTTCGCCTGCAGCGGTGGCGATCTCGGCGGCGAGGGCGGCGTCATCGGTCATGGGGCCAACAATTCCATGACCAGCCCGGCCTGTGCGACCGGATCGCCGTCCTGCGGCCGCAGCACCAGGTCCGGCCGGGTGGGCGCCTCGTAGGGGTCGTCGATACCGGTGAACCCGGTGATCTCCCCGGCCCGGGCCCGGGCGTACATGCCCTTCGGATCGCGGGCCTCGCAGTCGGCGAGCGGGGTGTCGACGAACACCTCGAGGAACGGCAGCCCGGCCTCCCGGTGCTGCTCGCGGATCCGGTCCCGGTCGGACCGGTACGGGCTGATGAGCGCGCAGATCGTCACCAGGCCCGCGTCGGCCATCAGCTGCGCCACCGCGCCGACGCGCCGGACGTTCTCCGCGCGGTCCCGCGGCCCGAAGCCGAGGTCGGCGTTGAGGCCGTGGCGCAGGTTGTCGCCGTCGAGCCGGTAGGCCGGGACACCGGCCGCGAGCAGGCGCCGCTCGAGCGCCGCGGCGACGGTGGACTTGCCCGACGCCGACAGGCCGGTCAGCCACACCGTCGCGCCGCGCGAGAGGCGTTCGGCGCGGGTCGCCTCCGCCGCGTGCCACACGACGGGGGCGGCGGCGAGGGTGGGTCCGGTGATCATCCCGGCGGCGACGGTGCTGCCGGTCGCGTCGTCGACGAGCACGAAGCTGCCGGTGGTCCGGTTGCGCCGGTAGGGGTCGAACAGCACGGGACGGCGGGTCCGCAGCTGCACCCGTCCGATCTCGTTGAGGGTCAGCGATCGTGCCGTCCCGTCGCGGTGGAGGGTGGTGACGTCGAGCCGGTAGTCGAGCCGCACCACGTGCGCGGCGGTGGCGTTGGTGGTGTGCAGCAGGGTGTAGGTGGCGTCGGGTGCGAGACCCGGGCCCTCGGCGAGCCAGCACACCATCGCGTCGAGCTCGTGCCCGACGAGCGGGCGGTTCCCCGGGCGGCACAGCATGTCACCGCGGCCCACGTCGAGGTCGTCCTCGAGTTCGAGGCACACGGCGCTGCCCGCGAAGGCGCTCGGCACCGGGTCGCCGCCCGGTCCGTGGACGGCGCGCACACGCGTGCCGTAGCCCGAGGGCAGCACCACCACCTCGTCGCCGGGGGCGAACGCCCCGCTCGCGACGGTGCCGGCGTAGCCGCGGAAGTCGCGGTGCTCCCCGTGACCGGGGCGGAGCACGTACTGGACGGGGAATCGCGCGTCGATGAGGTTGCGATCGGAGTCGATGTGCACCTGCTCGAGACGGTGCAGCAACGAGGCGCCCTCGTACCAGGTCATGGTGGTGGTGCGCGTGACGACGTTGTCGCCGAGCAGCGCCGACACCGGCACGAACGTCAGGTCGTGGATGTCGAGTTTGGCTGCGAACGAGGAGAATTCGGCGCAGATCTCGTCGAAGCGCTGTTGCGACCAGTCGACCAGGTCCATCTTGTTGACGCACAGCACGAGGTGGGGGACGCCGAGCAGGCTGGCGAGAAAGGCGTGCCGGCGGGTCTGCTCGACGATGCCCTTGCGGGCGTCGACGAGAATGAGGGCGAGGTCGGCGGTCGAGGCGCCGGTGACCATGTTCCGGGTGTACTGCTCGTGGCCGGGGGTGTCGGCGACGACGAAGGCGCGGTGCGGGGTACAGAAGTAGCGGTGGGCGACATCGATGGTGATGCCCTGTTCCCGCTCCGCCCGCAGTCCGTCGGTGAGCAGCGCCAGATCGGGGGTGTCCATGCCGCGCTCGCGGCTGGTGCGGGTGACGGCGTCGAGCTGGTCCTCGGGCACGGCCTTGGAATCGTGGAGCAACCGGCCGATCAGCGTGGACTTGCCGTCGTCGACGCTGCCGGCGGTGGCGATGCGCAGCAACCGGGTCATCAGAAGTAGCCCTCCTTCTTGCGGTCTTCCATGCCGGCCTCGGAGATGCGGTCGTCGGCGCGGGTGGCGCCGCGCTCGGTGACGCGGCTGACGGCGACCTCGGCGACCACCTCGTCGGGGGTGGCGGCGGCGGATTCGACGCACCCCGTGCAGGTGGCGTCGCCCACCGTGCGGAACCGCACCAGCGCGTCGCGCGGCTCGTCGTCCGGCAGCAGAGCGAGGAACTCGTTGAGCGCCAGCAGCATTCCGTCGCGCTCGACGACGGTGCGGCGATGGGCGTAGTAGAGCGACGGCAGCTCGATGCCTTCGTCGCGGATGTAGTTCCAGACGTCGAGTTCGGTCCAGTTGGACAGCGGGAACACGCGGATGTGCTCACCGCGGCGGTGCCGGCCGTTGTACAGCTGCCACAGTTCGGGACGCTGCGCCTTGGGATCCCACTGCCCGAACTCGTCGCGGAAGGAGAACACGCGTTCCTTGGCGCGGGCCTTCTCCTCGTCGCGGCGGGCGCCGCCGAACACCGCGTCGAATCCGCCTTCGCGGATGGCGCGCAACAGCGTTCGGGTCTGCAGCCGGTTGCGGCTCGCGCGCGGGCCGACGTCCTCGACGGCCCGGCCGGCGTCGATGTCGTCCTGCACCGAGGCGACCAGCAGGCGCACCCTCCGGCGGGCCGCCTCGGCGTCGCGGTAGGCGAGGACCTCGGGGAAGTTGTGGCCGGTGTCGATGTGCAGCACCGGAAACGGGATCGGCGCCGGCCAGAACGCCTTGGCCGCCACGTGCAGCATCACCGCGGAGTCCTTGCCTCCGGAGAAGAGCAGCACGGGACGTTCGAAGGTGGCCGCCACCTCCCGGAAGATGTGCACGGACTCGGCCTCGAGCGCGCGCAGCAGGGACAGTTCGTACGACGGCGTGAGGGTCATCGGGGCTCCAGCTCACGAGCGCCGGTCCAAATATGTACCGGCTCGGTCGAAAGGTTTCGCCCCGAACAATAGAACGAGTTTCAGTTCCGGGTCAACGCCTCGCGGGGTGCGAGCGAATGTATCGCCCACTCGATCAGACCGACGGCATGATCCATTCGCTCGGTCCCCCGGGGCCGCAACACCCGGCCGTCACCGGGCCGGGCGACGCCCGCGTCACCGGGCCGGGCGACGCCCGCCGAGCTCGCGCGTGACGGCCTCGGCGGTGGCCACGAGGGCCGCCCCGCGCCGGGCGATCTCCCGGTTGGCCAGGGTCGCGCCCACGTGGAGCGTGAGCACCACCGACTGCCGCCCGTCCGCGTCGTAAGCGGGGGCGGCGAGCAGGTTCACCGGATGCTCGGCGTCGGCCGGTTCCGCCCCGGTCAGCAGCACCCGCTCCCCCAGGCTGGACACCATCTCCCCCAGCAGTTCGCGCAGCTCGGACGGCAGGTCGTGCGCGGCGACGCCCGCCATGAGCGCGTGCAACCGCCGCCCGCCCGCGGTGAGCGACTCGACCAGGTATCCCGCGGTGCGGCACTCGTCGACCACGTCCCGCAGGCGGTCCCGGTCCAGCCGCACCGGAAGCGTCGGCTCGCGCGCGAGCCACTGCTCGAGCCGCTCGTCGGAGTCCCACAGCACGTACATCAGGCCCACCGGCGGCGCGAACGGATAGACCTCTCCCACCCGCGCCCCGGCACCGTCCGGATCGGCCCCGGCGACGTCGAGGACCGCGATGCGGTCGCCCACCACCGCCGACGCGGCGCAGGTGGCACCGAACTCGGCGCCGAGCGCGGCCAGGTGCCGGTGGGTGACGGGACCGACGGCGAAGCCGCGCTGCGCGGCGCGGCCCGCGACGATCAGCGCGGGACCGAGGCCGTACGTCCTGTCGGCGGGATGGCGCATCAGGTAGCCGGCCTCGGTCAGGGCGGTCAGGATCCCCAGGCACGTCGGCTTGCTCATGCCCAGCCGGCGCGCCAGCTCGGAGAGCCCGAACCGGGTCTCCGGGTGCGCGACCAGGTGGTCCAGGACCTGCACGACCCGATCGGTCGGCGGCGAACGCCGAGCGGACGACGTCGCGGCGGCCTCGGTCATTGACGCCTCCTTGGAACACGTTCTATCGTCGCTGCACCGAGAGCCTACCGCACCGGTACATATTTGAACCGCAAGGAGATCGTGTGCTCACCGATCCGCTCACATCCGCCATCGCCGAGGCCGAGAAGCTCGTCGCGACGGCGCCGCACATCCGCACCGAGCAGGACCTGATCGAGGGGTACCGCTACCTCGCCGGCGGGATCACCGCCTGCGTCCACTCGGCGTGGGCGGCCGAGAGCCCCCACCCCACGTTCGTCACCGGCACCGGGCCCTACACGAAGATGGGGCTCGACAACCCCGACACCCTCTACTTCGGGGCGCGCATCCGCGACGACGCCGAGTACGTCGTCACCGGCCGCCGCGGCACCACCTGCGACCTGAGCTTCCAGGTGCTCGCCGGCAACTACACCGACGCCGAGGTACCCGGCAACGTCACCGCGTTCGACGACCGCGAGCTGCGCATCGCCGACGACGGCACCTTCGAGGCCCGGTTCGGTCCCGGCCCTGCCGACCCCGGGAACAACTACTTCACCCTCGCCCCCGGCTCGTCCCAGCTCGTCGTCCGGGAGGTCTACAGCGACTGGTCCCAGCGGCGCGGCACCCTGCGCATCGACCGGGTCGACGCGCTCGGCACACCGCCGCCCGAGCCGACGCAGGACGACGCCGCCGCTCGCTACCGGCGGGCCGGGCGCGCGCTCGTGTCCCGGGTGCGGACGTGGCTGCAGTTCCCGCAGTGGTTCTACCTCGACCTTCCGGTCAACACGGTCACCGAACCGCGGCCGACGCCCGGCGGCCTGGCCACCCAGTACTCGTCCGTCGGACACTTCGACCTGCGCGACGACGAGGCGATGATCCTCACCGTCCCCGCCTCCGACGCGCCCTACCAGGGCTTCCAGCTGGGCAGCCTCTGGTATATCTCGCTCGACTACATCCACCACCAGACGTCGCTGAACAACACACAGGCCCAGGTCGATCCGGACGGGATGATCCGCATGGTCGTCTCCGCCCGCAATCCCGGCGTCGCCAACTGGGTCGAGACCCTGGGCCGCAGCCGCGGGTTCCTGCAGTTCCGCTGGCAGCGCCTCTCCCGCGACCTCACGACCGCGGACGGCCCGACGGCCCGGGTGGTCCCGTTCGACGACCTGGCCGCGGCACTGCCGTTCCTCGACCACAACCGGGTCACGCCCCAGCAGTGGTCCGCGCGGATCGCCGCCCGCCAGACCGCGATCGCCGACCGGATGCTCGGGTGAGCGCCGTGACCACCACCCCGAGCCCCCTGCTCGCCGGACAGACCGTCGTGGTCAGCGGCGTCGGGCCCGGACTCGGCCGCACCCTTGCGGTGCGGTGCGCCGAGCACGGCGCCGACGTCGTGCTCGCCGCCCGCACCGCCGCCCGCCTCGACGACGTCGCGGCCGAGATCACCGCCCTGGGCCGGCGCGCCCTGTCCGTCCCGACCGACATCACCGACACCGGCTCCGCGTCCCGGCTGGTCGAGACGGCCCTCCGCGAGTTCGGCCGGGTCGACACCCTGGTCAACAACGCCTTCTCGGTTCCGTCGATGAAACCGTTGGCACGCACCGACTTCCAGCACATCCGCGACAGCGTGGAACTCACCGTCCTCGGCGCGCTGCGCCTGACCCAACTGTTCACCGACGCCCTGACCGAGACGAAGGGCTCGGTGGTGAACATCAATTCGATGGTGCTGCGACACTCGCAGGAGCGCTACGGCAGCTACAAGCTGGCCAAGTCGGCCCTGCTCGCGCTGTCACAGTCCCTCGCCACCGAGCTCGGCCCTCACGGAATCCGAGTCAATTCCGTTGCCCCCGGCTATATCTGGGGAGAAACCCTGAAGGCGTACTTCGAGCACCAGGCAGAGAAGTACGGCACCACCGTCGAACAGATCTACCAGCACACCGCGGCGGGCACCGACCTCAAACGCCTGCCCACCACCGAGGAGGTGGCCGACGCCGTGATCTTCCTCGCCTCCCCGCTGGCGCGGGCCGTCACCGGCCAGTGCCTGGACGTGAACTGCGGCGAATACCACCACTGACCGGCCATGCGCGTTTTCGGTAGCCGGCACTACCAGAAGCGCGCACAGGGAAGGGAGATCCATGAGTGAACGCACCAGCGTCGGCACCGTCGAGGACCTGCACGCCTCCGCGACGCGGCTGACCGGCCTGACCGACTTCGGCGACGACGACTACACCGGGGCCCTCGGCGTCCTCCTCGACTCGTATGCGCGCGACGAACACCTCACCCCGCTCGGCAGCAAGATGTCGCGGGTGTTCCTGCGCGGCGCCCTCGTCGCGCGGCTGCTGAGCGAATCGGCCTGGCGCGCGCACCCCGAGCACGCCGACGTCGCGATCGAACGGCCGATCTTCGTCACCGGCCTCCCCCGCACCGGCACCACCGCGCTGCACCGCCTGCTCACCGCCGACCCCGGCCACCAGGGACTCGAGATGTGGCTGACCGAGCTGCCGCAGCCACGGCCGCCGCGCGAGACGTGGGCCGGGAACCCGGCGTTCGCGGCCATCGAGGCCGGGTTCGCGCAGCACCACGTCGAGCACCCGGAGTTCATGGGTGTGCACTACATGTCCGCCGGCGAGGTCGAGGAGTGCTGGCAGCTGCTGCGGCAGTCCTTCCGATCGGTGTCCTACGAATGCCTCGCGCACCTGCCCACCTACTCGCGCTGGCTCGCGCGGCAGGACTGGACCGGAGCGTACGCCCGGCACCGCCGGAACCTGCAGCTGATCGGGCTGCCCGACGCCGGCAAGCGCTGGGTCCTGAAGAACCCGAGCCACCTGTTCGCACTCGACGAACTGCTCACCGTCTACCCCGACGCGCTGATCGTCGTCACCCACCGCGACCCGCGCACCGTGATCCCGTCGGTGTGCAGCCTGGCCGCGCACGCCACCGACGGCTGGTCGCACACCTTCCGGGGCGCGAGCCTCGGGCGCAGCCAGCTCGACCTGTGGGCGCGCGGGCTCGACACGTTCACCGCGGCACGGAGCCGGCACCACCCGGATCGGTTCGTCGACGTGGACTACCGCGACTTCGTCGCCGATCCCCTCGGCACGGTCGGCGCGATCTACGACCGGTTCGGCATCCCGCTCACCGCCGGCGCCGAACAGGCGATGGCCGCGCTGCACGCCGAGAGCCGCAGCGGGGATCGCCGGCCGGCGCACCGCTACCGGCTCGAGGATTTCGGTCTGAGCGACGCCGAGGTGGACGAGCGGTTCCCGGACTACGCCTGTCGCTGACCCGCGGCTACCGCCGCGGCGGCGAGGACGTCGAGCAGCGGGAACAGCGCGGCGGCGATGAGATCTCCGGTCTCGACGAACGCCTGCTCGGACAGGCCGATCGGGTCGGGGATGTTCGGGGTGCGGGCCGCGCCGCTGGGATCCCGGCAGGCGTCGAGCCGGGCGATCGTCTCCGCACCGGTGACGGTCGCGATGCGGTGCGCCTCGGTCAGGGTGAACGACTTCGCCGCGGCGCCGGCGGTCAGGCCGGCGACCCGGTCGCGCTGCTCCTCGCTCATGGTCAGGACCAGGTCGGCGCCCTCGACCATCGTCGCGGTCACCCGGCGGGCGCGGAAGTCGCTCGCGTCGGCGCCGAGACCGGCGATGACCGCGGCCGCCCGGGGTTCGACGGGATACCCGACGAGGGCCCGCGTGCCCGCGCTCTCGGCGGTCAGGTCGGCCCACCCCGATTCGCACGCGTAGGCCCGCGTCAGCCGCTCCGCGATCACGGACCGGCAGACGTTGCCGCTGCAGACGAACAGGATGTGCACGCGCGCACTCTAGCCGCCGCGAATCGGGCGGAGGGGACGCGATTTTCGGCGCCGTGCGATGTTCACGTGCCGTTCGCACGCGCGCCGCGTGTCGTTCACTCACGGCGGCCGGTTCGCGGGCCGCCCCGGCGGGGTCCGGAAGCCGTGTCCACGTCACGTCCAGACCGTGCGACATGGGATGATCGACGTATGCCCGCACCCCTACCGCTCGATCCGATCGCCGAGGCCCACCGCCAGTGGACGGCCCACGGCTGGGGTGAGGTCGCGGACGGCATGGCCGCGGTGACCTCCGTGATGCGCGCGCAGCAGATCATGATGGCGCGGGTCGAGGAGGTTCTCAAACCGTTCGGGCTCACGTTCGCCCGGTACGAACTGCTGACCCTGCTGCACTTCACCAGGACCGGGGCGCTGCCCATGGCGAAGGCCAGCGCCCGGCTGCAGGTCCACCCCACCAGCGTCACCAATGCCGTGGACCGGCTCGAGACCGCGGGGCTCGTGCGCCGCACCCCGCACCCGAGCGACCGTCGCGCCACACTGGTCGAACTGACCGACGAGGGGCGGGCGCTGGCCGTCGAGACCACCGAGAAGCTCAACGCCGAGGTGTTCGCCCGGCCCGGCGTGCCCGACGACCAGCTCGAGACGCTGCTGCGGATCCTGGCCGGCCTGCGCCGCGACGCCGGCGACTTCGACACCGGAGGCGATCCCACCAGGTGGTGACACGGATCGGGGCCGTCCCGCAGGATGCGGAACGGCCCCGGTCGAGGACGACGATCAGGCGTGCTTGAACTCCGGCGCGCGCTTCTCGACGAACGCGGCCATGCCTTCCTTCTGGTCGGCGGTGGCGAACGTCGAGTGGAACACCCGCCGCTCGAACTTCACGCCCTCGGCGAGGGTGGTCTCGAAGGACCGGTTGACCGCTTCCTTGGCCATCATCGCGACGGGCAGCGACATCGACGCCACCGTGGTCGCGGCCTCGAGCGCCACGTCGAACAGGTCCGCGGCCGGCACGATGCGCGACACCAGGCCCGCGCGCTCGGCCTCCTCGGCGTCCATGTTCCGGCCGGTCAGGCACATGTCCATCGCCTTGGCCTTGCCCACGGCGCGGGTGAGCCGCTGCGAGCCGCCGATGCCGGGGATGACGCCGAGCTTGATCTCGGGCTGGCCGAACTTGGCGGTGTCCGCGGCGATGATGAAGTCGCACAGCATGGCCAGTTCGCAGCCGCCGCCGAGGGCGTACCCGGAGACGGCGGCAATGATCGGCTTGCGGGCCGAGGAGAGCCGATCCCACTGCGAGAACAGGTCTTCCGCGTACACCTCGGAGAACGTCTTCGGCGCCATCTCCTTGATGTCCGCGCCCGCGGCGAACGCCTTCTCGGAGCCGGTGAGCAGGATGGCGCCGATACCGGCATCCGCCTCGAGCTCCTCGACGGCCGCCACCACCTCACGCATCAGTTGGCTGTTGAGGGCGTTGAGCGCCTTGGGCCGGTTCAGCGTGATGATGCCGACGCGGTCCTTGCGGTCGAGCAGGATCGTCTCGAAGTCCGTCACTGGGTTTCCTGTTCTGTCGAGCGGTTGCGGATCTCGGTGATGATGGCCGAGAAGTCCAGTCCGCCGCCACCCGACTCGTTGAAGCGGTGGTAGATCTCCGCGGCCCGAAGCCCCAGCTCGGCGTCGACGCCGTTGGCGCGCAACGCGTTCGCGGCCAGACCGAGGTCCTTGTCCATGAGCGCGGCGGCGAACCCGGGCTGGTAGTCGTTGTTGGCGGGGGTGGTGGGCACCGGCCCGGGCACCGGGCAGTTGCTGGTCAGCGCCCAGCACTGGCCGGAGGCGTTGGACGCGACGTCGAAGAGGGCCTGGTTGGTCAGTCCGAGCTTCTCGCCGAGCACGAAGGCCTCGCTGATGGCGATCATCGACACGCCGAGGATCATGTTGTTGCAGATCTTGGCGGCCTGGCCGACGCCGGACCCGCCGCAGTGCACGACCTTGCGACCCATCACCTCGAGCAGCGGCTTTGCGGCTTCGAAGTCCTCCTCCGACCCGCCGACCATGAAGGCGAGGGTGCCGGCGGCCGCACCGGCCACGCCGCCGGAGACGGGCGCGTCGATGGCGCGGTGCCCGGCCTGCACGGCCTTCTCGTGGGCGGCGCGCGCGTCGGCGACGTCGATGGTGGAGCTGTCGACGAACAGCGTGTTCGGCCGGGCGGCCGGCAGGACCTCGTCGTACAGCTTCAGCACGAGGGCGCCGTTGGGCAGCATCGTGATCACGACGTCGGCGTCGCGGACCGCGTCGGTCGCGGACTCGGAGATCGTGAGGCCGTCGGCGCGGCCCTGTTCCTGGGCCGCCGGCACCGGGTCGAAACCGGTGACCGGGTAGCCGGCCTTGACGAGGTTCGCGGCCATCGGCCCGCCCATGTGGCCGAGACCGAGGAAGGCGACGTTCGGCAGTGTGCTCATGTCAGGCGGTTTCCTTCTCGGGTGCGACGAGCCCGAGTTCGAGCTCGCCGAGTGGCTGGAAGTACGCGTCGACGTCCGCGTCGGTGACGTCGGCGAGGGTCGCCGGCGACCACGCCGGGTTGCGGTCCTTGTCGACCACCTGCGCGCGGATGCCCTCGACGAGGTCGTGCGAGCGCAACGACGCCAGGGACACCCGGTACTCCTCGTTCAGCACCTCTTCGAGGCTGCCGAGTTCGCGGGCGTGGCGCACCGATCGCAGGGTCACCTTCAGCGCGACGGGCGACTTGCCGAGGATCTGCTCGGCGGCCGCGCGGGCCTCGGGCTCCTCGGCGTCCTGCAGTCGGGCGACGATCTCCTCGACGGTCGGCGCCGAGTAGGCGGCGTCGATCCAGGAGCGCTGCGCGAGCAGCGGCGACTCCGGGGCCGGCTGGGCGAATTCGGCGAGCGCCTCGTCGACCGTGCCGGATTCGAGGGCGGCGACGAACTTGTCGAGCGCCTCGGACGGCACGAAGTGGTCGGCGAAACCGAGGGCGATGGCGTCGCCGGCCGTCATCCGGCCGGTGGTCAGGGCGAGGTGGGTGCCGAGCTCGCCCGGTGCGCGCGAGAGCAGCCAGGTGCCGCCCACGTCGGGGACGAAGCCGATGCCCACCTCGGGCATCGCGATCGTGGAGCGTTCGGTGACGACGCGGACGTTGCCGTGGGCGGCGATCCCGACGCCGCCGCCCATGACGATGCCGTCCATGAGCGCCACGTACGGCTTCGGGTAGCGGCCGATGGCGGCGTTGAGGATGTACTCGTCGCGCCAGAAGTCCTGCGAGCCGGTGCCCCCGTCGCGGGCGTCGTGGTAGATCGAGACGATGTCACCGCCGGCGCACAGGCCGCGCTCCCCCGCCCCGTCCACGACGACCGCACGGACCGAGTCGTCCCCGGCCCACTCGCCGAGCGCGGCGGCCGTCACCTTCACCATGTCGTAGTTCAGGGCGTTGATGGCCTTGGGCCGGTTCAGGGTGATCCGGCCGATGCCGCCGGAGACCCGGACGAGGACGTCTTCCGTCTCGGTCATTTTGCTCCGTTCTGCGCCGCGGCCACCACGCTGCGCGCGACGACCACCCGCATGATCTCGTTGGTTCCTTCGAGGATCTGATGCACCCGCAGATCCCGCACGATCTTCTCGAGCCCGTACTCGGCAAGATAGCCGTAGCCGCCGTGCAGTTGCAGCGCGTCGTTGGCGGCGTCGAAGCAGGCATCGGTGGCGAATCGCTTCGCCATGGCGCACAGCTCGACCACGTCGTCGGCATTCCGGTCCAGCGCGTCGGCCGCGCGCCACAGCAGGGTGCGGGAGGCCTCGATGCCGGTGCGCATGTCGGCGAGCCGGAACTGCAGGGCCTGCGAGTCGAGCAGCCGCTCGCCGAACGCCTTGCGTTCGGCGAGGTAGCCGACGGTCTTGTCGAGCGCGGCCTGAGCGCCGCCGACCGAGCACGCGGCGATGTTGAGCCGGCCTCCGTTGAGCCCGTGCATGGCGATGCGGAAACCGCTGCCCTCCTCGCCGAGCAGGTTCTCGGCGGGCACCCGGGCACCGTCGAAGATCACCTGCCGGGTGGGCTGGGCGTTCCAGCCCATCTTCTTCTCGTTGGCGCCGAAGGACAGCCCGGGGGTGTCCTTCGGGACGATGATCGCGGAGATGCCGCGCGGGCCGGGCTCGCCGGTGCGGGCCATCACCACGTACACGTCCGACGTGCCCGCGCCGGAGATGAACTGCTTGGCGCCGGTGAGGACGTACTCGTCGCCGTCGCGGACGGCCCTGGTGCTCAGGGCCGCCGCGTCGGAGCCGGCGCCGGGCTCGGTCAGGCAGTAACTCGCGAGCTGGTCCATCGAGCAGAGCCCGGGGACCCAACGGCGGCGCTGCTCGTCGTTGCCGAACCGGTCGATCATCCACGTGACCATGTTGTGGATGGAGATGTAGGCGGCGATGGACGGGCAGCCCTTGGCGAGTTCCTCGAAGATCCGGACGGAGTCGAGGCGACGCAGGCCCGACCCGCCGACGTCCTCGCGGACGTAGATGCCGCCCATCCCGAGGGCCGCGGCCTTGCGCAGGACGTCGACCGGGAAGTGCTTGGTCTGGTCCCATTCGACCGCGTTCGGGGCGAGGAACTCGGCGGCGAAGTCGCGGGCGGTGTCGCGGATCGCCCGGTCGTCGTCGGTGAGGGTGAACATCGGTATCTCGTCCTAGTCCATCGTCGGGATGACGAAGTGGTCGGCGTTCTCCTTCAGGCCGGAGAACCAGCGCTGCGTGACGGTCTTGGTCTTGGTGTAGAAGCGGATCGAGTCCGGGCCGTGCTGGTTGAGATCGCCGAAGCCGGACCGCTTCCAGCCGCCGAAGGTGTGGTACGCGATCGGCACCGGGATCGGCACGTTCACGCCGACCATGCCGACGTTGACGCGGTTGGTGAAGTCGCGGGCGGTGTCGCCGTCGCGGGTGAAGATGGCCACGCCGTTGCCGTACTCGTGCTCCGAGGGCAGCCGCAGGGCCTCCTCGTAGTCGTGCGCGCGGACGACGATCACGACGGGACCGAAGATCTCCTCGCGGTAGATCTTCATCTCCGCGGTGACGTTGTCGAACAGGGTGGCGCCGGAGAAGAAGCCGTTCTCGTGGCCCTCGAGCACGAAGTCGCGCCCGTCGACGACGAGCTCTGCGCCCTCGTCGATGCCGGACTGGATGTAGTCGTGCACCCGCTGGCGAGCCTCGGCGGTGACGAGCGGGCCGAAGTCGGCGTTCGGGTCGTCGCTGCGGCCGACCTTCAGCTCGGCGACGCGTTCCTTCAGCTTGGCGACGAGAGCCTCGGCGGCCTCCTCGCCGACGGGCACCGCGACGGAGATGGCCATGCAGCGCTCACCGGCGGAGCCGTAGCCGGCGCCGACGAGGGCGTCGGCCACCTGGTCCATGTCGGCGTCGGGCATGACGATCGCGTGGTTCTTGGCGCCGCCGAAGCACTGGGCGCGCTTGCCGTGGGCGGCGGCGGTCTCGTAGATGTACTGGGCGATCGGCGTGGAGCCGACGAAGCCGACGGCCTTGACGCGCTCGTCGGTCAGCAGCACGTCGACGACGGTCTTGTCGCCGTTGACGACGTTGAACACGCCGGCGGGCAGCCCGGCCTCGATGAACAGCTCCGCCAGGCGCAGCGGCACCGACGGGTCGCGCTCGGAAGGCTTGAGCACGAACGCGTTTCCGCACGCGATGGCCGGTCCGGCCTTCCACAGCGGGATCATCGCGGGGAAGTTGAACGGGGTGATGCCGGCGACGACGCCGAGCGGCTGGCGCATCGAGTAGACGTCGATGCCGGTGCCGGCGGAGTCGGTGAACTCGCCCTTGAGCAGGTGCGGGATGCCGGTGGCGAACTCGATCACCTCGAGGCCGCGCTGGATGTCGCCCTTGGCGTCGGCGACGGTCTTGCCGTGCTCGGAGGACAGCAGCCGCGCGAGGTTGTCCATGTCGTCCTGCACGAGCTGCAGGAACTTCATCAGCACGCGGGCGCGCTTCTGCGGGTTGAACGCGGCCCATTCCTTCTGAGCCTCGACGGCGTTCGCGATGGCGGCCTCTGCCTCGGCGACGTCGGCGAGCGGAACCCGGGCCTGCACCTCGCCGGTGTTGGGGTCGAAGACGTCGGCGAACCGGTCGGAGGCACCGGGGATGTGCTTGCCCCCGACGAAGTGGGTGAGTTCTCGAACGCTCATGTCCGGATCCGTCCTAACTGGTCGAATTCTCGTGTTTCGGTGGGATGATCGGGGGCAGCGGACGACACCCCCGGCAATGTGTGCTCATCCTATAGTTGGAAGTCCACGTATGTCCATAGGCGGCTGCGCCGCCGGTGCGTCCTTCGGGTCGCTCCAGCCGCCCAAAGGACGCACCGGCCGAGGAGCGGCCTATCGCAGCCGCCGGTACATCTCTTCCAGGTCGGCGGCACCGCGGATGACCACCGACTCGTCGGTGCCGCCGGCCCGCAGGACCCGCCGCAACAGCATCGGATCGAGATCGTCCAGCGCGGGCCGGTACGGCTCGGCCGGCAGATCCGGCAACCGGATCGCGTCCCCGTAGAAGTCCTCGTCGTCGGTCTCGGCGGCGTCCACCCCGCCGATCAATGCGTTCAGGTCGACCCCGCGCAGGGTGAGCACCGCCAGCGGCTGCTCGTCGACGTGCTCGGCCAGCAGGTACCCGACCGCCGCCGCGTGTTTGCACGGCCACCCGTCGTCCGGGCACGTGCAGTCGAAGTCCAGTTCACCGGCGCGCCGCGGCAGCAGCAGCGGACCCAGTTCCTCCGGCAGCGCACCACCCGCGAGCCGGACCAGCATGCCCGGAGCCGACCGCACCCGGTCGATCAGCTCCGCGACCGCCTCCTCGTCGAGCGTGCGGATCGAGACCGTCGAGGTGAACGGGCGCAGCTGACTGCCCTGCACCTCCCCCACCGCCACGCCGGGCTCGAGCCGCATCGAGACCACCTGTCCCGACCGGGCGTAGGTCCGGCCACGCGCCAGCCGGCCCTTGTCGGCGACCTGCTCCATCGCCGAGACCAGCTCCTTCGACCACCAGGTGCGTCCGATCGACCCGCGCTTCGTCCGCGCCTCGATGCCGCCGACGACCCGCCGGCGCTTGCCGTAACGGTCGAACCCGCCGGCCGGGCTCACTCGCCCACCGCCTCGTCGCCCAGGGACAGCAGCGAGTGCAGCTGCTCGGTGGACAGCTCGGTGATCCAGTTCTCGCCCGCTCCCACCGCAAGCTCCGCCAATTCCTGTTTCCCCGCGATCATTTCGTCGATCCGTTCCTCCAGCGTGCCGACGCACACGAGCTTGCGGACCTGCACGTCGCGGCGCTGGCCGATGCGGAACGCCCGGTCGGTGGCCTGGTTCTCCACCGCCGGATTCCACCAACGATCCAGGTGCACCACGTGATTCGCGGCCGTCAGGTTCAGGCCCGTGCCGCCGGCCTTGAGCGAGAGCAGCATCATCGGCGGGCCACCGTCGCCCTGGAACGCGGCGACCATCGCGTCGCGCCGGCCCTTGGACACCCCGCCGTGCAGAAACGGCACCGTGGTGTCGAACCGCTCGGCGAGATACGGGGCGATCAGCTCACCGAACTCCCGGAACTGGGTGAACAGCAGCGCCTTCTCGCCGTCGGCGAGGATCGACTCGACAATGTCCTCCACCAGCCCGAGCTTGCCCGAACGGTGCCGGCCCCGCCGCAGCACCCCGGAGCCGTCGCCCAGGTAGTGCGCGGGGTGATTGCACACCTGCTTGAGCCGGGTCAGCGCGGCGAGCACCGCGCCCTTGCGGGCCATGCCCTCCTTGTCCCGGATCTGCCGCATCATCTCGTCGACCACCGCCCGGTACAGCGCCGCCTGCTCGGCGGTCAGGTTGGCCCGCACCGTCTGCTCGAACTTCTCCGGCAGGTCCGAGATCACCGACGGATCGGTCTTGACGCGGCGAAGCACGAACGGCGACGTCAACGCCCGCAGCCGCGCGGCGGCGGCCGCGTCGCGCTCCCGCTCGATCGGGACGGCGAACCGGGCCCGGAACGTCGACGGCGAACCCAGCAGGCGGGGATTGGCGAAGTCGAGGATCGATCGCAGTTCCTCGAGCCGGTTCTCCACGGGGGTGCCGGTGAGCGCGACGCGGTGCCGCGCGGGGATCGCCCGCGTCGCGCGGGACTGCGCGGTCGCGGCGTTCTTCACGTGCTGGGCCTCGTCGAGCACCACCCGGCCCCAGCGCAGCGACCTCAACGGCGCCACGTCACGCGCGACGAGCGCGTACGTCGTGATCACCAGGTCGCTGTCGGCGACCGCCGCGGCCAGCGCGGCGTCGCGCAACCGCGCCGGGCCGTGGTGGACGTGCACGCGCAGGCCCGGGACGAACCGCTGGGCCTCGCGCTGCCAGTTGCCCACCACCGACATCGGGCACACCAGCAACGTCGGGGGCACGTCGTCGCCGCCCGCCCGTTCGTGGGCGAGCAGCGCGAGCACCTGCACGGTCTTGCCGAGGCCCATGTCGTCGGCCAGCACCGCGCCCAGCCCGAGGCCGCTCATGAACGCCAGCCACTCCAGGCCGCGCTGCTGGTACGGACGCAAGGTCGCGTGCAGGCCGGGTGGGGGCGACACCGGTTCGGGCCGGACCTGCCCGTCGAGCAGGGTCGCCACCCAGCCGGTCGCGGCGACGTCGGTGACCTCCACCGGGGGCGGCTCGTCGCCGGTGAACCTGCCGAACAACGTCGCCAGCGTCGCGTCCGTCGCGCCCTGGCCGGCGACGTAGCGGGCGGCCCGCGCGAGCGCGATCGGATCCGCCTGCACCCACTTGCCGCGCAGCTTGACCAGGTCGCTGTTGGCCGCGATCAGCCGTTCCATCTCGGCGGGGGTGAGCAGCATGTCGCCCACGGCAAGCTGCCACTCGAACGAGACGAGCGCGTTCATGCCGACGGTGTCGTCCTCGGCGGCGACGGGTGCGACCGGCGAGGACACCTGCAGCCGCAGCGACGGCTCGAGCCGCGCCCACGCGCGCGGCAGCAGCAACGCGACGCCGGCCTCACCCAGCGCACGGCCACCGTGCTCCACGAGGTCGGTCACGACCCCCGTCGGCAGCAGCAGGTCCAGGCTGTCCGGGTCGCGCGGCACGTCCTGCAGCCGCGGATACGCCTTCAGGGCGGCGCCGAGCTTGCGGATCCCGATCTGCAGCAGCTGCGCGTCGGAGCCGTCCACCGGCACCGGCACCGGCGCCTGCCCCTCCGACCGCAGGCACACCTCGAGCCGCCACAGCGTGTCGGCGCCGATGCCGTCCTCCTCGTCGTCCGGTTCGACGAGCCGCAGCACCAGGTCGGGCTCGTTTCCGGCGAGCGAGGCCCGCCATTCGTCCAGCGCCTCGGCCATGCGCTGGGAGCCGCTGTGGTGCGGCTGCCCCTCGGCCAGGGCGGCGATCAGCGGATGCAGCGAGGTACCCACGTTGCCGATCAACGCCCGGGTGATCGGATCGGTGAGCTCGGTGGCGAGGTCGTCGAGGAGCGCCGCGGGCCGGCCGGCCTGCCGCTGCACCGGCGGCATCGCGGCGGACAGCTCGGCCGTCCAGGCCCGGATCCGGTCGCCGCCGAGCAGGCGCCACCGGGCCCACCACTGCCCGTCGGCGCGGTGCAGTTCCGGGGCCACCCGCCCGGCCTGCGCCCAGCGCTCGATGCCGCGGGCGACGTGGGCGAGGTAGCGCAGGTCCCCGGCCACCCCCTCGGCGTGCCGCGGCAGCGCCAGCAGCAGCTCCGCGGCGTCGGGCGGCGCGACCGCCACCGCGGGGATCCGCCGCGGAGCGTCGTCGCCGGGCAGACGCAGCTCGACGCGGTGCCGGAACGGCCGGTCGATCCATCGTCGCAGTACAGCGGGTGTGTCGTCGGGCGGGTCGTCGCCGTCGCGCCACAGCATCAGGCCCGCTCCCGGTGACCACAGCCCGTGCAGCATGCCCACCATGGTGCCAGCCGCGACCGACACCGTCGTGACGGGCTGGGGCGCACGCCCGCCGTCGTGGCGGGTGGGCCCGCGCGGGACGGTCGTGCCGAGCGTGCGCCGAGCGCCGGTGACGATCGGCCCTGGATCGGGCTCGCTCCCCGGAGGACACTGGGCTGCAGGTGCACCCACCAGGAGACTGCGATGTCGATCATGATCCAGGTCCTCGAACAGGCCTACAGCGCCCACACCCCTTGGGAGCAGGTCAAGTACGCGTTCGTCGACTCCGAGCACATCACCACGATGCGGCTCGACGGCCAGTGCGGCGTGTGGCTCGACGGGACGAAACACGGTGAGTCCCACCGGCTCGCCGCCACCGCCACCGCGGAGCAGGCGGTGTTCTTCCTGCTGACCGTGTTCGACCGGATCGCCGAGTGCAGGCAGCACGGGGGGTCGTGGATCGTCGGGCACGACGGCCGCACCATCGAGTCCATCCACGCGACGCGGTTTCCGCTGACGACCGACGGCTGAGCGGGCACCGGCGCCGCCGCTGTCGGTGCGGTCGGTGAGAATGTCCGCGTGCGAGGGGGCGCAGCGTTCTGGGGGCTGGTGGTGGCGGTCGCGATCGCCGTGTCGTGGGGTTGGGACCGGATCGAGTCGAACGCACCACCGGCACCGGGCAGCCCCGGCCGCGGCGAGCTCGAACAGTTGCTGGCGCGGGCGGCGGTGGTGCCGCACCGGCCGCAGGTGCCGGGGTACGAGCGGGGGTGCGGACCGGGCGAGGGGTGCGTGTTCGGGGAGGCGTGGTCCGACGACCATCCGGGACCAGGCGGCCGCGACGGGTGCGACACCCGCAACAACGTGCTCGCCCGCGATCTGCGCGACGTGGCGTTCCGGCCCGGCACCGGCGACTGTGTCGTCCTGTCGGGCACGCTGACCGACCCGTACACCGGGGCGCGGCTCGAATTCCGTCGCGCCGAGGGCCGGGCCGTCCAGATCGACCACATCTACCCCCTGGCGGCGGCGTGGGACCTCGGGGCGGCGGCCTGGCCGGCCGAACGGCGCCGGCAGTTCGCCAACGACGTCGCCTACAACCTGATCGCGGTGGACGGCCCGGCGAACGAGGACAAGCGCGATCACACCCCGGCCGAGTGGCTGCCGCCGGCGGCGGCGTATCGCTGCTGGTTCGCGGGCAAGTACCTGTCGGTGGCGGTGCGCTACGGGCTGCCGATCACGGTGGCCGACCGGCGGGCGCTGGCGTCGACGATCTCCGCGTGCCGAGCCCGTCGTCGCGGCGATCGCCCGCTCGTCGGTCGGACCCATCCACGAATTGCCCGCGCGGACGCCCGGTGGTCGCGCGGCTGCCGCCCTCCGGCGCCGTGCCCCGCATCCGGGCGCAGGGAACTAGCGTGGCACTCATGGTTTCGCGCATCACCAAGGACACCCGCCTGTGCATCTCGCTGTCGGGCCGCCCGAGCAACATCGGCACCCGCTTCCACAACTACCTCTACGACGAACTCGGCCTGGACTTCGTGTACAAGGCGTTCACGACGACCGACCTGCCGGCGGCAGTGGCCGGGATCCGCGGCCTCGGCATCCGCGGGTGCGGGGTGTCGATGCCGTTCAAGGAAGCGGTCATTCCCCTGATCGACGAGCTGCACGACTCGGCGCGGGCCATCGAGTCGGTGAACACCGTCGTCAACGAGAACGGGGTGCTGCACGCCTACAACACCGACTACCAGGCGGTGGTGGATCTGCTGCGCGAGCACGAGGTCGACCCCGCGTTGCCGGCCGCCGTCGCCGGCAGCGGCGGGATGGCAAAGGCGGTTGTGGCGGCCCTGCGCGACAGCGGGTTCGCGAACGTGTCGGTGATCGCCCGCAACGAGAAGACCGGTCGCCCGCTCGCGCAGCAGTACGGGTTCGACTGGCGGCCCGAGCTCGGCGAGCTCGCTCCGGGCCTGCTCGTCAACGCCACGCCGATCGGGATGGCGGGCGGGCCGGAATCCGGGCAGCTGCCGTTCCCCGAAGCCACGGTGGGCGCGGCGACGACGGTGTTCGACGTGGTGGCGATGCCCCCGCAGACGCCGCTGATCCGCGCGGCCCAGGAGCGGGGACTGCCCGTGATCACCGGCGCCGAGGTCATCGCCCTGCAGGCGGCGCAGCAGTTCGCGCTGTACACCGGCGTGACTCCGACGCCCGAGCAGGTGCGCCGCGCGTCGGAGTTCTCCCGATCCGCGGCCTGAGCCCCGGCATTCACGCCCCGGTGGCGATCTCCCGGGCCGGGTCCCGGCACCACTGCGACCACGACCCCGGGAACAGGGCTGCGTCGATCCCGGCGAGGGCGAGCGCCGCAATCTGATGGGTCGCGGTCACCCCGGATCCGCAGTAGACGGCGACGGGACCGTCCCCGCACACGGTCGCGAAGCGGTCGGCGAGTTCCTCGGCGGTCCGGAACGTGCCGTCCTCGCGGAGGTTGTCCGTGGCGGGGGCGCTGACCGCGCCGGGGATGTGGCCGGCGCGCGGATCGACGGGCTCCTCGTCGCCCCGGTACCGCGCCGCGGCCCGCGCATCGAGCAGGGTTCCCCGCGAAGGGAACTCGGCCGCCTCGTCGATGCCGACGGTGGACATCCGGCCGCCGCGCAGGGTCACCGATCCCGGCTTCACGGCCTCCCCCGGCCCGGCCGCGAGGCCATGTCCCGCCGCCGTCCACAGCGACAGCCCGCCGTCGAGCAGGCGCACGTCCCGAAGGCCCGCCCAGCGCAGCAGCCACCAGGCCCGGGCGGCGGCGAGGCCCCCGGTGTCGTCGTAGACGGCGACGGTGTCGCCGTCGTCGATCCCCCACCGTCGCGCGTGGTCCTGCAGCCGCACCACGTCCGGCAGGGGGTGACGGCCTCGCTCGGGCGAGCCCGGATCGGCGAGCTCGGTCTCGAGGTCGACGTACACCGCTCCGGGGATGTGACCCTCGTGGTAGCGGTCCTCGCCGTTCGGGTCGTCGAGCGACCAGCGCACGTCCAGCAGAACCGGCGGCCTGCCCACCTCGACGAGATCGGCCAGTTCGCGCACGGTCATCAGCACGGGATTCGCAACCATGGCTCCGATCCTGGCACGCCCGCGCGGTGGGCGCCGCGCGACACGGGAGGTGCGGCGGCGTCCACTGCGGCAGAATGCCGCCCGTGTCAGATGCTCCCGCGCCCACCCG
>NZ_JAALEG010000034.1 GCF_011058165.1 Rhodococcus aetherivorans
CCCGCAAGGTCATGGCCGTGTGCGCCGAGACCCTCACCCCGCTCGTCGCCGAGTGCGGCGGCAAGGACGCGATGATCGTCGCCGAGGACGCCGACCTCGACAAGGCCGTGGAGATGGCCGCGTTCGGTCCGTTCGGTCAGGGCCTCGCACACCAGGTCGGCGAGCTCGGCATCGGTGAGGGAAGCGAGGTAGTCCTCGATCGCCAGGCGATCGGGCGGGGTAGGAGTCATGCGGCAGTTCCTTCGGAGAGGCGGCGTCCGGCGCGGTGTTCTTCGACGGCCAGGCGGTCGATCAGCCAGCGGCCCCCGGTGAGCCGGCCACCTAGGAGAGGGGCCAGGCGCCGGGCCTGCCGCGGTGTGCAGCCCAGCAGTCCGGCGGCCTGGTCGGAGGTGATCCAGTCCCCGTCCTCGGGGCAGACCTCTGCGACGTTCTCAGTCTCGTCGCTCTGAGCTGCACCGATGTCCGTCTGTCCCGCTGCGGACACGGAGGCGGCCAGCAGCTCCAAGTCCCGGCTCGGCCGTAGACCGTTGCGGCGCCGGGCGTCCTGGGCCACCCGGATCGCGTACTCCACGGCAGCCAGGGCGGGCCCAGAGACCAGCACCAGGCCGGGCGCGAGTACGTCCACCGGAGGGCGGGGCGGGTTGTTGCGGATCTGTCGATCGGTGCTCACTGCTCACCGGCCAGCAGCTCGGCGATCCGATGCGCGACGGCCAGAGCCTGCTCGGGGTTGAGCGGCTCCTGCCCTATGAAGATCGTGTTCCCCTCCCGGTACATGGAGGGCATGGGTCGGTGGTCAACACAGAGCCTGCGCCCGGAGCGAGTCGTGCGGGTGCACTCGGAGGTGAGGCAGGGGTAGCTCGGACGGTTGCGGGAGGTGTACATCGGCAGCCTTTTTCGGGGTGAGTTGGCAAGGGAGCCCCCAGGTACCGCAGAGCATCGGTGCCCGGGGTCGTCGGGGTAGCTGTGTCGGTGTAGCTGGGGCTCACGCGCGAGCGTGTTCGTGTCCTGGGGGACCTTGCGGAGGTGGGGTACCGGGGGACCTTTCGGTACCCCACCAATTACCGCAGCTCAAAGGCTGTTTTCAGGCGGGGTACGCGAGGTCCCCCAGGTCCCCCACCTCACGCTGCTGCGGCGAGCGCGTAAAGGCTCCGTTGCCCGTCCATCGTTCGGGTGAGAAAGCCTTCCGTCACCATCTCGTCCAGCACCAACTCAAGGTGCGGCCGAAGCTCGGACTTGAGCGACTTCGTAAGCTCACGGGTCGATCCGTGCCCCTTCTTGAGCAGGTAGCGCTGTACGCCTTCCCGGACTCGCCGGATCTCCTTCTCTGCCCGCACGTCTTCGAGGATGCTTGCTCGCTCGCTGTCGGCGTGTGCGCGAGCACGATTGACGCGTCGGGCCTGTTCGAGCAGGACGCGTTCGACCTCGGAGCGGGTGTAGTTCGAGACCCGCATCAGCGTTCCCGCGTTGTCCCAGTCCTGCTCGGTTATTTCCATCCGACCGTGTAGAACCATCAGTGCGGCAGCCACCTTGAGCTGGCAGAGCTTGGCGTGCCCGTCGAGGGGGTTCACGTCCGGGTCTCCGCGCAGCGTCCGGAGCCGGTGCAGCTCGATCTCTTCGACTGCGACGGTGGGCACCGACAGATTCACCGCCTCGGCCCTCCCGGCCTTGGCCGCGGCAGCTGCCCAGTTCAGCGTCTGCCCTTCCTTCGGCGCGGAAGCCTTACCGAGGCCCCAGCCCGGATCGATCCGAACCGTGATCGGCTCCGGCGTTTCAGGCTTCGCGTCGGGAGCACCGGGGTCGTCGGTCGGGAGCCACACGAACCTCTGTGTCGTGCCGCCGTCGCTGTCGTTGATCAGGGGTCCTGCCTTGGCGGGCTGCACCCCGACAGTCATTGCTGCTCGGTAACTGTGCGGTGCCACAACGGACTTGGTAGAAGCGTGTGCGTTGTTGAATCCGATGCGCTCGCCCATCCACAGCGAGCGGATTTCTGAGAGGAGCGTGGACCCGCTGCGACCGGTGAGGGCTGTCATCTTGTCCACCTCCGGCACCGAGAACAGAGCGCGTGAGCGGTCGTTCGGCTCGTCGGGCTCGAGCTTGGCAGAGCGGTAGGTGCGCGCGAGCCCCTCACCGGAGCCGGTGGGGAAGGTCTCGATCTCCACCTCTCCGAGTCCGTCTTTCGATCCGCCGTATTCGAGTCGCACCGCGTCCCGGGCTGCACCTTCTGCGGCACCCTTGCCGCCACCGGAGGGGCCGACCAGAGCAACGAACAGGTTGGTGCTCACTCTTCCCCCGACGATGGGTGGGAGGGCGTAGTGCGGTTCGAGGGCCACGCAGCACCGGGCGAGCACGACACCGAGGGTGGCGAGCGGGCCTGCCCGTCGTGCTCGGGCGAATTCGCGGACATGCTCGAGCTGGGGGGTGCTGGTCCAAAATGCTTCAAGATCGAGGCCGGGCACCTGGTCCGGCTCGCCGGGGTCCTGGTCGAAGGGGTTGGTCCGTTCCTCGGGATCCGGGACGACGGAGAGCGTGGGCTCGGAGGCTGCAGCCCTGTGGGTGGAGTCGGTCATCGGGTAATTCCGTTCAGCTTGAGGGCGGAGCGCATGGCTCGCGCGATTTCGTACGGTGTCTGGCCTGCCTGGGCTGCGGCGTCTTCGAGTTGAGGGCGCAGTGTGTCGAACAGGCCCTGCTCGATCGCTCTGCAGGCGGCCCAGAGCAGGAGACTGTCGCGCTCCCCTTTCGGCGCGTTCTGCACCGTCCTGACGAGCGCTGAGCCGTCGCCGCGGCCGTTCCTGCTCGCTGCCGTGGACCAGAAGCCCTTTGGCTTGCGGGCGGGTTTGCGGCTCAGGTCGAGGACCCAGCGCGGGGCGTGTGCGACGGGGTGGATTCCCGCCCATCGGTACGGCTGCCCGGTATCCGGGTGCACGCTGCCCGGGCCCACCACGTATCCCTTGTGCGTCTTGATGTTCACGCCGGGACAGAGGTCCGCCTTGAACTCGCCGGTGGCGCGGAGCCAGATGTGTGGACCTCCGGTGCCGGACTGTCCGAGCAGGGTTTCCGGTAGCTGTCCGTGCTTTTCGCACAGGGCACCGAGGTGCACGTGCCCGTCGTCGCGCAGGTCGACGTCCAGGACCATCATTCCGGCGGGCGGGCGGATCAAGACGTTGTGAAGCCGTTCCATTCGCTTCGCGGCTTCGAGGTGCACGCCCAGGTCCGAGGTGGCGCTGTTGTGCCCGTGCTCGAACAGTCCCTCGTGTACGGCGGGCCGTTTCCCGATGCCAGGGAAACACTCAAGGCCCCAATCGAGTAGTGGGCGAGCGATGTCGAGATACGCGGTGCCGTACCCCCCGGTGGGGTACCAGCTCTGTAGACTCACCGCGCACCGCCCCACCGGTCGAGGAGGACGTCCACGGGGTCGTTCAATTCGTTTACCTGAAGCCGCATCTCGACACTGTCGTGTAGCAGCGAGCTGCTCGGCTCGGTAGTGTGCGGTAGACTGGACACCGTTCGGTTCCTTACGTGGAGTGGGGTTCGGGACATTCCGCCCCCGGTGTTCGCGCACCGGGGGTTTCTCGTTGCCACCTCAAGCACCCATCCGCGTTCCGGCGGATTCGAGCGAGGCGATCCGGATCCGGATCATGCGACCGCCGACCCTCATCGCTTCGACGCGCCCCTCGGCAACGAGACGGCGGATGAAGGTGTGGTGCACACCGAGATAGTCGGCAGCTTCGGTAACGGAGCACCAGGCCTTGGCGACGGAAGTTGTTGCAGGCATGACAAGTAGACCCTTCTGGGATGTGCTGTCGTCGCAGACATGAGCTGCCTCGGGGCTGGCAGGCGACGTGAATCGTTGTGTTATACGGGATTTGAAGGAGCCACCGATCCCGACGAGAACTACGGTAGACGAGCGACATCCAGCAGACAAGAGAATCAGCGGGCGAACATAGATGCAGGTCAGAGCTACTTTCGTATCACACTTGAGGGGATATGTAATCCGCCCTGGCAGCGGGTTTCAATCTCGTCGTTTCGGCGCAAGTCCGCGAGCAAGCACGAAGATGTTAAGAGACGAAAGTCACACTAGGGCAGCTGTTCCGGATCCCGGAGACTTTCAATTCGCGACGCACTGTGTGAGAGTTGTGGGGTCCCATCACTGGCCTACGTTCACGTATGCAGGTACGCGCCCGTGGGGTGGGGTACTCGACCACGGCAGGGGACCTGGGGTACCTCTGGTCCCCCACCCCGATATCGCTCTGACCTGCATGAACAGATGGGGTACTGAAAGTACCCCAGGTCCCCCGCTTCGCAGTCGTACCCCACCTGCTCCGGGAGCACCGGGGCCTGCCGAGGGACGAGGCCGGCCCCTACTCGGCCAGCTTCGAGAGCTTCTCTGCGAGGAGGGCATCCCGACCAGCGGCAGTGTGTTGATACTTCATTGCCATCGACGCCGTGGTGTGTCCGAGCCGGTTCATCAGCTCGGCGGTCGTCGCACCGGCCTGGGCAGCAAGCACCGCTCCGACGTGGCGGAGATCGTGCACGCGGAGCTCGGGCTTCCCGATCGCCTCTGCAGCGCGTCCGAAGAGGTAGCGGTACGTGTAATCAGGGAGGTGCTCGCCGGTAGATGACGCGAAGAGCAGAGACTCCCTCCCCTTCCCCACGTGCTCGGCCAGGTGCTCGATCAGTCGCGGACGGATGTGAGGCGGCACGGCCACATCCCGGAGACCGGCGTCCGTCTTCGGCGTATCGACACGGAACACACCGGATCGGTACGTCACGGCACGGCGGATACGCAGCACGGAGCACTCGGCGTCCAGGTCCTTTCGGCGGAGCTCGAACGTCTCGCCCCACCGGGTACCGCACCAACCGGCGATCAGCACCGAGGCGGCGAGGTGAGGCGGCATCTTGTCGGCTAGGGCGACCAACTCGGCAGGTGTGAGGAGCACGATGTCCCGGGTGCGCTTCGTCGTGCCCGCTCCCCGGATCCGGGCGGGGTTGGAGGCGATCAACTCATCCTCCACCGCGGTACCGAGAATCGTCCGCAGGAGCGCGTAGAGCTTCGCGTTGCGGGTCGGGTGCTCGGATCCCAGACCGGCGTACCAGGAGCGCACTGCAGCCGGGGTGATTTGTCGCAGGGGGAGCTCTCCGAACGTCGGCACGATGTGGAGGCGGAGCTGGTCGGCGTACAGGCCTCGCGTACGGGGCTTGAGGCGGCGCTGAGCGAGCCATTTCTCGGCGTAGGCACCGAATGTCAAAGGCGCGTCGGTCGCCTGCTCGGGAGGCGTCCAAATGTCCAGCTCGATCTGTCGGCGTACACCGGCGAGCCATGCCTCGGCATCGATCTTCGCGGAGTAGGTCACCGGTCCCGTGTACCGCTTACCGTTCGGGGCGACGTAACTTGCCTGATGCCGCCCACTCGGGAGCCTTCTTAGCTTCCCGAACGATCGCCTCTGACCCGCCACTCCATGCCCCTGTTCTGTGCCTCATTCGTGCCTCACAGCACAGTACGGGAGCGAATATGCGTATACTCAGCCGCACTTGCTCGGTGGGTATCGTTCCTGGTGATTCGCACCGAACGCGCAGGTAGACCGGCACTGAGGCGTAGGGCGGTATCGCAACTTCGAATCCTGCCGGGGGCACAAGAGACCGCTGGTCGAGCTCACCCGCAGCCGCTCTCTACGGACCGCCGCTCGCGGGGAGCGGGCGAACCAGCGCGATGCCCCTGCTCCAGCCGCTCGATCAGTCCGCCTGCACGCCAGGGGCGATGTCCAGCCGTAGATACGACTCGACGCCGAACAGTCGGTGCATCCTCCTCGATGCCGACGACAGATGCGGTTCCGCCTCCGCCGCCGGCACGATCACGGGAGCGACGGCGTCGTAGCGCACGCCCTCGCGCTCGAGGACGCAGCCCCCGCCCGCCAGAACGTTGCGGCACCAGTCGACGTCGGTGCCGTAGGGCAGATGGATGAAAAACGACTGTCCGGATCGTTCCGCCCACACCGGGGTCACGTATGGCCTTCCGGATGTGCGACCCACGTGATGCACCGCTGTGACCGTCTTCCCTCCCCTCTTCAAGATCACCGGGTTGAGGACGACCTTGTTGTACCGGCGCAGGGCAGTCAATGCCGGCTTCCAGCGCGAGCGCCACACGACGACACGGATCACCGTGAAGACCGTGTCGACGACGAGCACGACGCCGCCGAACACCCACTCCGCCAGTCGCCGGAGCGTTGCCTTTTCGGTCACGGGTCCGCCCTCTCGCTCAGGAGGAATCTCGACCCGGATCGCTGCGTGGCGGCGAGCGGTCCACGGCACCCGGCCCGTCCTCGGAGTTCGCCCACCGGAGGAACCTCGCCGCGAGGTCGGCACGGATCTCTGCGAGAAAATCGCCGTCCCGGGCGTGATCCAACTGCTCGACAGTGTCCAGTTCAGCCCGTACCGTCGCGGCCTCGTCGCCCCGAAGGCTCGCGATCCACCGTTCCACCGGGCCGGGCGGTGCGGGAACCGGACGGGGTACCACCACGTACTTCTCGAATACGTTCCGGAACCGCTCCCAGCATTGCTGTTCCTGCTGCAGAAGGAACCACGGCCATTCGACGATCCGGCCCTGGAGGCACACCTTCTTCGAGGGACCGTACTCGAGCGGATTCCACTGCGGCGGACGCGTGAACACGACCTGCAGGTCCACACAGTCCTGATCGCTGCCGGGCGTGCTCATCAGCGAAATGGTGTGCAGGTTCCTACCGTCTCCGGGACACCGGTATCGGATCGTCGGCGCTCCTTGGCACGGCGCATAGTAGCCTGCCGGCGATATCGCCGCGCCGTTCACGATCCAGCCGACGGACAGGTCGTCCTGGCCGTGCTCGAAGGACATCAGCACGGTTTCGGAAAAATCGACCCGACGCCCCACCCAGACACCGCGACGACAGAGCGACGGCGTCTTCGTGTAGTCCTCGATCACGAAATGCCGCCCGGCTTCCGAACGTTCCCGGGACTTCTCGACGAGCGGGTAGGTCATCGTTCCCCCTCTCGGCTGCCTCGACTCAACGGTAGATCGAGGAGCGGACCGGGGAGGCGGTTTCGCCCTGCGGGATGAGGCCCTCTCAGCGACGGGTCGGCTGGACAGCGGATCGCTGCCTGCTCATTCCGCGTCTCCGCGCTCCGCGTGTGCGGCCTGCTCCGCGGCCACGGCCGCGGCGACGTGCGCTTCGGCGGCCGTCTTGTCCACGCCGAGACCGGTGAGGACGCCGTTTCCGTCCTCGTATTCGAGGAGGGCGAGGAGGATGTGCTCGGTGCCGATGTAGTTGTGCCCGAGACGAAGTGCCTGCCGGAACGTCAGCTCCAGGGCCTTGCGCGCACGCGCGTCGTAGGGGATCAGGTCGGGCACGTCCCCGGCCGCCGGCGGGAGCTTCTCCACCACGGCGCGACGGACCGCGTCCGGCGAGACGTCCTGCGCGACGAGCGCGCGGACCGCGAGGGCGTCGGGCTCGCTCAGCAGACCGAGGACGAGATGCTCGCCGGTGATCTCGGCGTTGCCGGCCGCCCGGGCCTCGTTCTGTGATGCCATGACGACGTTACGGGCGCGTTCGGTGAATCGGCTGAATCCTTGTTCGGGATCGAGATCGGCAGAACCCTTGGGCACGAAGCGCTTCTGTGCCGCCTGCTTGGAGACGCCCATGCTGCGCCCGATGTCCGTCCAGGACGCGCCGGAGCGGCGGGCCTGGTCGACGAAGTGGCCGATCAGATGGTCGGCGACCTCCCCGAGATGCTCGGCGGCGAGGACCGCGTCGGTCAGTTGTTCCAGGGCGTCGGTATGCACCTTCTTGATGGCATCGATGAGGTCGTCGAGCCGGACGGGATTGCTCATGGGTACCGGGTTCGTCATTCGTCAACCATAGGTTGACGCGCTCATGGTCGTCAATGCCCGGTTGACGATCGATCCGGTGCGCCTCGCCGGCACCGCGAGGCGGGTACTGTCGTCGCATGGACCCCGACGTCCGCGCTGGTCACCGGGCCGATCGCCGCCCGCGGCGCGAGCCGATGATCGCGCCCAGCCTGGCCTCGGGCGACCTGGCGCGCCTGGCCGACGAGGCGCGGGCCGTGGCCGGTGGATCCGATCGGGGCGCGGACTGGCTGCACGTCGACGTGATGGACGGACACTTCGTCCCCAACATCACCTTCGGGGTGCCGGTCGTGCGGTCCCTCGCCCGGCACACCCCGCTGCCGCTCGACTGCCACCTGATGATCGAGGATCCCGACCGGTGGGCGGTCGACTACGCGGAGGCGGGCGCGCACAACGTCTCCGTGCACGTCGAGGCCGTCCGCGACCCGGTCGCTCTCGCCGGCCGCCTGCGCGACGCCGGCGCCCGCGCCGGTCTCGCGCTCGCGCCGCAGATCCCGCTCGAGCCGCACATCGGCACGCTCTCGCACTTCGACACGCTCCTGGTGATGAGCGTGCCTCCGGGATTCAACGGCCAACGGTTCATCCCCGAGATGCTCGACAAGGTGCGCGCGGCGCGACGCCTGGTCGACGCGGGGGAACTCGACGTGCTCATCGAGGTCGACGGCGGGGTGAACCTCGACACCATCGGGGCTGCCGCGGCGGCCGGCGCCGACTGCTTCGTGGCCGGCACGGCCGTCTACGGCACGGACGACCCGGCCCGCGCCGTGCGCCTGCTGCGCGAGAAGGCCCGGGCGGCGTACGGGAGACCGTGACGAGCGGGAGACAGGACGAACGGGCGACAGGACGAACACGGGAACGGGCGCCGAGAGACATCTCGGCGCCCGTTCTCGAGTGACGGCTCAGCTCCCCAGCGCGTCGATCGCTGCCTGCAACCGCCGGGCGGCCTCGTCGGCGACGGGCTGCAGCCCGGGATCCTCGGCCACCTGCACCATCAGTTGCGGGTTCATGGCCTCGACGTGCACCAGGCCGGCGTCCTCCGGATCGCGCCGGACGACGACGTTGCACGGCAACAGCAGCCCGATCTGCCGATTGACCGAGACGGCCTGGTGTGCGAGCGGCGGGTTGCACGCCCCGAGGATGACGTACGGCTCCATGTCGACGTCGATCTTGGTCTTCAGGGTGGCCTGCATGTCGATCTCGGTGAGCACCCCGAAGCCCTGGTCCTTCAGCGCCTCGCGGGTGCGCTCGACGGTGTCGCCGAGCGGGGCGCGCAGCGTGGTGGCGAGAGCGAGTGTCATGCTGCTCCTTCGTGGTTCGCTGTTGTCAGGCGAGCGCGAGGAAGAGCTTCTCGAGTTCCTCCTCGGTCAGCTTGTCGACGCAGGTGTCGTCCTGCTCGTCGAGGACACACTGCCGCAACCGGGTGGCGACGATCTTGAATCCGGCCCGGTCGAGGGCGCGCGAGACCGCGGCGAGCTGGGTGACCACCTCGCGGCATTCGCGCCCGTTCTCGATCATGGAGATCACGCCGGCGAGCTGGCCCTGTGCGCGGCGCAGCCGGTTGAGCACCTGGGTGGTGGATTCTGCGGCATTCACGGTGTTAACTGTCATGGTCGGCCCCTTCATACTGAAGATGAACCCATCATACCCGGTGGGGTATTCCCGTGCCCACATTCCGGCTCGGCGCCGATTCCCGGACCTCGGGCCGGTCGACCCGGCGATTCCTTCAGCGGCGACCGCCCTTGACCACCCGCTCGCCGGCCCGCTCCCAGGCGATCATGCCGCCGCGCAGCGAGGCGACGGGCGCCTGCGCCGCCGGGGCGAACATCCGCGCGGCGCTCGCGGAGCGCATGCCCGAGTGGCACACGAACACCACCGGCCGGTTGCGCACGATCCGCGCCGCCTTCGTCGGAACCTGGGAGAGTTCGCAGTGCTGCGCGACGGGCGCGTGCCCGGACCGGTACTCGGCGGCGGAGCGCACGTCGACGAGGACCGCCCCGCCGTCCAGCAACTCGCGCGCCCGGCCGACGCCGACGGACTCGTAGGGCTTGGCGAAGCGCGCCTTGATCTTCTCGAGCAGGCTCATCGGGTTCCGCCCTGTTCGGCCGGGTGACCGGCGCGCAGCCAGCCCTTGGTGCCGCCGGCGACCGAGACCGCGGACCGCCCCGACGCGGACACGATGTCCGCGCCGCGCAGGCTGCGATTGCCGGAGGCGCAGATGACGTAGACGAGGTCGGTCCCCGGGATCTCGGCGAGACGGGAAGCGAGTTCGCCGAGCGGGATCCACTGGGCACCGGGTACGTGCGCCTGCTCGTATTCGTAGTCCTCGCGCACGTCCACGACGGTCGCGCCGGACTTCCACTCGTCGGCGAATGCAGCGATGTCGATTTCCCTCATTGTCCACTCCTCGGCCCACACCGGTGGGCATCGTGCCGTCGTTCGAGGCTCATACCCCATGGGGTACTTCATACCCTAGGGGGTATATCGGGATCTGTCCACCGTCTCCGCCGGACGACCGGCGCTTCGGCCCGGCGCGTGGGCGCTTCCGTGTAGCGTCCGAGACGATCCCGCCCGACGCACCAGTGAGGAATCGCCGATGAGCGACGGACCCGTGGCGCCGCAGCCCGGCGCGGGCCGTGCCCGCCAGAACGTCATCTACCGGGCAGGAGTGCTCGGGCGCACCCCCGCGGTGCCGACCGACTTCGCCGGCCTGGAACGCCTGGCGCGACGGAAGACGAGCCGGCGCGGCTGGGCCTACATCGCCGGGGGCGCCGGCGAGGGCGCGACGATGCGCGCCAACCGCGAGGCCTTCGACCGCTGGAAGATCGTCCCCCGCGTGCTGCGCGACGTCTCCCGCCGGGACCTGAGCGTCGAGCTGTTCGGCCGCACCCTGCCCGCCCCGGTCCTGCTGGCGCCGGTCGGCGCCGCCGAGCTCGCGCACCCCGACGCCGACGTCGCGATCGCCGGCGCGGCGGCCGAACTCGGCGTGCCCTACATCTTCTCCAACCAGGGCTGCGCTCCGATGGAGGAGAGCGCCGCGGCGATGGGAGACTCCCCGCGCTGGTTCCAGTTGTACTGGAGCAGCGACGACGACCTCGTCGACAGCCTGCTCGCCCGCGCGAAGACGATCGGCGCGGACGCCGTGGTCGTCACCCTGGACACCACCCTGCTGGGCTGGCGGCCCCAGGACCTCAACCTCGGATCCTTGCCGTTCGCTCGCGGCGAGGGCATCGCCCAGTACACCTCGGACCCGACGTTCGTGCGCATCGTCCGCGAGCGCATCGCGGCCGCCGCCGGCGCACGACCCGAGGTGGAGGTGACCCTCGGCGCGATCAGGACACTGCTCTCGATGAGCCGGCGCTACCCCGGCCGCCTCCTCGACAACCTCCGCTCCCCCGAGCCCCGGGCCGCCGTCGAGACCTTCCTCGACATCTACTCCCGGCCCTCCCTGACGTGGACGGAGATCGAGTCGCTGCGCGAGCGCACCGATCTTCCCGTGCTGCTCAAGGGCATCCTCCATCCGGACGACGCCCGGCGCGCCCTCGACGCCGGGGCCGACGGCATCATCGTCTCCAACCACGGTGGCCGCCAGGTGGACGGCGCGATCGCCTCGCTCGACGCCCTGGTCGGCATCGCACCCGCCGTCGACGGCCGGGTACCGGTGCTGCTCGACAGCGGAATCCGCACCGGATCGGACGTGTTCAAGGCGCTCGCCCTCGGCGCCGACGCGGTCACCGTCGGCCGCCCGCACCTGTACGGGCTGGCGGTGGGCGGCCGCGAGGGGGCCCGCGACGCCGTCGCGAACATCATCGCCGAGTTCGATCTGACGCTCGGGCTCAGCGGGCTGACGTCGGTGAAGGAGATCACCGCGGACGCGCTCACGCGCACGTGACCGACGGGCGACGCGTGATGCCGATCTTCGACGCCCACTTCCATATCGTCGACCCCCGCTTCCCCGTGACCCCGAACGAGGGATACGTGCCGCCGGCCTTCACGGTCGCCGACTATCTCGAGCGGGTCCGCGGGCTCGGCGTCACGGGTGGCGCCGTCGTGTCCGGCTCCTTCCACGGCTTCGATCAGGGCTACCTGCTGGACGCGCTGGCCCTCCTCGGCCCCCGCTTCGTGGGCGTCACCCAACTGCCGGCGACCGTGACCGACACCGAGATCGCCCGGCTCGACGAGGCCGGCGTGCGCGGGATCCGGTTCAACCTGCGCCGCGGCGGTTCGGAATCCGCCGCCCACCTCGACTCGCTCGCGCGGCGGGTCCACGACGTCGCCGGCTGGCACACCGAGTTGTACGTCGACGCCCGCGAACTGCCCGCGCTCACCGGGACCGTCGCCGCCCTGCCCGCGGTGAGCATCGACCACCTGGGCCTGTCCGCGGCCGGACTGCCGCACCTGCTGGACCTGGTCGACCGCGGGGTCCGGGTCAAGGCGACCGGGTTCGGCCGCGCCGACTTCGACGTCGCCGCCGTTCTGCGCGCCGTCGCCGACCGGAACCCGCACGCCCTGATGTTCGGCACCGACCTGCCGTCCACCCGGGCGCCGCGGCCGTTCACCGACACGGACGTCGCAGTGGTCACCGATGCACTGGGTCCGGACCTCGCCGCGCGGGCGCTGCACGACAATGCCGCGCAGTTCTACCGCGTGCGTTGACATCCCCGGCAAGCAAGATCTCCGAAACGTCGTATGCTCCGCCGTTCGCGATCTAGACTCGGGGGCGTCATTCGGTGCGCGGGGCGCGCCGCCGGCGGGGCGCGGCGGTCGGCACCCGGACGTGACATTCCGATCACAGGAGCATCAGCATGAGCGCCGCCCGAACCACCCGAGCAATCCTCGCCACCGCCGCACCGATCGCGGCCGCCGTCCTGTTCGCCGGCAGCGCCGGCGCCGCACCGCCCCAATCCCTCGGCACGGCACTGACCTTCGGGTGCCTCAACCAGGGCAGCCTGGCCTCGATCACGGCGGTCACCGCGCAGGCCGGCCCGGAGGCGAACCCCGCGATCGCACCCGGTCACGTACTGTTCTCCACCGCACCGGGAATGGGCCCCATGCCCGCTGCGGGGCAGGTGTCGGTCGCATGGCTCAATCAGAGCACCGGCCAGGCGGGGATCGTCGACCTCGAGGGGACGTATCCGAACCTGGCGAAGGTGGTGAACACCGGCCCGGGCACCGTGCTCACCACCGTATTCGGTTCGGTGAACCTGAGCAGCGGCCCGATCTGCAATTCGACACCGGCCGCGGGGACGGTGACCGTCGGCTGACGGTGCCGGAGTTCAGCGCGGGCTGTACATGATCAGCGCCACGCCGAGCAGGCACACCAGGGCGCCGGCCACATCCCACCGGTCGGGGCGGAAGCCGTCGACGATCATCGCCCACACGAGCGATCCGGCGACGAACACTCCGCCGTAGGCAGCGAGGATGCGACCGAAATTCGCATCCGGCTGCAGCGTTGCCACCATTCCGTACCCGCCGAGCGCAATCACACCGGCGCCCACCCAGATCCAGCCGCGCTGTTCCCGGATTCCCTGCCACACGAGCCAGGCACCGCCGATCTCGAACAGGGCCGCGACGACGAACAGGACGAGGGACTTCGCGATGCTCACGCGAAGTACCCTACGGCGCTGCACGGCTCCGGTGCGGGTGCCCGCACCGGAGCCGGCCGGAACATGGTCAGGTTCGGCTCGCCGCGCGCGGGCGGGGCACCAGCCGGGGCACGCGGGCACTGTAGTCGCGGTACCGGTCGCCGAACGTGTCGGTCAGATCGTGTTCCTCGAACCGCAGCGCGACGAGGATGTATCCGGTGGTGACCGCGGCGAACAGCAGGTGGCCCACGCTCATCGTCGGCGCCACCCAGAACGCGATCAGGAAGCCGAGATACAACGGGTGACGCACCACGCGGTACAGCATCGGGGTGCGGAATACGACTTCGGCCGGGGGTTTTCCGGCGAAGTTCCGCAGCACCTGCCGCAGGCCGAACAGGTCGAAGTGGTCGATCGCGAACGTCGATGCGAGCACGAGGCCCCATCCTGCGAAGGACACCGCATAGAGCACCACGCGCACCGGTGTCGCGTCCACGTCCCAGATCTCCTGTGGCAGTGGATGCCACTGCCACATCACCAGCGCCAGGGCGGCGGTGGCGAACAGGACGAACGTGGAGCGTTCGATCGGCTGTGGGACGATGCGGGTCCATCGGTCCTTGAACCAGGGCCGGGCCATGACCGAATGCTGAACGGCGAACACGGACAACAGGGCCAGGTTCACCATCACGGCGACGACGATCGGCGTCTGCGGCCCCTCGTCGATGGTGCGGGGCACCACGAGACCTTCGACCCACCCGATCGAGTACAGGAACACCGCGAAGAACACGGCGTAGGCGGCCGCGCCGTACGCGGTCATCAGGGTGCGGCCGAGGCGGCCCCTGTCGGTCGTCTGCAACATCGTCGAACCTTCCCTCCTCCGGGCGCGCCGGCCCGTGCCACAGTCGGCGGATGTGCCGTGTGACCACGGTGCGCCGACGCGCCGGAGGACGACAGGCACCCCGGGGTGAGGTTTTCGGCACCCGGGGCGGACGATCATCCGCTGCCGCGGGCCACGTCCTGCGGGTCGATGTCGTCGCGCAACCCGCGCCAGCTCGGATGCCAGAGCTTGCCGGCGTCGGTCCACTCCCGGAACCGCACCTCCCCCACCAGCTTCGGGCTCACCCACACCGCGTCCCGCGCGTCCTCGCGCGGGACGTCGCCGGCGAAGGGGGTGGTGCGGCGCCGCAGACCCGCCATGGCGGCCGACAGTTCGGCGAGCTGGGGTTCGTCGAAGCCGGTGCCGACGCGGCCGACGTACTCCAGCCCGGCCTCGCCCTGCACGCCGACCAGCAGCGAGCCGAAGGTGCCGGCGCGGGCCCCCTTGCCGAGGCGCCAGCCCCCGATGACGACGTCCTGGGTGAGCCAGTTCTTCGACTTCACCCAGTCGGGGCTGCGCCGGCCCGGCATGTACACCGAGTTCCGCCGCTTGGCCACCACCCCTTCCCAGCCCCGCCGGGTGCTCTCCTCCAGCGCTTCGGATCCGTTGCCGTGCAACAGTTCCGGAACAACCAGCCCGTCGGCCGCGGCGGCGAGCGCGTCGAGCACGCGCCGCCGGTCGGAATACGGCTTGCGGTACAGGGTCACCCCGTCGAGGAAGAGGACGTCGAACACGAAGTACTGCGGGGTGCCCCCGGTCCGCAGCTGCCGGAAGCTTGTGACACCGAGGGTGTCGCACGCGACCACCTCGCCGTCGAGGACCACCTCGTGCCCGTCGAGGATGCGGGTGAGATCGGCGAGAGCGGGGTAGTCGCCGGTGATGTCGCGGCCGGAACGCGAATGCAGCCGCAGCTGCCCGTTCTCGATCTCGGCGACGGCGCGGTAGCCGTCCCACTTGCCCTCGAACGCCCATTCGTCGGCGTCGAGACCGGTCACCTCACCCGGTGTCGCGAGCATGGGCTCGAGGTCGCGCGGGAAGCTCGTCGGCGGGCCCGACGGCGCGCTCTGGTCCTTCATGCGGTGCGCGAGCCACTGGTTGCCGGCCGTGCGGATCAGCGCGTACCGGCCCTGCACCCGCGCGCCGTGCAGGCGCACGATCACCTCGTCGTCGCGCCATTTCTCGGTGTCGTAGGTGCCGGTGTCCCAGATCGTCATGCCGCCGGCGCCGTACTCCCCCTTGGGGATCACGCCGTGGAAGGTGAGGTACTCGAGCGGATGGTCCTCGGTGCGCACCGCGAGGTTGTTGCGGCCGGGATCGTCCGGCAGATTCTTCGGCACCGCCCACGACGCGAGCACCCCGTCGCGCTCGAGCCTCAGGTCGTAGTGCAGGCGGCGGGCGTGGTGCTCCTGGATGACGAAGGAATTGCCCGGTCCGGATCCCACGGTGGCGGGGACGGGTTCGGGGGTGCGGGACGGGTCGCGCTTGTGCCGGTACTCGGTCAGGGCGTCGGACTCGGGCAGCGGCGGGTCGAGCGCGGCGAGCGGGTCGGGTCCGGCCTCGAGGCGCGCGAGCACCTCGTCGAACCGCAATTGGTGCAACCCGGGGTCGTCGAGTTCGTCCCAGGTGCGGGGCGCGGCGACCCACGGCTGCTCCCGACCGCGCAGGGAATACGGCGCGATGGTCGTCTTGGCCTGGTTGTTCTGGCTCCAGTCGAGGAACACCCGGCCACCGCGCACGGCCTTCGCCATGGTGGCGGTGACCAGGTCGGGATGCAGCGTCTCGAGGTTGATCGCCACCTGCTTCGCCACGGTCGACGCCCCGCCCGGTGCAAGCTCGCGGTCGAGCGGCACATACAGGTGTATCCCCTTGCTGCCGCTGGTGACCGGGTAGGCCGGCCAGCCCAGCCCGCCGACCATGTCGCGCACCAGGCGGGCAACCTCGGCGCATTGCGCCAGCGTGACCCCCTCCCCCGGGTCGAGGTCGAACACGATCCGCGTCGCGGGACCCGGGACGGAACCCGAGAACCGCCACTGCGGCACGTGCAGCTCGAGTGCCGCCTGCTGCCCCAGCCAGGCCAGCGACGCCACGGAGTCGAAGACCGGATACGTCACCGACCGCTGCTTGTGGTGAACAGTCTTGCGGGTGAGCCACTTCGGCGCGTGGGAGGCGAGGTTCTTCTCGAAGAACGACCCGCCGCCGACACCCTCGGGCCAGCGTTTGCGGGTGCCGGGCCGGCCCGCGACGTGAGGTAGCAGCACCGGGGCGACGGCGACGTAGTAGTCGACCACGTCGGCCTTCGTCGTGCCCGTGCTCGGGTACAGCACCTTGTCGAGGTTCGTCAGGTTCAGACGACGGCCTTCGAATGTGCGGGTCGTCATCGCCTCATTCTGCCGAGCGCGGCCCGCGGGCGCGCACTTCTCGCGCCGGTCCCCGGCGTGTCGCCCGCGCGGAGGGCGCTTTCGGTGCTGCGCTCACGAGCACCTTCGGCGCTGGGACACATGAGCGCCTTCGGCGCTGGGACCCATGAGCGCCTTCGGCGCTGCGCTCATGGGCACCTTCGGTGCTGCGCTCATGGGCACCTTCGGCGCTGGGACCCATGAGCGCCTTCGGTGCTGCGCTCATGGGCACCTTCGGTGCTGGGACCCATGAGCGCCTTCGGCGCTGCGGCTCAGCTGTAGAGTTCGGCGAACCGGCGCAGCGAGGCC
The DNA here is from genome assembly GCF_011058165.1 of Rhodococcus aetherivorans. Classification (GTDB taxonomy): domain Bacteria; phylum Actinomycetota; class Actinomycetes; order Mycobacteriales; family Mycobacteriaceae; genus Rhodococcus; species Rhodococcus aetherivorans. The sequence goes on from NZ_JAALEG010000034.1 coordinate 17,056, forward strand.
TCGATGTCGCCGTGCAGGGCCCGCGCGACGCCGGAGCCGATCGGCCCGAACAGCGGTGCCCCGCCGAGGTCGATGTTCAGGCTGAGCACGGAGCCGATCCCGGCGGCCCGGACGGTCATCCGCAGCTTGAACCGGGTGCCGCCCTTGCCGGAACCGTGGAGCACGAGGTGGTGCGGCGAGTCGATCTCCCGGACGGTCCACGCGACCCGGTTGCGCATGCCCTTGACCGAGACGACGGACTCGGCGGTGGTGCCGACGACGAGTTCGCTCGGCAGGTCGCTGCGCCACCCGTCGTGGATGGTCAGCCATTCGTCGAATCCGTGCAGGTCCGACGCCCGCACCCAGGTCACGTGCGGTTCGAGCGGAAGGTCGGTCGATACCTCGAGTTTGGCCATGCCCCGCAGCGTAGACGCCGAAGCGCGGACGCAGGGTGATCGACCCTGCGTCCGCGCTTCGTGGGTGTTGCCTAGTGGGCGACAGCCTTTTCGACACCGACACCGGTGAGGGAGCGGACCTCCATCTCGGCCTGCTTGGCCGGGTCCTCCAGCTTGCGCCGGCCGATGTAGGTACCGACGATGCCGAGGACGAAGGCCAGCGGGATCGACACGATGCCGGGGTTGGCGAGCGGGAAGAGGGCGAAGTCCGCGTTCGGGAACATCGAGGACGGCTTGCCGGACACCGCCGGGGAGAAGGCGATGAGCAGCAGGCAGCTGACCAGGCCGCCGTAGATGCTGAACAGGGCGCCGGTGGTGTTGAACTTCTTCCAGAACAGCGAGTACAGCAGCGTCGGCAGGTTGGCGGACGCGGCGACTGCGAAGGCCAGGGCCACCAGGAAGGCGATGTTCTGGCCCATCGCGAGGATGCCCAGCACGATCGAGACCACGCCGATCACTACGACGGTGATGCGGGAGACCCGCACCTGATCCTCCTCGGAGGCGTTGCCGCGCTTGATCACGCTGGCGTAGATGTCGTGGGCGAAGGACGCGGACGCGGTGATCGCGAGGCCGGCGACGACCGCGAGGATCGTGGCGAACGCGACGGCGGAGATGATGCCGAGGAAGATGGTGCCGCCGAGTTCGAAGGCGAGCAGCGGCGCGGCCGAGTTCTCCTTGCCGGGGGCGCCGAGGATGACGTCCGGTCCGACCATCTTGGCGGCACCGTAGCCGAGCACCAGGGTGAACAGGTAGAACCCGCCGATCAGGGCGATGGCCCAGGTCACCGAGCGCCGGGCCTCCTTGGCGGTGGGCACGGTGTAGAAGCGCATCAGCACGTGCGGCAGGCCGGCGGTGCCGAGCACCAGGGCGATGCCGAGCGAGACGAAGTCGAGCCGGGTCATGTCGCTGATGCCGTACTTGGCGCCGGGGGCGAGCACGTCGCGGCCGGCGACGGCCTCGTTGGTGGAGCTGTTCACCATGGCCTGCGCGTCGGCCAGCAGCTGCGAGAAGTTGCCGCGGACCGCGAGCAGCACGAGCACGAACATGATGCCGGCACCGGCGACGAGCAGCACGGCCTTGACCATCTGCACGTAGGTGGTGCCCTTCATGCCGCCGATGAGCACGTACACGATCATCAGGACGCCGACCACGGCGACGACGATGCCCTGGCCGAGCTTGCCGTCGATGTTGAGCAGCAGCGCGACGAGGCCACCCGCACCGGCCATCTGGGCGAGCAGGTAGAACAGCGACACCGCGAGGGTGGACAGCGCGGCGGCCATACGCACCGGACGCTGCTTGAGCCGGAAGCTCAGGACATCGGCCATGGTGAAGCGGCCGGTGTTGCGCAGCAGTTCGGCGACGAGCAGCAGGGCGACGAGCCAGGCGACGAGGAAGCCGATGGAGTACAGGAATCCGTCGTAGCCGTAGACGGCGATGGCGCCGGCGATGCCGAGGAACGACGCGGCCGACAGGTAGTCGCCGGCGATCGCGAAGCCGTTCTGCGGGCCGGAGAACTGCCCGCCGCCGGTGTAGAAGTCCGAGGCCTTCTTGGTGGAGCGGCTGGCCCGGATGACCAGGCTCATCGTCACGACGACGAATGCGACGAAAATCGCGATGTTGAACAGGGGGTTGCCGACGTCGGTGGCACCCTGGGCCAGAACTGTCACTGGGCCGGTCCTTCCAGCTCTTCACGGATCGCGGCGGACCGCGGATCCAGGTCACGGTTGGCGAACCGCACGTAGAGCGCGGTGATGACGAAGGTCGATACGAACTGCGCGAGTCCGAGGATCAGGCCGAGGTTGATGTTGCCGAGCACCTTGGTCGCCATGAAGTCGGCGGCGTAGGTGGCCAGCAGGACGTACACGAAGTACCAGGTGAGGAAGAGTCCCGTCATCGGGAAGACGAACCGCCGGAGCCGGCGGCGCAAGTCCTGGAACTCCGGACTCGCCTGCATGTCGACGAAGTCCTGCGCATCGGGCGTGCGGCGCTCGAGCGCCCCGCCCTTGCCGAGGTGAGCTGTGGTCACTGCCGACTCCTTGGTCGTGGCTTCAGGGATCGCCCCTGTGAGACGTACTACCAGTAGACCGTAATGAGACGAGAGTCACACGAGAAGATGGTGGCACCGGTCACACGCCGAGCTGTCGACCGGTGCGGCGAACGGTCCCCCGGGCGCGACGAGTGGCGGCTCAGTGGCCTCGCGGCCGGGGCGACTTTCCGGGTCCGCGCGGGTCAGCGGGGTCGCCGGTGTCCTCGAACGCCCCGAGCTCCCGGTCCCGGCCCATCCCCAGCCGCTCGGGCACGTGCATGCGGGAGAAGACGCGACCGATGTCCGCCGGGACGCGGGATCGGGTGGCGAGGCTGACGACGACCATGGTGACGAACGCGAGTGGCACGCTCACGGCGGCCGGGTAGCCGATGACGGCGGCGAGCCACCCTCCGCCCGTCCCGGGGTCGATGCGCACCAGCACGACCACCAGGGCCGCGCCGCCGGCCACCACCGCGCCGACCACCATGCCGGCGGCCGCCCCGGCCGCGGTGAGCCCGCGCCACCAGATGCCGAGCATCAGCAGCGGACACAGCGTGGAGGCGGCCACCGCGAACACCAGACCCACCGCCCGCGACAGGTCCAGCGACGTCACCGCCAGCGACAGGCCGAGCGGCACCAGGCCGGCGAGGACGGCCGCGATCCGGAAGTCCCGCACCCGCCCCCGCAGCACGTCGGTGGACAGCACGCCGGCGACGCTGACCAGCAACCCCGAGGACGTGGACAGGAACGCCGCGATCGCGCCGGCGGCGACGAGCGCGGCGAGCAGCTGGCCGCCCCAGCCGGACAGGACCGACCCCGGCAGCAGCAGCACGGCCGCGTCGGAGCGGCCGGTGATGAGCAGTTGCGGCACGTACAGGCGCGCGAACACCCCGAGCAGCGTCGGGAACAGATAGAACACGCCGAGCAGGGCGATCACCGCGAGCGACGTCATGCGGGCCGCACGCCCGTCGGGGTTGGTGTAGAAGCGCACCAGCACGTGCGGCAGCCCCATGGTGCCGAGGAAGGTGGCGAGGATCAGCGAATACACCTGGAACATCGGGTGCGCGCCGCCGATCCCGCCGCCGGGCGCGGCCCAGTCGTCGTTGGTGGCGGGTGCCCCGGCCACCACCGGCACGGCTGCGCCGGGCTCGAGCACCAGCGCCGTGCCGGCGGCCACCTCGTGCTCGCCGGGCGCGAGCAGCACGGTGCCGTCCACGGTCCGTCCGTCGACCCGTCCGGTGGCGGCGACCTCGAGAGGCTCGCCGACCTGGACGACGACGTCGGTGGTGACGTCGACGGTGGTGCGCTCGGTGACCGTCGGCGGCGCCGGCTGCCCGACGGCGCGGTCGTCGTCGAGGAAGTGGACGGCGAGCACGAGGGCCGGCACCGCGACGGCGGTGAGCTTGAGCCAGTACTGGAACGCCTGGACGAAGGTGATCGAGCGCATGCCGCCACCGACGACGTTGCCGACGACGATCAAGCCGACCGCGACGACGCCGACCCAGTCGGGGACGCCGAGCAGGATGTTCAGGGTCAGTCCGGCGCCCTGGAACTGAGGGACGAGGTAGAGCACGCAGACGACGGCGACGATCACCATCGCCAGGGTGCGCAGCCATCGCGCGCCGAGCCGGAACTCCGCGAAGTCGGGCACCGTATAGGCGCCGGACCGGCGCAGCGGCGCGGCGACGAACAGCAGCAGGCCCAGGTAGCCCGCCGTGAAGCCCACCGGATACCACAGGGCGTCGGCGCCGTACTTGGCGATCAGCCCGGCCACTCCGAGAAACGAGGCGGCGGAGAGGTATTCACCGGATATGGCGGCGGCGTTCCAGCGGGGGCCGACGCTGCGGGAGGCGATGAGGAAGTCGGAGGTGGTGCGGGCCAGCCGGACTCCGTAGATGCCGATCGCGACGGTGGCGGCGGCTGCGGCGACGAGCCCGATGACGGTGACGACGGGGATCGAACCGGTATCCATGAGCCGCTCAGTCGTCGACCAGGTCGGTGAAGTCCTGCTCGTTGCGTTCGGCCAGGCGCACGTAGAGCCCGCCGATGCCGAGCAGCAGCGGGTATCCGACGAATCCGAGCAGCAGCCACGGCAACCGGATGCCGAGCACCGTCAGGTCCGTCAGGCGCGGCACGAAGTGGAACAGCAGCGGCAGGGCACACAGCAGGCACACCGCGACGAGCGAGAGCCGCGCGGCGAGGCCGAGCTGGGCTCGGACCAGGCCGCGCACCATGGCCTCCCCGACCTCGGTCTGTTCCTGGACCTCCACGCGGGTGCGCACCATGCGGGCGCCGCGGCGCTGGGCGAGCACCACCCGTTCGCGCGGCGGCGAGCCGCCCGAACCACGCGGCGGCGGGCCGCCCGAACTGCGCGGCGGCGGGCCGCCCGAACCATGCGGCGGCGGGTTGCCGGACGGACTCATCTGGTCGTCCAGGTCTGCATCGGTCCGCGGATCAGGCGGTCCTTGAGCTCGCGGGTGTGGCGACGGCTCACCGGCAGTTCGACGGGCGGCTTGCCCTCCTCGGCCCGCAGGCACACGACGAGGCCGGAGCCGACGCTGCGAATGCCGGTCACCAGGGGCAGCGACACGAGGTAGGAGCGGTGCACCCGCAGGAACCCGGCGTCGGCCCAGCGGCTCTCGAGGGTGGAGATGGGGATGCGCACCAGGTGGGAGCCGGTGCCGGTGTGCAGGCGTGCGTAGTCGCCGTCGGCCTCGACCCACTGCACCGACGACCGCGGCACCAGTGTGGTCACGCCGCCGAGTTCGACGGGGATCACCTCGTCCGCCGCGGCCGCGCCCGCGGCGGCGGATTCGGTTTCGCGGGTGCGGCGGCGCTCGGCGATGCGGCGCACCGCCTCGGCGAGACGCTCCTCGCGCAGCGGTTTGAGCAGGTAGTCGACCGCGCCGAGGTCGAAGGCCGCCACCGCACGGTCGTCGTGCGCGGTCACGAACACGACGGCGGGCGGGTTCGCGAAGTTGCGCAGGATGCCGGCGAGCTCCAGGCCGTCGAGGCCGGGCATGTTGATGTCGAGGAACACCGCGTCGATCCCGCCGTCGCGCAGCAGCCGCAGGGCGGTGGTCGCCTCGCCCGCGGTGTGGACATGGCCGATCTCCTCGCGTCGCCGCAGCAGGTACGCGAGCTCGTCGAGGGCCGGCGGTTCGTCGTCGACGGCCAGCACGGTGAGGGTGTCGGTGGTGTCGTTCACAGCCGGTCCATCGTGCCATGCCGGACCGTCCGCGCGGAGCGGACCGGTCCACTCGCGCGGAGCGGGGCCGGGTGGCGGAAGGGTCGCGTCATGCCCGTATCCCGGGCCGGAACTTCGGCACCCGCATGCTGACCTTCGTTCCGGCCCCCGGCGCCGTCTCGACGACGAGGCCGTAGTCGTTGCCGAACGCTGCGCGCAGGCGATCGTCGACGTTGGCCAGTCCCACGTGCGCCGCCTCCTTGGCGCTGGTGCGCCCCTGTCCCTCGGCGACGGCGTCGAGATCGCCGGAGCGCAGGAGTTCGGGGTCCATGCCGACGCCGTCGTCCTCGACGCTGATGACGCAGTCGGTGCCCTCGTCCGCGGCGACGATGCTGATGGTGCCGGTGCGGGTGCTCTTGCCCGCGATGCCGTGCCGCACGGCGTTCTCGACGAGGGGCTGCAGGGCGAGGAACGGCAGCACCACGTTGAGCACCTCCGGCGCGACCTGCAGCCGCACCTCGAGGGCGTTGCCGAACCGGGCCCGCTCGAGCGTGAGATACCGGTCGATGTTGCGCAGTTCGTCGGCGAGCAGCGTGTACTCCCCGGCCGCGCGGAACGAGTACCGGGTGAAGTCGGCGAATTCGAGGAGCAGTTCGCGGGCGCGTTCGGGGTCGGTGCGCACGAACGACGCGACGGTGCCCAGGGCGTTGTAGATGAAGTGCGGGCTGATCTGAGCGCGCAGCGCCAGCACCTCGGCGCGGTCGAGGCGGGCGCGGGAGGCGTCGAGTTCGGCGAGTTCGATCTGGCTGCAGGCGTAGCGGGCGACCTCGGTGAGCACGCCGAGCAGAGCCGGGCCGGGTTCGGTGGTGGTCACGACGCCGAGCGCACCGACGACCCCGACGTTGTCGATGACGAGCGGCTGCACGATCACGGCGCGCGCGGCCTGCTCGTCCGGACCGCGCTGGAGGTCGCCGTGCCCGACGAGGACGCGCCGGTCGTCGGCGATCGCGCGCTTCGCGGCGGTGAGCAACTGGGCGGACAGCCCTTCGAAGGGGCCGCTCCACGCCAGGCGGGTGCCGTCCGCGTCGACGAGCGCGACGGACGACGTGCCGGTGAGCGAGCGCAGGTGCGGGGCGGCCTCCTGCGCGGACGTCGCGTCGAGGCCCCGGCGCAGCGGCCGCGCGGCCAGCGACGCGGTGTGCAGGGTGGCGTGCACGGCACGTTCGGCCGGTGTGGTCAGGCCGCGCCGGGTGCGCAGCCACAGCACGGTGACGCCGGCGACGACGAGCAACGCGACGGCCAGGAGTGCGGCGAGGGTTGCGCTCACCGCGGGTCCGGTCCCGGCTCGGCGTCGAGCCGCGCCACGAGGGTCTTCGGCGCGACGGTGCGGTACGCGTCCTCGACGATGTCCGCGACGTCGTCCCAGAAGGCGTCGCCGGTGGCGCCGGGGCCGTCGAGGCGGACCCCGATCCAGCCACGGGTGCCGACGTACGGCGGCCGGAAGAAGCGATCCGGGTCCCGCTCGATCCAATCCTGTTGTGCGCCCGCGGGTGCGGCCGCCCAGAACGCGACACGGTCGTCGTGGTGGTGGTCGGCGAAGGTGGCGAACTGCGGGGAGCGGCGGACGAACCAGGCCGGTTCGCCGTGGCTGACGCGTTCGGTGACGTCCGGAAGCGCGGTGCACAGGGCACGCAGGCGGTCGAGCGGACTCATCATGGGTTCACGCTAGGCCACCGCAGCGACGCCGTTGCGGGGTACACGGTGGCCGGGTGCACGCGGATCGGCGCGGCGCCGGCCGGTGCCCGCACAGGCCTCAGCAGCAACGTGCCCCCGGGTTCGCGTCCGCGGCGGCGTAACGGGTGCGCCAGTACTCGCGTTCGGTGGGGATCTCGGCTCCGGGGTGCAGCCGTTCCAGGTGGGCGACGTAACGCGCGTAGTCGTGGTCGCCCATCAGCGCTCCGATCCACCAGCGCACCGTTCGTCCCCGCGCGGCGAGCGCGGCGAGCACCCTACTCATGGTGCGCTCCGGTCGGCTCCGAGCGGGGGCCGCGAGCGGGACGGATGTGCGCGGCGCCCGGGGCGCGCACGCGTCCGGACGCGATGAGCACGTCCCACTGGTGCTGTATTCGTTTCTCGGCGGCCGTGGGTACGAACCCGGCCGGGGCGAAGATCTTCGACGGAACGTCGGGAGCCTCGGTGGTGGGCAGCCCTCCGGCCCGGAACGCCTTGACGCACACGATGGCTCCCGCGACGGCGACGATCAGCACGAGACTCGCGAACACGATCGACAGTGTGCCCTGGATGAAGGTGTTGCGGATCACCGCGTCGATCGCGGCGGGGCTCGTCGCGGACCGGAAACTGGTCTCCCCGGCGTCCTTGGCGGCCTGGAAGTCGAAGTGCTGGGTCCAGTACCCGATCGCGGGATCCCCCGAGAAGATCTTCTGCCACGAGGCGGTCATCGTCACGATCAGGTCCCACACGAGCGGAACGCCCGGGATCCATGCCCATTTGAACAGGCCCTTCTTCATCACCACGGTGAGCACGACCGTCAGGGCGATCGCGGCGAGCAGCTGGTTGGCGATGCCGAACAGCGGGAAGAGGGTGTTGATACCCCCGAGTGGATCGGTGACGCCCATCAGCAGGATCGCACCCCACGCGGCCACGACCAGCAGCGAACACAGCCACGCGCCCGGACGCCACGACGGGTCCTTGAACCGGCGGGCCGGTCCCCCGAAGTTGCCGAGCGAATCCGAGAGCATGAAGCGGGCGACGCGGGTGCCGGCGTCGACGGTCGTGAGGATGAACAGGGCCTCGAACATGATCGCGAAGTGGTACCAGAACGACTTCAGCGCGTCGCCACCGAACAGGTCGCTCAGCACGCTGGACATCCCGAACGCGAGGGTCGGGGCGCCGCCGGTGCGCGAGATGATCGAGTCCTCCCCGACGTCGGCGGCGGCCTGGGAGATGGCCTCCGGGGTGATATCCGGGGCACCCAGTCCGAGGCCGTTGACGTAGTCCGCCGCAGTGGCGGGAGTGCCTCCGGTCACGCCGGCCGGGGCGTTGAGCACGAAGTACAGATGCTGATCGATCACGCAGGCGGTGATCAGCGCCATGATCGCCACGAAGGATTCGGTGAGCATGCCCCCGTACCCGATCAGCCGGGTCTGCTTCTCCTTCTCGAGCAGCTTCGGGGTCGTGCCTGAGGAGATGAGCGCGTGGAAGCCGGACAGTGCGCCGCAGGCGATGGTGATGAACAGGAACGGGAACAGCGATCCGGCGAAGGCCGGGCCGTTGCCCTCGAGAGCGAAGGAGGTGACGTCCGGCATCTGCAGGGTCGGGCGGACGATGAGAATACCCACGGCGAGCAGCGCGATCGTCCCGACCTTCATGAACGTGGACAGGTAGTCTCGCGGCGCCAGCAGCAGCCACACCGGTAGCACCGAGGCGGCGAATCCGTACGCGATCATCAGCCACGTGATGGTGACCTTGGACAGGGTGAACCACTCGGCTCCCCAGTCCGTTTCGGCCACCCAGCCGCCGGCGACGATGGCCAGCAGGAGCAGTGCGACGCCGATGAGCGAGACCTCCGAGACCCGGCCCGGCCGCAGGTAACGCAGGTACACCCCCATGAAGAGGGCGATGGGGATGGTCATCGCGATGGAGAACAGACCCCACGGGCTCTCGGCGAGCGCATTGACCACGACCAGAGCGAGAACCGCGATGAGGATGATCATGATGACGAAGACCGCGACCATGGCGGCGATTCCGCCGACGACGCCCAGTTCCTCCCGCGCCATCTGACCGAGGCTGCGCCCGCGGCGCCGCGACGAGATCGACAGCACCAGGAAATCCTGCACCGCACCGGCGAACACGACGCCGAGGATGATCCACAGGGTGCCCGGCAGGTACCCCATCTGCGCGGCGAGCACCGGACCGACGAGAGGACCGGCGCCGGCGATCGCGGCGAAGTGGTGTCCGAACAGCACCCGCCGGTCCGTCGGGATGTAGTCCTTTCCGTTCTCGAGGATCTCCGCCGTGGTGGCCCGGTCGTCGCGCGGTTGGACGATCTTGCTCTCGACCAGCCTGGCGTAGAAGCGGTAGGCGATCAGATACGTGCACACCGCGGCGATCACGAACCAGACCGCGTTGACGTTCTCCCCGCGGACCACCGCGATCATCGTCCAGGCGACACCACCGAGCAGCGCCAGCACGACGAACACGACGCGGGCCGACGAAGGCATCGGGGAACGGTCGACGATGCCGACCGGCGGGAGGTCGGGATCCGTGCGCAGGTATTCGATCCGGGGCGGGGACTCGGGAACCGATTCGACGGCCATAAGGAATCCTAGAATCGTCTGCTCCCGCCCCGGCGGGAAAACGCGGATGTCGGCAGTCCGGGGCCCGGTCAGTACCGGGTGCGCCGGTTGAGCCGTTCCTCCGCGGCCGCCTCCTCGACGTCGAGTCCCTCGAGCACCGTGCGGAGCGTCTCGTCGTCGAGGTCGCCGTTGTCGCGTGCCGCGATCAGGGCCTGCCGCTGGGCGCGCAGCACGGAGCGCCGGAGCTTCTCGAACAGGGTGCCCGAGTCGGGCACGGCCGGTTCGTGCTCACCGGCCTCCTCGGCCTGCTGCGCTTCGAGGCGGGCCTTCATGGACCGGTTCACCCGGGCGAGGATGCGTTGCAGCGCCTCGGCGTCGACGCCGTCGGGCGGATTCTTCGCGAGCAGCGCGAGGTGCTGTTCGGCGGCAGTGCCGGAGATGGTCCGCGCACGTTCCATCTGCTCCTGGGCATACAGCCGTTCGTAGGGATCGGCGACGTTCAGCACCCGGATGAGGGCCGGCATCGTCGCCCCCTGGATCAGCAGGGTGCCGACCGCGACCACGAAGGCGATCACCTGGATCGTCTCGCGACCGGGGAACGGCTCGCCGGAGGCCAGGACGAGCGGCACGCCCCCGGCGGCCGCGAGGGTCACCACACCGCGCATCCCGGCCCACGAGATCACCAGGTACTCACGGCCGGTGAACTGGTCGCGCCCCAGCCGGTCGAGCCCGACCTCCCGCGTGAGGCGGCGACGCGCCCAGTGCAGCAGCACCCACAGCGGCCGCACCGCGATCACCACACCGAGCACCGCGAACGCGTAGAGGAACGCGCGGTGCACGTCGAGACCGCTCTCGCGGACCTCGTCGATCACGAACTTCAGCTGCAGTCCCATGTAGGCGAAGACGAACATCTCGAGCAGCACGTCGAGGCTCTCCCACACCGCCCGTTCCTGGATGCGCGTCGCCACGGACGCGTCGGTGGCCCGGTGCCCCATGTACAGGCCGGCTGCGACCACGGCCAGCACACCGGACGCCTCGATCTCCTCGGCGGCCAGGTAGGCGGTGAACGGGAGCACCAGTCCCAGCACCGTTTCCAGCGGCGAGTCGTACATGCGGCCGCGCACCCGGTGCACCACGACGGCGAGCAGCAATCCGATCGCCACGCCGCCGGCCACCTCGTACCCGAAGAACACCACGGGCGAGTCCACCAGCACCCGGGTGCCGGCGACGGCGGAGACCGCGACGGTGAACAGGGTCAGCGCGGTCGCGTCGTTGACCAGACCCTCACCGGTGAGGACCGCGATGACGCGTTTGGGCAGTCCGAGTCGCTGTCCGACGGCGACGGCGCTGACCGCGTCGGTCGGCGCGACCACGGCCCCGAGCACGAGTGCGGCGCCGAGGGTCAGATCCGGCACCAGCGCCGAGGCGGAGAACGCGACGGCGAAGGCCGTGACCAGGACGGTGAAGATACCCAGCCGCAGGATCGGCGCGAGGTGCCGGCGGAAGGTCGCCACGGAGAAGCGCAGCGCCGCCGAGTACAGCAGCGGCGGCAGCACCACCCCGAGGATGATGTCCGGATGCAGCTCGAGCCGCGGCATGCCGGGCAGGAACGAGGCGATCGAGCCGATGGTGACGAGGACCAGCGGGGCCTGGAGGTTTCCGCGGTTCGCGAGTCCGGTGACTGCGACGGCCGCGATGACGACGAGGAGGATCCAGGTCCCGTTCACCCGTCGATTGTGACCCGGACGGGCGGTGGGCGCCGCCGCACGATCCGAGTGCCCGGTGTCCGAGCCCACCGGGCACCGATACTCGCGTGCCCTGCACCGCACCCTTGACACCCCCCGAGAAACGAACGTATATTCACCTCAAGTGAATGAGCATTCATTTTGCTCGTGTGCTTTTCGAAATCCGACGCACCCCGCCCCGAAGGCCCCGGTGGTGCCCCAGCAAGGAGTCGACATGGATCTGGCGTTGACGGAGGAGCAGCAGAGTTTCCGGCAACTCGCACGCGAGTTCCTCGACAAGGAGGTGGTCCCGCACCGGGCCGCATGGGACCGCGCCGAATCGGTGGACATCTCGATCGTGCCCAAGCTCGCCGAGATCGGGTTCTTCGGGCTGACCATCCCCGAGGAGTACGGCGGCCTCGGCGGCGACTACATCACCTACTGCCTCGGCATGGAGGAACTCGGCCGCGCCGACTCCGCTGTGCGCGGCATCGTGTCCGTCTCGATGGGCTTGGTGGGCAAGGTGATTCTGTCCCACGGCACCGAGGAGCAGAAGCACGAGTGGCTGCCACGCATCGCTTCGGGTGAGGCGCTCGCATGCTTCGGTCTCACCGAACCCGACAACGGCTCCGACCCCGGACACCTGAAGACCCGCGCGGTGCGCGACGGCGACCACTACATCATCAACGGGTCGAAGATCTTCATCACCAACGGGACCTGGGCGAACCTGTGCCTGGTCTTCGCCCGCACCGGCGGTCCCGGCCCGAAGGGCGTGGCCGCCTTCCTCGTTCCCACCGACACCCCGGGCTTCGAAGCCCGGGAGATCCACGGCAAGCTCGGCCTGCGCGGCCAGGCCACCGCCGAGCTGTACTTCACCGACATGAAGGTGCCCGCGAGCGCGCTGCTCGGCGAGGAGGGCCAAGGCTTCTCGATCGCCATGCACTCGCTGGACAAGGGCCGGGTCTCGGTCGGCGCCGGCTGCGTCGGCATCATCCAGGGCTGCCTCGAGGCCGCCGTCGACTACGCGACGAACCGCAAGCAGTTCGACCGGCCCATCGCCTCGTACCAGCTGATCCAGGACCTGATCGCGGACATGTCCGTCGACGCCGACGCCGGCCGCCTGCTGACCTGGCGGGCAGCCGACCTCATCGAGCGCGGAGAACCGTTCGGCACCGCCGCATCCAAGGCGAAGTACTTCTGCAGCGAGGCTGCGGTGCGAGCCGCCAACAACGCGATCCAGCTCTTCGGCGGGTACGGCTACGTCGACGAGTACCCCGTCGCCAAGTACATGCGCGACGCCCGCGTGATGACCCTGTACGAGGGCACCAGCCAGATCCAGAAGCTGCTCATCGGCCGCGCCGAGACCGGCATCAGCGCCTTCCTGTAGACCGTCCAGGACGGCGGGCCCGGGATCGCCGGCGGAGCCGGAGGGGGGGTCGTCGCCACACCGGCGGGTAGTCAGGCGGTAGTAGATCACGCACAACGCTCGGCTGGGGTCTCCCAGTCGAGCGTTGTGCGTGATCGGCCGTAGAGGCCCCGGCCGGGAACCCCGGGCAGGGCCTCGACGCGCACCCTTGACAGAGTGACGCGCGCCACACTACCGTTCTGGTCGAACACAATGAATGAGCATTCATGCACTACGAATTTTTGTTCACTCATCGTTGTCGCTCCGACGGGGCCGACCCGCCCCGGCGAAAACTCGCCCCCTGACACACACGGAGTTCTCATGCCCCCTGTCTCGGCCGACTGGACCAGTACGCAGCATCGACGCTCGGTGACGTGGATCGTCGCCCTCGCGACGGCAGCGCTCGTCTTCGACGGATACGACCTGGTCGTGTACGGAACCATCCTCCCGATCCTCATGAAGGATCCGACCCAGCTCGGTGCCGTCTCTGCCGAACAGGCCGGGGTGCTCGGCTCGTACGCCCTGGTCGGGGTCCTGATCGGCGCCCTGCTCGCCGGCGCCTTCGGCGACCGGGTCGGCCGCCGAAAGCTGACACTGATCAGCATCACGTGGTTCTCGGTGGGCATGGCTGCCGCGGCGATGACCCACTCCGTGACGATGTTCGGCGCCATGCGACTGCTCACCGGCATCGGCGTGGGTGGACTCATCGCCACCACCGGCGCGGTGGTCGCCGAGTTCGCGCCGCCCAGCAAGAAGAACATGTACAACGCGATCGTCTACTGCGGTGTCCCCCTCGGCGGTGTCATGGCGTCGCTGCTCGCCCTGCTGCTGCGTGACGCCATCGGCTGGCGCGGCCTGTTCTGGATCGGAGCGCTGCCCCTCGTGGTCCTGCTGCCGCTCGTGCTGCTGAGGCTTCCCGAGTCGCCCCGCTGGCTCGTCGCCCGTGGCCGGATCGACGAGGCCCACGCGATCACCGCACGTACCGGCATCCCTTCTCCGACAGCCGAAGAACTCGTCGTCGAGCGGGCGGGTGCCCAGAAGGTCGGATTCGCCGCGCTGGCCACCCGCCGGTACGCGCTCGGCACCGCACTGCTCGGCCTGATGAGCTTCGGCGGCATCATGCTCACGTACGGGCTCAACACCTGGTTGCCGAAGATCATGGAGAACGCCGGATTCGACGCGAAGAACTCGCTGGCATTCCTGTTGGTGCTCAACGGCGGCGCGATCGCCGGCGTTGTGCTCGCCTCCCGGACGGCGGATCGCACCGGCCCGCAGCGGGTCATCGTCGGCACGTTCCTGCTCGCGGTGCTGTCGCTCATCGTGCTCACCCTCGACCTGCCGCTGGCGGTGCTGCTCGGCGCGGTCGCGGCGGCCGGTATCGGCGGGATCGGCACCCAGATCCTCATCTACGGCTTCGTCGCCAACTACTACTCGACCACGGCACGCGCCGCCGGCGTCGCGTGGTGCGCCGGATTCGGCCGTCTCGGCGGGATCTTCGGGCCGCTCGTCGGTGGGCTGATCCTCGGCGCCGGACTGAGCAGCAACATCGCCTTCTACATCTTCGCGGGCATTGCGCTGCTCGGCGCGGGCCTCACCGTGCTGGTGCCCACCCGCCACGAGAGCGTCGCGACAAGCCCGAGCGGGACGCACCGGGCGGCCGAGCCCGCCATGGTGACCGTCGACTGACCGCACCCGGAACGGGGGCGGGTCCGTGGTTACGGACCCGCCCCCGTTCGTGCGTGGACGTCGGATCCTTGCCCGCTCAGCTCCAGTCGTAGAAGCCGCGGCCGGACTTGCGGCCGAGCTCGCCGCGGGCCACCTTGTCGCGCAGCAACTGCGGCGGCGCGAACCGCTCCCCCAGGGTGCCGTGCAGGTACTCCGCGACGGCCAGCCGGATGTCCAGGCCCACGAGATCCGTCGAGCGCAGCGGGCCCATCGGATGCTTGTACCCCAATTCCATTGCCCGGTCGATCGACTCGGCGTCGGCCACGCCCTCCTCGAGCATCCGGATCGCCTCCAGGCCGAGCAGCACGCCGAGGCGGCTGGTGGCGAAGCCCGGCGAATCGCGCACCACCACGGGCGTCTTGCCGAGCAGCTCCACCCAGCCCGCGACGTCGCGCACCAGCGCGTCGGAGGTCGTCTCGGCGCGCACGATCTCCACCAGCTCCGACGCGGGCACCGGGTTGAAGAAGTGCATGCCCAGGAACCGGGACGGGTTCCTCAGGGCGGCGCCCAGCTCCGTCGGCGACAGCGAGCTGGTGTTGGTGGCGATCACCGCGTCGTCGGGCACGACGCGCTCGGCGTCGGCGAGCACGCGCCTCTTCAGGCCGGGCTCCTCGGGCACCGCCTCGACGAGCAGCCGGGTGTCGCCGGGCAGCTCGGCCACCGACGCGACGAACGCGACCCGGCCGGCCACCACGTCGAGCGGATCGACGAGCTTGCCGCGCTCGGCCGCGCGGGAGAGGCTGTCCGTCAGCCGCTTTCGCGCGGCATCCAGGTCGCCGGTCTCGGACACGGTCACGGTCGCGCCGAGCGCGGCGAAGGCATGGGCGATGCCGACGCCCATGCGGCCTCCGCCGATCACGGCAACACGGTCGGGAAGTCCTGTCATCTGCTGGTCCTCTTCTCCAGGAATCGGGTCATGCGTTTCTACCTGTCCACGGCCCCGTACCGCACCGCCCGGGCGGGATCGTCGAGATGATGTGGTCGCTCACAGCGCCTCCACCGCCAGCGACACGCCCTGGCCGACACCGACGCACAGGGTGGCCAGGCCCCGCGCCGCGCCCTCGCGTTCCATGCGGCCGAGCAGGGTGACGAGGATGCGCGCCCCGGACGAGCCGAGCGGGTGACCGAGCGCGATGGCGCCGCCGTCCGCGTTGACGAGGTCCTCGTCCAGGCCGAGTTCGCGGATGACGCCGAGCGACTGGGCGGCGAAGGCCTCGTTGAGCTCGATCGCGCCGATGCCGTCGAGGGTCCAGCCGGTGCGGTCGAGCAGCTTGCGGGTGGCGGGGACCGGGCCGAGGCCCATGATGTGCGGGGCGAGCGCCGCCGAGGCGCTGCCGACGATCCGGGCGCGCGGCGTCAGCCCGTGCCGGCGCACCGCGTCGGCGCCGGCGAGCACCAGCGCGGACGCGCCGTCGGACAGCGACGACGACGAGCCGGCGGTGACGATGCCGCCGGCCCGGAACACCGGCTTCAGGCGGGCGAGTTTCTCCTCGTCGGTCCCGCGCCGCGGGCCCTCGTCCACGTCGACGACGCCGTCGCGCACCGGCACCGGGACGATCTCCTTCTCGAACCGGCCGGCGTCGATGGCGGCGAGAGCGCGCCGGTGGCTGCGGACCGCGAACGCGTCGCTCGCCTCTCGGGTGATGCCGTGCAGGGCCGCGACCTCCTCGGCCGTCTCGCCCATCGACAGGGTGGTCGTGTCGTCGAAGCGCGGGTTGGTGAACCGCCAGCCGATGGCGGTGTCGAAGACGGCGCCGGGCTTGGCCCAGGGTGTGCCGGGCTTGCTCATCACCCACGGCGCCCGGGTCATCGACTCGACCCCGCCGGCGACGACGATGTCGGCCTCCCCGGACCGGATGGCCTGGGCCCCGGAGGCGACAGCGGTGAGCCCGCTCGCGCACAGGCGGTTGACGGTGTACCCGGGGACGGTCTGCGGCAGGCCGGCGAGCAGCACCGCCATGCGGGCGACGTTGCGGTTGTCCTCGCCGGCCTGGTTGGTGGCGCCGAGGATCACCTCGTCGATCGCGTCGGCCGGGACGCCGCTGCGCGCGACGGCCTCGCCGACGACGAGTGCGGCCAGGTCGTCGGGCCGCACCGGGGCGAGCGCGCCGCCGTAGCGGCCCTGCGGTGTGCGGACTCCGTCGACGACGTAGACGTCGATCATCCGTAGATCTCCCTTCCGAAACCGGGGGCCGTGTGACCCTTGACACCCTCCGGTAGTGAATGTACGTTCATAGTTAGTGAAGCACAATTCATCACTCATGAACAGAACTTCAATTCCTGACCCGACCTGCGCTGACGAGGAGTCATCATGACCGTGTTCGAGGACATCACCTACGAGATCGACGGCCCCGCGGCGATCATCACGATCGACCGCCCGCACCGCTACAACGCGTTCCGCGGCAAGACCGTCGAGGAGCTCATCAAGGCGTTCCGCGCCGCGTGGGCCGACAGCCGGGTCTCGGCGATCATCCTCACCGGCGCCGGCGAGAAGGCGTTCTGCACCGGCGGCGACGTCAAGCAGCGCGCCGAGACCGGCGACTACGGCCCCACCGAGAGCGGCATGTTCGAGATCGGCTACCTGCACAAGCTGATTCGCGACATCCCGAAGCCGGTCATCGCCGCGGTCAACGGAGTCGCCGTCGGCGGCGGACACGTGCTGCACGTGCTGTGCGACCTCACGATCGCCTCGGAGAACGCCAAGTTCGGCCAGGCCGGCCCGAAGGTCGGATCGTTCGACGCCGGTTTCGGCTCGGCCTTCCTCGCCCGCGTGGTCGGCGAGAAGCGCGCCCGCGAGATCTGGTACCTGTGCCGCCAGTACGACGCCGCCACCGCCGAGCGCTGGGGCCTGGTCAACTGGGTCGTGCCGCAGGACAAGCTGCTCGACGAGGCCAAGGCGATCGCCGCCGAGATCGCCGAGAAGAGCCCCACCGCCATCAAGTTCCTCAAGCAGTCGTTCAACGCGGACACCGACCACCAGGCCGGCCTGAGCAACCTCGCGATGTCGGCGCTCGACCTGTTCGGCAAGTCCGACGAGGGCCTCGAGGGCGCCAACGCGTTCGCCGAGAAGCGGCCCGCCGACTTCGCCAAGTTCGTCAAGGCCTGATCCCTCCCCATTTCGGATTCCCCGAGAGGACCCCTCATGAGCAACATCGCACTGGTCACCGGCGCCGGCTCCGGCATCGGCAAGGCCATCGCACTGGCCTTCGCCGCACAGGGCGACCGCGTGGTCGCCGCCGACCTCGACCTCGCCGCCGCCGAGGCCACCGCCAAGGAGTACCCCGAGCTGATCACCGCCCTGCCGGTGGACATCGCCGACCGGGCCCAGGTCGACGAGCTGCGCGAGCGCACCCACGCCGAGGTCGGCGTGCCGAACGTGCTCGTCAACGCCGCCGGCTGGGACCGCACCGATCAGTTCCTCAACGCCACACCCGAATTCGCGCAGAAGGTCGTGGCGATCAATTACCTCGGCCCGGTGCACGTGTGCAGCGCCTTCCTGCCCGGCATCATCGAAGCCGGCAACGGCGGCCGCGTGATCAACCTCGCCTCCGACGCCGGCCGCGTCGGCAGCTCCGGCGAGTCGATCTACGCCGGGGCGAAGGGCGGCGTCATCGCGCTGACCAAGTCCCTCGCCCGCGAGATGGCGCGGCACGGCATCAACGTCAACTGCGTGTGCCCCGGCCCCACCGACACCCCGCTGTTCCAGGCGCAGGACGAGAAGCTCAAGGCCGCACTGATCAAGGCCATCCCGTTCCGCCGGCTCGCCCGGCCCGACGAAGTCGCCGCCCCCGTGCTGTTCTTCGCGTCGGAGGCCGCGTCGTTCGTCACCGGTCAGGTGATCAGCGTCAGCGGCGGCCTCACGATGGCCGGCTGACCGCGGACACGCGAGGGAGGACGGACACCATGACCGCGTCGTACAACGCCCGGGCCTACCGGGAGTACTTCGAGAACGACTTCACGTACCTCAACGGATTCCGGCGCAACACCAAGCGTTACGCACACCAGGTCGCCCTGAGCGACCCCGGCACCGGGCGGCAGTGGACCTACGCGCAGCTCGGGGAGCGCGTCGACCGGATCGCGACGGGCCTGGCGGACGCGGGGGTGCAGACCGGGGACGTCGTCGCCTACCAGCTGTTCAACGGCGTCGAATTCGCCGAGCTCTACCTCGCCACGCAGGCCGTCGGGGCGGTCGGCTCGCCGGTGAACTTCCGCCTGGCGGCCGGCGAGACGGCGTTCGTCCTCGACAAGTGCACCCCTGCGGTATTCGTCTACGACACCGAACTCACCGATATGGTGCAGGAGGCGTTGCGGCTCGCAGCGCACACCCCGAGGGTGATCGTGGCCGTCGGCGACGGCGACACCGTCGAAGTCGACGGCGTCACGGTGATGCGGTACCGGTACCTGGCCGCCGACCGCATCGCGCTACCGCCGCTGCATCGCACGGTGTGGGACGAGACCACCCGTCTCTACACCTCCGGCACGACGGGCATGCCGAAGGGCGTGCCGCTCAACAGCATGATCGAGATCTTCAGCGCCCACGACGTGATCATGCACTTCCCGCTCGGCCCCGACGACAAGACGCTCAACATGACCCCGTGGTTCCACCGCGGCGGCCTGCACGCGGGCGGGCCCAACCCGACGTTCTACGTCGGCGGTGAAGTGGTGCCGCTGCGGTCGTTCGACGCCGACCGGGTCCTCGACCTCGTCGCCGCGTACGGACTGACCTTCCTCATCGGCGCACCGACCAATCTCGCCATGCTCGCCGCCGCCCAGGAGGCGCGCCCGCGCGACCTGTCCAGCCTGCGCGGCATCGTCACGATGGGCGCGCCGCTCGAGAAGGAGGCGGCGCTGCGCTACCAGAAGGTGCTCAACCCCCGGATCTTCAACGGCTACGGCACCACCGAGGCCTTCTGGAACACCTTCCTGCGGCCGGCCGACCTGCCCGACCGCGCCGGCAGCGCCGGCCGCGCCTGCACCGACGACGAGGTCCGCGTCGTCCACGTCTACCCCGACCGGCTCGCCGACCCCGACGACGTCGTCGCCCACGACGGCCACGACGTCGGTGAGGTCATCGTCCGCTCCCCCAAGTGCGCCAACGCCTACTTCGACACCCCCGACCAGGAGAGGGCCAAGTTCCACCAGGGTTGGCTGCACATCGGCGACCTCGCCACCTGGGACGCCGACGAGTTCGTCACCATCGTCGGACGCAAGGACGACATGCTCATCTCCGGCGGCGAGAACGTCCACCCGGTGCAGGTGGAAGAGGCACTCAACGCCCATGCGCAGGTGCAGGACTCGCTCGTCGTCGGCGTCCCGGACGAGAAGTGGGGACGCATCGTCGTCGCCTACATCGTCGCCGAGGATCCCTCGCTGACGGTCGATCACCTCGACGCCCACTGCCGCTCCCACCCGATGCTCTCGTCGTTCAAGCGGCCGCGCGCCTACCGGTTCGTCGAGACCCTGCCCGTCTCCCCCACCGGCAAGAAGCTGCATTACAAGGCCACCGAAGCCGCCGCGGCCGAGTTCGCCGCCGGCCTCTTCTCCGCTCCCTCCGACTCGAGGATGACCCGATGAGCACCGCCACCACCCTCCCCAAGTTCGACGCCCTCGACCCGCTCGCCATCGACTCGCTCTACTCCGACGACGAGCTCGCCGTCCGCGACACCGTTCGCAAGTTCTGCGCCGAGCACGTCACTCCGCACATCGCGGAGTGGTTCGAGGCCGGCGACCTGCCCGGCGTGCGCGACCTCGCCCGCGAATTCGGCAAGCTCGGCCTCCTCGGTATGCACCTCGAGGGCTACGGGTGCGGTGGCTCGTCCGCCGTGCACTACGGCCTCGCCTGCCTCGAGTTGGAAGCCGCCGACTCCGGCATCCGCTCCCTGGTCTCGGTGCAGGGCTCGCTCGCGATGTTCTCGATCTGGAACAACGGTTCCGAGGAGCAGAAGCAGCGCTGGCTGCCGGGCATGGCGGCGGGCGAGATCATCGGCTGCTTCGGCCTGACCGAACCCGACGTCGGCTCCGACCCGGGGGCGATGAAGACCCGCGCCCGCCGGGACGGATCCGACTGGGTTCTCGACGGTCGCAAGATGTGGATCACCAACGGCTCCATCGCCGACGTCGCCGTGGTCTGGGCGAACACCGACGAGGGCGTCCGTGGCTTCGTCGTGCCCACCGACACACCCGGTTTCAGCGCCCACACCATCAAGCACAAGCTGTCGCTGCGCGCCTCGGTCACCGGCGAACTCGTCCTGGACAACGTGCGCCTGCCCGCCGACGCGCTGCTGCCCGAGGCCAAGGGCGTCAAGGCGCCGCTGCAGAGCCTGTCCGAGGCGCGGTACGGCATCATCTGGGGCGCGATGGGCGCCGCGCGCTCGGCGTGGGAGGCCGCCCGCGACTACTCGATGCAGCGCACCCAGTTCGGCCGCCCCATCGGCGGATTCCAGCTCACCCAGGCCAAGCTCGCCGACATGGCCGTCGAACTGCACAAGGGCCAGTTGCTGTCGCTGCACCTCGGCCGGCTCAAGGACAGCGTCGGGCTGCGGCCCGAGCAGGTGAGCTTCGGCAAGCTCAACAACACCCGCGAGGCCATCGAGATCTGCCGCACCGCGCGAACCATTCTCGGCGGCAACGGCATCTCCCTCGAGTACCCCGTCATCCGGCACATGGTCAACCTCGAGTCCGTGCTCACCTACGAGGGCACCCCCGAGATGCACCAGCTGGTGCTCGGCCAGGCCTTCACCGGCGAAAACGCCTTCCGCTGACAGGAATCCCACCATGAACGCACGATTGATCCACGACTCCGAGCACCTGCAGTTCCGCGAGGTCGTCCGTGACTTCGTCCGGGACAAGATCACCCCGGTGCACGAGGACTGGGAACGGGCGAGCTGCCTCGACCGGTCCCTGTTCACCGAGGCCGGCAAGCTGGGCCTGCTCGGCTTCCCGGTCCCGGAGGAGTACGGCGGTCCCGGCGTCGACGACTTCCGCTACAACGCCATCCTGATCGAGGAGGTCAACCGGGCGGGCAACGCGGCCGCCGGGATCGCGTTCTCGCTGCAGAACGACGTCGTGCTGCCGTACCTGACCGACATGACCACCGACGAGCAGAAGGCGCGCTGGCTGCCCGGCGCCGTCACCGGCGAGACCGTCCTCGGCATCGCGATGACCGAACCCGGCACCGGCAGCGACCTGACCGGCATCCGCACCTCGGCGGTGCGCGACGGCGACCACTACGTGGTCAACGGCGCCAAGACGTTCATCTCCAACGGGCAGAACGGCGACCTGTTCGTCGTCGCCACCCGCACCTCCGACGACCCGCACAAGGGCCTGACCCTGCTCGTCGTCGAGGCCGACACCGCCGGCTTCTCCCGCGGGCGCAATCTGGAGAAGATCGGCCTGCACGCGCAGGACACCAGCGAGCTGGCCTTCACGGACATGCGGGTCCCGGTCGCGAACCGGCTCGGCGAGGAGGGACAGGGCTTCTACCAGCTCGTGCACAACCTGCCGCAGGAACGGTTGTCGCTCGCGATCGGCGCGGTCGCCGCGGCGGAGGGCGTGTTCGCCGAGACCCTCACCTACGTCAGGGAGCGCAAGGCCTTCGGCAAGCCGGTCTCGAGCTTCCAGAACACCCAGTTCGTGCTGGCCGAACTGGCCACCGAGCTGGATCTGGCCCGCACGTTCCTCGACGACTGCATCGCCGAGCACGTTGCCGGCGAGCTCACCGCCGCCCGCGCGGCGCGGCTGAAGTGGTGGGCCACCGAACTGCAGGTGCGGGTCGCGGACCGGTGCCTGCAGTTGCACGGCGGCTACGGGTACATGCGCGAGTACGCGGTGGCACGCGCGTTCGTCGACGCCCGCATCCAGACCATCTACGGTGGCACCACCGAGATCATGAAGACGATCGTCGCCAAGGATCTCGGGATCTGAGCGGCCGTCCCGAGCGACGAGGAGGACGCCCATGTCGGCCGATCCGAGCGAGCTGCCGATCGACGAGGCCGTGCGCGCGGTCCGTGCGAACTCCCGGCGCAGGCAGATCCTGATCGCTGCCGCGAAGGTGATGCAGCGCACAGGGTTCCATCAGATGTCCATGCAGGCGCTGGCCGACGAGGCGAACGTCAGCGTGGGCCTGCTCTACAAGTACTTCGGCAACAAGGAGGAGATCCTCCTCGCCACCATCACCGCCATCCTGGACGCGTTCCGGGATCAGCTCGAGCCCGCGATGGCGGCGGCCGGCACGGACCCCGTGGAGCGCCTGGCCGCGGGGATCGGCCGGTTCGTCGAGATCGTCGACGAGAACCTCGACGCCGTGGCCCTGACCTACCGCGAGAGCCGCACGCTCGACCCGGCCGGGCGGGAGATGCTCAAGCGGCTCGAGATCGCCACCTCCGCCCCGCTGCGTGCGGTGCTGACCGAGGGCATCGACGCCGGCATCATGAACCCGGTCGACGTCGATCTGATGGTCTTCGACCTGGTGCTGCTCGCCCACGGCTGGGCGCTCAAGCACTGGCATTTCGGCCGGCTCTACAGCCTCGACGACTACATCCGGCTGCAGACCCGGTTCGTGCTCAACACCGTTCTGCCACAAGAACACCGAACCCGCTACCGACACCTGCTGGAGTAACCGTGAGCGTCGTCACCACACGCGAAGACCGCGTCGGGATCATCACCCTCGACCGTCCCCCCGCCAACGCCTTCGACGAGGCGCAGGCGGAGGCCCTGGCCGAGGCGGTCACGACGCTGGGCGAGGACCCCGCCGTACGGGCCGTCCTGATCCGCAGTGCCCGGCGGATCTTCTGCGGAGGCGCGGACATCGCGATGATGGAGTCCTGGAGCACGCAGCCCGATCGGGGTGCACGCCTGCACCGCTTCACCGCACGGCTCCAGGACGTGTTCGCCCGCATCGAGGCGCTGCCGAAGCCCTCGGTGGCCGCCCTCGCCGGTGCCGCCACGGGAGGCGGCCTCGAGCTGGCACTCGCGTGCGACTTCCGCGTCGCGGGCGCCTCGGTGAAGCTCGGGCTTCCCGAGGTGGGAATCGGGCTCCTCCCCGGTGCGGGGGGCACGCAACGGCTCACCCGGCTGGCCGGTCCGTCAGTGGCGCACCGGCTCGTTCTCGGCGCCGAACTGGTCACCGGCCGTGCGGCCGAACGGCTCGGAATCGTGCAGTGGGCCACCGACGCCGACGTCGAGACCGAGGCCCGAGCCTTGGCCGATCGACTCGCGCAGCTGCCGCCGGCCGCCTACGCGGCCGCCAAACGCTGCATCGTCGCAGCTCGGGGCGATGAGGGGTTCGCCCGAGAGCTCGACGAGATCAGCCGGCTGATCGAGACGCCGGACACCGTCCGCTTGCTGGAAGGATTCGTCGCGCGCGCCCGGTAGCCCGGCGTGCGGGCCGTCGCGGGATGTCCGCCGCCCGGGGCTGCGCCGGACAACCCGCCCGGATCACTCGGTACTGTGGATCCGACCCAGCGGCGACGAGGAGCACCACCATGACCACCGACCACGACACGCTACCCGTGGACGAGGCCGTGCGAGCCGTGCGCACCAGCTCCCGCCGCAAACAGGTGCTCGACGCCGCGGTGACGGTCATGCAGCGGACCGGGTTCCACCAGATGTCCATGCAGGCGCTGGCCGACGAGGCCGGGGTGAGCGTGGGGCTGATCTACAAGTACTTCGGTGGCAAGGAGGACGTCCTCCTCGCGACCATCCTCGCGATCCTCGACGCCTTCCGCGACCAGCTCGAACCGGCCATGGACGCCGTCGGCGACGACCCCGTCGAGCGGCTCGCCGCCGGGATGCGCCGCTACATCGAGATCGTGGACGAGAACCTCCACGCCACGGTGCTCACCTACCGGGAGAGCCGCACCCTCGACGACGCCGGACGCGCCCGGATCAAGGAACTCGAGGTGGAGTCCTCGGCGCCGCTGCGCGCCGCGCTCGACGCGGGGATCGAGGCGGGCGTGATGAACCCGGTCGACGTCGACCTGATGGTCTTCGACATCATGCTGCTGGCGCACGGCTGGGCGCTCAAGCACTGGCACTTCGGGGCCATCTACACGCTCGACGAGTACATCCGGCTCCAGACCCGCTTCGTGCTGAACACGCTCCTCCCGGCCGAGCGCCGCGACGACTACGCGCAGTTGCTCACGTAGCCGACACGGGAAGCAGGTCGCCGCCGAGAGGTAGCGACCAGCGCGCCCCGCGCACCGTCTCGATCGCGTCGTGGCGGGAGGTCGGCATGATGCCGGGCAGCAGCAGCGTCCACATCTGGTCGATCCGCTCCTCGAGGTCGACGCGCCCGGCGAGGACGTCGGACAGGAGCTGCACGCCCGTGAACGCGGAGATCACGAAGTGCGCCAGCATCGACGGATCGAGGTGGGCATCCAGGTCGCCTTCCTCGACGGCACGACGGCCGAACGCCTCGCAGGCCGTGATCCAGTCCAGGTACGGCCCGGCGGGCTTGTCGAGACTGCCGAGTTCGAGGGTGAGCCGGATCCCGGCGCGCACAACGGGGTCCTCGATCATCTGCCGGCCGATGCCGTGGCACAGCATCACGATCTGTTCGAGGGTCGACGCCTCGGTGCCGGCGATCGCATCGACGAGCGCGATCGAGCGGCGGTGCTGCTC
Organism: Rhodococcus aetherivorans; assembly: GCF_011058165.1. GTDB lineage: Bacteria > Actinomycetota > Actinomycetes > Mycobacteriales > Mycobacteriaceae > Rhodococcus > Rhodococcus aetherivorans. The sequence goes on from NZ_JAALEG010000034.1 coordinate 42,493, forward strand.
GGCGACGATGGCGCCGGCGAGGTCGATCTTCGACGCGAAATGGAAGTACACCGCCCCCTTGGACAGTCCCGTGTCGCGGAGAATGTCGGCGAAGCTGGCGCCGTGGAACCCTCGTTCGTCGAACATCGCGGCGGCGGCGCGCACGATCTGCTGCCGGGTCACTGCGGCGCGGGCTTGCTTGGCCACTCACTCACCTTTCTCGCGAGGCGGATTCCGACGAGACACCTCGGCCCGAGGCATCCGACGTACATCCCCTCGACAACCCCCGACCGACACACCGCCGACTCCCCCTGGGCGGCCCGCCGGGATCTGCGTCGATCCCGGCGGAAGGCACCAGCCACCTTAACAAGACCGATCGACCGTTCAACGAAGGGTGGACGGCACCGGCGTGCCCGCCCCGCTCCCCCTCGGCAGCACGGGCCGATCGGCGGCGCCGGCCTATCCGGCGCCGAGGGCCTTCTTCGCCGCGTCCTGCGCCTTGTCGACCTGCTCGGCGTACTTTCCGCCGGTCTTGCGGTCCGCGAGATCACCGGCCTTCTCGATCGCCTCGTCGACCTTGTCGGGGTTCTGCGCCGCGAACTCCTTGCCCTTGTCGACCAGCCCCTTGACCGAATCCATGAAACCCACGTCGCGTCCTTTCGTCCGAATGATCGAGCGGGCCAAGCCTGCCACAGCAGGTCGCGACCGGACGTGGGGCCGGGTCCGACGCCGCGCTATCGGGGGTCGGGTCCGGGAGCCGGGCCGGGTCCGGCAGCCGGACCCGGTCCGCGACCTTCGGTGCCGAGGGTCTTCTTCACCGCTTCCTGCGCCTTGCCGACGTGCCGGGAGTACTTTCGGGGCCCCTTCGTCCGGGCGAGATCGCCGGCCTTGTCGATGGCGTTGTTCACCGTGTCCGGGTTCTTCCGGGCATAGTCCTTGCCCTTGTCGACCAGGCCCTTGAGCGAATCCATGAATCGCATCGGGTCCATCCCTTCTCTGTGCAATGGTCGGATCGTCACCAGCGTGCCACCGGTGGACGCAGAGCGGGAGATCCCTGTCGGGACCTCCCGCCGAAGACCTCCACTGCTACGGGCTGCGCGGGCCCGGCTGCGCCTGCGGGCCGGGATCGGACTCCGGGCCGGGCCGTCCCGCGGGACCCGGAGTCGCACCGGGAACGGGATGGTCCGCGGTACCGAGGTGCTTCTTCGCGGCGTCCTGCACCTTGTCCACGTGCTGGGCGTACTTGCCGCCCGTCCGGGCATCGGCGGCGTCGCCTGCCTTGTCGACGAACCCGCCGGCCTTGTCGGGGTTCTTCTCCGCGTACGCCCTGCCCTTGTCGACCAGGCCCTTGATCGAATCCTTCAAACCCATCTGCCGCTCCTTCCGTTCGAGGGATCGATGCCTCAGCGTGCCACCGCGGGCCGGTTCCCAAACCTGCCGCGGCGGCGCAGTGTCCCCGTCCCCGGCCGGGCCGGCGCAGTGGCCTCGTCCCCGTCAGTGCACGCCCGGCAACAGGTCCTCACTGGCGGCGAACAGCCGGCGGTGCTCACCGTGGACTCGCCCGGTCACCCACCACGAGACCTCCACGAGGACCACGCCGATCGCCCCGCACGTGAACGCCGTGACCATTGCGCCGACGTTGGAGATGTCGAGGGCGAAGAACTCGCGGGCGATGGGGAAGGCGAACAGGACCAGGTACCCGAGCACCGAACCGGCCAGCAGCACCAGTTTCCACATCACGTACGGCCGCGCCACCACGGCGAGCACCCACAGCGCGATCATGATCAAGGTGATCAGCGCCGCGGTGCCGGCCTGCATCTTCTGCGCCTCGGTCTGCTCGGGCCCGGCGTACACCAGGATGTAGCAGACGTACGTGCTGATCCCGATGATCACCCCCGACGGGATCGCCAGGCGCATCACCCGCGACACGAAGCCGGAGCGGGCCCGCTCGTTGTTGGGGGCGAGCGACAGGATGAACGCGGGGACTCCGATGGTGAACCACGCCGCGATCGTCACGTGCCGCGGCAGGAACGGATACGGCATCGGCTCGTAGCCGAACACCTGGGACAACGCGCCCGAGAGCCCCACGAGGAACGCCAGCAGTACGGAGTACACGGTCTTGGTGAGGAACAGGTTCGAGACCCGCTCGATGTTGCCGATCACCCGCCGGCCCTCGGCGACGACGTAGGGCAGGGTGGCGAACTTGTTGTCCAGCAACACGATCTGCGCGACCGCACGGGTAGCCGGGCTGCCGGAGCCCATCGCGACCCCGATGTCGGCGTCCTTGAGCGCCAGCACGTCGTTGACCCCGTCGCCGGTCATGGCGACGGTGTGCCCGCGCGACTGGAGGGCTCCGACCATCGCCCGTTTCTGGTCGGGCCGCACGCGACCGAAGGTGGTGGCCGAGTCGAGGGTGTCGGCGAGCCGGTCGCGGTCCTCCGGCAGGGTGCGGGCATCGACGGGGTGATCGGCGTGCGGCAGGCCGAGCGACGTCGCGACCGCGCCGACCGACACGGCGTTGTCGCCGGAGATGACCTTGACCTCGACCTGCTGGCTCGCGAAGTACTCGAGGGTCGGCTTGGCGTCGGGCCGGACCCGCTGCTCGAGCACGACGAGGGCCTGCGCGGTGACCGTGCCGGGGGCGTGCGGGTCGTCGACGGGACGGTCGCACCGGCCGAGCAGCAGCACCCGCAGCCCCTGCGCCCCGAGCGCCTCGGCGCGCCGGGCCGCCTCCGAGCCGGGATCGAGCAGCACGTCCGGTGCGCCGAGCACCCAGTCGCCGTGGTCGCCGTACGACTGGCCGCTCCACTTCTTCGCCGACGAGAACGGGGCGACGGCGGTGGCCTCTCCCCAGCCGGGGTCGTCCGGCATCGCCTCGCGGACGGCGAGGACGCTGGCGTTGGGACGCGGGTCGTCCGCGGCCATCGCCGCGAGCGCGGCACGGGCGGCCGTCTCGTCGCTGCCGTCGACGCACACGACGTCCGCCAGGCGCATGCCGTTCTCGGTGAGCGTGCCGGTCTTGTCGGCGCAGACCACGTCGACGCGGGCGAGGCCCTCGATGGCCGGCAGTTCCTGCACGAGGCACTGCCGGCGACCGAGACGGATCACGCCCACCGCGAACGCGATCGACGTCATCAGCACCAGGCCCTCGGGGACCATCGGAACGAGCGCGGCGACCATGCCGCTGAGTGCCGGGCCGAGCGCCTCGCCGCTCGAGAACAGCTGGTTGTAGATGATGAGCAGGCCCGCCGGGATCATCAGGTAGGTGATGAATTTCAGGATCTTGTCGATGCCGGCGCGCAGTTCCGAGTGCACGAGCGTGAACTTGCTGGCTTCCTCGGCGAGCCGGGCTGCGTACGCGTCACGGCCGACCTTCGTGGCCCGGTAGGCGCCGCTGCCCGCCGCGACGAAGCTGCCCGAGAGGACGTGTGCGCCGAGCTCCTTGTGCACAGGATCGGCCTCGCCGGTGAGCAGCGACTCGTCGAGTTCGAGCCCCTCGGCCTCGACGACGAACCCGTCCACCACCGCCTGGTCGCCGGGGCCGAGTTCGATGATGTCGTCGAGCACCACCTCGCGCGGCGGGAGCTCGGCCACCGCCCCGTCCCGGCGCACGAGAGGCTTGGCCTGGCTGACGATCGCGAGCCTGTCGAGGGTCCACTTGGCGCGGATCTCCTGCACGATTCCGACGGCGCTGTTGAGGATGATCAGCAGGCCGAACATGCCGTCGATGATCGAGCCGGTGGCCAGGACGATGGCCAGCAGGACGGCCAGGATCGCGTTGATGCGGGTGAAGACGTTGGCGCGGACGATCTCGCCGACCGACCGCGACGCCCGGTCCGGCACGTCGTTGGTGGCGCCCCGGGCCACGCGTTCGGCGACCTGCTCGGTGGTCAGGCCCAGCTCGATGTGCCGCGCGTCGGTCGGGGGCGCGGCCGCCTGGTCGGCGACGGCGGTGGGCTCCTCTGCTGCCATGGGAATCAGGCTAAGCCACCCGCTGCGCTCCGCCGCCGTGCCGTGACGCGCCTCGCGCCGGGCTCAGCTGTCCGGGCGGACGAACTCGGGCTGGTCGAGCACGCGCAGCCAGCTGCCGTCAGGCTGGCGGCGGGCCACCTGGGCCCGGGCGCCGGCGCCGTCCTTCGGCGGGGTGGCGGTCAGCGCGAGGTCGCCGCTGATCAGTGTCGGCAGCGGCGGCTCGGGTTCGAAGTGGGGCGCGTGTTCCAGCACCTGCTCCCACAAGCGGCGGATGGCCTCGCGGCCCACCGTGCGACCGCCCGGCGGGTAGGCCATCACGGCGTCCTCCTCGTACAGTGCGGCGACACCCGCCGCGTCGCCGGCGTTGGAGCGCTCGACGAACAGGCGGGTGAGATCCTCTGGCTGCCAAGCCTTCTCTGCGTCGGACACGGTCATCCTCTCCAGGAACGGAAGCGGGACACCTCCAGCCTCCGACCCGCAGAGTCAGAAGTCCAACAGATTGTTCTGATCGGAACTAGAATCCGGGGTTATGGAACTGCGGCAGCTCGAGTACTTCGTCGCGGTGGCCGAGGAGGCGAACTTCACCCGGGCCGCCCACCGCGTCCACATCAGCCAGTCCGGGATCAGCGCCCAGGTCCGCCGGCTCGAGCACGACCTCGGCGCCGCCCTGTTCGACCGCTCCACCCGCACCGCCACCCTGACCACGGCCGGGGAGGCGGCCCTGCCGCACGCCCGGGCCGCGCTGGCGTCCGCCGCGGCCGCCCGGCAGGCGGTCGAGGAGGTGACGGCACTGATCCGCGGACGGCTGGTGGTCGGCATGGTCACCGCCTGCACCGTCACCGGGCTGTTCGACGCGCTCGCCGCGTTCCACCGCGCGCACCCGGGGGTCGAGATCACCCTCGTCGAGGACGCCTCCGACCGGCTCGTCGAGCGGGTCCGCTGCGCCACCGTGGACCTCGCCCTCGTCGGCTCCGCCGGCAGCCCGCCCCCGGGCCTCGAGGCGCTCACCCTCGTCAGCGAACCGATCGTCGCGGCCGTGCCGCCCGGTCACCCGCTGACCGGACGCGCCCGCCTCACGCTCGCGGACGTGTGCGCGCACCCCGTCGTGTCCATGCCCGAGGGCACCGGGATCCGGACCGTGTTCGACCGGGCGTGTGCCGCCGCCGGCCTGCGCCCCGACATCGCCCTGCAGGCCAGTTCCCCGGACACCGTCGCCGACCTCGCCCTCCGCGGGCTGGGCGTGGCGATCCTCAGCCGCTCGATGACCGCGCACTTCGAGGGCCGGTTGTGCGGGCTCACCCTGGACGACGCCACCGGGCCCGCGGTGCTGTCGCTGATCTGGTCCGATACGGACGCTCCGGCCCTGCGCGAACTCGTCCGGCACAGCCGTCGCGCCTTCGCCGTCGCAGGGACCTAGGACACTTCCCCGGCGGCGGCCCGCGGCCGAGAATGGGCACGGGCCGGCGAACCGGCCGGAGTCGAATCCACGACGACAGGGGGCGGACATGAATCTCGAGGACCTGATGGCCAAGGCACGCGACACGGTCACGGTCAAGCGCGTGTACTCGGAGCCGGTCGAGAAGGACGGCCTGACGGTCATCACCGCGGCCGTGGTCTCCGGCGGTGCCGGCGGAGGCGGGGGGTACTCGCCCGACGGGGAGAACGGCGAGGGCGGCGGCTTCGGCGTCGGGGCTCGCCCGGTGGGCGCGTACGTCATCAGCGGCGGCAAGCTGTCGTGGCAGCCGGCGGTGGACGTCAACCGCCTGGTGCGTACCGTCGCGAGTGTGGCGATCGCCTTCCTCGTCACGCGGGCGCTCGTCGAACGCAAGCGTGCCGCTACGACGCGCTGACACCGCTCACAGCGTCGCGAGGACGAACGACAGCACGAATCCCGCGGCGGTGCTCAGCGCGACCGTGGGACCGCCCTTCTCGTAGGCCTCCGGCATGAGCGTGTCGGCCAGCGACGCCAGCACCGCGCCCGCCGCGAACGCCAACGGCAGGGAGATCGTCTCCGGCGGGGTCACCGCGAGCGGCCCGGCCCCGACGACGACGGCGACGGTCAGCAGCGTGGCGCACGCGACCCACATCCCGAGGATGTACCCCCGGGACCGGCCCTGAGCGCGCATGGAGGCGCTGCCGACGAGCGACTCCGGGAAGTTGGACACGAAGATCGCGACCAGCAGGGCGAGGCCGCCGGTGCCCTCCCCCAGGGACACACCGAGCGCCACGTTCTCGGGCACCCCGTCGAGCGTGACCGCCGCCAGCAGCGCCAGCCCGGCCGCCCCGCTCACCGAGGACGACGACGGCGCGGTTTCCTCGGCGGCCGCGTCGACGTCGAGTTTCTCGCTGCCGTGGTCCTTCTCCCGCCGGCCCTCGGCCACCCGGTCCAGCCACGCGCTGAGCACGGTGAACACGAGCGCGCCGACGACGAGTCCGATCGCCGCGCGCCAGATGCCGCCCTTCTCGTACGAATCCTCGAACAACTCGAACGACAGGGCGGTGATGAGCGCGCCGGCGGCGAACGCCAGCATCGCCGCGAGAACGCGTTTGGGGATCTCCACCCATCCGCCCACCAGGGCACCGAGCACCAGCGCGCTCGAGGCGATGATCCCGAAGAGCAACGATTCGACGATGGCCCCGCCCTCCCTCCGACGCTCCCCGACGGACGGCGGAATACCCGCTGCGGCGGCCCGGAAACCCCCTACCGGCCCGGGGTCAGCCGAGCGGAACCCACCACGGATCCTGCGAGCCCGGCCGCAGTGCGTCGACCCGCTGCCCCGGCATCGGCACGGCCGTGGGCACCCCCTCCTCCCGAGCGGCGGGCAGGAGCCGCGCGATCGGCTCCGACCACGCGTGGAAGGCCAGGTTGAAGGTGCCCCAGTGCACGGGGACGAGCAGGCCGGGGTGGTCGCCGCCCCCGAGATCGAGGTGGGTGCGCACCGCCTCCTCCGGGTTCATGTGCACGTCGGGCCACCGCGGGTCGTACGCCCCCACCGGCAGCAACGTCAGATCGAACGGGCCGTAGCGGTCCCCGATGCCGGCGAAGCGGGGCGTGTAGCCGCTGTCGCCGCCGAAGAACGCGGTTCGCGTCGGCCCCGCGATCACCCACGACGACCACAGTGTGATGTTGCGGATCAGGCCGCGTCCGGAGAAGTGCCGCGCCTCGGTGCACGTGACGGTGAGCGCGCCCACCTCGGTGTGCTGGTCCCAGTCCAGCTCGACGATCCGGTCGGCCGGGATCCGCCACCGGCGCAGGTGCGCGCCCACGCCGAGCGGCACCAGGAACCGGGCCTCGCGCTGCGTGGCCGCGAGCGCCTCCACGGTCTCGCGGTCCAGGTGGTCGTAGTGGTCGTGGGAAATCACGACGGCGTCGATCGGCGGCAGTTCCGCCAGTTCGACCGGCGACGGGTGCAACCGGGCCGGACCCACGGCCGGCGACGGCGAGACCCGCTCGCTCCACACCGGGTCGGCGAGGATCCGGTGGCCGTCGATCTCGAGGAGGACGCTCGAGTGCCCGTACCAGGTGACCGCCAGTTCCGCGGCCTGCACCGGCGCGAGCTGCGGCGCGAGCGGCACCGCGTCGCGCGGCGTGCCGGAAGACCGTCGGGTGAGCATGTCCTTGACGAGGCTGCCGCCGGCCTCGGGCAGCACCGTGCTGCTCGGCTCCGAGTTGTGGAACCGGCCGTTCCGATACCGGGGTGAGCCGGCGGCGTACGGGCGGATGTCCGCCGGAGTCGCGCCGATCGAGCCGGGGACGCCGCGGGCGGCGCGCGCCACCCACAGCAAGCCGGCGCCGGCGAGGGCGGACGAGGCGGTCTGCTTGACGCTCACCCCACCACTGTAGAGGGGCGCGGGCGCGCTCAGCGGCCGCGGAAGACCGGCTCCCGGCGTTCCGCGCGGGCGAGCCGGGCCTCCTGGACGTCCTCGCTGAGCCACGCCGCGGCCAGCGCGGCCGTCTGTTCGGGCGACGGCTCGTCGCGGGTGCCGTCGTCGTTGAGGAACAGCTTCATCGCGTGCAGCGACAGCGGTGCGAGCTTGGCGATCTCGTGTGCCCAGGACTGCGCGGCGACGAGGTCGCCGATCCGGTTGGCCAGGCCGCGGTCCACGGCCTCGTGGGCGTCGACCGGCTCGGCGGCGAGCAGCACGGCCCGCGACGGGCCGCCGCCGAGCAGGGAGGCCAGCCGTCGTACCGTCCACCGGTCCACCGAGATACCAAGGCGCGCCGCGGGAATCGCAAAGCGAGCACCCGGCGCGACGACCCGCAGGTCCGCGGCGAGAGCAAGCTGGGTGCCCGCGCCGATGGCGGGGCCGTTGATCGCGGCGATCACCGGCACGGGCGCCTCCTGGATGGCACGCAGCATCTCGCCCAGGCTGTCGAGGAATCCCTCCGCGTAGACGTCCCCCGACAGGTCGGCGCCGGCGCAGAAGCTCGAGCCCCGGCCGGTGATCACGACCGCACGCGCACCCCCGTCGAGTGCCTCCTCGAGCCCCTCCCGGACCTGGACGCACAGCTCGGTGTTGAGCGCGTTGCGGCGCTCCTCGCGCCGCAGTTCGAGCGTGACCACGTCGCCGTCGCGGCTGATCCCCATCATGTGTGCTTCACCTTTCGTCGCCGGCACGCATCATCGCACCCGCCGCGCACGGGCGCGACGTCGCTCCGCGTCAGCCCTCGTCCGCGCGCGGCCGGCCGGGCTTGCGGATGCGCCCGGCGTCGCACGGCATGCGTCCCGCCTCGCTCAGCGCGCGCCGGAGCAGGAACTCGATCTGCGCGTTGGTGCTGCGCAACTCGTCGGCGGCCCACCGCGCGAGCGCGTCGTGGACCGCCGGGTCGAGCCGAAGCAGGAGCTTCTTGCGTTCCGCCATGGCGTCGACGAGCCCTCAGGCGTAGAGCGATCCGGTGTTGAGCACCGGTTGCGCGCTCTGGTCACCACACAGGACCACCAGCAGATTGCTCACCATCGCGGCCCTGCGCTCCTCGTCGAGCTCGATGGTGTGCTCCTTCTCGAGCTGTTCGAGGGCGGTTCCGACCATGCCGACCGCACCCCTGACGATCTGCTCGCGCGCGGCGATGACGGCACCCGCCTGCTGGCGACGCAGCATGGCCTGCGCGATCTCGGGCGCGTACGCGAGCCGGTTGATCCGGGATTCGACAACGCGCACGCCGGCGGATCCGACCCGCTCGTCGACTTCCGCGGAGAGCCTCGAGGTGATCTCGTCGGCGTTCTGCCGCAGCGACAACGTCTCCGGGCCCGCGTCGTACGGGTAGCTGCCGGCGATGTGGCGGACGGCCGCCTCGGTCTGCACGGCGACGAACTCCTCGAAGTCGTCGACGTCGAACACGGCCCGGGCGGTGTCCTCGACCTGCCACACGATGACGGCGGAGATCTCGATGGGGTTGCCGTCGGCGTCGTTGACCTTGGCGATCCCGGTCTCGTGGTTGCGGATGCGGGTGGAGATCTTGCGCCGGGTGTTGAGCGGATTCATCCAGCGCAGCCCGTCCTGCCGGAGGGTGCCCGAGTACGAGCTGCCGAGCAACTGCAGCACGCGGGCCTCGTTGGGTTCGACGAGGACCAGGCCGGCGAGCGCCACGGTGGCGGGGACGAACAGCACCGCGCCGGCCACGACGAGCGCGACGTTGTGGTTCACCGCGCCGAACACGGCGAGCGCCGCTGCCACGACGTCCACGGCGAGCGCGATCGCGAGGACGGACCAGCCGCTCGCGGATCGTCCGGGCCGCTCGATGGTTACGGAGGGCGTGGCGGACATGGCGGTGACTCCCTTCCCGGTCATTGCAATGCGATATTAAAGTGATATCACATTTTTGGTCGTGCGGAAAAGCCCGTGAGTCCCTCCGCCGGTGGTCGCGCCGGCCCCGATCGTGCCGACGGCACGGCCCCGATCGTGCCGACGGCACGGCCCCGATCGTGCCGACGGCACGGCGGCGACGGGGACGCCGGTGCATCATGGGTGCGGACCCACGGAAGGGAGGGCGGTGATGACGACGGACGCACCGGCGACCCCCGTCGACGTCGTGGTGATCGGCGCGGGCCAGGCCGGGCTGTCCACCGCCTACTTCCTGCAGCGGTTCGGCGTCGAACCGGAGTCCGGGTTCGTCGTGCTGGACCGGTCGTTCGGCCCCGGCGGCGCCTGGCAGGAGCGGTGGCCGTCGTTGACGCTGAGCACCGTCAACGGAGTACACGACCTGCCGGGGTGGCCGTTCTCCGAAGCGGTCGACACCACCGCCGGGCAGGTGCCGGCGGCCGCCGCGGTTCCCGAGTACTACCGCGCCTACGAGGCCCGCTTCCACCTGCCGGTGCACCGCCCCGTCCAGGTCGGCGTGGTGTGCGCCCGCGGCGAGCGACTGCGCGTGGAGACCGACCGCGGCGTGTATTCCGCCCGCGGACTGGTCAACGCCACCGGCACGTGGGAACACCCCTTCGTGCCCTGGTACCCGGGCGCCACCCGCTTCCGCGGACGCCAGCTGCACACCCGGGACTACCGCAGCGCCGACGAGTTCACCGGCCGCCACGTCCTCGTCGTCGGCGGCGGCATCTCGGCGGTGCAGCTGCTCGACGAGATCTCCCGCGTCACCGAAACCACCTGGGTGACCCGCCGCGAACCCGCCTGGCGCGACGAGGATTTCACCCCGGAACTCGGCCGGGCCGCCGTCGCGCTGGTCGAGGACCGGGTACGGCGGGGCCTGCCGCCCGGGTCGGTGGTGTCGGTGACCGGACTGCCGGTCACGCCCGCTATCCGTGCGGCCCGCGAACGCGGCGCACTCGACCGCCTCCCGATGTTCGACGAGATCACCGAGACCGGCGTCCGGTGGCCCGACGGCACCACGCTCGATGTCGATGTCATCCTGTGGTGCACCGGTTTCCGCAGTTCCCTCGACCATCTCGCGCCCCTCGGCCTGCGCAATCCCGGCGGCGGCATCACCATGACGGGGAAGCTGGCGACGCAGGTCTCCGCGGACCCGCGGGTCCACCTCGTCGGGTACGGGCCGTCGGCGTCGACCATCGGCGCGAACCGCGCCGGTCGCGCCGCCGCCCGCGAACTCGTCGACCATCTCGCGGCCACCGCGCCGGGGCCGTGATCCGCCGCATCGGCGCCGTCCTGGCGATGGTGTCCGCCGGACTGGTGCTCACCGCGCCGGCGAACGCCGTTGGTGGAGAAGCAGATCAGCGACCAGGCCCGGCTGCACGGCATCGACGAGGAGCGAGTGCTCGCCGACGTGCTGCTCACCGAGCCGGCGATCAAGCGGCTCGTCGAACCCGGGGAG
>NZ_JAALEG010000035.1 GCF_011058165.1 Rhodococcus aetherivorans
CTTGTGTAGGAACTTGAATCATCACCGAGACGGTCGTGCCCGCCCCAATCCACGCTCCCCGTCGAGTGCCATCTCGCACTGAAACCGCAGCTCAGCGGGCATCACTCACGACTTTGCCGAGGCCCTGTACTGGCCCCACTTCTGGTGAAAGACGTTGACGACCGGGTGTGCCCCCGTGGCGGCGGACCAGTAGATCGGACCGTTCTGAAGTGGCTGCGCTTGCCGTGCCCGTCCGGGTTGGTCAGCTCGTGGGTCGTCGGCAAGAGCAGGAAGCTGAACTGTGCACCGAGGGAGTTGTACTTATCGCGAATAGCGCCGCAGACCTGGAACTCCGACGGCCAGTAGATCTGGCATCCCGGAGCAACGAATGCTGTGATTCCGCTGCTCTCCTCCTGCTGGTTCTTCTGAAGACGGGCCTCGGCGATCTCGGCCCGGTCCGCCTGCTCCTTGGTCCAGCCTGCGGGGAGTTCCTCCCGATCGGAACGCATCTTGCCCGGAACCACCTTGTCGTTGGGATTCTCGGTCGGCTTGCCCGTGTACTGGATCTTCCCGGGCCGACCCTGCTCGGGTTCCAGTGGGGCCAAGGGCGGGGATGCGCTGGTCGTGGACTCGGATGTCGCAGTCGGGGCGGGCGAGCTGGTCTCAAGTTCGGCGGAAATGGCAGGCGCCGGCCCCGTTGCTTGCCGTGTTGTGGTCGCGGCGGAGGCTGTCTCATCGGCAGCCGATACCGGCCCCGTCGCCGTGGGCGGCGGGATCGCTGTCGTGGTCGTTGGCGGTTCTGGGGGCGTCGTCTCGTCTGCCACTTCAGCGGATGTTGGTGTGGGGGTTGGTGTCATGATGGGGCTGCAAGCGCGGTACTCACCCCGGATACCGCGATCGCCGCCACGACTGCGACGGTCCCCAGCGCGCGAGCGGTGCGCCTGGATCGATACCTGGAACGACAATCCGCGCCCCTTCCGCTGGACCAAGACCGCCGACGAGATCCTCAAGTCCCTCGCCGACTACCTCGCCAAAATCAACCCAACGACTACCACAACAAGGCAATAATTAAACGGCTGAATTTCTGACGCAGCACACTAGTAGGACTTTGTTAGGTTCACCACTTCTTATTGTGAGGACTCGAGATTCGGCGTGGCGTCCGGGACGATGACCAGGTGGATGCCGCTGCCCTGACCGATGTCGGTGAACGTCTCGATGCGTTCGTCGAGCAGGTGTTCTCATCCCTCAAGCGCAAGGATCAGCGGGCGACGGCGGGGGTGTATGCGCGGGGGTTGATGCTCGACGGTCGCCGCAAGTCGATGCAGCCGATGGCCGACCGGCTCGGGGTCGATCACCAACGCTTGCAGCAGTTCGTCACGACCTCACCGTGGGATCCGGTGCCGGTCCGGAAAACGCTGTCCCGTAAGGCGTGTGATCTGATCGGACCGGATGCGTGGGTCATCGACGACACCGGATTCGCCAAGGACGGCGACGCCTCGCCGTGTGTGGCCCGGCAGTATTCCGGCACCTTGGGCAAGGTCGGGAATTGTCAGGTCGCGGTCAGTGTGCACGCCGCCACCGACACCGCGTCCGCACCGTTGGATTGGCGGCTGTATCTGCCCGAGAGCTGGGACGATCGGTGCTGCGACGATCCGGCGACGGCCGCGGCGATCACCGCCCGACGGCAGCGGAACGCGATTCCCGACCAGGAGCGGTATCGCTCCAAGGCGGCACTCGCCCTCGAGATGCTCGACGAACTCGCCTCGTGGGGCCGGATCCCGCCGGTGGTCGTCGCCGACGCCGGTTACGGCGACTCGGCCACTTTCCGTCAGGGTCTGACCGACCGCGACCTGGTCTACGTCGTCGCGGTCAAAGGTGCCACCCTCGCGCACCCGGGCGAGGCGGTCCCGGCCGCCGCCGCGTATTCCGGCCGCGGCCGGCCGCCGACCCGACGTTACCCGGCGGCGGTGACCTGCAAGGAGCTCATCGTTGCTGCCGGAGCCGAGGCGCTGACCGAAGTGACCTGGCGTCGCGGAACCAAGACCGGCCCGGCCAATCCGAGAGCGGTGATGCGTTCGAGGTTCGTGGCGCTGCGGGTACGTCCGGCCAACCGCACCATCCCCCGGGACGAGGACGGTGTCCTGCCGCCGGCCTGGCTGCTCGCCGAATGGCCCCCCGGTGCGGCGCAGCCCACCGACTTCTGGCTGTCCACCCTGCCCGAGGACACACCCCTGCCGGAGTTGGTGCGTCTGGCCAAGATCCGCTGGCGCATCGAGCACGATTATCGGGAACTGAAAACCGGCCTCGGCCTCGACCATTTCGAGGGCCGCTCCTGGCTCGGCTGGCACCACCATGTCACCCTGGTCACCGCCGCGCATCTGTTCCTGACCACCCTGCGGCTGACCGACCCAAAAGCGTCCGGGCAGGACTGACCCTCTACGGCCTGGTGCGCGAACTCCAACGCACACTGGCATATTGGATCGGTACCTGCCCGACCTGCCACCACACCTTCCCGACCTAACAAAGTCCTACTAGTGTCCTGAGTCGTTAATTCACTGTCAGTTTGTTAGAGTACGGCATGGGTGATGGGCGTGGGCCGAAGCTGGCCGTGCTGGAATTGAGCCAGTCCGAGCGAGATACGTTGCAGGGCTGGGTACGACGCGGTAAGACCGCGCAGGCACTCGCAACGCGGGCGCGGATCGTGCTGGCCTGCGCGGAGGGCTTGTCCAACAGTGAGATCTCGCGACAGTTGCAGGTGTCGCTGCCCACTGTGGGCAAGTGGCGCAAGCGATTTGTCGAGCACCGGCTCGACGGCCTGACTGACGAGGACCGGCCGGGCGCGCCGCGCACGATCAGCGACGCCCAGGTCGAGAAGGTCATCACCACGACCCTCGAGGAGCTGCCGGCGAGCGGTGACAGTCACTGGTCGACCCGATCGATGGCGGCGGCGACCGGGATGTCCCAGACGGCGATCTCGCGGATCTGGCGGGCATTCGGCCTGCAGCCGCACCTGGTGGACACGTGGAAGCTCTCGACCGATCCGCTGTTCATCGACAAGGTCCGCGACGTGGTGGGGTTGTACCTCGATCCCCCCGACAAGGCGATGGTGCTGGCGGTGGACGAGAAATCGCAGATGCAGGCGCTCGATCGCACCGCCCCCATGCTGCCGATGATGCCGGGCACGCCCGAACGCCGCACCCACGACTACGTCCGCTACGGCACCACGAGCCTGTTCGCGGCCTTGGATATCGCCACCGGCAAGGTCATCGGCCAGCACCAGCGGCGCCACCGGCACCAGGAGTTCCTGCGCTTCCTCAAGACCATCGACGCCAACACCCCCGCCGAACTGGACCTGCACCTGATCTGCGACAACTACGCCACCCACAAGACCCCGGCGATCAAGAAATGGCTGGCCGGCCACCCGCGGTTCCACCTGCACTTCACCCCCACCTCGGGGAGCTGGCTCAACCTCGTCGAACGCTGGTTCGCCGAGCTGACCAACCGCAAACTCCGCCGCTCGTCCCACCACAGCGTCGAAGCCCTCGAAGAGGACGTCAATGCCTGGATCGCCGCGTGGAACGACGACCCGAAGCCCTTCGTGTGGACCAAGACCGCGGACGAGATCCTCGCCAGCCTCGCCCGCTACTGCACCCGAATCAATAAAACAATTAACGACTCAGGACACTAGCCGGGGTAGTTACTCGGTGCGGACGGGTCTCCGCAGAGACCGAATCGTGTGTAATCATCTAGCATTCGGCGTATTCGAAGGAGCGTCTCCCGAATCTCGTTGGTCACCAGTGGTCCGATATCGGACTCTTCCGCCAAGAACGAACGCCGCCATGTGCCCCACCATGTTCCAAGGCCACGACCGGGTTCCCGCACCGTGACCCGCCAGTCGGTATCCCAGCGTGATTGAAACGAATTCGAGAACCTGATGACGATCTCTGCCTCGGGGTAGGTAAGATAGAGTGTGCTTGCTGTTGAGGTGATCTCCTGCACCCCGGGGAGACTCGTTAGGTCGATGAGCGATCCAAGCGTCAGGGGTCTGCAGGGCGCGACCCGCGTCGTTTCGCATTGTTCCATGTTTGGTTCTCCCTGGAAGGCTTAGTGATTCAGGTATCAGTCGTCGGGCCACACAAGGACGCGTACGATCTTGGTGAGAAATCGCCAGGCTCTCAGCGACGAACACTACGGTCCCTGGATTCTCTCGCCATTGAGACCAGCGTCACACAGTCGCTGCGGTCTGACTACCTCCGATCGGAGGTCATGCCCAGCGGATGGTATGTGGATACCAGGTCCTGACATCTGGGCAGGATCGTGTTCAGTTGATCCACTCCGGTGGTGCCGTCGGGGAAATTCTGCACTAACCTGAAACTGGTCCGGGCTGATCTGGAGCGCTCCGGCGAGCGTGCACAGTGCCTTCTTGCAGTTCGGCCACGAGGGCGGCAAATGGGTAACAGTAATCGCCGCCCTGGACGAGATCGCGAAGATCATGCCGTTCCCGATCCTGGGCGTGGACAGTCCTGGGCAGTGAGTTCATCAATCATCAGGTTCGACCCTGGTGACCTCGCAGTTCGATCCGCCTGACTGGTACAAGTCCCTCCAAGACGCAGTCATCGCCGAATCGATCCTCAACCGGATCGTCGCCGGCGCCGAGATCATCGCCCTCGACGGGCCGAACATGCGCCGCCACCTCGCCGACACTCGATAGCCGGACGTAGCGGCCGGACGGGCATCACCGCTATCCGATACCCGTCCGACCGCTACCCGATCGTCAGAACTGCGCTTTCCGAAGCACGTCCCAAACAGTGGAGGCACCGGTGCGTTTGCGTTCGGTGCGGACCCAGTTGCGCAGAGTCTCGCGACTGACTCCCAGGTCGTTGCCGATGCCGTCGAAGGTGTGGCTCGGATCGGAAAGATACAACGCGACGGCATCGGCCCTGAACTCCGCCGAGTACGCCTTCTTGACCATTGGTGACATCTCTTCCTCTGGGTCCTTCACGACCCAGTGTTCACGATGTCCTCATTCAGGGGGGAGCCCCCGTGTCGGTGGCGTCGTCGCGGCTGACTTTGATGGCGCTCATTGAAAATGCCCAGTCCTGCTCACCGTAAGTGCTCACCCGTGTGGCTCCGCCGATGAGGGCGGGTCTCCTTCGATGCTGGTGGTCTCTGACCACGCACCAGCACCTCGAAGGAGACCCGCTTTCTCATGTTGACATGGGAGGACGATGTGGAAATACACGCACTGCACAAGCGAGGCTGGACGATCTCGGCGATCGCCCGGCACACCGGCCGCAACCGGCGCACCATCCGCAACTACATCAATGGCGTCACCACGCCGGGCGTGCGCAAACGGGCCGGTGAGGACCCGTTCGAGCCGTTCGTCGACTACGTGACGGCCCGGCTGCGCGAGGACCCGCACCTGTGGGCGCGGACCTTGTGCGACGAACTCGAAGACCTCGGCTACACCGCGTCGTATCAGACGCTGACCCGCCAGATCCGCACCCGCAACCTGCGCCCGGTCTGCCCATCCTGCGCGGGCGCCACGGAGCGCCCGAACGCGGTGATCGAGCACCCGCCGGGGGAGGAAACCCAGTGGGACTGGGTCGAGCTGCCGGACCCACCCGCGTCGTGGGGCTGGGGCAAGACCGCGTATCTGCTGGTCGGCTCGTTGGCGCATTCGGGACGCTGGCGCGGGGTGCTCGCCCCGGCGATGACCCAGCCGCATCTGATCGACGGCCTCGACCGCGTCTGTCGCAAGCTCGGCGGCCTGACCCGCACCTGGCGGTTCGATCGGATGGCCACGGTCGCTCACCCCGACAGCGGGAAGGTCACCGCCACGTTCGCCGGCGTCGCCAAGCACTACGGCGTGACGGTCGCGATCTGCCCACCGCGGTCCGGGAACCGCAAAGGGGTGGTCGAGAAGGCCAATCACACTGCCGCACAAAGGTGGTGGCGAAGTGTGGCGGACGAGATCACCGTCGAGCAGGCCCAGGCGAGCGTGGACAGGTTCTGCAGCCTGCGCGCCGATTCCCGGCTGCGGGCCACCGCCGACGGCAAGGCCTCGGTGCTGACCGTCGCCGCCCGCGAACCGTTGACGCCGGTGCCGGCGAGCCCGTATCCGGTGGTGCTGCGCGAACCGCGGACCGTCTCCCGGCAGGCATTGGTGCCCTACCGCGGCAACCGCTACTCGGTGCCCCCGGAGCTGGCGTCGGCGCAGGTCGCCGTCACCCGGGTCCTCGGCGGCGAGGTGATCGACATCGTCACCGCCTCGCAGATCACCGTCGCCCGGCACCGCCTCGCCCCGGACGGGGCCGGGGTCGTGGTCCGCGACCACGGCCACGTCCACGCCCTCGAACAGGCCGCGATGGCCGGCGCCGCCACCGGTGGCCGGCCGCACCGCCGCAAGGAACGCATCCCACCCGGACCCGACGCCCTCGCTGCGGCAGAAGCATTGCGCAACAACACAACCGACTCCGAATCGACGTCGATCACGGCGCGGTCGACGGTCACCGACCTGGCCGCCTACGAGCGCGCTGCCCGTGGAAGGAACACCCTCGCATGACCACCACGCCCGCCTCCGACACCCCCATCGCCACCACCCCGCAGGCCACGAGCCTCTACCAGCGCCTGCGCGGACACCTGGCGACGCTCAAGCTGCACGACGCCGCCGAAGCCCTGCCGTCGGTCCTCGACCGGGCGCAGAAACAGGGCCTGTCGATGACCGCCACCCTCGAACAGCTGCTCTCGATCGAGGTCGACGCCACCGAAGCCAGGCGCCTGTCCGGGCGGCTGCGGTTCGCGTGCCTGCCCACCCCGGCCTCACTCGAGGACTTCGACTACGACGCCGCGCCCGGCCTCGACCGGGCGCTGATCGCCGAGCTGGGCACCTGCCGGTTCCTCGAAACCGCGACGAACGTCCTGCTCATCGGCCCGCCCGGAGTCGGCAAGACACACCTGTCGGTCGGGCTCGCCCGGGCCGCCGCGCACGCCGGCTACCGCACCTACTTCACCACCGCCGCCGACCTCGCAGCCCGCTGCCACCGCGCCGCGATCGAGGGCCGATGGGCGACGACGATGCGGTTCTACGCCGGACCCACGCTGCTGGTGATCGACGAACTCGGCTACCTACCGCTGCCCGGCGAGGCCGCATCCGCGTTGTTTCAAGTTGTGGCGCAACGATATCTGAAAACCTCGATCGTCATCACCACCAACCGCGGCGTCGGCGAATGGGGCGAGGTCCTCGGCGACACCACCGTCGCCGCCGCGATGCTCGACCGGCTCCTGCACCGCTCCGTGGTCCTCAATCTCGACGGCGACTCCTACCGCCTGCGCGACCACCACGCCCGAGCCGAAAAGCTCCGACAGGCCACCACCGGCACCCGGCAACCGCTACAGTGAACCCTGCTCACGGGTGGGCACTTCCACCGAGCACAGTTGAGCACTTTCGATGAGCCTCATCAACTTGTCGTCGAGAACTTCTCTCCTGTTCAGAGGGGAGGCATTTTCGAGAGTGGGATGTGGGGTTTGTCGGCGATGAGGACTTCCGCGGTCAGGAACATCACCGCGATGGACGCGGCGTTTTCCAGCGCCAATCGGGTTACCTTGACCGGATCCATGATTCCGGCGGCGATCATGTCACCGTACTCACCGGTTGCGGCGTTCAAGCCGTGCCCGATCGGGAGGTGTCGGACCTTCTCGACGACGACCCCGCCTTCGAGGCCGGCGTTGATGGCGATCTGTCTCAACGGTGCGTCGAGAGCCACCCGCAGGATGTTGGCGCCGGTAGCCTCGTCGCCGGTGAGATCGAGTGTGTCGAAGGCGGTGGCGGATGCCTGCAACAAGGCAACCCCACCGCCGGCGACGATGCCTTCTTCCGCCGCGGCCCGCGCGTTGCGGACAGCGTCCTCGAGCCGATGTTTGCGTTCCTTGAGTTCGATCTCGGTTGCGGCGCCGATCCGGATTACCGCCGCCCCTCCGCTGAGCTTGGCCAGACGCTCCCGGAGTTTGTCTTTGTCATAGTCGTCGGTCGATTGCTCGATCGCGGTGGTGATCTCCCTGACCCGGCCGGCGACCGCGGTGGCGTCGCCTGCGCCGCCGACGATCGAGGTGTCGTGTTTGGTGATCAGCACCCGGCGCGCAGAGCCGAGCAGATCGAGGCTCGCCGCCTCGAGGGTGACCCCGATGGCCGCGGAGATGACTTGGCCGCCGGTCACGATGGCCATGTCGCGCAGCATCAGCTCACGCCGGTCGCCGAAGCCGGGGGACTTCACCGCCGCCGAGGTGAACGTGCCTTTCACGTTGTTGACGACCAGGGTCGCGAGAGCATCGTCGGTGACATCTTCGGCAACGATCACCAGCGGGCGACCCGTCTTCATCACCTTCTCCACGATGGGCGCCAGTTGGTTGACCGAGTTGATCACCGACGAGACCAGCAGGATGTAGGGGTTGTCGAGGACGACCTCGAGCCGTTCGAAATCGGTGACGAAGTACGGGCTGAGGTAGCCCTTGTCGAAGCGCAAACCCTCGACGAGGTCGAGTGTGAGGCCGAAGGTGTCCGATGCCTCGGCGGTGATGATGCCGTGCACGCCGACCTGGTCCAACGCCTCGGCCACAATGGCGCCGATGGCGGGGTCACCCGAGGAGATCGTCGCGGTCGCAGCGATCTGTTCTGTGGTTTCGATCGGTCTCGCCGCGTCGTTGATCGCCCGGATAACGTCGACCAAACCGGCGCCGATGCCGCGCCCTATCGCCAGGGGGTTGGCGCCGGCGGCGATGTTACGCAGGCCCTCGCGCACCATGGCCTGGGCGAGCACGGTGGCGGTGGTCGTGCCGTCACCGGCCACGTCGTCGGTCTGCTTCGCGACCTCTTTGACAAGTTCGGCGCCCATCTTTTCGTAGGGGTCGTCGAGTTCGATACTGCGGGCGACGGTGACGCCGTCGTTGGTCACGAGGGGTTTGGCGACGTCGCGGCCGAGCACCACATTGCGGCCCTTGGGGCCGAGGGTGACCTTGACGGCGTCAGCGAGTTTGTCCACTCCCCGTTCCAGGGCGCGCCGCGCGTCCTCGTCGAAGGCGATCATCTTGGCCACGTTGCCTGCACGCTCTTTCTGTCTCTGATGGAAGTCTTCCCCGCGGGGTCGACCTCGGGAACGGCCGCGTTACTTGTGCAACTGCGTCAAACTGCCTTCGGGCTTTGCGCGCGAGACCGAGACCTCCTTAGCGGAGGACACCGCGCCGGCCGACGGCAAATCAGCACCACAAACCGTGGCTGCGCTGGGTACGCGGAGAAGACGCGACGGCGCAGCCACGGGATCCGATCACCTCATGCGTGGATGATCACGCCGCGGATGTTCTTGCCGTCCCGCAAATCCTGATAGCCCTGGTTGACCTGGTCGAGGGTGTAGCGGGTGGTGATCAGGTCGTCGAGTTTGAGCTGTCCGGCGTCGTAGAGGCGCAGGAGACGCACGATGTCGTACTGCGGGTTGGACGAGCCGAACAACGTGCCCTTGATCGTCTTCTCGTTGAGGGTCAGATCGGTGCCCGAGACGTGCACGGTGAGCTTCGCCGGGTCCGCCAGTCCGGTGATCACCACGGTGCCGCCCTTGCCGATCACCGCGGTCGCCGCCGAGACCACGTCCTCGTCTACCGTGCCAACCAAGATCAGTGCCTGGTCGGCGCCCTGTCCCCAGGTGAGTTCGTTGACCTGCGCCGCGGCGCTTGCGGCGTCGGCAAAGGCATGGGTAGCACCGTACTTGAGTGCGGTGTCGCGTTTGAACGCCACCGGGTCGACCACCACGACATACTTCGCGCCCGCGCTCACCGCACCCTGGACGGCGTTGATGCCCAGACCACCGATGCCGTAGATGACGGTCGTGTCGCCGGCCCGCACACCGCCGGCGTAGACTGAGGTGCCCCAACCGGTCGGAACACCGCAGCCGACGAGCACCGCAGTCTCGAGCGGCAGCCAGTCGTCGATCTTGACTACCGAGTGCTGGGAGATGGTGGCGCGTTCGGAAAAGGTGCCGAGCATGCACATCGCCCCGAAATCCAGTCCGTTGCCGTGGAATCGGAAACTGCCGTCGGGCATGCACCCTTCGAGGATGGTGGCGCCCATGTCGCAGAGATTGGAGCGTCCAGTGGCACAGTACCGGCAGGTTCCGCAGTTCGGGATGAAGCTGCACACCACGTGGTCACCGGGTTTGACCTTGGTGACACCGGGGCCGACTTCCTCGATGATGCCCGACCCTTCGTGGCCACCGATGATCGGATAGCGCGGTGGTAGGTCACCGTCGGTCAGGTGCAGGTCCGAGTGGCACAACCCGGCGGCGGTGTACTTGATCAACACTTCGCCGACGCCGGGACCATCGAGGTCGAGCTCCATGATCTCGAAGGGTTTCCCGGGTTCCAGCAACACCGCTGCTTTGGTTTTCACTTAATACTCCTTGTCGGTACGAGTTCGTCAGAGCGCGATGTTGACGGACTTGATCTGCGTGTACAGGTCGATGGCGGAGCCACCGAGTTCACGTCCCCAGCCGGACTGCTTGTAGCCGCCGAAGGGCATCGCGGTGTCGAAGCCGTTGTACTGATTGACCCACACCGACCCGGCCTTGAGCTTCTTGGCCGTCCGGTGCGCCTTGGAGATGTCCTTGGTCCAGATGCCCGCGGCGAGTCCGTAGATGGAATCGTTGGCCGCGGCGAGGACACCGTTGTCCGCGTCGAACGGCAACGCGGCCACCACGGGGCCGAAGATTTCTTCGCGGACCACACTGAACTCTGGTTTGACGTCGACGAACACCGTCGGCTCGACGAAGTACCCGCTCTCGCCCCACCGTTTGCCGCCGGTCAGAGCCCGTGCCCCGTCGGCCAACCCGTCTCGCAGGTAACCGGTGACCTTGTCGAACTGTTCCTGCGAAATCAGCGGACCGAGTTGGGTGGCCGGATCCATCCCGGGACCGATCTTGACCTTGCTCGCAGCCTCGGCCACCGCCCCGGTGAAGTCGTCGAAGATCCGGTCCTCCACGTACAGCCGGGTGCCGGCGACGCAGCACTGCCCGTGGTTGAACAACCACGCGTTGAGCGAACCTTCGACGGCGAGGTCGAAGTCGGCGTCGGCGAACACCACATTGGCACTCTTGCCGCCGAGTTCGAGAGACACCTTCTTCAGGTTGCCCTTGGCCGCGTCGACGATCTTCTTGCCCACCTCCGTCGAACCGGTGA
The DNA here is from genome assembly GCF_011058165.1 of Rhodococcus aetherivorans. Classification (GTDB taxonomy): domain Bacteria; phylum Actinomycetota; class Actinomycetes; order Mycobacteriales; family Mycobacteriaceae; genus Rhodococcus; species Rhodococcus aetherivorans. The sequence goes on from NZ_JAALEG010000035.1 coordinate 11,200, forward strand.
ACGCGATCTTGTCCACATCCCCGTGCCCGGACAGCGCCGCTCCCGCGTCCCCGAATCCGGTGACGATATTGACCACACCCGGTGGGAACCCGGCTTCTTGGAACACTTCTCCGAGCAGCAGCGCGGTGAGCGGGGTCTGCTCGGCGGGCTTGAGGATGACGGTGTTACCCGCGGCCAGGGCCGGCGCCAGTTTCCAGGCGGCCATCAGCAACGGGAAGTTCCACGGCACGATGAGTCCGCACACCCCGACCGGCTCGCGCAGGGTGTAGGCGTGGAACTCTCCACCGGGGGAGAACGGCATGGAGACGTTGATGGTGGAGCCTTCGATCTTGGTGGCCCAGCCGGCGTAGTAGCGGAAAACATCCGCCGACCAGGCAACGTCGACTGCGGTGGCGATCCCCGCCGACTTGCCGTTGTCGAGTGCTTCGAGCTGGCCGAACTCCGCCGCGCGTTCGCTGAGGATGTCGCCTACCCGCCACAACAGGCGTTCGCGTTGGTTCGGCTTCATCGCCGGCCACGGACCGGTGTCGAACGCCGATCGGGCGGCGCGGACCGCCCGATCGATGTCCTCGGCCTGGCCATGGGCCACCTCGGTCAGGGTGGCCCCAGTGGCCGGGTCGGTGGTTGCGAAGGTTTTGCCCGAGGCGGCGTCCACCCACGCGCCATCGATCAGAAGCTTCTTGTTGCCATTCAGGAACCCCCGAACCGCGGGCAAGATCGGGTGTTCTGCTACAGCTGTCATCGCAAATCTCCTGGAGACAATTTTCGTGAATGAGACCTATTAGTGGGCGGCTTGTCGCTGGCTTTGTGCAAGCGGCTACCCCGTATGCCCCGCAGGTGGCGTAGCAGCCGGAGGCTTCGTACGGGGGCGGCACGCGTACGACGGTGACGATGCCGGTGGACCCCCGCAGCCCGGGGGGCGTATCGAGGATCCTTTTGCATCGTGAATCCGACTTCGGTGTGCAGTGTTGATGAATCGCACTTCACTCACGCTGGGAGCTGGGCGGTTTCGATGGCCGGATAGAACTTGTCGGCGTGGATGCGTGCCTCCGGCAGTCCCTTGGCTTCGAGGAGTCGGCCGACGGCGTCGCACATCTCCGGCGCGCCGCACAGATACGCGTCATAAAGTGAGGCGTCCCGGATGTCTCCGGCGAGGGCTCGGGTCACCCGCCCGACGCGCCCGTTCGGCGGCAACGTATCGGGCGAACCTTGCGACAGGCACGGAATGAATTGGAAATCGCGCAACCTTCGCGACAGCTCGGCGAGTTCGTCGAGATACACCAGATCACCGGCGGTGCGGGCTCCGTAATAGAACCGGATCGGGACGTCGATGTTCTGCTCGGCGGCGTCGGTCAGAATCGACAGGAGCGGCGCGATGCCGGAGCCGATCCCGACCGCGATCACCGGGCGACCGGTCTCCCGGAGGAACATCGTGCCGAACGGCGCCTCCAGATGCAGGAGCGATCCCGGCTCGATCCGATCGAGCACGGTGGTAAACACTCCGTTCTGCACGCGTTTGACGCAGAAGGTCAACTCGTGTCCCGAACTCGGCGGGCTCGCCAGCGAGTAGGAGCGGCGTTCCCCGGTGTCGAGGGTGAACTCCGCGTACTGACCGGCCCGAAAGCTCAGCGGATGGTCCAACGCGACCCGTAGTTCGACCAGGTTCGGCGTCAGCGTGCGCTGGTCGAGCACCCTCGCCCGCCGGGGCGATGGAGGTGTCATCGGCGGCAGCTTCTCCACACCGTCGTGCTGGTCAATCTCGATCACCAGATCGCTCTTGGCGTAGGCGCAGCAGAGCAGAATCGCCCCGTCCTCGCGTTCGTTGCGTGGGATCGCGTAGACCGACCCCGCCGAGTCGTCGACGTCGCCGTCGAGCAGCCAGTGCTTACACGAGGAGCAGTTCCCGTGCCGGCATCCATATTGCAGGTTGATGCCGTTGTGCAGGGCGGCGGTGAGAATGTCCTCGTCCTCGCCGACGGAGAATTCTTCCCCCGTCGGCTCCAGTGTTACGTGTGCCATCGACTGTCCGTTCAGATCTTTGCCGGTTCGAGTTGGGACATGTCGGAGGTGATGACGAAGGCGTCGTCTTCGACCTGTGCCCGCCCGTAGTAGCTGGTCATGCAGACCAGGAACCGCGACATCGTCAACGGCTTCCCAAGGTATTCCTCGACCTCCGCCAGGGGGATGCGAATCGATTCTTCGGCCTCCAGCAGGAAGAAGGTGTCCCGATCCTGTACCCGGATCTGCGGGCACTCCTCGGCGACGTAGTGGACGGTCGCCTGCGCCTCCTCGCTTTTCATCAGGACGAGTCCGATGGTTCTGCGTCCGGGCTCCGGGGTGCGGCTCATGACGTCACCGCCGCGGGAACCTGCAGACCGGCCTGCTCGAGGATGTCCGCGGTTGTACTGACGACGCGCTGTCGGGCGCGTTCGCCGACGCCGGACCCGGCCGGTGCAGCATCGAAGACCGGGAGGAATGCGTCGACGGCCGCCAATGCATCCGGATACCAGGAGTCGACCCAGCCCTGGATAAGTTCACGGTTGCGTGCTGCTGGTACGGGCCGACCGGAGCGGTCGGTATCGGCAGTGAGCAACTTGATCAGGGCCTGTGTCGCCGTGCGGTTGCGAAGCCGGTCCGCCTCCGCGGTCATCTCGATCACCGGGATGACCACGTCACCGTGCAGCGGGGCGAGATGCCGGAAGAACTCGCTGCCGAGCAGGGCGGTGAACAGGGGCTCGACCACCAGGTTCGTCATCAAGACCATTTCACCCCAGTCCCGCAGCGAGAGCAGCCGTTCGACCAGTCGGCGTGCGCCCTGACACACCGGATCGTTGAGCCAAGCCTCGGCGCCGGCACCCTCGGTGTAGCCGGGCGCGTGCTCGTGCAGATCCAGGCTGTAGAGCGCAATGTCCTGCTGGTGACGTAGCCGGTCCATCCCGCTGAAGGTGTAGGTCATCGACAGAGTGTCCGACAACGCCTCCCGGGTGACGAACGCGTGCGCCTTGAACATCCCCCACTGGAACGACGCGAACGCCTCGTAGTAGCGTGACACGAGGTCGAGCCACCCCGGTGCGATGTCGCTGAATGAACCGTTGGCCTTCGCGGAGGTGATCGCCCCCTGGATGGACCGTTCCTGCTGGGCTTGCAGTTTGATATAGGGGCGCTGCCAGAGGCTGGACGGGTCGCGGTACTCGAACCAGTTCGGATGCGTCAGTGCGGTGGTCCGGGCGTCCTGACAGCCCAATCCATCAGGCCGCAGAAGATACCAGCCGCCGGAGTCGAATTGGTCGAGGTCCGGTTGAGCGTGGCAGATTACCGCCTCGTACTCGGAGATTCGGCGTTTCTGCGGGCGGATATAGGTCAGCTCGCGTGCCGAGTAGAAACCCTCGCCCACCGTCTCGGGCACTACGCCGTCGGCGATCAGTTCGGTGCTCATCAGATGTCCGTAAACGCGTCGGCCGGCAACGCCTTGAGCGGGTCCTTGATGACGAATCCGGTGCGCCGGATGTCCTCGATGGTCCACAGCCAGCGTTCCTCGGTGTGCACGTGAGGCTGTCCCATCAGGGTCCGGCCATCAGACCGCAGCAGACCGGCGTCCTCGATGTAGCGGGCCAGCTCGACACCGTCATTGACCTCCCACCAGGTCATACCGCTGTGCCGCTCCGGGGCCTGCCGGAAGATGTGCTGGCAGGCTTCTGAGCAGAAGGCGTGCCGTTGGCCGGCCGCGTCGATCGACAACCGGATCTCGTTGATGTCGGGCCGCGGAAACACGCACGGCATCTGGCACGTCCGACAGATCGGCGGCATCTCGGGGAACAGCTCCAGCGCGAGGTGGCCCTTACGCGGGTCGCCCATCTCCCGGTACGCCGTCCAGAACCCGCCGAAATGCTCCTCCCAGCCGGGGTACTTCTCTTCGAGGAACGCGAAGTCCTCCTCGATCATGTAATCCGACCGCCAGGCATGTACCGGCCACAGCGCCGCGGACACCATTGCCGCGGAATGGCCGCCCCATTCCACATGCCGCTTCGCATCGTTGATCCAGCGCGGCACCTTCAGGCCGAACGGCTCCAGCCGCTCAATGTAACTACCGGCCCAGTCGTCCCAGATCCATTGGTCCCAGTACTCCTTGTAGGACTTGAGCCGCACCTTCGAAAAGTAGTCGTAGACCGCGCCCTGGAAATTGTCGAGGAAGGAGTGCTGACGCCAGAACGCCGTGTCGAAGTCCTCCTGGAGCATCGGTAAATTGTCCGGCTCACTCAGCACCGCAGCAAGCGACGAATAGCCGTTCGCCATGTGCCGCGCCTCGTCGGACTGGATCGACAGGAACACCGACGGGGTTGCCTGATCCCCGTTCGCGGCCGCCACCTCGGTCACCGCCACAAACAGCGGGTTGGTGTACGCGGTCTCCGCGACGACCTGCAAATTCAATGAATTGGTGATCGGGTCGTCGTTCATGAACGCTTCGAACACCGTCCGGCCCGGTCGACCGATCGGGTCGAAGGCGCGCATCTTGAAACCCGAGTTGAAGCCGGCCGGATCCGGAGCGTGCTTGGCGAAGTACCGCATCAAGTACGCCTCCTGATTGGTGTGGCGCACCTCGTCGATCATCTGCGCGAGATACCCCTGGCGCAGTTCCGGGTTCTCCACCGTGTCGACGAGCATGGCGGTGCATTTCATCGCGGCGTACTCACCGAAGTCGACCAACGCCAGCACCGGCTTCATGATCTCCATGAAGCGGGGCTCGGCCTGCGCAGAGTTGTTCATCCGGCTCAGCGCATCCTCGAGCGCACCGTACTGCCGGTCGTCCTTCTCTTCCTCCATCCCCACGTACTCGCGTACGAGGGTGCGGAAGGGGTCCTTGGTCTTCGGCGGGATCTTGTACTTGGTCGGATACAGTGCGTCGCGGTGGAAGTAGCTCGGCTCCCAGTCGAACGACTTGATCTTCTCGTGCTGAGTTGTGACCGATGTAGTCATCTACCCGCTCCCGTTTAGCGTCCGACGACGGTGACGACCACCATCGCGTTGAGATCACCATCACATTTCTACCCCGGGTTGACTACCTCCGATCGGAGGTAATCGACCCGGGTAGGGGTTTCGTGGCGAGCGCGAACATGCGGGGTTACCGTGGGAAATATGCCCCCTCACCGCCGAGTCCAGAGCGGCACACTCGCGCATCCCGCCGACATGGTGGCCCATCCAGGCGTGCCATGTGCCCATCCAGGAGTGGTGCGAGTGCTGGTGGTCGACGACCATCCGATCGTGCATCTGGGAGTGGAACGTCTGGTCGAGGGGGCGGCGGGCATGCGGATGTGCCCGGGGGCGCGCACGGCGACCGCCGGCGTTGCGGTTGCCGCCGCCGAACGACCCGACGTGGTGCTACTGGATCTGCATCTGCCCGACATGGTGCTGCCGGACGCCGCCGCAGCGCTCCGCGGGGCATGCCCAGGGGTGAAGCTCGTGCTGTTCACCGGGGACAGCAATCGCACGGTGGGCCAAATCGCGGGGCTGGTCGGGATGGATGCGGTGGTGCACAAGGACAACGCCTGCGGGGTGCTGATCACCGCGATCGGGGAGGTCGCCGCCGGACGACGATACTGTGACCCGGTGATCAGCCCCGGGGATCCGCTGGCACTGTCGCGGCGCGAGTATCAAGTGCTCGAGCGGCTGGCCATGGGTGAGAGCAACACCGAGATCGCACAGCAGTTGGGCCTGGCGCCGAACACGGTGAAGTCCTACGTTCAATCGTTATTAGCCCACCTCGACGCCCGCAACCGACTGGACGCGGTGGTCAAGGCGCAACAGGCCGGAATGCTCTAGCGGCGGGAACCCACACCCGCACCGTACCGCCGCCCTCGTCGTTGCCGGCGCAGGACAACCAGCCACCCACCCGTTCGACGCGCTCGGCCATTACCTGAAGACCCAAGCCACGCTCGTCCTCGAGTGTGATGTCGCCGGCCGTGCCGTCGTCGGCCACGGCCATCCCCACACCGTCCTGCGCCCGGTACAGGCTCACGACCACGGAGTGGGCGGCAGCGTGCTTCTCCACATTGAGCAGTGCCTCGCGGGCGGTGCGCCGCAACACATCGGTCCTGGCTACGTCCAGCAGCGGCAGGTCGCCCAGCACCACCAATTCCGCCGCCACACCGGCCCGCTCGGCGAAGTCGCGACAATCACCCTGCAGGGCGACCGCGAGTGCCTTGTCCTCGGGTGATTGGTGCAGCGACAAGGTCTGAGCCCGCAGCTCCGAGGTTGCCCGTTCGGTCAGGGCCAGAGCATCGGTCAACAGTTCCAGGGTGGGGCCGAGCTCCGACGATGCCTTGGCCGACGTCAACGCCACCCGCAAACTGAACAACGTCGCGCCCACGGAATCATGCAATGCGATCGCGAGTCGTTGACGTTCGCTGAACACGGCGACCTCGGCCATCTCGTGGGCACTGTCGGCCACCTCCATAGCCACCGCGGTCTGCCGCGCCAGACCCAACAGGTCAGTCCGGTCGCGGTCGGTCCACGGAACTGGGACTCTACGGGCGGCGTAGAGCAGCCCATAGAGTCGGTGCGCACGCACGATCGGGGCGGCCATCACCGCCCGCAAACCTTCCGCCCGAACTGGTTGGTCGAAGTCGTGCGTGATGGCCCGGCTCAGGCAGTAGTCCTCGACCGCCGCGGTCCGCCGCAGCACCGCCGCCTGCCCGCCAAGGCCTTCCTGCGGCCCAACGACCAGACCGTTGAGCTCCTCGGTGCGCCCGCCGACCACGGCCACCACCTTCATGGTGTCGTCCTCGGCGATCCGGTTCGCTCCGGCCGCCAGGTCCGCACCGAGCACACGGTGGACGATTTCCGCGCTGTGTCGCAGTGCCGCTGTTCGGTCGAGCAGCGGGAGCGCAGCGTTGAACTCGGAATCGATACCCAGGACAGTCATGTCGACAAGCCCCCTTTCAGGCGGCGGATGGCCGACGACTATCACAGTAGCGCCTTCGAGCCCGTCAGGCAGGACGCGAAGACACGCCAGCAGGATGCTGCGGTCCACGGGTCCTCTGCCCGCAGGCTACGAATTCGACCAACCGCTTCCCGATGTCTTCGGCCATCGGCGACCCGCCACGGTCTCCGACGAAGGAGCGGCGCCATTCCACACCAAGTTCTCGGGCCGGGGCTGGGTTCCCGCACACCTTGCGGGCCAGGTACCCGTGCAGGTTCCATGCGAGAGATGCCAAACATCCCTCGCATGACAGACGTCCTGATCGACACTGTTGGCGCGGCACCAAAAGTGCATTGGGTGGACTTACCTCCGATCGGAGGTAGCTGTTGCCGGCGGGGGTTCCCCACGCCTCGAGCTGCCACCTACTGTTGAACTGTGGACACGGTGGGGTGGCGCGAGGCGGCTCTGACGTTGTGTTCGACGTCGACCGGAGAGCTCCGGATAGTTCTTCGTGCGGGTCTCGAGACAAGAATGGGGAGGACTCCATGCACGTTCCGTTGACCACCAACGACTTCATCGATCGTGCTGAACTCGTTTACGGCGACCGTATCGGTGTGGTCGACGAGCCGGTACAGCCCGCGGCCGCCGTCGAAAACTTGACCTACCGTGACCTGGCGCGCAGAGGCCGAGCGCTCCAGGCCGGCCTCGATGAGCTGGGCGTACCCGAAGGTGCCCGAGTGGCGGTCGTCAGTCACAACTCCGCGCGCTTGCTCGAGCTGCTGCTGGCGGTGCCCTCGTCGGGACGGATCCTGGTCCCGGTCAACTTTCGGTTGCAGCCCGAAGAAGTCTCCTACATCATCGGCGACTGCAAGGCCGACGTCGTTTTGATCGACCCGGAACTCGACGAGGCCCTCGCCGACGTCGGCGCCCGCCACCGGTTCGTGCTCGGCGCCGACACCGACCAGGCATTACTGCGGTTCGACGCCGAACCCCACCGATGGCAACAACCCGACGAGGACGCCACCGCAACACTGAACTACACCAGCGGTACGACCGCAAAACCCAAGGGCGTGCGCCTCACGCACCGCAACATCTGGATCAACTCGGTCACATTCGGGATGCATATGCAGGTCAGCGACCGCGATGTGTTGATGCACGTGCTGCCGATGTTCCACTGCAACGGCTGGGGAATGCCCTACACCGCAACCGGGTTGGGCATCAAGCAGGTAGTTCTCCGCAAAGTCGACGGCGCAGAAATTCTGCGCAGAGTAGATGAACACGGGATCACTTTGATGTGCGGCGCTCCGACGGTGTGGAATATGGTGCTCGACGCCGCCCAGCAGTGGGACGGTGAGATCCCCGGTCGCGACCGGGTCCGCCTGGTCGTCGCGGGAGCGCCACCGCCCTCACGCACGATTGCCCGCATCGAAGAAGAACTGGGATGGCAGTTCAACCAGATCTACGGTCTCACCGAAACCTCGCCGCTGTTGACCGTGAACCGCTCGCGCGCCGAATACGACAACCTTCCGGCGATCGAGCGCGCCAAGATGCTGTCCAAGGCAGGTGCGCCGTCGTTGGGAACCCGGATCAGCACCGACGCGGACGGGGAAATACTGGTCGCCTCGAACACGGTGATGGACAGCTACTGGAACAACCCACAGGAAACCGCCACCGCGATGCGGGGCGGACAATTCCACACCGGTGACGGTGGATCCATCGACGGGGACGGGTATCTGACGATCTCCGACCGCAAAAAGGACGTCATCATCACTGGTGGGGAAAATGTCAGCTCCATCGAGGTCGAAGATGTCCTGTTCACTCACCCCGCGGTAGCCGAGGTGGCCGTCATCGCCGTTCCCGATGACAAGTGGGGTGAAATGGTCACCGCGTTGGTGGTGCGTCGAGACGGCGAGAGAGTGACCGAGACCGAATTGATCGACCACGCACGTCACAGTCTCGCCGGATACAAAATCCCCAAACAAGTGCTGTTCACCGACAGCATCCCCCGCACCGCGACCGGAAAGGTTCAGAAATTCAGGCTCCGCGCACAATTCTGGACTGGTGACCGCCAAGTGAACTAACCGCGACAGCACAGCTGTCAGACCAGGTGTCAATCGCGGGCAGGCTACCGCCTGGTAAAACAGCACCACGTTAGGGGGTCCCGGTAGTAATGGCGCAAAAAACAACGAAGTTCGCGTAGTGCCTGGTCAGCGGCGATTTCTCGGTTCGGGCTGCGGGCCGGGGTGGTTGGTGCTTGGCTTGTCTGCCGATGAGGTTGGTCGGCGTGTTGGAGGCTGGGGTTCGTGGCGACGCGGGTATTCGCGGACGAGGAGTTGCAGCGCCTGCGGGAGTTCCCGGAGATCAGTCGTGAGGAGTTGTTCCGGTACTTCACGCTGACCCCGGCGGATCTGGCGTTTGTTGCTCCGCAGGGCAGGGGCCCTGCGGTCCGTCTGGGCCTGGCGGTGGCGTTGTGCACCTTGCCGTGGCTGGGGTTCGTGCCGGACAAGGTGCCGTCGGCGCCGCCGGTGGCGGTGGCCCGGCTGGCGGATCAGCTGAATATCGATGCAGCGCAGCTTCGTTCGTATGGCAAGCGGGCGCAGACGCGGACCGAGCATGTGCGGCTGGTGGCCCAGTATCTGGGGTGGCGGCCTGCCGGGGCGATGGAGTTGAAGGAGCTGGATGAGTTTCTGCTGGCGCGGGCGATGGAGCACGATTCGCCGACGCTGTTGTTCCGGCTGGCGTGTGAGTACCTGATCTCGGCGCGGGTGATCCGGCCGGGCCCGGAAACGGTGGTCCGCCGGGTCGCGCACGCTCGCACGCGGGCGCAGCGGGAGACCTACGACCGGTTGGCGCGCGAGTTCACGCCGCAGCGGTGTAAGGAACTGGATGCGTTGCTGGTCGTCGACCCGTCGATCGAGATGTCGCGGTTGCGGTGGTTGTCGACCGGCCCGGTGGAGGCGTCGGCGACCGCGGTGAAGGCCGAGGTCGAGAAGCTGGTGTTCCTGCGCAACCTGGGCGCGGATGAGCTGGACATGTCGGTGCTGCCGGCGGAGCGGCGGCGGTTCCTGGCGACGGTGGGCCGCCGCTTGACGGGCCAAGCCCTCGAACGCCGGGATCCGCAACGCCGCTACCCGATTCTGCTCACCGTGTTGGCGCAGTCGGCCACCGATGTGCTCGACGAGGTGGTGCAGCTGTTCGATCAGGCGATCTCGGCCAGGTTGAGCAAGGCCGAACGCCGGATGCGCGACGAGCTGGCCGAGCGCGGTAAGGCCGGAGAGGATCGGCAGGGGTTGCTCGACGACCTGCTGGCGATCGTCTGTGACCTGCAGATCCCCGACGAGGAGATCGGCGGCCTGATCCGGGGCGATCGGATCGGATGGGAGCGGTTGCGGGCCGCGGTCGCGCAGGCCAAGCCTCGGCTGCCGCGCGATCACGGGCACCTGGCCGCTCTGGACAGCTCGTACTCCTACCTGCGGCAGTTCACCCCGCAGGTGCTGTCGACAGTCCGGTTCGCCGGCGGCACCGCCGCGACCGAGCTGCTGATCGGGGTGCACATGCTGCGGGAGCTGAACGCGACCGGTACCCGCAAGGTGCCCGACGACGCGCCGACCGGGTTCGTGCCGACGAAGTGGCGCGGCTACCTCGACGAGGCCCGCAAAGCCGGTAACACCACCGCCTATCGGCACTACTGGGAGCTGTGCGTGCTGCTGGGGCTGCGTGACGGGTTGCGCAGCGGGGATGTGTTCGTGCCGGGGTCGCGCCGCTACGCCGACCCGGCCGCGTACCTGCTGACCCCGCAGGCGTGGGAGCCGCAGCGTGACGAGTTCTGCCGCCTGGTCGGCAAGTCCGCTGATCCCGCTCGCGCGCTGGCGACCGCCACCGACGAGCTCGACGCCGCTATGGGCGAGTTGGAGAAGGTGCTCGCCGGCGGCGACGGGCCGGTCCGTCTCGATGAGGCCGGTGACCTGGTGATCTCACCGCTGTCGGCGGAGGATGTGCCCGCGGAGGCGACGGCGCTCAAGGCCGAGCTGACGGAGATGCTGCCGTTCGCGCCGATCGTGTCGCTGCTGATCGAGCTGGACAAACGCACCGGCTACCTGGACTGCTTCACCCACGCCGGCGGCAAACAGGCCCGCAGCCCGGAGCTGAAACGCAACCTCATCGCCGTCCTGCTGGCCTACTCCACCAACCTCGGGCTGACCCGAATGGCCGAGGCGTCGGGCCTCTCCTACGACATCCTGGCCTGGACCAGCGAATGGTATGTGCGGGAGGAGACGCTGCGGGCGGCGAACCTGACGATCATCGACTACCACCAAAGGCTGCCGCTGACCCCGGTCTTCGGCGCCGGCACCCTGTCGTCGAGTGATGGGCAACGGTTCCCGACCCGCGGCAAATCGGTCACCGCCAGAGCGTTGAGCCGCTATTTCGCGAACGAAGGACTGAGCACGTATACCCATGTCACCGATCAGCACGCCACCTACGGCACCAAGGTCATCGTCGCGACGAGACGCGAAGCTCACTACGTGCTGGACGAAATCCTCGGCAATGCAACGGATCTGCCGATCACCGAGCATGCGACCGACACGCACGGCGTCACCCTCGTGAACTTCGGGCTGTTCGACCTGCTCGGATTGCAGCTCTCGCCCCGCATCCGGGACCTGGGCCGGATCACCCTGTATCGGGCGGCGCCTCGGGCCCAGGTGGAGTCCGCGTTCCCGCACGCCGGGCCGCTGCTGACCCGCAAGCTGAATCTGGATCTCATCGCCGAGCACTACGACGACCTGCTCCGGCTGAGCGGGTCGCTGAAGTTCGGGCACGCCACCGCGTCGCTGCTGGTCGGCAAGCTCTCCGCGTCGGGCCGGCAGAACGCCCTCGCGGCGGCGCTCAAGGAATACGGGGCGCTGCGGCGCACGATCTACGCCGCCCGGTACCTGTCCGACCCGGGCTATCGGCGCAAGATCTCCCGACAGCTCAACAAGGGCGAATCCCTGCACGCGCTCCGCCGCGACCTGCTCTACGCGCACGAAGGCGCCGTGCGCGCGAGGCACCTGGAGGGACAGACCGAACAGGCATGGTGCCTCACGTTGGCGACCAACGCCGTCATCGCCTGGACCACAGAGTATTACGGGCTGGCGACCGAACAGATGCGGCGGGCCGGGCGGCGCATCGACGACGAGGTGCTGACGCACATCTCCCCGGCCCACAGCGAGAACATCAACTTCTTCGGCGCCATCGAGGTCGACATCGACGCCGAACTCGCCCAGCTCGGCCCCACCGGGTACCGGCCGCTGCGCGTGCGGGACACCCTGTTCTGACCCGCAGCGCCGGCCCGGATCGGCGGCGGCGCGATCTAGCAGCAGGCGCTGGTTCCGGTGGTCGTGGTCGGGTCGGTGATCGCGTCGGCGAGGGGGCGGGCGAGCTGGTGGTAGGCGTCGGTGACCGGCAGCACCGTCATGCCTGGGAATTTCGCCTGCCAGTGGTGGGCGGCGTCGGAGGTGGCGAGGAACATCTGCGGGTTGCAGCAGGTGGCGCGGAGGTGACCGGGCTGGATCCGGTCGGGGTCGACGAAGGCCACCATCGCGGTGGCCGGTTCCAGGTCGCTGACCCCGGTGACGGGGTCGATGGTCAGGCGCACGGTGGTGCCCGTGATCGGGCAGTCGGATTCGATGCAGGCGGGTGCGCCGATGACGGCGGGGAAGATGAGGGTGTCGGGGGCACACCAGGTGTAGAGCTGGTGGCCACCGACGCTGAACCGGTGCGGGGTCGGGTTGAGGGTCAGGCCCCAGCCGACGATCCGGCCGGCCTCGTCGTATTCGACGTCGGCGCCGATCGGCGTCTGCGCGGGGTCGAGGTCGGGCACTCCCGCGGCGGCGGCGAGTTCGGTGACGGTGACCGGGGTGCCGTGGGCGAGCAGCCGCAGCGCGGCGCGCATCAGCGCCCGGTCCCGGCCGGCGGGCAGGATCTTGGCGAAAACGTCGGCAGTGAGGTTGTCGGTACTCATGGGATCGGACTCCTCGAGGGCGATCGGACAGTGACGGTGCCGACGGTAGGGTCTGTCCCCGGGGTGAGGGTCAAGCCCGTAGCTCGCATCCGCACGGGTCACCGGCCCAGCACAGGTCGTCGGTGGCCAGATGCGCACGGTGTGCGGTTTCGAAGGCGTCGATGCGGTCGAGGATCTGCTCGGCATCGGGCGCAGCCGCTGCCGCGACCGCTGCAGCAGCTCGGCGAGATGGGCGCCGACCGAACGGCCGTGGTCGTCACGGTCGGTGGAGGTGAGCTGGCAGATCTCGGCGATGGTGAGCCCGAGGCCGCGCAGCTCGCCGATGAACCGCACGCACCACTCCGCGTCGTCGGTGTAGAGGCGGTAGCCGGCCGGGCTGCGGCCCAGGGTGTAGATCAGGCCGAGGTCGGTGTACTCGCGCAGCGCCTTCACCGGCACCCCGGTGCGGGCCGAGAGGTCCCCGATCGTCATGTGTCCGTTCATCACTGCCTCCCGTCCGACGGCGTCAGCCTGCGCAGCAGGACAGTTTGGTGACGTCGGTGGTGAAAGTCTGCGCGGTCAGTTTCAGCGCTTCGGCCATGGTCAGGTACGGCGCCCAGGTGTGGGCGAGCCGGTCGACGGTCAGACCCGCGGTCATCGCATAGGTGGCGGCGGTGATCAGGTCCCCGGCGCCGTCGCTGAGGGCGTGCACGCCCATGATCCGGCCGGTGCCGGCTTCGGCGACGATCTTGACCAGGCCGCGGGTGTCCCGGTTGACCAGCGCCCGCGGCACGCTCGACAACCCCAGCACCCGGCACTGGCAGGCCAGCCCGGCCGCGGCGGCTTGCGCGTCGGTCAGTCCGACCGAGGCGATCGCGGGGCTGGTGAACGTCACGCGCGGCACCGTGGTGTAGTCCAGGACGCGATCGGCACCGGCCAGGGCGTTGTCGGCGACCAGGGTGCCCTGCGCGGCGGCCACGTACACGAACTGCGGATCCCCGGCCACGTCCCCGGCCGCCCAGATGCGCGGATTGCTGCTGCGCTGGCGGTCGTCGACCACGACCGCGCCCCGCTCGTCGACGGCGACGCCGACCGCATCCAGGCCCAGCCCGGCGGTGTTGGGGCGGCGGCCGGTGGCCATCAGCACCTGCTCGGCCCGCAGCTCGGTGCTGGCGCCGCCGCCGGTGCGCACGGTCACCACCTTGTGCCCGTCGTCGGCGAGGACCTTCTCGACGGTGGCGGCGGTGAGCACGTCGATGCGCTCGTGGGCGAAGACGGCCTCGAGCGCGGCCGAGATTTCCGGTTCCTCACCCGAGGTCAGCCGGCTACGCGCGATCACCGTGACCTTGCTGCCCAGGCGGGCGAACAGCTGGGCCTGCTCGAGCCCCACATAGCCCGCACCCACCACGATCAGCGACTCCGGCAGCTGCTGGAGGTCCATGGCGGTGGTCGAGGTCAGATACCCGGCCTCAACGAGGCCGTCGATCGGCGGAGCCCAGGGCGCGGCACCGGTGGCGATCAGATACTGGTCGGCCTCGATCACCCGTACACCGCCCTCGGCGCGCGCGACCCGCAGCACGGGTGCCTCGGCGCTGCCGTCGAACACCGCGGTGCCGGAGACGATCTCCCACCCGTAGTCGGCGGCCAGGTCGACATACTTCTCCGCCTGCAGCTGCCCGACCAGCGCGTCCTTGCCCGCGATCAGGGCGGGGAAATCCAGCGGCACCTCGGCGGGGGTGAGCCCGGGGAACCGGCCCGCCGCCTCGGCGGCGTGGCGGGCCTCGGCGGCGGCCAGCAGCGCCTTCGAGGGCACACACCCGACGTTCACGCACGTGCCCCCGACCGTCCCGCGCTCCACCATCACCACCCGTTTGCCGAGGTTGACCGCGGCGATGGCGGCGGCGAACGCCGCCGAGCCGGAACCGATGATCGCCAGATCGGCGCGGGAATCTGTCAAGGTCACGAGGGTGCCTCCTGGTCGGGCAACCGCTGAACCGACAACGGCTGCTATTCGTGTTGACGAATATCTACCGGAACCATATTATGCGTTTATCCGAATAGTTCAAGTCTCGTGGAGGCGATCCCATGGCCCGGTCCACCACCGCCACTGTCACCGTGCCCGGTGCCGAGTCGGCGTGTACGCATCTGGATACGACGGCGAAGTTTTTTCGCGCCCTGTCGGATCCGACCCGGCTCAAGCTCCTCGAATTCATCCTCGCCGGGGAGCGCACCTCCGCCGACTGCGTCGAACACGCCGGCATCTCGCAGCCCCGGGTGTCGGTACACCTGTCCTGCCTGGCCGACTGCGGGTATGTCCTCGCGCGCCGCGACGGGAAGAAACTGCGGTACTCCGTGGGTGATCCGCGGGTAGCTGACCTGGTGATGCTGGCGCGGTCGCTGGCGGCCGACAACTCCGCCGCGCTGGGCTGCTGCCCGCGCATCCCCGCCGCGGACGGTAGTGGGCGGCGATGAACACACCCGACAACAAGGCGATGAACACACCCGACAACGACTCGGGCGGGTTCGGTGGTCTGCTCGCAGTGGCCGGTGGCGTGCTGGTGATGGTCGCCTGCTGCGCCGGTCCCGCCCTGATCGCCGGCGGCGTGCTCGCCGGTCTCGGCGGTGTCTTGACCAGCCCGTGGCTGCTTGCCGCAGGCGTGCTGGTCGTGGCCGCCGCCGTCGGCTACACCCTGCGGCGCCGCGCCCGTAAGGCCACGGGGTGTTGTCCGCCCCGACCCGGATCCCCTCGGTCGGCTCCGGCCGACCGCGACCGGACGGAAACCCCGGCATGACCGTCTCGAACTCTGACACCCCGATGAGCGGTCGCGAGACCGCGCTGACACTCCCTCGCCCCCCGCACGAAAGGCCACTGTCCTCGAATGGCCACTCTGCCACGCTTTCGCCGCCCCGCCCTCGCCGCCGCCGCGCTGGCGCTGTCCGCAGCCCTGGCCCTCACCGGGTGCACCTCGACCGACACGACGGCGCAGGATCCGGTGGCGCCGGTGCAGGTCGACACCGTCACCGGCACCTCCATCAGCGTGCCCGGTGACAAGCCGACCGCGTTGTTCTTCTTCTCCGTCGGCTGCGGCGAATGCGTGGGCGGCGCGAAATCGGTGGCGCAGGCGGCCGGACAACTCGGCGACAAGGCGTCGTTCGTGCTGGTCGACATGGATCCGGGTGAATCCGCGCAGACGGTGGCCGGGTTCCAGGACTTCACCGGCACCCAGGCGCTGCCCGCCGTGATCGACACCGGCGCCACCCTCACCACACGACTCTCGGTGGCGTCGCTCTCGACGCTGGTCGTGGTCGATCCGGCGGGCAAGGTCACCTACCGCGCCACCGACCCGTCCGCCGACCAGATCACCACCGCACTGCGCGACGCGGGAGCGGCGTGATGGGCGGACTGCTGGCGCTGGCGTTCACCGCCGGGATGCTCGCCCCGGTCAACCCGTGCGGATTCGCGCTGCTGCCCGCCTGGATCACCCACACCCTCGGCGACACCACCACCGACGCGTTCCCGGTCCGCATGGCGCGCGCCCTGCGCGCCGGGACCGCGCTCACCCTCGGATTCGCGGGCACCCTCGCCGCGGCGGGCCTGGCCGTCAGCGCCGGCGCCCGCGCGCTCATCGCCGCGGCCCCCGCCTCGGCCTGGCCGTCGGCGCGGCGCTGGCGGTGCTCGGGCTGGTCATGCTCACCGGCCGTGGCCTTGGCCTGCGCCTGCCCCGCCGCGCTCAGCGCCCGCCCCGCGCATCGATGACCACCACCGGTATGGTGGCCGCCGGTGCCGGCTATGCGGCCGCGTCGCTGTCGTGCACCTTCGGGGTGCTGCTCGCCGTGATCGCCCAAGCCCAGGCCACCGCCGGATGGGCAGCGCTGCTGGTGGTGTTCGCCGTCTACGCCGCCGGGGCCGCGACGGTCTTGCTGCTGGTCAGCCTCGCCACCGCCGCGGCGGGCACCGCTGCCACCCGCTACCTCGCGGTGCTCGCCCGCCACGGCACCCGCATCACCGCCGTCGTGCTCGTCGCTACCGGCGCCTACCTCGTCTGGTATTGGTGGCCCGCCGCTATCGGCAGTACCGGTGGTGCCGCGATGGGCTCCACCGCCTGGTCCGCCGCGGTGAGCATCTGGATTCAAAACCACACCGGCACGGTCATCATTCTCGCCGTGGCGGCCGTGGCCGCCACGCTTGCCGCCACCGTCGTTGCCCGCAACACCCGGGCCCGACACCGCGACGCCACCCCCGACAACGACTGCTGCGCCCCCGCACCCGCCACAATCGAGGAGAAACACGCGCGCTGACCGCGCCGACCGGTCGACTGCCGTACCCCTTCCAGAGCGATTCGATCGAGGAAAGGCACCGAGCACATGAGCGAACGCTACGACACCCTGGTACTCGGCGGCGGCATGGCCGGCCTGCCGCTCGCGCTGCGCGCGGCCCGGCACGGCCGCGTCGCGTTCGTGGAGAAAGAACTGCTCGGCGGGACCTGCCTCAACCGCGGCTGCATCCCCACCAAGACCATGATCGCCTCCGCCGCCGTGGCGCACCAGGCGCGCCGCGCCGCCGAATTCGGGGTCCGCCTACCCGGACCGGTCACCGTCGATTTGGCCGCCGTGGTCGACCGCAAGAACACCATCGTCGACTCCATCCGCGCGGGCTCCTACCGCACCGTCGAGAAATCAACGGACCTCGACTTCTACCACGCCACAGGACATTTCACCGCACCCCGCACACTCACCGTCGACGGCACCGACCTGACCGCCGACCGGATCTTGCTGGTCACCGGCACCCGCAGCACCATCCCCGCCATCGACGGCCTCGACACCGTCCCCTACTTCACTTCCCGCACCCTGCTGGACCTCACCGACCTGCCCTCACATCTGCTCGTCGTCGGCGGAGGCTACGTCGGCTGCGAGTTCGCCCAAATGTTCCGGCGATTCGGCTCCGAGGTCACCCTCATCCAACGCGCCGACCGGCTGCTGCCCGGCGAGGACCCCGACATCTCCGCCGCCGTCAGAGAGGGCATGACCGCCGACGGCATCACCGTGCTCACCGGCACCACCTGCACCGCGGCCACCGGCACCACCGGGAACATCCGGCTCGGCTGCACCGGCAGCGAAGCCGACGACATCACCGGCAGCCACCTGCTGATCGCGACAGGACGCACCCCCAACAGCGACAATCTCGGCCTCGAGTACCTCGGTCTCGAACCCGACCCACAGGGCTTCCTCACCGTCGACGCCTCCCTGCGCACCGACGCCGAAAATGTTTGGGCGCTCGGCGATCTGCGCGGCGGGCCCATGTTCACCCACACCGCCCGCGACGACGCCGACATCGTCTACCGCACCATATTCCGAAGCCAGGACCGCACCACAACCGGGCGCATCGTGCCTCACGCGGTGTTCACCGACCCCGAAGTCGGCGCCGTCGGGCTCACCGAACCTGCCGCCCGCGCCGCCGGCTACGACGTCGTCGTCGGGCGCCAGGACTTCACCGGCGTCGTGAAAGCCCGCGCCATCGGCAACACCCGCGGCCTGGTCAAATTCGTCGCCGACGCCGCCACCGACCGTATCCTCGGCTGCCACATCGCCGGACCCGACGGCGGGAACCTCGTTCACGAGGCCGTCATCGCCATGACCACCGGCGCCACCTACACCCAACTCGCCCAAGCCATCCACATCCACCCCACCCTCGCCGAAGCGGTCAACACCGCCGCCGGCGGCGTCCACCGCGAAATCGGCGCATAGACACCCCATGAGCATCGCCCGGTACTCGGGTGAGGCCATTTTCCGACTGCCACGGATAACACCCTGTTATCTGTAGCATCATGACATCCGGCCTGCGCCGACTCCGCTCCGGCGGTGCGCGACGCGGACCTGTTATCTGCGGCAAGCCCAGTGAGGGAGGTACCACCGTGCCGTCCGGGATCACCGTCCGCGCCGCCGGCGACAGCTTCCTCGACTCGATCGGCTCCCCGAACACCCGCCGCGCCTACGGCATCGCCGTCGACAAGACCACCGCCACGCTCGGCGAGACCCGGCGGCTGGCCGACGTCGCCGACGATGAGATCGGTGAAACCCTCGAAACCCTGTGGGGCTCCTCAGCAGTCAACACCTGGAACGCCCGCCGCGCCGCGGTCGCGTCGTGGCTGGCGTGGTGCCGCGAGCACGGCCACACCGCCCCGGCGGTCCCGGCCTGGGTGAAACGCTCCACTCCACCGGACTCCACCACCCCGGTGCACTCGCGCACCGCGATCGACCGGCTCATCGCCCGCCGCGACATCGACCTCCGGGAGAAGACGCTGTGGCGGATGCTCTACGAAACCTGCGCCCGCACCGAGGAACTGCTCCAGGTCAACATCGAGGACCTCGATCTGGCCGGGCGGTGTTGCCCGGTGAAGTCCAAGGGCGCCAAGCCCCGCACCCGCCGCCGCGGTGCCACCTACCACGAGTACGCGCACGAGCTCGTGTACTGGGACGCGGGCACCGCCCGGCTCCTGCCACGCCTCACCAAGGGCCGCACCCGCGGACCGCTGTTCGTCACCCACCGCCGACCGGGCCCCGGAAAGGCCGCCGCCGACCGGGACATCTGCCCCGACACCGGGCTGGCCCGGCTGTCCTACGGCCAGGCCCGCGCCGTGCTGGATGCCGCCACCGCGACGAATGGGCCCGGCACCGGTTGGGATCTGCACGAACTTCGGCATTCCGGCCTGACGCATCTCGGCGAGGCCGGTGCCAGCCTGGTGGAGCTGATGGCCAAGTCCCGCCACCGCAAACCCGAGAACCTACGCCGCTACTTCAAACCCTCACCGGCAGCCATGCGCGGCATCACCAGCCTCATCGGCCCCGACCGCAGCCACCGATAGCGGCCACCAACAAGAGCGTCCGTCTACCCGCTGACCAGGCACTACGCGAACTTCGTTGTTTTTTGCGCCATTACTACCGTGACCCCGTTAGGACGGTTCACTTTCTCCCTTCCTCCTCGACGCGAATCGTTCATCATGCCGTTGACAGGCACCTGGCCTATTGGACACGGCAGTCTCTAGGTCCGCACGTACCCCTCCACAACGTCGGACCACTCCCACACGTGACCGTCATACGAGACCGGCCCGAACTCGTCGTCGGGGTCGACCGGCTCGGCCTCGCCGGAGTCGATCAGGTCGACCATCCGAGCTGCGTCGATCACCGCACGCCCCGCCGCCGCGCTGCCCGAGTTCGGGAGCGAACCGGTCGCGGCGACTGCTGCCGCGATCGGGGTCGGACGCCCCGCGATGTCCGCCGCGATCCACTCACGCACCCCGTCGAACAGCGTGACCTGCACTGTCGGCGGTTCGCAGCGCCCGTCGAGGCAGTCGGCGAACTCGTCGGAGTTGGCTGCCAACCGCTGCAGGAGCGGCTGATAGACCTGGTAGTGCCAGCTTCCCGGCGACCACGAATGCACCTGGTCGTCGCCAAGTTGTTCGTAGGCGACCTTGTGTGCCGACATCGTCGCGGTCAGTTCCTCGACCATCTTCGGGTGCCGATACCAGCAGCCCTTGATCCGGTCGGTGAGCCGGTAGCAGCCGCGAAACCACTCCACCCAGTCGATCAGCTCGTCCCACAACACTTGGGCTTGTTCCTGGTCGAGGTGCCGCCACGACAGCCGGCCCGGTGTGTACCCGCTGCTCATCCGAGCACCGCTTCCCCGCTTGGGCATGACCAGGCCCAAGCGGGCAGCTCCCCCGTCTCGCAGACCCAGTTGTAGACCTCTTGAGAGTCGAGAACTCGCTTTTTCCAGTGCGGAATGTCCCACACCAGCGGTAGATGGACCCGCGCCGGAGCCGCACCCCGGTAGATCATCAATGCCTGGTCAGCAGGCATTCCGCGAATCTCCGGGGCAGTCATCACCTTCGCCTGCCGAGGAGCCTGCGTCGGAGACCACCACTCTTCACGTTCACCGGTCAATCGGGAGATCTGCTCGAGCTCGTTCACATCACCGAGGCCGGGCAGGATGATCCGCACCGGCGAGTTCGTCGTGAACATCTTCCCCGCGCTCGGACCCCATCGCCGGATGTTCTGCTCCTGACCGTGGCAGAACGCCCAGATCGAGATCCCTCGCCCGGCGCTGTCGGATACCTTGTCGGGCAGATCCGGAATGGGCGCGACATTGTTGACCTCATCGAGAACGAACCGCACCGGAGGATCGATTCTCTCCTCTGGGTACTCCCGCGAAATCTCTTTGGCCAGGTAATACGCCTCCGCCGCCAACGCCGTGACGATCGGTGCGCTCGAGCCGTAGGAGCCTTCGGAGATCAGATACAGCGTCCCGCCGTCGCGAATGAGCTGCGCGAGGTTCACCGACTCGTCGGCGGTGACATTGACCGCCGCCATCAGCTTCGGCGAGGCGAGGGGATCGAGCAGCGTCGAGACCGTCGACATCACATCGTCGACCGAATCCGATCCCGAGCCGCCGAGCTGCGAATACTCCACGCTCCACGTCGGCAGATCCCGATCCAGAATCTCCTTGACCTTCGGCACCTGCCGCTGCATCGCCCAACGATAGAAGGTGGTCACATCCCCACCGGACACCGCCGCCGCATACAGACAGCACCGCAGGTACTTCGCTGCATTTGTCGAGAAGTACCCACCATTCTTGGTATCCCCGAGGGGAACAGCCTGCACCAGCGCATCGGCACGCCGGATCGCCGTGTCCGGGTCATCGCAGCCGGCCAGCAGGGACCACCGCATCGGCGTCGGCCACCGCGTGATGGCCTCGGGGTCGAACACCTCGACCGGGCCGGACGCCAACCGTTGCCCGACCGTCGACCACAGCAGATCAGGTTTGGTGGTCGTGGCCAGCACGAACCCGACCGACTCGACGATCCGCTGCCAGGCCAACCGCCAGCTCTTGCCCGATCCGGTCGGACCCTCGACCAGCGTGCCGTCCCGGTACTGAACGAACACCTCGGCATCTTTGCCATGCTCGCCGTAGAGCGCGCCGATCCGGGTCGCCACCTGGTGCGCGTCGATCTTGCGGGCCGGAGTATCACCCAGGCTCGCCCGATTCGTCTTCGCTGCCTTCACTGCGCTCTTACGATCGAGGCCGCGCTGCCGCAGCTCCGCCCGGTCCGCAAACCCTTCCTGGCGCGTGCGCTGAGCGCGCTGACGTGCCGAAACCTTCCCGTCGATCACGAGCACGACGGCGATATAGACCAGCATCGCCACGATCAGGCACACCCACACCGCGACCGCCGAGCCCGGCCGCGAGTCCTCGGGCCAGCCCACCGTCGGATCGCCCGGCGTGAGCACCAACGCCCGCAACACCGACAACGTGCCGTGCAGCCCTTCCGGGAACACCGGACCCGCCCCGGTCACCAGGCCGGCAACCGCGCCCCCGGCGTACACCGTCCACAGCACCCCAACGATCACCACGACCACCGGGCCGGTACCGACCGGAATCACCGGCTGCGACGGCCGCTGCTGACCGCGCTCGCTCACTGCACCGCCCCCACCAGCTCGGCCAACTCCTCGGCATCGAGAGTGTCCGGGAGCCGGGTCTGCCCGACCAACGTGCTCGCCTCACCCCGAATGACCTCATCGGTGTCGGTGAGGACGATCTCGAGCGGGGACCGCTCGTGCTTCATCAGTACCGGATCGGACTTGCCCATCACCACCAAGCACTGGCCTTTGTGCATCGACATCAGCAGATCCACGCAGTAGTCGGGCAAGTGGTACATGCGAACCGTCTGCTCGGCATCGTCGACCCGATCCTGCCCGTACAGGAACACGATCCCGGCTTCCTGCATCAACGCTCGAGCTGGAGAATCCGCAGGTAGATCGGCGATGTGGTGGAACGCCGAGACCGTGGACAGGCCCAGGCCGCGAGAGAGCTTCATGTTGTCGCGGAAAACCCTCCCGGTCGACCCTTCCGCGATGTGCCAGCCTTCCTCGACGATGAGAATGGTCTGCTTGTGCTCGGATGCGCGAGCCGCGAGAACATTCGACAGCCACGTGTTGATGACCGTCATCACCACCCGCAACGCCGGTCCTTTATTGGGCAGTTCGGACACGTCGAAGTGCACGAGCGGATGGTCGAGCGCATGACGGACATCGGTCGAGGTCGGCTGATCGACCAACCCGCGCAGATCCCCTTCGCAGAGCTGCCGCAGCGCCAGGCCCGGATCCCGGCCCCACCGGCACGCTTCCTTCTCCCACACCTCACCGAAGGTGGCCGTCGCTTCCTCCGGCGTCGACAGCAGTAGATCGGCGACATCACGCAGGATCGGCTCGGTGCCTTCGCTGCGGGCACGTTCGTTGACCAGTCTCAGCGCCAGGTTCAGCGCCGCGATCTCCGTCTGCACCAACGTCCGCTGCATAGTGTCCTCGAGTACCGCGGCAATCAGAACCTCTTGACCGGCCGGCACGATGCCACCAGAAGTGGTCACCGACGACGAAATCGCCGGGTCCATGATGTTCAACCGCGCACCGTCACCGCCGGTCTTGAACCTGATCGACGGCACCCCCAGCGACTTGGCGAGCTCGGTGTACTCACCACCGCGATCACCCTGACGCTTCTTGTCGATCACCACGACCTGACGGCCGGCCGCGATCTGCCGCAGTCCCAGGGTGGTCTTGATCAGTGAGGACTTCGCCTTGCCGATGTCACCGACCACCGCGACGTTGATGTTCTCGATCTCACTTCCGTACAACGCGAACGGATCGGTGATGACCAGCGCATTCGACATCAGGTTCCGCCCCGACACGAGTCCTTCGTGCCGCACGTTCTTGCGGGTGGTCGCCAGATTCAGTGCTTCGGCCTGCCGGGTCGTCGACCACACTCCTTCCGGGCGTGGCTCGTACCAGCCCCACCGGTCGAGCCACTTGTTGCGATTCGGCGGACGCCGGCGAGGAACCACCGGCGTGTCCGCCTGATCCACCTCCGGAGCGGTCGGCGCAGGCGCAGTGCCCTTTTTGCGGCTGCGTAGTGACGGCATCAGACCCCCTTGGCCCGGGTGTACTTGGTGGCCGCGAGTCCGCGGCCGAGCGGCAGGGTGAGGAATTGGGCGACGTCGTGGCTGTCGTCGAACCAGGTGAACTCTTTGATGGCGGCTTGGTCGGCGGCCTGCTCGAGCCGCGCACACGCCCGCATCACCGCATCCTCATCCGGTGCGGTGACCGACACCGCCATCGACCAGATCACCCCGTGGTGCCCCGATCCCGGCTTGAGGTCTTCGCGGCGACGCAGCGACGCCGACGCCATGACCTCCGACGCGCCATCGGTGACCTGGCCCTTCTTTCGCTCCTTGTACTGGCGCGCTGCATCCTCGGTCGCGTCCTTGCGTGCCACCTGACGCGCTTTGACCGCATCGACGAAATCCATCCGCACCTTCACCGTGCGGATCGTCGGCTGGGCCGGAATCCCTTCGATGGGATCACCGGGGTCCGGGTCGACCCCGGTCAGCAGCGGCGAGAGCCACTCGGCGTGCAGCGGGATCGGTTCGATCGAGCCGGGGCGGATCAACCCGACTCGGGTATCCCATCGGTCCGACACCCGCGCCGACAGGTCCCCGCCGACATACGACGGCCAGCAGTTGCCCCAGCTCGCGCCACGGTGGGCATCGAGCGCATAGGACGGATCGAGCATCGAGCGGAACACCGCACAGGCGCGCTGTTGGCCGAGCACCTGCACCTGCCCGAGACGAGCCGAGGTCAGCGCGCCGACCGCCCGCATGGTCTCCTCGACGATGACCTGGCCGATACCGGCCCTCACCTCTACGCCCTTACGCTTGGCGACCGCTCCGGCCGCCGACAACAACTCGACCGACTTCGGGAAGATCAGCGTGGCGTAGCAGCGATGCTCTTCCGACTCCGGGGCCAGACCGTCGATGAGCTGGCCGTAGGACTCGACCGCGGGCATCACCCGGGCTGCATTCGGGTTCGCACGCACCACCGATTCCATCCACGCCACGTGCGGAGTCAGATCGGCCGGCACCGACCGGTGCACCATCTCCAGACCCCGAAGCAGCGAGGATCGGCGCGCGAACGAGGCCAGCGTGCGCGAGAACGCCTGCGAGGTCACCGCCCATTCCTCCGCGCCGCGCAATCCTTCGGCGAGCCCTTGAATCGACAGCACCACCGAGTAGTAGTTGTTGTCACCAGGCGTCCGGTGCTCGAGGATGAACATGTCATCGAGACCTGTATCGGTCAGATCCAGCGGAGCGGCATCCCCGAGCGGCACCGGGAACTCCCAGCCCGGATCGGCCCCGAGCACCCCGTACAACTCACCACCGGGTGCCCGATAGACGTGCTCACCGCGCCTGCGCCGCCGCCGATCCCGGATCCGGTGTAGCTTCTCCCCCGCCCAAGACCGGCGGCCGCCCATGTCGGTGGTCGCCCACAGCGTGCCGCCCACCACCGCGAGGACACCGGCCAGTGTCCAGATCGTCGAGCCGAAGAAGACGAACAGGAACATCGAGACCATCAGCGCCGCTGCATAGGCGAACAGCACCGGTTCGGGAACGGGGATCAGTCCTCGGCGAGCGATTTCCGACCCGAGGATCGAGGTGCGCTGCTCACTGTCGCTCATCACTGATCTCCCATGCCCTCGGCCCGCTCGGGGGCGTTCTGCGCTGCCTGCGCCGCCTTGTTCAGTGCCGCACCGCCGACCGTCCCGGCCACCATGACCGCCCCGACCCCGGCCGAGGCAACCGTGCCGGAGATACCCTTGGCCGCGGACATGAGCTTGCGTGTGTTCGCCCCGCCGTGCCCGCCGCCGCTGTGACCTGCATTAACACCGGAATGCTGGTGCGAGGTGGATCCGCCGGTGCCGTGGTGCACCGACCCGTTCGACGACGAGGCCGAGCCCCCGCCACCGCCGACTCCGCCCACGTGGGAGGTGGCCGCATCTGCCGAGCGGGCCGCAGCGACCTCGCCACCACCGGCCGCGCCGCCGCCGCGGGCCATCATCGCCATCTGGGCGGTCTGCATGGTGCCGCCCAGCCCCTCACCGGCCGCCGAGCCGGTATCGCCGAAGCCTTCCGAATCCTCGCTCGACGGCAGGAAGGGCGCGTACTTGAGCAGTGACCACGGTGCCAAGCCGACCAGGCCGATGCACACGGCCGTCATCGCCAGCGCCCCGAGGGAGGCAAGGTCGCCGTCGACGTAGGCCCCGGCGCTGCTGTCGATCAACACGGTGGTCAAGAACCCCAGGCCGAGGAAGATCACCGGCTTGGAGAACACGATCGAGACGAACACGAAGATCGGGCGCATCGCCTTCTTCCTCAGGGTCGGATGGACCCACAACCCGAACGCGACACCGGTCAGGCCGGCGAGGATCGGTAGGGCGGCGGCGTGCATCAACATGCCGAAGAACAGCGCCAGCGCGCCGAGGAACAGCAATCCGAAGAACACGATGCCGGTCAGGGCACCGCCGACGACGGTGTCATTGGTGATACTGCCGAGCATTGTCGACACCGACACCACGGCCTGTTCCATGTCCTGGGCGAGCAGGCCGGAGAGCGCGGTGGTCAGTGCGTGCGAGAGCTGGACCAGCATTTCGGCGGCGGCCGGCGCGAACATCATGCACAGCACACCCAACGGGGCGTATCCGATGAGACTGTGTGCCAGTTCCATGCGGGTCGATTTCTGTGCCGAGGTTCGGTAGATCGTGAACAGTGCGGTGATCGACATGACGAACACCCCGATGCCGCAACTGATCGCGTACCACCGCAGGAAACCCTCATCCCGCGGGTTGAACTCGTGGATGTTCGCCAAGCCCTCGAGGACCGAGGTGGTCAGCGATACCGCGCTTTCCTTGGTGCTGTTGGCCCAGTCGTCGATCACGCTGCCCGGATCCGCGATGAACGCGACCACATCGCTGGCCTTGTCGACGGCCGCCATGCCGAGGCCGACGCCGAGCTGGATCTGTAGGGGTGTGACGGCCTTGAGGACCACACCGCCGACTCTGGCGAGATCGAGGAACCGGTCGGCGAAGTCCGAGTTCTGCTCTTTCCAGTTCCAGATGCCGCCGAACATCGCTCCGATCTGCGTGTTCCAGCCCCGGCACTGGTTGATCTCGCTGATATTGGTGCCCTTGTCGCAGTCGAGGAAATAGGCCCTGTTGCACAGCATCTCGTGGTCGCTGCACGGATTCTCGAAGATGTCCTCCGGCAGGTTGTCGACCCACTTCTGGTGCTTCATCACTGCGATCGAACCGGCGTCGGGTGCAGCCGCCCAGGTGAATCCCCAGTGGTTCCCGCTCGGCTCGGACCACTTCGCCAGATCCGCAGCGCACACCTGGGCCGAGGGCGAGAACTCCGGGTCGCCACCGGGGAAGGATGCCGGCCAGGTGGTCGGAGCCTTGCCGTCGAGCACCGCTTGCTTCGCTTCGTCCTCCGAGACACCCATCAGCTCGGCGTACTGCGCGATACGCTGCGTCACCGGGGACGCCCAGTACAAAATCTGCTGGTCGAAGCGGAGGTACTGCGCGAGATACTGCCCGAAGTCGCCACCCTTGTCCGCACACGCCGGATCGGTCGACCACCCGGCCGCCTCGAACTCCGGGTGACCGGGAAAGAACTCTTTGAGCTCGTCGGGCATCCCGGCAGGCCACCCCTCGGCAGCGCCACTGAGCGGCTGCGCCCACGCGGCCGTCGCACTCGAGGCCAACGCGAGCACCGCCAGTAGCACCGCAAGAAAAGTACGGACAAGGGATCGCATGATTACTCCACGAAGAAGGTGTAGAGGCCGTTCGCACCGAACTCGGCGAGAGTGGAATCCCCTTCGGGGAACGAGACCTCTTCGGGCTCGGGGCCGGAACGGAACGCCCAATCGACGGCCTTCCAATCCCCGTTCTCCCACTCCAAGGTCACCGTGGTCGTGGACCAAACAGTAAGGACGCTGACCTTGCCCGTGCCGCTCAGATCGTTCTGGCTCGCCGAGACCGCCCACACCGACACCACCGCACGGTCATCCGAGTAGTCCGTGACGTTGACCAGGGCGGGAAGGACGTTCATCACCGTGCCCTCGGCCTGAGTCACGCTCTCGTCGAGGACGGCCAGCAGCGCATCGCTGGCGTTGCTGCCGACGAGGGCCGACTTGGCCTCCTCGGCAGAGGTTCGACCGAGAGAGACCTGGTTTGCGGCCTGCACGAAGTTCGTTGCTGCCGTTTGCGCGCCTGGCTCGGTGCGGTCGTAGCCATGCGGCACACCGTTGGTGATCGAGTTGGGGCCGTGCCCGGTCCGCACCGTGTCGGACTCCGAGCTACCGCCGCTCAGCCCCGCGAGAATGCTCCCGAGGATCGTCACCACGAGCAGGATCACCAGGCCGTACTTGAACCATGTGGGCAGTCTGTCGAACGCCGCCTTCCAGCCTTTCGTCTCGGCCGTCGTCACTGAGGATGTCGGCGTCGGTGCTGCTGTGGCCGGAGGCGATTGCTGCGAGCCCGGCTTGATCGAGCTGAAATCGGGTGCCATCTGATTCTCCTGACAGTGCTGGTAGATCGGCTATCAACCGTTGACGAGGAACAAGATGGCGCCGACGATGATCCCGGCTCCGGCCACGCAACCGAACGCGACACCAGCGGTCTTGGCCGAATCCATCGAATCGCTCAGTTCACTCTGGTAGCCCCCGGCGCGAGCCTTACGGATCTTGTAGAGCGAAATGATCAGGTTGACTGCGGATACCGCCAGGACCGCACCCCAGATACCGCCCGCAATCCGCGACCACGTGCTCTGGAATGTGGGGCCGAACACCCCCAGATCAGGGGAAATTCCGTCGAGCGGATTGTTGGTCTGAGCCGAAGCGGTACCGGCGGTGAGCAGTACCGCACCGATCGTGGCCGACAGCAGAGACACGGCGCGAGCCACACGACGAGGCAGCGAACGAACAGAGGTAGTGCCAGACATCACAGGGTTCCTTTCACACACAGAGGGTCAGACGTAGGGGTCGAAGCTCGACGGCTTCGGTGGTTGCGGCCGCCGGGCCGGGGCCGGCGGCTCGTGCACCTCCTCGGCCGAGTCGGCCGAGGAAGCGTGTGCGGCGTCCGGTTCTGCCGCAGCGTCGGCAGACGGGCGATAGTCGAACGGGATGTCTCGGGCCGGGTCGGTCTCGGCTACCGGCACGGCAGCCTCGGCAGGTGGTTTCGTTACCGGTTCGGGAGCCGGTGCAGGCTCAGGCGCCGGTGCGGGAGCTGCGAAGCTCGCAGTGTCCGCCGCGAACGTCGGGGCGGACGGTGCCGGTGCCACCGCAGGTGCCGGTGCCCACTGCTGCCGGTATTCGGCCTGCCGTTCGACGATGGCCTCGGCCAATGCATCGGTCACCAGCGCCGCGACATTCGTCCACGCGATGATCGAGGACTGCGACAGCGCCTCGAGCGTGATCCGCTCCCCGGTGGCGAACACCGGCTCGAACGGCACCCGGACGTAGGTCTGCACACCGAGAGAGTCGAACTCGTCGACAATCGCGGTCTCGAGGTTCGGATCGGACCCCGGCGTCGCGCACAGCAGAACGATCGCCGAACGCACCAGATGCTCGAGACCCCGCTTGACCAGTCCGTCGAGCATGGCGTAGGCGTGCTGGGCCATGTCCCGGCGCATCGGCAGCGGCACCACCAGTACATCGGCGTGACGTACCGCCCACTGCCACGCCCCGGCCTGCGCGGTCGTGGCCGTGTCGACAATCAGCAGGTCACGATGACGACGCAGCACCGCTCCCAACGCCGCGCACTCGTTCTCGCTGAGCACGTCGTCGTAGGAGGAATCGGTATCACCGGCCAGAATCTCGTCGTGCGTGGGCTGGAGTCGCAGATGCGCCGCCAGCTCCCCAGCCTCGACATCGCCGGACATCAACCGCGACGCATTGGCCAGCACATCCCACACCGTGCGCTCGACCGATGTGGTCCGCGCGGCCCGAATACCGAGGGTGCCGCCGGCCTCGCCCATGTCCACCGCGACAACACCGCGGCCGCGATGCTTACCGAGCATCGCCGACAGCACGATCGTCGTCGGCGTCTTTCCCGCACCGCCCTTGGTGTTGACCACCGTGACCATGCCCGAGCCCGGAAGCGTGCGCGCGATGGCCTCGACCGCTGCTCGGTAGCCGGTCTCCGCCGACTCCGGTGTCGGTGCCAGCTTCGTGCCCAGAGCTGCATTGACCCGGCCACGCCAACCCCACCGGGCCGGCTGCGACAGTGCCGGAGACGCCGCCTCGTCGAACAAGGAACTGTGTGTCGAGGCAGCCACCGCCGGGGCGGCCGGCTCGTCGACGGCCACCAGAGCGTCCACCCCGACCCCGTACGGATCGGCGATCTGCTCGGTGACCGGTTCGGGAACCGGCTGCGGTGCGTGCGGTTCGAGGGCGAGACGGTTCGGGCGCAGCCGCAGCCGACGCGGATCGATGGTCGGTTCGTGGTTGTAATCGGAGATGTCAGCCATCACGCTCACCTCACACAGTGGTGACGGACGACACGCGCCACCCGTCCCCGTTGTCGGTCAGCACCACAGCGACGTACTGCACATCACTGCCGATCTCGGTGCCGCTGGAATCGGTGACCGTGCTGGTCACCTCGTACATGCCGTGGTACGTCGTCGCGGTGTTCGCCTGGCCCTGGTTGGGGACCTCGACCGCCACGGCGGTGACCGTCGCGCCCTGCGACGCCCACAGCGCCCACTCGCCGGTGGCCTTGACCGGGATCTCGGCATCGGCGCGGACCTGCGCGTCGAGTTCGGGGGTCAGCGCACCCAGATCCGCAGCCCGCACCGGCGCGTCGTTGCGATTGGCGTCGGTGCGGGTGTCATACGAGAACCAGGTCTCGACGACCGTCCGGCCGAGCTCGCCCGGATCGTCGGTGTCGACTGGCGGTGACGCCGACGCCGTCGACGGCTCGGGGGGTGCGCTGACCTCGGTGGGAGGCCACGCCTGCGTCGAGGTCGACCGCTGCGCAGTGGAGGTCGACGGCGCCCGATCCTGTTCGGACCCCGAGCTGCACCCCGCTACGGTCAGTGCCCCGGCGACGGCGCCGATCAGGGCCAGTCGCCGGATCATTCGGCCACCACCAGGTCCGACAAGCGGATCGCCCGCCACTCGCCGAAACCGGGTTCGAGGCACCACTGCTCGGCCGGATTTCCGGTCTGCACCACCTCGAGGTCGAGGATGACCTGCTTCTTCGCGGCCAGATCGGCCAGCTTCACGCCGTCGAGGCGTTCGCTGCTCACCCGTAGGCGCAGGCGCACCGCTTCCGCGTCGAGGTGTTCACGGACCTTCGCCGCGAGGAACACCGCCTTGCCTGCGCTGGCCTCATCTGCCGAATCCTGATCGCCGGGGCGGAAGATGCGGTCGTCCTTGTGGAACGAGCCGTACCAAGCAACCTCGCTGGTGCCCGCGTCGCCGACGACGGCGAACGAGCCACGGTCGTCACCGGCCGACCACAAGCCGACCACCGGCGCGCCCGCCGCGGCCGCGGCCAGTGCCTGCGCCCGTGCGCGCTGCTCCCGCTCGCGCAGTGCGTCGTAGTCCACGTCGCACTGCTTGTAGAGCTCGCGCTTGACCTTCGGCCATTGGGTGCGCGTCATGAGCGTGTTCTCCGTCGCCCATGCCCGCAGGTCCGACGCCGTCAACTCCTCGACCTTCCGGGCCGATCCGAGGCTGCGGACCGCTGCCTCCGCCTTGTCCCATTCGTCGCTCACGGCGGGGTGTCCTCTCTCTGGCGTCTCATCGTTCCCGATGTCCTGGTGTGTGAAAACTGTTGTGTATCAAGTAAATCGCATGGCTCTGACATTCTCCGGTGGCGTCCAGTCGGTGATCTGAACCTTCCCGCCCGACTGGGGTGCCTCCACAACCTTGTTGTTTCCCAGCCAGATCCACACATGGCCCGGATGCGGCTGCACGATGTCCCCGGGCCTCAGGTCCGAGGACGTGGTGATCGGTGTTCCGCGAGGATCGCTCACCTGAGCCGAGTCCTGGTGCGGCAGAACGATTCGTCCGTCCGTCGCTTGGGCGACTGCGTAGAGCACCAGACCCGAGCAGTCGAACCCGATCTTGTCGTGGTCGCCGCGCGCGTCGGCCGCACCACCGTCACGGATGCCGGGGGTCGGGCCGCTGGTATCACCGCCGCCCCAGGCGTACTCGGTGCCCAGCCACCCAAGTGCCGCATCGACGACCGGTGAACCGGTCGTCGGCGGCCGCGGAGCCTGGTCGACCCCGGCGAAGTCGGGGCGGCGAGCGATGATGTCGCGGACGTATCCGGTGGTCTCGGCGTTGCCGCACACCCCGCCGGAGGCGAGCGTGCCGCCGGGGCCGCAGTTGTAGGCCGAGAGCATCAACTCCGTGCCGTCACCGTGGACTTTCCCTTCACGAAGCCACTGCTGCGTCAGCTCCCACATCTGGCAGTCGTAGTCGGCCATCGACATCACCGCATCGCCGATCGAGTTCACATCTGCCACGCCGTCGCCGTCGTAGTCCTTACCGATTCCGCTCCACGTGGCGGGCATGAACTGGCCCGGTCCGCGGGCCCCGGACGGAGAGACCGGCGAGCTCGGGCCGTGGCGGAAGTTGTTCTCCTGGTAGAGCTGGGAGGCGAGCAGGGGTGCGTCGATCGCGTCGCAGGTCTGTGCCGCCTCGAGGATCCACTCGCGGAACTCCTCGGGCACCGAGCCGCCCTCGAGGGTGGTTCCACCGGGGCGAGCCAATCCGGTGCAGCCCGCACCGAGGGAGGTTTCGGCCGCCACCAGCCGCACGTTCGGCGGGATCTGGCCCTGCTCGGGAGCATCGAGCTCACCGGCATCGGCCAGCCAACCCATCGGGTCGATCGGGGATCCGCCGTCGAGCCGGCCGCCGGGCCAGACCTCGAAGTGCAGGTGGGGGCCGGTCGAGCCACCGGCGTTGCCGACCGCGCCGATCAGATCGCCGGCGCGCACCTCATCGCCGACGTCGATGAGCACACCGTCCGGGTACATGTGCCCGTACACGGTCGAGAGGGTCTGCCCG
This sequence comes from Rhodococcus aetherivorans, assembly GCF_011058165.1. Classification (GTDB taxonomy): domain Bacteria; phylum Actinomycetota; class Actinomycetes; order Mycobacteriales; family Mycobacteriaceae; genus Rhodococcus; species Rhodococcus aetherivorans. The sequence goes on from NZ_JAALEG010000035.1 coordinate 44,055, forward strand.
TTCGAGGTGACCGAGTCGACGATGATCCAGTTGTCGAAGCCACCCTCGTCACCGGGGCCGGAATCCCCGGCCGCGACGACGATCCCGTCCATCGGTGCGTAGAAGGGCGTGCCGATCGGGGCCGCAAGGTCGACGCCGTTGTGCTGGCCGCCCCACCGCGGGCCGAAGCCGGAGGTGAACGTGTACGTGCCGGTCACCATCGGCTGCACCTTCGCCCCGGAGGCGCCGCGCAGGCTGTTCGGCGACCGCGATGCTCCCTGCGTCGGAAGGCAGTTGTCCGGCTCGGGATTCTCGCTGCCGCACATCACCAGCGACCCCATCACCGCGACGACACCAGCGGCCAGCGCGAACCTCGACGTCGAAGAAGCCACATCTCTCACCCCCTTTGCATGAGTGCTTGTCGCTAGCCCGCCCAGGCCATGCACCGTGAGTGACTTCGCATCCGCCCGCCCGAGGTCGGATGCTGCGTTATCTCCAGGAAGGTTTCGGTTCCGGCGGCGGCACCACCCGCCGCCGGAACCGCCCGGTGTTACCCGATCGCCTTGGCGAAGAGGTTCACCATCGTGTCGATTGCGGTGCCGGTTCCGTCCGGCGACCAGCTCGGATAGGCGATGTGCGAATTCGAGGCGTAGAAACTCGCCGCAGTGAATCCTTCCGTCACGAGCTGCCCGAGCTCGGCCGCGTCGTCACTGCTCGCCAGCGCCATCACCGATCGGCTCAGGCCGGCCAGATCACTGTCCTGTGCCTGCACCGCCATCAGCGATCCGATCGGATCGCCCGGATCGTGCAGCTGCTCCGGGCTCATCTTCTGCCCCGGCGTGAGCACCCCGAGGGCCACCTGCGCGAGCTCCACCGCCACCGGCATCAGCCGCGACAGCTCGAGCACGTTCTTGCTTTCGGCGACCGACCAGGCGATTTCCTGAATCTCACCGACATTGCGCGCCAACCGGATCACATCGACGTTGCCGAGCAGATCAAGCACCAGCGCGGCGATTGCGGCCGTGCCGGACGGGTCCGGAACCATCGCCACCAGCCGTGAGAGTGTCTTGAAGTCCACCCCGGCCGCCATCTTCACCAGCGGGGAGAGCTGATTGTTCAGATCCCCCGCGATGGCGTGCGCGCCGCGCACATCGCCGGTGGCAATCTTGCCCGGGAGTTGCTGCAACCCGGCCGCCACCGCCGGATAGTCGACCGCGGTCACCCCCGAGACGACGCCCAGCAGCTGATTGATGATCGTCGTCGGCTTGGCCACCGAGAGCACGCGGGTGGCCGTCCGCAACTCCGGCGGACCCGAGGCCGCCAACGGCGACAGACCCGCCACCAGCGCGTCCGCCGACCCCGCCAGCGTCGACACATCGACCGGCTCACCCGAGGTCCGCGCCTCGAGCAGAGCCGTGCTCGTGTCGGTCACCGCTTCGGCGGCCGAGAGCACCGCCGGAACGTCGACCTGCTCGAGCATGTCGAGCACACCCGCGGTCGTCGCCTCCGGCGACCCCGCGGGAGCCGAGGTGAACGTCTCGCGCGCACCCGGATTGCTGTCGATCCACGCACGCGCCTGCTCGACCGGCGTCAACGTCTCCGACACCAACCGAGCCTGCTGCGTCATCCGGGCGATGGTCGCTGCCGAGGTCGTCGACGTCGGTCCACCGCTGTCGAGCGAGGACACCGACTCGGCCAGCCGCGTTGCCGCCCCGACCACCGCCGACAGATCCGCGTTGCGCCAGGTCCCCGGCGAGGACAGCTCATCGACCAGCGACGATTGCGCCACTGTCGACGTGCCGGTGATCGTCGGAGTCTGCGGCGTCGCGGTCGAGGTGAGCTCGGCAGAGACATCCACCGTGCCGGGAGGGTTGGCGATGATCCGGCCCAGCGACGCCAAAAACGGTGTCGCCTGCCCGTCGGTGTTGCAGTACGCATCGTCCGGGTGGCAGATATCGAACACCTTGCCCGCGAGCGTGCCGAACCCCTCCGGCGCCGGCCCCGCGATCCCCTGACCGGCGAGGGGCGGGCCGATCAACGTCGCACCCTCGGTGCCCCGCTTCGGATTGGCGAGCAGAATCACCGCCTCGACCTGCTGCGCAGGCACCGGGCCGAGGCCGTGGCCGATATTGACGGCCAGATCGTTGCCGATCTGCGCGCCCTGGCTGTACCCGGCGACGACGAACTTCGACGTCGCACAGCGCTGCATCAACTCCGCCGCCGCCTCATCGCCTCGCGACTTCGATTCGGCATACGAGGTGCCGTTGAAGAACGCCTCCCCCGGGTACGGCACATACAGCGCGTCGAGGTTCTTCCCGTATCGCTGCTCGAGCGCATTACCGACGTCCGCGAGCATCCCCGTCGGGGTGTTCGGATCGGCATTGGCCGAGGTCTCCGTCGTGCCGGGAATCATCAACGCGATCGTGCGCGCACAGCCGTTCGCCTCGGCAGCATGGGCCGCCGCCGGCGCCGTCATTGCGGCCGCGGCCGCCGCCGCGACCGTCAGGGCAATTCCTGCTTTCCTCATCCCGGACTATCCCCCGACTGCTTCGATGGAGCGGATCAGCACCCGGCCGTCCTCGGCCGTGGTCGTCGTGATGCGCTGCTTGAACTCGTAAGGGCGATCCGGGCGGACCTCGGTGATCTGCGCGCTGTAGGTGTTCGGGCCGATCGTCGTCACCTCGAGGCAATGCGTCGTGCCCAGCGGAACGGTGTCGATCCCCTGCTGAATCGTCGCCGCGTCGGGCAACGGCGCATCCGGTGCCATCAGCTCCCGCACCGCCGGACCCGACCGCAGCAGGTAGTAGCGGTGCTCGAGCGCCGCGATCACGCCCTCACCGGAGACCTGATCACCGTCGCCGGGGGAACACCGATCCTCCGCCGCAGCCGCCGTGGTCGGTGCCGCAGTTGCCGTCGCCGGAACCAGGCCACCGAAGTCCGCGTCGTCGTCCCCGCTCAGCGCGCCGACCAGCGCCGACACGCCCCAGCCGGCCATGCCCACCACCGCGACAGCCGCCAGGCCGACGCCGCCGTAGAACAGCCCACGGCCGACCGGTGAGCGGGTCGCGGAGGTGGTCGATCCCGCCACCGCCGACGCAGCAGGCCGAGCGGGGCGGCGACCGGCCTCGGCCGCCGCCACCACTCGAGACACCGACTCACCGCCGCCAGCTCTCCCAGCGCAGGAGAAACGCTCCTCCGACACGGCCGTCCGCACCATGCGGGTTCGGGGTGCCGTCGCGTCGAGGACGCGCGGTGAACCCGGTAGGTTGCTCCGTTTCATCGCCTCGTCTCCCCCCTCGACCGCGACTCAGGCCCCGAGCGTCGGATTCGCGGCGTCGGCCTGAGCGGGAGCCCCGCCGGCGACACCGCCTCCGACCGCTTCACTGATCAGACGCGAGGCCAAACCCGGCGTCGCATCCTCGAAGAAGGACCCGAGAGTGCCATCGACCTGCTCGATCACCTGCTCGCCGCCCGGCTGCGCTGCGACGAACTCGCGGGCCTGTGCATCGAGAGCCGGGGCGTCGGCCGTGACGAACTGTGTCACCGCGGCGGCAACCGGAGCGGTGGCCGGCTCGGCCTGCCACTCGGTGAGGGTGGAGGCGACCTGGTCGGTGATCGACTCCTGGTCGAGGTCCGGAACCTCGATGTCGATGGGCGAGGCATCCGCACCCGCGCCGTAGACGGTCCCGGCTGCGACACCGAGAGCGCCGCCTCCGACCGCGCCGACCACGGCAGCAGGGACACCCGCCACCGCCGCGCCGATACCGGCCCCGGCTGCCGTACCGGCCACACCCCCGGGCACCCAGCCGATGCCGGGCACCAGGACGCTGCCTGCTCCCATGCCGAGGTGGCCGCCGATCGTGCCGCCGATCAGACCGCCGGTGACCGCGGCCGGGACACCCACCGCTGCCGCGCCGCCGATCGCGCCGACCGCGCCACCAGCGACCTGCGCGGCCGCCAGACGCTCGGCCTCGGTCGTCTCGATGCCCACCGAACGGTAGCCATCGGTGACCATCGCCTCGATCGCGGCGGTGTTGCGGTTCACGTCGTCCGCATCGGGATCGGACACCCAGTTCGGCTGCTCGAACAGCAGTCGACCGGCCCGAATCATCTTCGGCGGTGCCTGGATCGGCGCCGTCGGCTGGACTGCGACCGGCAGATGGAGCCGGCCCGGATCGATCGGGGCCGGCGCGCTGTAGTAGTCGGCATCGTAGATGCCGGTCTCGTAGTCGTACCCCGGCAGCGGGCGGGTCTCCCCCCGGTACTGCACCGGCACCGGAACCCAGTAATCGGCCTCGTTGTTCTCTGCCGGAGCTGGTTCGGGCGCAGGAGCCGGAGGCGTCGAGGTGATGCCCGCTTGGCCTCCGCCGCCGGGCTCGGGTGTCGAAGTGATCCCGGCCTGCCCCCCGCCGGAATTATCGGTCGGAGCCGCTGCCGCGGTCGGCGCCAGTGCGATGACCAATCCGGCAGCGGCCGGAGCCAGCGTGGCGGTGCTCAAGACCGCACTGGTTGCCCTGCGGCGGCGATGTCTGCTCACGAATAACCCTCCCGTTTCATGTGGCGCGCCGGGGGAGATAACCGCATGGCCCCCCGGCCGTTCGGTGCCCCTTGCGAGCGAGCTGAGCGTACTGATCGACCGCTTTCCCGCCCACTGCGGCTCTTTGTATCATAATACCACCGCAACTTACTACCGGAAATGCAAATCCGCACGTCAGGAAGGGTGCAAGATGGATGAGTTCCTAGCCCAGAATCTGTCCCAGCAGGGAGGGAGATTGTCGAGAAGCACGGTTCGCGGCTTCAGTGGAGCCCGGCTTCGCCGCCTACGGGAAGCGCGCGGACTGACCGGAGACGACCTGGCCGATGCCGCAGGCATCTCCGAAGCCACGCTGCGCTCCTGGGAGATCGGGCGTGCCAATCCCACGCCCAGCCTTCTTGCCGACGTCGCGAAGAAGCTGCGCGTGACAATCGGTGACCTGCTCGTCCTTCGCTCCGACGAACTCACCCTCGCCGATCTTCGCACCCTCGCCGGCCTCAACCAGGCCGATGTCGCGCAAAAGCTCGGCGTCGGCACCACCACACTCACCCGCATAGAGAAGGGCCGGCGCGACTACGACCCTGAGGTCGCCCGCGAACTCGCACGCATCTACAAGGTCAAAGTCCGCGAGCTCCGCACCGTATGGGAGCGCACCCGGCAGATCCGCCTCGACATGCTCGAGAAGCTCTAGGCCGACCTCGTTCGGCGAAGTTAGAACCGTACAATAAAACCACGCGCCACGCCGAGGTGCGCGGAAACTGACAAAGGCCACTCGGCCCGCTAACCTGAAGCAGATTCATCGGCCCGATCTTGAAGAACGGGGGGTTCGCACAATGGCACAGCCACACAAAGGCGACCGCGCCGCGATAACTCTACGTATCCCCGCGGAGCTGCATCAACAGCTCCGTCGGGACGCCGAAGACGCCAGGATCGCGCTGTCTCAGTACGTCGCCGACCTACTCGCACTCCAAGCCGGTAGGCCGGACCTTGCCCGCGAGATCAAGGCGGTGCCCGTGTAAACCCCAGCCCAGAGGGACGGTAGCCGCCAACTAGACGCCCCTCAGAAGCGGAAAACCCCCCACCGGCCAAGGTGGAGGGTTCTCCAAACCAAATATCTGCCCGATCGGTCGCCAAACGTTTCGGGCATTCGAACTTTCTCTCCCAGAAAGTCTTCGCTATGCATCTTAGCGAGCGCACCGCGCTTGATTCAACTTTTGTCCACACGAGGCGTGCCAACCGTCGAGGCCCCGGCCGCGCCGCTCCCAAGACCCGCCGCGGCCGCCGTCGCGGTAGCTACCACCTCCACGTCGCCGATGGCGCCTACTCCCCCATCCCCGTCTGGGACTCCCGCGCCGGATGGATGCGCCAGATCATCACCTGGGCGCGCAGCGACACCGGCATCCAAACCTGCCGTCAGCACCGCCTCGCCCCGGACAAGTTCATCGCCGCCGCGAACGCGCACGCCGCCTACGCCGACGAATCCACCGGCCGCAGCCTCACCGCAGCTCGGGAAACCCTCGCCGAGTACGCCGGCATCAGCACCGACGTCCTCGACCGAGCCCGCCGGATCCTTCGCCGCATCGGAGCCGCAGTCGAAATCGTATGCGGTCGCTACCTGACCATCGCCGAACGCATCGAGGCCAGTCTCGCCCACGGAGGCCGCCAACTCCGCGCCGCTTCCGTATGGGCATTGACCAGCAAGTTTGCGCTGGATCCTTCGGTTTATCCCCAGTTTCCGAATCATGCGGATCTACCGAAGAACCCCTTGGGTTCTTCGGATATCTCCCGTTCCCGAGTAATCACCAACGCGCGCGCTCCGCGCCGCGCCAAGGCCGAGACCACCGCCTACCCTCGACCACTGCGCACCCAGATCGCCGCAGCACGCCTCGCAGACCGCCTCGCACCCACGATGCCCGACTACCGAGGCATCGACCGGGACGGCCACTACGTGCCAGGCACCAGCCACCAGCACATCGGAGCCATCGCCGACGCCCTGACCGACGCCGGAATCGACACCCACCGCTGGACCGGCGACGCCATAGCCGACCGGATCACCGAGTTCCGCCACGACCGCACCCTGCCGCGCCTAACGTCCCCGGCAGCCTTCCTGCGCTGGCAGCTCCGAGCCCTCGCCGACGTGTGGGCCGGACCCACCCCCGCCGAACGCCGCGCCCACATCCAGGCCGAACGCGCCGCCGCCCGCGAGGCCGAACTCGCCCGCCGCGCCGCCAACCCCCCAGCCAGCGAGCAGACACGCGCCGCCGCCCGCGCCGACCTCCGCCAGCTCCTCGCCACCCGCTCCACCCACTCCGGCCCGCGGACCCAGGTCCGTAGGGACCGCTTCGGCCGCCGTGTCCGCTGAGCACGTCCCCACTCCGTCCGGCCCCGGCGCGCACAATCGGCGAGGCCGCAGGCCCGAACCCACCCCGAAGTTACGATGAGAACCATGACCGGGAAGAAGCGCATGGCCTTCGACATCACCGAAGCCGACGCCGACCGGATCCGCGCCGCCTACGTCGGCACCCGCGTCATCCTGCCCCCGGCCACCCTCAGCGAGTTCATCACCGACCTACTGGTCGAGGCCACCGAACGCCTGGAAGCCGAACACAACGAAGGCCGGCCCTGGCGCACACCCAGCCGCAGCGAACTCAAATCCCTCTCCCAGACCGGCGTCGGACGCAACGCCCCCGGCCGCCCAGGAGAGCAGGACCAGCAATGACCAAGGCGTCACGCACACCGCGACCCAAACTCGGGTTCCACACCGACCAGGCCGAACGCATTCGCGCTGCCTACCTCGGTACCCGCGCAGTCCTCCCGCCGAGCACCTTCAGCGAATTCCTCGAAGCCGCCGTCCTCGAGACGATCGAGCGACTCGAAGCCGAACACAACAACGGCCACAGCTGGGACGCCCCGGCCGCCGGGGAAGTCAAGTCCACCGCCCAGACCGGCGTCGGCCGCTGGAATCGCACCTGACGGGTCCTCTGTCGCACGTCCTCAACTGCGTTGAGGACACGATGAGAACCACCCACTCTCACCGGCGGCGGGACTCTCACGCCTCATGGATTCCATTATCACTATGGAATCCATGATATCAGGCAGCAGCGCCGAATAACCCTCGAGCACCCATGCGAGCGTGCGCGAGAATCCGCGACAATAACGCTGCCACCAGCGCAAACAACGCCCACCACGTAGCCGGCCGAATGACAGTTGCCGCCGTCCTTCTCGTCGTGGCGGTAACCATTCTCACCTTCGAGCCGATAGCGGGCCGCACCACGACGCAAGATCGGTCGGTGCCGCGTGACACAGTGCCGACCACCGACTGACCGAGCCTGAGAAAAGACCGCCACCGACGTGAACGAGCTCCACCTCTACGCCCGAACCATCTACCTCGGCTTCGACGGCCCGCCCGAGCCTGCCCGCGACCTCGTCGGAAGTCTCACGGGTCTGTGGTGGCTACTGATCGTCGCGGCGCTCATCTGCTTCGGAGCGTGCGAGTACATGCGGCGAAAAAGCGTGACCAGGAGGGAACGGCAAGAGAAGAACAGACTCGGCGCTGCCCTCTTCCTCTACTGCGGCCTCATGGGATTCGTCGTCGGCGTCTTCGGTCTGATCGCCGCGAACTAACCTTCCCGAGCTTGATACCCGGGAGGCTCGATACTCGATCTCTTCTTTCCGCGAGCGTGCTGTCGTGGCCGATCGTCGTCGGCGTGGACGGATTCGCACTCCGGAGCCACGGTCCTGCCGACATCGCGAGACGCCGACCCGAACGATAAGAACCATCACGCGGCCCGGACCGGCTCCCCCGAGAACCGGCCGGGGCGCAGCCGTCTCATCTCACGTACCCGACTCGATCCGGTCGTGACCTGCGACTCTCATCTGAGAAACCCCTTCTCATGCCATGGTTCTCATTGTTACTATGGGAACTATGATGTGGACGAAGCGACGCCAGAACAAGAACACCTCAATGCCCGAGAACGTGACAGCCGTCAGCGGATCCATGTGGTTCGCAGGCGTGACCATCACCGTAGGAATCGGGGCGGCCGCGTTCATTCTCAGCTTCCTCGCACTGCGAGACCTGTGCATCCAGGCCGGCCAACCGGAAGAGATCGCCTTCCTGTTCCCCGTCATCGTCGACGGAACGATCCTGCAAGCCACGATGGGAGTCGTCTCCCGACGTCACGACCACCGGGCGCGACGATTTTTCTGGAAGATTCTCATCGGAGCCGCCACCGTCTCGATCGCAGGAAACGCGATCCACGCCGTTCTCACCACGACCCCCGGCTTCAACTCCGTTCTCGCCGCCGTGATCGCCACACTCCCGCCGATCTCACTGCTCGCCTCCACCCACGCGCTGACCGTTCTCGGCCGTCGCACCGCCGCACCCACCGAGAACCCCGCCGAGACCCACATCGAATCCGCGCCCGCGACACAGCCGCGCCGTGAGACCGCGAACGAGAACGCGACCGCACCCAAGACTCACGTCACGACCACCACCGAGAACTGTGCCGCCGCCGAGACCGCGAACGAGACCCCGGTCGCGCAACCGACTCGCACCGCGACCGCTGACGCTCTCACTCGACAGCTCGAGGTGCCACTGCCCCACCTGCCCGGCACACACCTCGACACCAACCCCATCCCGACCTTCCACTCCCACGAGGAACGTCGCGAATGGGCACTCACCCGACGCCAGGCCGGAGTGGACGTGCCCGTCATCGCCCAAGAAGTCGACCGCTCCGTCGCCACCGTCTACCGCTGGCTCTCCGAGGCAGACACCCCGATCACCATCTGAGCATCACAACAACATCGGAAAAGCAACTTTCCAGCGTCAAATCTGAATCAACAAACAATCAGACCGACATCAAAAAACGTCCACGTCTGATGCCTGCCAGTCTCACCTCGGCGCATCGAACTCGGGAATCGCCCCCGGTTCGGTGCGCCGAGTCGCATTTGCAGCGTTGACCAGGGGCGATCCCGCCCCCGGACCCCCTTCGGGGTGACCGAGGTGTCGACGAGCAGTGTGCTCGGTGGTCGGTGTGGCAGTCGGATCTTTGCCTCGTTGGTCTCGGGGCCGGCAAACGTATGCTCCCGCGGCCGGCGGACGGCGCCCCCTCGCCCTGGCTAGGAGTGTGCCCCGGCTCGTCTGCCGTGTGTCG
>NZ_JAALEG010000036.1 GCF_011058165.1 Rhodococcus aetherivorans
CCGCGCGCCTGCAACATCGTCGGAGAGGTGCAGCAACCCCGATGCGACGACGAGCTCGAGCGATTCCGGTTGGGCGTCGAGGTCCAGCATCGCATGCTGCAGGAACGTGTACAGCTGCGACGCGGGCGGTCGGGGCGTCGCCGTCGGAGGCGGCGTCCGGTCTGCTGGCGCTCTGTGTGACGCAGGGGCTCGGCATCCTGTGGCTGGCGCGGCGGTACCGCACACCGATCACCCTCGCGTGGTCCACGCCCGGCGCCGCGCTGCTCGCCGGCACCGGCGTGGTGGCGGGCGGATGGCCGGCCGCGGTGGGCGCGTTCGTCGTCGTGGGCGCCGCGATCGTCCTGACGGGGCTGTGGCCGCGGCTCGGCGCCCTGATCGCGGCGATCCCGACGCCACTGGCGCAGGCCATGCTCGCCGGGGTGCTCGTCCCGCTCTGCCTCGCCCCGGTCGAGGGGGTGATGTCCTCGCCCGCCTCGATCCTGCCCGTGGTGGCGACGTGGCTCGTGCTGCAGCGGCTGCGGCCGCGCTGGGCGGTGCCGGGGGCGTTCGCGACGGCCGCGGTGGTCGTGGCAATCCACCTGTCGCGCTCGGGAACCCGGCCCGCGGCGCGGGATCTGCTGCCCTCGATCGATCTCACGGCTCCGGCGTGGACGTGGCAGGCGCTGCTCGGCATCGCCGTGCCCCTGTACATCGTGACGATGGCGTCGCAGAACATCCCGGGCACCGCAGTGCTCGACTCGTTCGGTTACGCCACGCCGTGGCGGGCGGCGATGACGGTCACGGGCCTCGGCACCGTCGTGGCCGCGCCGGCCGGTGGGCACGCGATCAACCTCGCGGCGATCAGTGCGGCGCTGGCGGCGGCGCCCGAGGCGGACCCGGATCCGGCACGCCGGTGGGTGGCGGCGTGGTCTGCGGGCTGGTCGTATCTCGCGCTGGCCCTGTGCTCGACCGGGCTCGCGACGGTCGTGGCGATGGCACCGGACGGGGTGGTCGAGGCGGTGGCCGGATTGGCCCTGCTCGCGACGCTCGGCGGGGCCCTGGCCTCGGCTCTGCGCGACGCGCCGGAGCGCGAAGCAGCGGTCGTGACGTTCCTGGTCGCGGCGTCCGGATCGACCCTGTTCGGTATCGGATCGGCATTCTGGGCGTTGATGGTCGGACTTGCCGTCCGCGTGGGACTATCGTCAGCACGGTGACGAACCGCCAGCCGACGACGCCCGCCGCCGACCCACCCGTTCCCGCCCGGTTCCCGGTCCTCTGGCCGATGCAGACCCGGTGGGCGGACAACGACCACTACGGCCACGTCAACAACGTCACCTACTACTCGTACTTCGACTCCGCGGTCAACGGATGGCTGATGGCCACGACCGGGGTCGACATCCGGGAGCTGGACGCGATCGGCGTGGTCGCAGAGACGTCGTGCCGGTATCTGGCGGAGCTGTCGTTCCCGGACCGGCTGCGCGTCGGCCTGGCGGTGGAGCGGCTGGGAACCCGCAGTGTCACCTATTCGCTGGCCATCTTCCGGGAGGACGGCGAAGGCGGGCTGCAGCCGGCGGCGACCGGGCGTTTCGTGCACGTGTACGTCGACGCCCGCACGCGACGTCCCGTGGCGATCCCCAAGGAGATCAAGAAGGCGGTCGCCCAGCTGGTGACGCCCCCGGCGGAATAGCTCCCGACCACCAAGCATCCGCTTGGCATTGTATTCATCTACCGGATTACACTCCGGGGCATCCGCACGTCCCCGAGAGAGAGCGATCCCAAGATGCGCGATGCTGTCATCGTCGAAGCCGTTCGTACCCCCATCGGCAAGCGGGGCGGCGGCCTGTCCGGCGTCCACGCCGTCGAGCTGTCCGCCCACGTCCTGCGCACCATCGCCGAACGCACCGGCATCGACCCGGCGCTCGTCGACGACGTGCACTGGGGCACCGTGCAATCCGTCGGCATGCAGTCGGGCAACATCGGCCGCATGGCCGTGCTCGGCGCGGGCTGGCCGGAATCGGTGCCCGGCTTCACCATCGACCGGCAGTGCGGCTCGTCGCAGCAGGCCGTCTCGACGGCGGCCGCGGCGGTGATCTCCGGCCAGGCCGATCTCGTCGTCGCCGGCGGCGTCGAGATCATGTCGGCGATCCCGCTGGGTTCCTCCGCCCCCGAGGGCACCGGGCAGATGGGCGGTCCGGCCCGCGAGCGGTACGCCGACGAGCTCACCGCGCCCGGCTTCCACGGCCGCTTCAACCAGGGCGTGGGCGCCGAGATCATCGCCGAGCAGTGGGGCATCTCCCGCACCGAGCTCGACGAGTACTCCGTCCGGTCGCACGAGCGGGCCGCCCGCGCGCAGGACGAGGGGTTGTTCACGGACGAGATCGCGCCGTACACCCTGGCGGACGGCACCGTGATCGCCGCGGACGAGGGCATCCGGCGCGGCTCCACCGTCGAGAAGCTCGCGGGCCTGAAGGCCCCGTTCCGGGAGAACGGAGTGGTCACCGCCGGCAACGCGTCCCAGATCTCCGACGGCGCCTCCGGGCTGCTGATCACCACCTCGGAGAAGGCGAAGGCGCTGGGCCTGACCCCGCTCGCGCGCGTGCACACCGCCGTGGTCACCGGCGACGATCCGGTCAAGATGCTCACCGGCCCCATCCCGGCCACCGCCCTGGCGCTGAAGCGGTCGGGACTGTCGCTCGACGACATCGACGCGTTCGAGGTCAACGAGGCCTTCGCCTCGGTACCGCTGTCGTGGCAACGCGAGACGGGCGCGCCGCTCGAGAAGCTGAACCCCCTCGGCGGTGCCATCGCGCTCGGCCACCCCCTCGGCGCCTCGGGCGGTCGCCTGGCCGCGACGTTGATCCACCACCTGCGCCGCACGGGTGGCCGCTACGGCCTGCAGACGATGTGCGAGGGCGGCGGCACCGCCAACGCCACGATCTACGAGATCCTCTAGTCCGCGGTGGTGCCTTCCGGGACCCGGTCCCGGAAGGCACGCCTCATCGCTGCGCCAGCCGCTCGAGCAGCGGCGTCGTGCGCGGACCCACCAGTTCGCGCATCACCAGCGCCATGTTGGTGCGCTCGACGCCGGGGATCTCGAGGATCTGCCCGGCCAGCCGGTAGAGATCCTCGGCGTCGCGCGCGACCACCTTCACCGACAGGTCCGTCTGCCCCGTCATGCCGTACACCTCGGTCACCTCCGGGATCTGTGCCAGGGCCGCGACGACCGAATCGAGCCGGTGCTGATCGACCCGGGTGGCGACGAACGCCGCCAGCGGATAGCCGAGAGCCCGCGGATCCACCCGCCGCTCGAACGACCCGAGGACCCCCTCCGCATCCCATCGCGCGAGCCGCGCCTGCACCGTGTTCCGGGACAACCCCAGACGCTGGGACAGCTCCACCCCGGTCGCCCGCGGGGTCCGCGCAAGCTCGAGCAGCAGCCGGGCGTCGGTGGCATCGAGACTGGTCATATTTCGCAGTATGACAGCGTCGGGCACCCCGAAACCGTGCTTCCTGCACAATTGCGCATCGGCCGATTGCGCACCTGCACCCCGCGTGGATCATGTGAGGTACAACACAGGTCCGCCGGCCCGCCTCACGAGGGCGACCGGTCCCGCCATAGCGAGGTGGTGCACGGTGGTCGACAAGATTGCCTATCCGGTCCAGCTGATCCAGCCCGACGGACGACGGGTCTACAACCCCGAGTACTCCGCGCTCGTCGCCGACGTCGGACCCGACGAACTCCGCGCCCTCTACCGCGACATGGTCGTCGTCCGCCGCCTCGACGCCGAGGCCACCGCGCTGCAGCGGCAGGGCGAACTCGGACTGTGGGCGCCCCTGCTCGGCCAGGAGGCCGCCCAGGTCGGCTCCGCGCACGCCCTCCACCGCGACGACTACGTGTTCACCAGCTACCGCGAGCACGGGGTGGCCTGGTGCCGCGGCGTCGACCCCGCCGACATGACCCGGCTGTGGCGCGGGTGCGCCCACTCCGGCTGGGATCCGGCCACGGTCAATATGACCAATCCCGCCATCGTCGTCGGCTCCCAGGGCCTGCACGCCACCGGATACGCGATGGGCGCCCACTTCGACGGCGCCGAGATCGCCACCGTCGTCTACTTCGGCGACGGGGCGACCAGCCAGGGCGACATCGCCGAGGCCCTCGGCTTCGCCGTCGCGTGGGGCGTCGGCGTGGTCTTCTTCTGCCAGAACAACCACTGGGCGATCAGCCACCCGGTCCGGTCGCAGAGTCCCGTCCCGATCGCGCAGCGCGCCGCCGGCTACGGGATGCCGGCCGTGCAGGTCGACGGCAACGACGCGCTCGCGGTACTCGCCGTCACCCGCCGGGCCACCCGGCATGCGCGGGAGGGCAGCGGCCCGTCGTTCGTCGAGGCCATCACCTACCGGATGGGCCCGCACACCACCTCCGACGACCCCACCCGCTACCGCACCCCCGCCGAGACCGAACTGTGGAAGGCCCGGGACCCGATCGACCGGCTCCACCGGCTGCTCCGGCGGGAAGGACACGCCGGCGACGAGTTCTTCGACGAGGTCGGCGCCGCCGCCGACGAGGCCGCGGCCCGGCTGCGCGCCGGCACCCTCGGTGCCCCGAACCCCGAGCCGCTGAGCATGTTCGACCACGTCTACGCCACCGACCATCCGATGATCGCCGAGGAACGAACCCGCTACCGCGACTACCTCGCCGATTTCGAGAACGCGACCCACGAGGAGGCGCTGTCATGACCACCACCACGCTGGCCCTCGGGGCCGCCCTCGGCGCCGGGCTGCGCCGGGCCCTCGAACACGACCGCAAGGTGGTGATCATGGGCGAGGACGTCGGCCGGCTCGGCGGGGTCTTCCGGGTCACCGACACGTTGCAGAAGGACTTCGGCGACAACCGCGTCATCGACACGCCCCTCGCCGAATCCGGGATCGTGGGAACGGCTTTCGGCATGGCCCTGCGCGGCTACCGGCCGGTGTGCGAGATCCAGTTCGACGGCTTCGTCTACCCCGCGTTCGACCAGATCGTCTCGCAGGTCGCCAAGATCCACTACCGCACCGCCGGGAGGGTCACCGCCCCCCTGACCATCCGCATCCCCTACGGCGGCGGGATCGGTGCGGTGGAGCACCATTCGGAGTCACCCGAGGCGTACTTCACGCACACCGCCGGACTGCGGGTCGTCAGCCCGAGCCATCCGGCCGACGCCTACACGATGATCCAGCAGGCCATCGCGCTCGACGACCCGGTGATCTTCCTCGAGCCGAAACGCCGGTACTGGGACCGCGGCGAGGTCGACCTCGACGCCGAGCCCGACCTCCCGCTCGACAAGGCCCGCGTCGCCCGGCCCGGAACGGACGTCACCGTCGTGACGTTCGGGTCGATGGTGGCCACCGCGCTGCACGCCGCGCAGATCGCCGACACCGAGGGGCACTCGGTCGAGGTGATCGACCTCCGGTCCCTCTCCCCCATCGACTTCGACACTGTCGAGGCGTCGGTCCGGCGCACCGGACGGCTCGTCGTGGTGCAGGAGGCTCCGCTGTTCTGCGGCATCGGCGCCGAGATCGCCGCCCAGCTCGCGGAGCGCTGCTTCTACCAGCTCGAGGCGCCGGTGCTGCGGGTCGGCGGCTTCGACATCCCCTATCCCCCGGCGAAACTCGAGGCTTACCACCTGCCCGACCCGGACCGGATCCTCGACGCCGTCGACCGCAGCCTCGCGGCGTGAGGAGCCGGACATGGAACCGGGCATGAGCGAACACGGCACCGTGGTGACCGAACACAGCGAGGTCTTCCGGCTGCCGGACCTCGGGGAGGGCCTGACCGAGGCGGAACTGGTGTCGTGGTCCGTCGCCGTCGGCGACCGGGTCGAGCTCAACCAGGTGATCGCCGAGGTCGAGACCGCCAAGGCAACGGTGGAACTGCCCTCCCCGTACGCGGGAACGGTCGCCGAACTGCTCGCCGAGCCGGGCGCCGGCGTGCCCGTCGGGGCGCCACTGATCCGCATCGCGGTGCCGGTCGCGGCGGGCACCGCGCCGGCCCCGACCGGTGGCGGGGACTCACCCGTGCAGGTGCTCGTCGGCTACGGGCCGGGCGCCGCGCCGGTGAGCCGGCGCGCGGCCCGCGCCGCAGCGGCGGCACCGGCCCCGGCGCAGGCACCCCCACCGCCCGGGGAGCGGCACCGCCCCGACGCGAAACCGTCGGCGCGCCGCGAGGCCCGGCTCCTCGGCGTGGATCTCACCGAGGTGACGGGAACCGGCACGGGCGGGGCGATCACCGTCCCGGACGTCCGACGCGCCGCGGAGGAACGCGGATCCGCTACGGCGGCAACAGGATCGGATCGCGAGACCCGGACCCCGATCCACGGGATCCGCAGACGTACCGCCGCCGCGGTGGCGCGCAGCGCCTTCACCGCCCCGCACGTGACCGTGTTCCTCACCTGCGACGTCACCGCCACGGTCGACCTCGTCGCCCGGTTGCGCGGCGCGGCCGCCTTCGAGGGCCGTCACCCGACGCTGCTCACCGTGGTGGCCAAGGCGCTGCTGCGGACGCTCGAGCACCAGCCCGTCCTCAACGCGGCCTGGGACGAGGAGCACCAGGAGATCGTCACCCGCCACTACGTCAACCTGGGCATCGCGACCGCCACCGACTCGGGCCTGATGGTGCCGGTGATCCGCGACGCCGACCGCATGTCGCTGCCGGACCTCGCCGGCGCCATCGCCCACGCCGCGGAGACCGCCCGCTCCGGCCGGGCCACCCCGGCCGACCTGACCGGCGGCACGGTCTCGATCACCAACATCGGCGTGTTCGGCGTCGACACCGGCACCCCCATCCTCAATCCCGGGGAGACGGCGATCCTCGCGCTCGGTGCCGTCACCCCGCGACCGTGGGTGGTCGACGGCGAACTCGCCGTCCGGCAGGTGACGACGCTGTCGCTGTCGTTCGACCATCGTCTCGTCGACGGCGAGCAGGCAGCGCGGGCGCTGGCCGAGATCGGGGCGATCCTCACCGACCCGGTGCCGGAACTGCTCGCCGGTATCTGACGGGCGGTAGCGTCGGGACACGTGACCGCTCAGGATCTTCGCCGCGCCCGCGCGGCCGTGTTCGCCACCTTCGGCGTCAACGGGTTCCTGCTCGCGATGTGGGTGGTGCACATCCCCGCGATCGAGGAGCGCGTCGGCATCGACCACGCCACGCTGGGTTCCCTGCTGCTGGTCCTCGCGGCCGGGGCAATCGCCGGAATGCAGGCCACCGGTCCGCTCGCCGACCGGTTCGGCAGCGACCGCACCACCGTCGCCGCGGCGGTCCTGCTGGCGGTGGCGACCCTCGGCCCCGGCCTGGCCGGCGCGGCGTGGCAGCTGGGCGTGGCGCTCGCGGTGTTCGGGTTCGCGAACGGCGCCCTGGACGTGTCGATGAACTCGCAGGCCGTGGCGGTCGAGCAACGCTACCGGCGGCCGATCATGGCCGCGTTCCACGGCCTGTTCTCGGTCGGCGGGGTCGCCGGGTCGCTGGTCGGGGCGGCCGCCCTGGCGACGGGGCTCGCCCCGGCCGTCGCCCTCGGCGGCGCCGGCCTCGTCGGCGCGCTCGTCGTCGCGGTCTCGGCGCCGCACCTCGTGCGGGTGCCCCGGGTCGAGCACCCGCGCGAGGCCGGCCCGCGCGGCGGATACTCCCGCCGGGTGCTGCTGCTCGGCGGGCTCGCGTTCATGCTGATGCTCAGCGAGGGCGTCGCCAACGACTGGAGCGCCCTGCAGGTCAAGGAACACCTGGGCAGCCCGGATGCGGTCGCGGCGCTGGCCTTCGGCGCGTTCTCCACGACGATGACGCTCGGCCGCTTCGTGGCGGACCGCGTCAGCGCCCGCATCGGCGCCGTGGCCGTGGTCCGGTACGGCACGCTGCTGGCGGGGGCCGGGATGGGCACGGTCGTCGCCTCCCCGTGGCTGCCCACGACGCTCGCCGGATGGGCGCTGTTCGGGCTGGGCCTGTCCGGCGCCGTGCCGCAGATCTTCAGCGCAGCCGGGAACATCGACGCCGGCGCCCCGGGCCGCAACATGTCCCGTGTCGTCGGCATGGGATACATCGGGTTCCTGGCGGGGCCCGCCACCATCGGCTGGCTCTCGGAGGCGACGTCGCTCACCGCGGCGATGACGGTGCCGTTGGCATGTGTGCTCGCCGCCGCAGCCCTCGCCGGCTCCGTCGGTGAGCGGACCCGTCGCACGCTCGCGCGCGTGGACGGCCGCTAGCGCGGGAGGACGGTCAGGACCCGCACGACGTGGTCGCGGAACTCGCGCATGTAGTTGCGGAGGAAGTCCTCGGTGCCCGAGTTGTGGACGGTGCCGTCGTCCCCGAAGACCTCGGGCGTGTAATGGATGTACGCCTCGGGCGACGTCATCTGCCGCGCGTTGCAGAAGCTCAGCACGGCGCGCAGGCTCTGCTGGCCCACGGCGGTGCCGATCGCGCCGATGGAGGCGCCGATCACGGCGGCCGGGATGTGATCGAACGAGTTCTGCCCCCACGGGCGCGACGCCCAGTCGATGGCGTTCTTCAGCGCCCCGGGAATCGACCGGTTGTACTCGGGTGAGACGAACAGCACCGCATCCACAGCGGCGATCGCGTCCTTGAGCGCGGCCCCCTCCGGCGGGTAGTTCGCGTCGTAGTCGGGGCTGTAGAGCGGCAGGTCCCGGATGGCGATCTCGACGAATTCGAGGTCGTGCGGGGCGAGCCGGATCAACGCCTTCGCGAGGATACGGTTGATCGAGGTGGACGACAGGCTGCCGACGAAGTAGCCGACCCTGTACGTCCTCTCGGTCCCTGGGTGCTCGGTCCCTGAGTGCTCGGTCCCTGGGTGCTCGGTCACGGGACGCATCCTTTCCGTCGGTGCCACGGGCCGGGGCACAGCCCGCCTGCCACCTCCGACGGTCGCACACGAGCGGGGCGCCCGCACGGTGTTCCGTGCGGACGCCCCGGTTCGTCGAACTCCCTACAGCGCCTTGAGTTCCTCGGTGACCTCGGAGACCATCTTCTTCGCGTCGCCGAAGAGCATGGAGGTGCGGTCGGCGGTGAACAGCGGGTTGTCGATGCCGGCGTAGCCGGAGCTCATCGAGCGCTTGAGCACGATGACCGACTTGGACTGGTCGACGTTGAGGATGGGCATGCCGTAGATCGGGCTGGACGAATCCTGCCGGGCGGCGGGGTTGGTGACGTCGTTGGCGCCGATGACGACGGTGACGTCGGTGCGGGAGAACTCGCCGTTGATGTCGTCCATCTCCTTGAGCGCCTCGTACGGCACCTCGGCCTCGGCGAGCAGGACGTTCATGTGCCCGGGCATCCGGCCGGCGACCGGGTGGATGGCGTACTTGACCTCCACGCCCTTCTCCTCGAGCAGCGCCGCCATCTCCTTGACCGCGTGCTGCGCCTGCGCCACCGCCAGCCCGTACCCGGGCACCACGATGACCTGGTTGGCGTAGGCCATCTGGACCGCGGCATCGGAGGCGGAGGTCGCCTTGACGGTGCCGCCGGCCCCGCCCGCCACCGCACCGGCACCGCCGTCGCCGCCGAACGAGCCGAACACGATCGCCGGGATGGACCGGTTCATCGCCTTGGCCATCAGGTTGGTCAGGATCGAACCCGACGCACCGACGATCATGCCGGCGACGATCATCGCCTGGTTGTTCAGCGCCAGGCCGGCCGCCGCGGCCGACAGGCCGGTCAGGGCGTTGAGCAGCGAGATGACCACCGGCATGTCGGCGCCGCCGATCGGCAGCACCACGAACAGGCCCATCAGCCCGGCCACGACGAGCAGCGCGACGATCCACACCGCCGAGGTCGGATCGTTCGCCGGGTCGGCCGCGAGTCCGATGTACACCGCGAGCGCGATCGCCGCGAGCGCGAGCACGATGTTCGCCAGCTGGAAGGCCTTGGCCGCGCCGACGAGGCGGCGCTCGAGGTTCTTGTTCAGCAGCTCCTGCAGCTTGGCGAACGCCACCAGCGAACCCCAGAACGACACCGATCCGATGATCGCGGCGAACAGCGAGCCGACCACCACGGGCACCGTCGGTTCCTCGGCGAGGGTGGTGAAGCCGTCCGAGTCGAGGAACTCCGCCCACGCGATCAGCGCGACGGTGCCGCCACCGACGCCGTTGAACAGCGCCACCAGCTGCGGCATCGCCGTCATCTTCGTGCGCAGCGCCGGCGGGACGCCCAGGACGACACCGACGACCAGGCCGGCGACGATCCAGCTCCAGTTGTCGGTGTCGCGGATGTCGATCAGCACGGCGAGCACCGCCACGGCCATGCCGACCGCGGCGATGTAGTTGCCGCGGACCGCGGTCTTCGGGCCGGTCAGGCCCATCAGACCGTAGATGAACATCGCGAACGCGACGATGTACAGGACGGAGACGAGGTAGCTCATTTCGCGTCGGCTCCCTTCTGCTCCGCCGGGGCGGCCGACACCGGCACCCGCTTCTTGGGCTTGAACATCGCGAGCATGCGGTCGGTGACGACGAAGCCACCGACGACGTTCAGCGTGCCGAACACCAGCGCGACGAACAGGATGACCTTGATGCTCCACGGCGCGCCGGCCGGCAGGTGGCCGAACACCACCAGCGCACCGAGCACCACGATGCCGTGGATGGCGTTGGTGCCCGACATCAGCGGGGTGTGCAAGGTGTTGGGCACCTTCGAGATCACGGCGAAGCCCACGAACCCGGCCAGGACCAGGATCGCGATGTTCGCCAACAGTTCGGTATACATCTAGACGTTCTCCTTCGAGCGGGTCACGCACGCGCCGTCGAGGATCTCGTCCGAGAAGTCCGGCGCCAGGGCACCGGACTCGTCGAGCATCAGCTCGAGCAGGGCCACGACGTTCTTCGAATACAGCTGCGAGGCGTGCTCGGGCATGGTCGCGGGCAGATTCAGCGGCGAGCAGATGGTCACGCCGTGCTTGACCACCGTGCGTCCGGGTTCGGTCAGCTCGCAGTTGCCGCCGGTCTCGCCGGCCAGATCCACCACCACCGAGCCGGGCTTCATGCCCTCCACGGCGGCGGCGGTCACCAGCCGCGGCGCGGGCCGGCCCGGCACCAGCGCGGTGGTGATCACCACGTCGAAGCCCTTGATGGCCTCCTCGAGCGCCGCCTGCTGCTGCGCACGCTCGTCGGCGGTGAGTTCGCGGGCGTAGCCGCCCTCACCGGCGGCGTCGATGCCCAGATCGAGCCACTGCGCACCGACCGACCGCACCTGGTCGGCGACCTCCGGACGCACGTCGTAGCCGGTGGCGCGCCCGCCCAGGCGCTTGGCCGTGGCCAGCGCCTGCAACCCGGCCACCCCCACACCGAGCACCAGCACCGTCGCCGGCTTGACCGTGCCCGCGGCGGTGGTGAGCATCGGGAAGAACCGCGTCGACTCCGACGCGGCGACCAGCACCGACTTGTACCCGGCGACGTTCGCCTGCGACGACAGCGCGTCCATCACCTGCGCCCGGGAGATCCGCGGGATCGACTCGACGGCGAACGCCTGCACCCCGGCCGCGGCCAGCGCCCCGATCTGGTTCTGCGCGTTGCGCGGGGCGAGGAACCCGATCAGCGCCTGCCCCGACCGCATCCGGGCGACCTCCGCATCCGACGGCGGCGCCACCTTGAGCACCACATCCGCCGACCACGCATCCCCGATCCGCGCACCGGCCTCGACGTAGGCCTCGTCCGGGATCAGCGCACCGAGCCCGGCCCCGGACTCGACGACCACGTCGAGCCCCTTCTTGATCAACGACGGGACGATCATCGGCACCAGCGCGACCCGCCGCTCGCCGTCGTTGGTTTCCCGAACGACGCCGACGGTGGGTCGCGCTGTCACCGCACGTCCCGTACCCATATCCTCGGTTTCCAAAGTTTTCGACTCCTGCGTTGAATCGGCACCTCACCGCGATGAGCGGCGGGTCATGTGCGACGAGCGGCCGACTCGGGCCGTGCACGATGGGCGATGAGCCTAGTCAGACGTACCCCGCCCCCGACAGCGGCGCAACCGCTGGGTTTCGTCTGAATCGAGTCCGAACAGTCGAACGATGCCAGAATGTGAGGTAGTTCACTTCACAATTCTGCCGTATCCGCGGTGAGGGAGGAGGGGCGAGTCCATGGCACGTCGCAGCGTCGTCGTCGAGCGCGTGTACGACCATCCGGGAGACGAGGAGGCGTTCCGGGTGTTCGTCGACCGGCTGTGGCCGCGGGGGCTGCGCAAGGACGCGTTCCATCACGACGACTGGGCCAAGGACCTGGCGCCGTCGACCGGGCTGCGCAAGTGGTACTCGCACGACGCCTCGCAGTTCGCCGAGTTCCGCGACCGGTACCTCGCCGAACTGGACGGCCCGGACGCGCGTGCAGCCCTGGCGCGCCTCGACGACTTGGCCGACGGCCGGTCCGTCGTCCTGCTCACCGCCACCCGGGACCTCGAGCACAGTGGCGCCGCCGTCCTCGCGGAGCGGATGCGGGGTGCGCGGTGAACGACGTGCCCGCCGCCGGCGGCGACCCCGTGTGCTGGATGCACCGGGTCTGCCCCGACTGCGGCTTCTTCCTCGAGGAACCGGAGGCCCCGTGCCCACGGTGCGGCGCCGTCCTCCGGCACGACGAGGAGAGTACGGACGAGTCCGGCCCCGGCCCCCTACCCTGACCCGATGCCCACTCCCCCCGCGCGGATCCTCGATCTGGCCCGGCCCGCACGACGGGTCGCCGTGCTCACGGGCGCCGGAATGTCCGCCGAAAGCGGCGTGCCGACGTTCCGCGACGCGCAGACCGGCCTGTGGGAGCACTTCGACCCGGCCGATCTGGCGACACCGGAGGCGTGGGACCGCGATCCCGCGTCGGTGTGGGCCTGGTACCAGTGGCGCGTGGCCCTGGTCCGACGAGTGCAGCCGAACGCCGGGCATCGGGCGCTGGCCCGCTGGGGGCGCACCGTGGACCTGTCGATCGTCACGCAGAACGTCGACGACCTGCACGAGCGGGCCGGCAGCCCCGTGCTCTCGCATCTGCACGGCAGCCTGTTCTCGCCGCGGTGCGCCGAGTGCGGCACCCCCGCCGACCTGCCCGAGGCCCCCACCGAGCCGGTCGCCCGTCTCGATCCACCGGCCTGCGGCGCGTGCGGCGGCGACGTGCGGCCCGGGGTGGTGTGGTTCGGCGAGCCGCTGCCGGCCGGACCGTGGGAGGCGGCCACCGCCTCCGTGCTGACCGCCGACGTGGTGTTCGTGGTCGGCACGTCGGGGATCGTCTATCCGGCCGCCGGCCTGCCCTCGCTGGCCCGCCGGCACGGTATCCCCGTCGTCGAGGTCAACCCCGAGCAGACCGACCTGTCCGACCGGGTGGACGAGGTGTGGCGCACCACCGCCGCGGTGGGCCTGCCGCAACTCGTCGCAGCGGTCGCCGCGGAGCAGACGCCCCGCCTACAGTGAGCGGGTGAGCTCCTGTGTGTTCTGCGCCATAGTCCGCGGCGACGCTCCCGCCGTGCGGGTGTACGAGGACGACGACGTGGTGGCCTTCCTCGACATCCGGCCGATCGCCCGCGGGCACACGCTGGTGGTGCCGCGGGTCCACGCGCCCCGGCTCGACGACCTCGATCCCGAGCACGGCGCCGCGCTGTTCCGGGCCGGGCAGCGCATCGCCCGGGGCGTGCAACGCTCGGATTTCGCCGCGGACGGCGCCAACCTGGTGTTCAACGACGGCCGGTCCGCCTTCCAGACCGTCTTCCACGCGCATCTGCACGTGCTGCCGCGGTGGCGCGGCGACAAGCTGCGCCTCGCGGCGGGACTGCTGCGGCGCCGGCCCCACGACCCGGAGGCCACCGGTGCGGCGATCCGCGCCGGCCTGGCCCGTCTCGAAGCGGAGGACGCACTGTGACACACGGAAAGACACACGGAAACACCACGACCGGCGGCACCACCGGGCCGGACACGGACGCCGCGCCGGAGTTCCCGGTCGAGCCGATCCGCGCGCTGCTGCTCGAGCAGTTCGGGGTCATCGACGAACTGCTCGCCGACGTACACGGGGACACCTGGTACACGCCCACCTCGCTGCCCGGGTGGACGGTCAAGGACATCACGGCACACCTGATCGGGACCGAGTCGATGCTCGCCGGTATCGAGGCGCCGCACGTCGAGATCGACGTGCACGCCCTCGGCCACGTCCGCAACGAGATCGGCGCCTTCAACGAACGGTGGATCGAGTCCCTCCGCGGCACGCCCGGCGACGAGGTGCTCGCGCGGTACCGGGAGATCGTCGCGCGCCGGCGGGAGCAACTCGGGGCCATGACCCAGAAGGACTTCGACGAACCGGCGATGACCCCGGTGGGGCAGGCCACCTACGGCCGTTTCATGCGCATCCGCGTCTTCGACTGCTGGATGCACGAACTCGACCTCCGCGACGCGCTCGGCGTGCCCGGCGACGAGGGCGGCGCGCGGGCCGAGCTCGCAGCCGCGGAGATCTTCGGGGCGCTCGCGTACGTCGTCGGCAAGCGCGGCAAGGCTCCCGACGGGGCGCGGATCACGTTCGAGCTGAGCGGCCCGCTGGCCCGCACCCTCCACGTCGAGGTGGACGGCCGGGCCGCGGTGGTGCCGGCCCTGTCCGGTCCGGCGACGAGCACCGTAGCTATGGATTCGCGGCTGTTCGTGCGGCTCGCCGGCGGCCGCACGCACGCGTTCGACCGTCTCGACGAGATCACCCTCGGCGGCGACACGACGGTGGGCCGGCGGATCGTCGACCACCTCGCCTTCACGATCTGATCGGCGGCTTCGTGCGGCTGTTCCTGTCGTCGTACCGGTTCGGCACGGATCCCGGGTTGCTCCTCGGAGTCACGCGGGGGCCGTGCCCGATCGCGGTGATCGCGAACGCGGCCGACGCATGGCCGTCCCGGGCCCGGGACTCGGCGGTGGCGAGCGAGCTGGCGCCGCTGCGTGCGCTCGGATACGAACCCACCGAGGTGGATCTGCGGGACCATGCCGGCGCCCCCGACGGCCTGCGGGCGGCGCTGTCCCCGTTCGGAGCGTTGTGGGTGCGCGGCGGCAACACGTTCGTGCTGCGCGCGCGGCTCGCCCTGTGCGGGGGCGACGAGATCCTCACGGACCTGGTCCGTTCCGGTGGGCTGGCCTACGCTGGATACAGCGCAGGGGCGTGCCTTGTGACGCCGTCCCTGCGCGGTCTCGAATTCTCCGACGATCCCGGCGAGGTCGACGCGGTCTGCGGGGTCCCGGCCCGCTGGGACGGTCTCGGGTGGGTGGACTACGCGATCGTCCCGCACGCCGGGGACTCGCCCCTCGCCGACGCGGGCGTCGCGCGGACGCTGGACTTCCTCACTCGCGAGCGGCTGCCGTTCCGGGCACTCGGCGACGACGAGGTGATCGTCGTGGACGAGTCCTGAGGCCCCGTGGCGGTGCCGTGGTCACGGCCCGTTGCTCGCGCGGACGAACGGCGCGAACCGGTCGAGGGAGACCCAGGCCGTGCGGCATCGGCGGGCGGTGACCTCGTCGGCCCGCGCGAGCAGGATGTCGAGAAGTTCCCGGGGATTGTCCCGCCAGCGCAGGGCGAGGTGCCGTTCCTCCTCGTCCGACAGCGCCGCGAACCTGCTCGCCGCGGCGGCCCAGTCCGCCACGTCCCCGTGATGAAGGCGCTCCAGCGCGTTGTAATCGACTCGCCGCGAAAGGAATTCGTCGGACAACGCGCGGACGAGTTTCGCGTCCGTCAGCGCGGATGCGGTCATACGGCACCTCCTTCGAACGACCGTTGACGTTAGTGACCTGCGACAACCACCCGATCGCGCAGCCGGAACGATTCGATAACAGAGTGACTGGTGAGACTGATGTGACTTCCGCTGTTAGGATCCGTACGGTGGAGACACTGACCGACCTGCTCACGAGCGGTGCGGCACCCTGGTGGGCCGTACCGGTGGGACTCACGGCCGGCGTGCTCCTCGGCGTCCTCGCCACCCGGATCGGCGCGCGACCCCCGCGACGGAACGCCGCCGTGGCCGCTCCCCTGCGGGCGGCCGATCGCGCGCTGCAGGTTCGCTTCCTGCACGCCGCCGACAGCGTCTACAACCACCTGTTCGAGGCGGATCACTCCGCCCTCGCCGAGGCCGACCTCACCGAGGCCCTGCAATCCGACGACCTGCACCTGCGCTCGGTCGCCCGCGGCATCGTCGACCTCGACGCGATCGTCAACGAGATGCGGCTGTCCGCTCCCGATCCGGTGCTCGCCGCCGCCGTCGCCCTCTTCGGATACCTCACCGCCGTCTCGAGCGACGGAACCGACGACCTCGACGAGTTCCGGGACCGCTACCTGACCCGCAAGTCCGCGTTCGTCGACGCCGTCCGCGCCGCCCACCCGCCGGCCGGCCCGGTCCCCGCCTGAGCCCGTCGCCACTGTCGACTGCATCGCGTCACCACCACCACGTCACCGCTCACGTCACGCGGGGCCCGCCCTCGACACAGGTCCACAACAGGAACATCGCGGCCCGCGCCGCGCGCATTACCGCCGCCGCGGGCGGATCCCCCCGCCGGCGCGACGGCCGGTAGGGTCGTTGGCGTGACCAACGACGAGCACCGCATCGAACATCACGCCGAGCAGTCCCGATTCGCGTTGTACACCGGCGACACCCTCGCCGCGTTCGCCGACTACACCGACTCGGACGGTGTGCGCGACTTCGACCACACCGTCACCCAGCCCCGGTTCCGCGGTCACGGACTCGCCGCCGAGGTGGTCCGCCACGCCCTCGATGCCACCCGTTCGGAGGGCCTGAAGATCGCGGCCTCGTGCTGGTACGTCGCGCAGTTCCTCGACGCGAACCCCGAATACCGGAACTGACTCGCCGAGGCGCCGCCTCAATCAGCACGGAGGCGCCGCCTCTATCAGCACGGAGGCGCGCGCCTCTAACAGCGCGGAGGCGCCCGCCTCGCTCAGCGGGCGCCGGCCTGCCCGGTGGGGGCACCCCCGGCGCGCAGGCAAAGGCCCAGCGCGACGAGCGTGGGGAAGACGACCAACCAGAGAATGCCCCGCTGCACGAGACCCGCGAGGTCGTGCAGGGGCGCGTCGTCGGGCAGCACCAGCACGACCATGAGCGGCACGCCGGCCGCGGCGACGAGTCCCGCACCGAGCACGTAGCGCGACAGCGCCGGGAACCGCCCGTCGCGTGCGAGACGGCGCGACGTCACGACCAGGCCGAGCGCGATGCACGAGAAGAACGTGAAGCCCGAGACGAAGTGGTAGCCCGGGTCGTAGGTGACCCCCGCTGCGTCCTCCCGCAGCGGGAACACCGCCGCGAGCAGTGCGCCGACGCCGGCGAGACCGATCAGCACCGGGCCGAGGGCGCCCGTCCGGTCGGCCGCCGGTCCCCGGTGCACGGCGACGGTGAAGATCAGCAGCAGGAGTCCGAACACGACGAAGTTGAACTGCTGGATCCAGCCGTTCGGGCCGGCTTCGAGCGCACTGATCGTTTCCGCGGTCGGGCTGTACTCGTCCCGCCGGGCTGCCTGCTGCGCCAGCACCACCACGGTGAAGAGGAGGGGCGCGACGATCCCGGCGAGTGCGGCGGCACGTCCCCGAACCAGCCGCGTACCGGGTCCGACGCCGACGTGTGCGCTCATGACCGCTCCTGACCGAGTCCGAATCTGCCGTCGCAGAGGACGTTAGGAGCACCGACGGTGACCGGCATCGGAAGGATTGCCCATTCGGCCCGCCCCGGGATGGGAACTTCGACCCATCGCCCGGCGGACGCGGCCCGTGGGCCTGCGCCGCGGCGCAGGCCCACGCGTTCACAGCTCCCGTGGCGCGTCGCCGGTGTCCGTATGCAACTCACCCACTTCCGTCTTCAGGATTCGCATCGACCGTCCGAGGCCCCGTGCGGCCTCGGGCAGCCGCTTGGATCCGAACAACACCAGCACCACGAGAGCAATGATCGCCCAGTGGGCGGGACTGAGTGCTCCCATCAGCGGGGTCCCTTCCCCTCGGGGTAGACGGCGTCGACCTCCACTTCGACGAGCCACCCGGCCACCGGCAGACTCGCCACCTCCAGCGCGAATCGGCTCGGGCGAGCCGGGTTGCGTTCGAGCGGCGCGGCGGGCTCGGCGGTCCCCATCGGCACCAGCTCGGTGTCGCCGGTCTCGAGGTTGGTGTTCGCGAAGAACTGGCGGTACGCCCGGTTCCATCCGGCGTAGTCGGCGCGATCCGTCCCCGGGGCGTTGTCGAGGAAGACCCGCATCGTGGTCACGTCCGCCAGACCGAGCCCCTGAGCCTCGAGATTGTCGCGGATCTTGCGGAGCACATTGATGCCCTGCGCCTCGGTGACCGTCACCCCGGCCGGGAGGACACCGCCCGCGAAGGTCGCGGTGTCGATGTAGGACTCCGGGGACCCCTGCGGCGCGGCGGTGTTCGCGGCCGACGGCCCGATTCCGCTGGTCTTGTACACGGCGGCGCTGGCGCCGATGCCCACGCCCTCGGCGATCATCGGGTTGGCCTCCCCGACCGGCAGCACCGACTGCACGAGCACGGGCGGTGCCGAGCCGGCCTCCGCGTCCGTGGACGAGCACGCCACGGTCGAGGCGCCGACGACGGGCAGGACCAGGGCCGCGAGAACGGTTCGGGCGGCACGCTTGTTCATGGATCTCTCCTTGTCCGGGATGGGGATGTCAGGATGCGGCGACACGCTCGTGCAGCGACGTGACCACGGCGCGTGCGGAGGTGAACGCACCGTGTTGCCAGGCGATCGCGTTGGACAGGTGGTCGCCGGCGAAGTAGACGTTCTGCACCGGGTCGAGCAGCAGGGTGTATTCGGGGGTTGCCTCTCCCCCGTGGGAACCCCCGGCACCCTGCCACGATGCCCAGGCCGACTCCGAGTACCGGGTGCGGCGCCAGCTGCCCGAGAACGACGAGGCAATGTCGCGGGTGTACTTGTCGCCGTGGATCTCTGCCCCCTCCGCGATCGCCTTGGCCAATCTCTGCTTGTGCGTGAGCGATTCGAAACCGAGGTGCCTCTTGCCCGAGGAGTAGTAGCCGACGACCACGCCGCGGTCCGAGTTGTAGTGGTCGTAGGGGAACATGATCTGGGAGATGTCCTTGTCGGTGTTGCTGGCACCGCCGTAGATCCGGTCCTCGAGTTCCCACCAGCGGCGCGTGTACTCGATGCCGAGCTTGCCCGAGGAGCTGGGCTCGGCCGCGCCGAGTGCGTGCACGACGTCGGCGGGCAGGTTGTGGTTCAGCCGCGTCACCAGGTGCGGCGGGATGGTGCAGATCGCGAAGTCGGCGTCCACCACCCGCGGCGCACCGTCGCGGGTGTATTCCACCCGCACCCCCTCGGTCGTGTTCTGCAGGGCCGTCACCTCCGACCCGTATTCGATCCTGTCGGTACCGATGCGGTCCTCGAACGCGTAGTAGATGCGGTCCATGCCCCCGACCGGGGTGAACATCATCATCGCCTGGTCGTAGCCGAAGTCGAAGCTGAAGTTGCGGCCGATGCCGCCGCGGATCACGTCCGTCATCGCGAAGGGCGGCTCGTGCGTGCCGAAGTCCAGACCGGCGCCGGGCTCGGAGGTGTACCCGCGGCGGGTCGACCCGACGTATCGTCCGTCGCCGGACAGGTCGCCGAAGTCACTGAGGAACTCGGACAGCGCGTCCTTGTCGGCCTGGGTGAGCACGTCGTCGAGTGCGCCGCGGGAGGCCGCCTTCTGCAACAGCTCCGACATGTACCCGTACGTGTCGGCCTTCGCCGCCCGATACGTGATGGACCGGTCGGACAACGCCGTGTCGCTCGAGTAGTGCACGAAGGTGTTGGCGTTCTGGTTGCCGAACGCCTGCAGTTCCACCCCCAGTTCGCGGCAGTAGTCCATCGTCACGTGGCTCTGCGGGATGCGGGTGGCACCGAGGTTGAAGTAGTGCCCGTCGGCGAAGGTGCAGACCTGCTTCTCGCCGTTCAGGTCCGTCTCCTCCGTTCCGGCGCGCACGGACCAGACCCGGCCACCGGGCCGACGCCGAGCCTCCAGCACCGTGACGTCGTACCCGGCCTTCCCCAATTCGTAGGCGGCGCACAATCCGGCCGGGCCGCCGCCGAGGACGACGACCGAATGATGGCCGTCCACCCGGCCGATCAGGTCGCTGCGCGCCGGCGCCCGGAAAGCCGGCGCCGACGCCGTTGCGGGCGCGAGGCCGATCGTGGACATCGCGCCGTACATCAGGCCGGCGCCGCCCGTGACGCCGAGTCCTTTCATGAAAGACCTACGTGTAACTGCCACAGTGACTGCTCCCATCGTGCAACACCGACCGTCCCGATCGGCTCGGCACCTATGGTGGGAAGAGCGGGATGCGGGGATGTCTCGCACGCGCAACGTCTTGCGGACCGGCGCTCGAGAACGACGGTCCGCCGCGGACCCGAATTCTCGATCCCGGTGCGCCCGTTCGACTTCCCCCGGAAACAGACCGGAAACACCGGGCCGATAGCTTCGCGTGCCATGTCCGCACTCTCCGACGCGATCACGCAGTCCTTCACGGCGCGTGAGCCGGAACGACCGGCCTTGTCGCCGCTACGAGCCCTCGGCCGGCGCCGGCTGTCCGGCATCGAGGTCCTCGCGCAGTCGGTCGCCACCACGGCGCCCGCCGCGTCGATGGTCGTCCTGACGACCGCGATCGTGGCCGGGCAGTCGATGCTCGCAGGCCTGCTCACCGTGGCGGCGACGACGGTCCTGCTGGGCGCGGTGGCCGGATGCTTCGCGGCCTTCACCCGCCGCCTCGCCGCCGCCGGCGGCCCGTACACGTTCGTCGCGCAGGGACTCGGCCCGCGCGCCGCGCTCGGCGGTGGTGCCGCGCTGGCGGTGAAGTACCTCGGCAGTGCCGGGCTCACCCTCTACCACGGGGGGCAGTCGATCCTGGCAGTCGCCCACGGGGCCGGCGTCTCCGTTCCCGCACTGCCGTTGTATCTCGTGCTGGCCTGCGTGATCGGCGCGTGCGTGGTCCGCGGGATCAGATTCGCGGTCCACGCGATCCTGCTGGTGGAGGCGTGCTCGCTCGCGTTCATCCTCACGCTGTTCCTCGTGCCGGCCGTGCCCACACCGGTCGCGGAACCCCCCGGCGGCGGCGCCGGCGAACTCGTGGTCCTGGCGCTCACCGCCGTGTTCGCGCTCGCCGGATTCGAGAGCGCCACCTTCCTGGCACCCGAGGCCCGGCGACCGTTGGTGACGGTCACCCGCACCGTGCTCTGGACACCGGTGATCTGCGGGGCGCTCTGCGTCCTCGCGGCCCTGGCGGTCTGGGGTGGCCGCGGCGGGACGGTGATCGACGCGTATCGCCACGGCACCGACTCCGGCGTGCCGGTCGCCGTCGTCGTGGCGCTGCATCTCGGATTGACCTGCTCGTGGCTGGCGTCCTCGATGGCATCGGTCAACGCGGTTTCGCGACTGGGGTACACGATGGGGATCGAGCGGGTGCTCCCCCGGCCCCTGGCCGCGGTGCACCGGATGTACCGCACGCCGTACCGTGCCGTCGCCGCGGCCGGGCTGGTGGCGCTCACGATCGCCGTCGCCAAGGCCGGGGCTCCGCATCTCGTCGCGGGGCTTCAGCACGCGGTACGCGTCGCGGTGCTCGTCGCGTACGTCCTGGTGGCCGTCGCCTCCCTGCGCTTCCTGACCAGAATCGGCGAGCAGACCCGCGGCTCGACCCTCGTCGGTGGTGCTGCGGCCGCGGGCGGCGCGCTGCTGCTCGGCTGCGTCGTCGGCTCCGGCATCGTCGCGGTCGATCCCGCCGTGGTGGCCGTCCCCCTGCTGCTGCTCGCCGCGGGACCCCTGTGGTACCTCCTGCTCCGGCGGCGGACGCCACGCGCTGCGACGGCGATCGGGGTGTTCGACAGCGCGGAATCCGCGGACGTGCTGCCGGGCGCCGGGGTCTTCGCACCCGACCGGCTCGGCGCGATGACCCTGGTGCGTGCCGACCGCGGCCCGCATCGGGATCTCTGACGGTGGCGCGCGAGGTCACCGGCCGGGAGCCGACGGCCGTGCAGCGTGCGCTGGCCCTGCTCGAGGCGGTAGCTCAGCTGGGTTCGGGCGCGACGGCCAAGGATCTGGCCCGGCTCACCCGCATCCCGCCGGCGACCGCGTACCGGCTGCTCAACCTCCTCGTCGCCGACGGCTATCTGGTGCGGGTGCACGACCTGTCGGGTTTCGCGCTCGGCCGACGGACGCAGGAGCTGGCGGCAACACCGCACGTGGAGACGTGGCCGGTGGCCGAGGTGCTCGAGGATCTGCGCGCCCAGGTGCGGCACGGGGTGTATCTGGCCTCCTACGAACGGGACCGGATCCGGCTGGTGGATCGCGACCCGGACCACGAGCTGCTGGGCGAGTCGTCGTTGACCCGGCACCTGCACGCGTCCGCGATCGGGAAGCTGCTTCTCGCCGACCGCCCCCATCTCGTCCCCGGCACAACCCTGCCGAAAGTGGGGCCGCGCACGATCGTCGAGCTCGACCGGCTCGCGATCGAGCTGAGTCGCATCCGGAGCCTCGACGTGTCCGTCGAGCAGGACGAATTGCGTCAGGGACGCACCGCGGTCGCCGTCCCGGTGCGCGACGACGGCACCGCGATCGTGGGATGCCTCGCGGCGATCGGCGGTACCGGGCGCATCCGCACCGACGATCGGGATCTGATCGATCTGCTCCACGAGTTCGCCGGGCGTCTGCGGCTGCCCGGCGCAGCGCGACGCACGTGAGCGGGGTCCACGCGCCGGGTCAGCGGGACGCGTGCAGATTCCGGGCGGTCGGCGACGTCTCGACCGAGGCCGGGTCCGGTTCGGTGCCGAGAATCCGGTCGGCGGTGCCCGCGGTGGTGACGGTGAACCAGTAGTGCTCGTTCTTGAAATGGTGGTGCCGATGGTGGCGCCACACCGCGCGGTAGGGCCGCGAGTTCGGGCGGTAGTCCGTGTGGATGAGGTAGTGCGTCCATTCGTAGCTCAGGCCCAGGACGCCGACGGTCACCAGGAACGTCAGTGCCAGGCCGGCCCTGGGGAAGGCCAGCCATGCGCCGGCGACGAGAACCGGCAGCAGCCACACCAGGGTCTGCCAGGGAATGAAGATCAGCGGCACGTCGCGCGGGTCGCAGTGGTGCTCGCGGTGCTTGCGGGCCAGCAGCGAATCCAGCGTCAGTCCGGCGATCCGGCGCGGCCGCCAGTGCAGGATGCCGACGTGGATGACCCATTCCACCAGCGGGAACACCAGCAGGGCGACCAGTGGGACCAGGGCGTCGGAGATCTGCCAGTCGCCGCGGAGAACCCGCGCGACGCTCGCGGCGGCGAGCATCGCGCCGATCATCCACGGCGACGGGTGCCGCGCGAACTCGGCGGCGGCGTCCCACAGGCCGATCGAGGTGCGACGGCTACGCCGTTCGGTCCGATCCGTGCTCATGCCCGGCTCCTCGCATCTGCGTGTTCCGCATGGTCGATGGCGGTTGTCAGGGCCGACGTGCCCAGGTCGAGCAGTTCCCCGGCGGCGCGTTCGGCGCCGTCCTCGTCGTGGGCGACGATCGCGCCGGCGAGCCGTTCGTAGAGGTCGGTGCGGCCGACTTCGGCGACCAGGACGCCGGCCATCGCGGTCATGGCCGGTTCGTAGGCGTTGCGCAGGCTGTTGAAGATCAACCGGAACGCGAGGGAGTCGGCCGCGTCGACGACGCGTTCCCAGAATTCGAGGGCGGCGACCTGCAGCGCGACGGGGTCCTCTCCCGTCGCGAGCCGCGCCACAGCGTCGCGCAACCGGGGTTCCGTCTCGTCCGTCGCGCGGGCGGCGGCGAGCCGGGCAACCTGACGGCCGATGAGGCGTCGGGCCTCGAGGACGCTGCGGACGACGTCCCAGTCGGGCCGGCCGTCGCGCACGAGCAGCCGCGGGAGCAGCTCCGGACCGGCCTGGGTGCGGAAGTCGCGGACCGACGTCGCCTCCCCCTGGCGCACCTCCACCAGACCCGCGTGGGATAGCCGGGAAATCGCCTCGCGGACAGCGGGTCTCGATACACCGAACGCTTCGGCCAGGTTGCGCTCGCTCGGCAGCGCCGCCCCGGCGGCGAGGTCGCCCCCGAGCACCCGGGCGGCGATCTGGTCGTACACCTCGCCGGAGGCGGACTTGCGGGCGATCGGCTCGAACATCACGGACCGACCGTAGGCCGGAACCCGGCCAGAGGTCAAGTGGTCATACCAGTTTGGTGTCGGCCGAATGTCACAGCAGGCCGATCTGAGCGAAGTGATGTGACATTCGGCCCGCACGGAGCCGCCCGATCAGCTGAAGCCCATCACCTGGTCGCCCCAAGCCTCACGCAGCACCCTGTCGGGGTCCGAGACTAGGGTGTCGGTGCTGTCGATCAGCAGGGTCATCCGCTTTCCGGTGTCGTACGGCGCCCAATGCCGGGACCCGTCCAGGGCGGCGGGCACACCGTGGTGCGCGAAGGCCAGCCAGCGGCGCTGGATCCGGCCCGAGACCACCGTCGCGGCCTTGCGGCCGCCGAGCCAGAACGTGGGGTCGCGATCGAGGGTCCCGAAGTTGCCGAAGACGTAGGGTAGTTCGGTGGCGTGGCCGGCGCCGATCCGCGCCGCCTTGAGCATCGGGGTGGCGTGGTCGAACCGGTACACCCACGTCGGCGAGTGGGCGCTGTGCGCGTCGGCGATCCACACGACCGGCATCCGGAACCCGGCGTCCCGCGAAAGCGCCATCGCCCCCGACGTTTTCGAGACGTCCGGATACGCGGAGATGATCTCCGCGATACGGTCGGGCGGCAGCTCCGGATGATCCGCGGCGAGCGCGTCGAGCATCGCCTGCACGGAGGCGTCACTCACCGGCATCAGCGGCGACTTCATGAAGCGGAAGATCGACGGCTCGTCCTTGTTGGACCCGATGATCAGGGGAATCCGGTGCGCGAGCCCCTTCTGGAACGCCGCCACCGGGTACTTCGGCACCAGGTCGCGGTCGACCACCGGCGCCATCGCGAGCGTGCCGGGGAACTTCGTGGGGATCTCCCCGACGAGCACGTCGCCCGCATCGGTCAGCGTCTCGTGCGGCATGTCCCGCAACGCCCACACCCGGGCCGGCGTGAGGTCGAGGATCTCGAGGAACCGCTCGGCGACCCGGGCAGCCCGCTCGGACCCGTATGCCGACGTCGCCGGCGGGCTCTGCGCGATGGCCCGGTGGAACAGGCCCTCGGCGCGGGGCACGGTCATCAGGGTGGTCAGCGACCCGCCGCCCGACGACTCGCCGAACACGGTGACCCGGTCCGGGTCGCCCCCGAACGCGGAGATGCAGTCGCGCACCCACTCGAGCGCGGCGATCTGGTCCCGCAACCCGACGTTGGATTCGAAGGTGGTCCCGGCTGTCGAGAACGACGAGAAGTCGAGGAAGCCGAGGGCTCCGAGCCGGTAGTTGACCGTCACCACGACGACGTCCCCGCGTTCGGCGAGCAACCGTCCGTCGTAGATCCGCTGACCCGAGTACCCGAGGACGTAGGCGCCGCCGTGGATCCAGACCATCACCGGCCGCGGCTCCCCGTCCGGCTCCGGTGCCCAGATGTTCAGCGAGAGGCAGTCCTCGCCGATCGACAGGCCCGGGTCGATGGGGATGGGATTGTTGCGGCCCTGCGGCGCGATGGGCCCGAACCGGCGGGCGTCGAGCACGTCGGTCCACGGCTCCGGCGGTTCGGGGGCGCGGAACCGAAGGTCGCCGGACGCCGGCGCGGCGTACGGGACACCCTTCCACGCGTAGACGGAACCGTCGCGGTAGCCGCGTACGTCGCCGTACTTGCACCCGACGATGAGAGTCTCGGCGTCCACGGTCCCTCCCGAACGAACGGTCTGGGGCCAAGGTACCAACAACAGACAGGCTGCACGCGCAGCCCCGGCGACCCGGCACCCCGGGCCCGCGTGGGGCGAGCCACACCCGGTGCTATCGTCGCCTCCGTAGACACGGGGTGCTCCGCACACGAGCGGGAGCTGAGATCACACCCGTCGAACCTGATCAGGTAATGCTGACGAAGGGATGTCACGGCATGACCATGCCTGCCCATGCGTCGGTCCCGGAGGGGACCGAGCGCTTCACCGATCTGCTGTGGGACCGTACGAAGGTCCTGCGCGAGGCCATCGACGACCTCGAGTTCCTGCGCCGGCTCGGCGACGGGACCCTGCCGCTCGACGCGTTCCGCTTCTACATCGAGCAGGACGCCCTCTACCTCGCCGGCTACGCCAAGGCGCTCGCCCTCCTCGCGGCGAAGGCCCCGGACCCGGCCACCGCCGCGTTCTGGGCCAACAGCGCGGCGACGGCCGCCACCGAGGAATCGGCCCTGCACCGGGGTCTGCTCACCGGTGGTGTCCTGCCGCCCGCCGAGGACACCCCCGCGCACTCCCCCGCCTGCCTCGGCTACGTCTCCTACCTGACCGCCACGGTCGCCACCGATCCGTATCCGGTCGGCGCCGCCGCGGTGCTTCCGTGCTTCTGGATCTACGCCGAGGTCGGCCGCGAGCTGGCCGTCCGCGCCGCCGACGTGCTCACCGCGGACCCCACCCACCCCTACGCCCAGTGGGTCACCACCTACGACGCGCCCGAGTTCCACGCCGCGGTCGCCACCGCCCGCGAGCTCGTCGACGTCGCGGCGGCGGCCGCCACCGACACCGAGCGCGACGCCATGGCCGGGGCGTTCACGATCGCCACCCGCTACGAGCTGCTGTTCTGGGACACCGCGCTGAACACGCAGGACTGGCCGGCCTCATGACGACCACCTCCCGGCTGCGTCGCCGGCTCACCGTCCTGGCCGCCCTCACCGCGGCGCTGCTGCTCACCGCGTCCTGCGCCGGCGGCACCGGCGACGACGACTCCGGCGACACGATCCGGTTCGCCCTGGACTGGACGCCGAACACCAACCACACCGGCCTGTACGTGGCCCAGCAGGAGGGCCTGTTCGCCGACGCCGGTCTCGACGTCGAGTTCCTGCCCTACAACAACACCACCCCGGACACCCTCGTCGACGCCGGCAACGCCGAGTTCGGCATCTCCACGCAGGCGCAGGCGACATTCTCCCGGGCGGCCGGCTCGCGCACCGTCTCGGTCCTCGCGCCGCTGCAGCACTGGGCGACCGGCATCGCCGTCAAGGCCGACCGCGCCGACCTCACCCGGCCCCGGGACCTCGACGGCCGCACCTACGCGGGCTTCGGCGACCCGGGCGACGAGGAGACGCTCGCCCAGGTGATCCGGAACGACGGCGGGCGGGGCGACTTCACCTCCGTCACCCTGGGCACCTCCGCCTACGAGGCCGTGTACTCCGGCACCGCCGACTTCACCGTCTCGTACCTGGCGTGGGAAGGCATCGAGGCCGAGCACCGCGGGCTGCCGATGCGCTACTTCCGCTACACCGACTACGGGTTCCCCGACGCCTACGCGATCGTGATCGACGGCAACGAGGACTGGCTGGCCGAACATCCGGACCAGGCCCGGGCGTTCGTGCAGGCCGTCCAGCGCGGCTACGAGATCGCCGCGCAGGACCCGGACCGCGGAGCCCGCGCGCTGATCGACGCCGAGCCCGGCGCCTTCCCCGACGAGGATCTCGTCTACGAGAGCCAGCGGATGCTGTCGGCCGGCTACCTGCGCGACGAGAACGGCCGCGTCGGCACCCTCACCCTCGAACGGTGGACCGGGTACTCCCGGTTCCTGTTCGAGAAGGGCCTGCTCTCCGGCCCCGACGGCAAGCCGTTGACCACCGAGCCGGACTGGTCGACGTACTTCACCGATGACTACCTCACGCCCTGACCCGACCCGGAA
Organism: Rhodococcus aetherivorans; assembly: GCF_011058165.1. Taxonomy (GTDB): domain Bacteria; phylum Actinomycetota; class Actinomycetes; order Mycobacteriales; family Mycobacteriaceae; genus Rhodococcus; species Rhodococcus aetherivorans. The sequence continues at coordinate 27,750 of NZ_JAALEG010000036.1, forward strand.
TCCCTGGGTGCGGCGCGTCGCACCGGCCGTGCTGGTCGTCGCCGCGCTGACCGTCGGCTGGCAGCTGTACGTGACGCTCAGCGGCATCCGCCCGCAGGTGCTGCCCTCCCCCACCCGGGTCCTCGGGCAGGGCTGGGCGCACCGCGACGACATCGCGGGCCATGCCTGGTCGACGCTGCAGGTCACCCTCGTCGGTTTCGCGGTGTCCCTCGTCGTGGCGTGGCTCCTCGCGATCGTCGTGGACTTCTCGCCGTGGCTGCGCCGCGCCCTGGTGCCGCTGTTCGTGGTGTCGCAGACCCTGCCGATCATCGCGATCGCGCCGCTGATGATCATCTGGTTCGGATTCGGGCTGCTGCCGAAGATCCTGGTGATCGCGCTCGCCACGTTCTTCCCCATGGCGATCGGCCTGATCGAGGGCTTCGCGGCCGCGGACCGGGAGGCGGGAGCGCTGCTGCGCAGCATGGGTGCCTCCCGGTGGCAGGAGTTCCTGTACGTGCGGCTGCCGTCGGCGCTGCCCCGGTTCTTCACGGCGCTGCGCATCGGGGTCACCTACGCCGTCGTCGGTGCGGTCTTCGCCGAATACGTCGGCGCCACGTCGGGGCTCGGGATCTACATGAGCACCCAGAAGAACTCGTTCCGGACCGATCTGGTGCTCGCGGCGGTGCTCGTCACCGCGGTGGTCTCGCTGGCGTTGTACCTGCTCACCTACGCCGTGGAACGGGTGGTGGCGCCGTGGGCGCAGACGACGAGGAGCCCGCGATGAACGCCGTCACGGTCACCGGCGTGCACAAGGCGTTCGGTGCGCGCACCGTCCTCGACGGCGCCGAGTTCGCCGTGGCCGAGGGCGAGTTCGTCTCGCTCATCGGCCCGAGCGGGTGCGGCAAGTCCACCCTGTTCGGGCTGATCGCCGGTCTCGACTCTCCCGACACCGGTGCCGTCACGGTGGGTGACCGGCCGGCCGCACCGGGACGGGCCGCCCTGATGCCGCAGAAAGACCTGCTGTTCCCGTGGCGCACCGTGCTCGGCAACTGCGCACTCGGCCTCGAGGTGCAGGGCGTGCCGCGCGGCGAGGCGCGTGCCCGGGCCCGGGAGCTGTTCCCCGCCTTCGGCCTCGCCGGGTTCGAGGATGCCGCCCCCCGGCAGCTCTCGGGCGGGATGCGCCAGCGCGCGGCCCTGGCGCGGACGGTCCTGCAGGGCCGCAAGGTGCTGCTGCTGGACGAACCGTTCGGGGCCCTGGATTCGCTGACGCGCACCGAGATGCAGCTGTGGCTGCAGCAGGTGTGGCAGCGGGACCGGTGGACGGTGCTGATGATCACCCACGACGTGCGCGAGGCGCTGCTGTTGTCGGATCGGGTGCTGGTGCTCACGCGGCGCCCGGCCCGGATCTGTCACGAGGTGACGGTGCCGCTGCCCCGCCCCCGGGGTCTGGACACGTTGACATCGCCGGAGTTCGTGACCCTCGAGAAGGAACTCGTCGACGTCCTGCACGCCACCGGACCACGCAGTTCCGCACTGCCGGACTGACGCCGATCACGAAATGTCAAGTGCCACCTCGAGTTCCACAAGGGCGTCCTCGAGGTGGCCGAGCAGCCGCTGCAGGCCGGGGACCGTGCGGCGGCATCCGACGACGCCGAAGTCGACGGTGTCGGCGGTGGTGGTCAGCGTGATGTTGAGTGCCTGGCCGTTGAGCACCACCGACACCGGGTAGATCCCGTCGAGCCGGGACCCGCTGCGGTACACCCGCTCCCGCGGTCCCGGCACGTTGGAGATGATGAGGTTGAACGGCGGCGGGGCCAGGGAGACGGCGCCTGAGATCGGTGCCAGCGCGAGCCCGGCGACGTTCAGCGCCGACCACACCGTCGCCTGCAGCGGCGTCATCCCGGCGAACAGGGTCTTGCCCTCCGCCATCGAATCGCTGACCGTCGAGAGCCGGGTGAGCGGATCCTCGAGATGGGTGCCGAGGTTGCACAGCGTGACCCCTACGCTGTTGCCGCCCGCGGCCGAATCGGGAGCGTCCTTGGCTCGCAGCGACACCGGGACCATCGCGATCAGCGGGAGGTCGGGCAGGTCCTGCTGTTCGAGGAGGTAGGCGCGGAGGGCACCTGCGCACATGGCGACGACGACGTCGTTGCTCGACACCCCGGCCGCCTGCCGCACCCGCGTGATGCGTTCGCGGCTCCAGGACTGCGCCGCGAAGCGCCGCGTCCCGTCGATCGGAACGTTGAACATCGACCGCGGTGCCTCGTACGGCAACGCGACGCGGCGCCCGCCGAGGACGGTCCGGGCGATCCGCAGCGCGACGGGCGCCGCGCCGATCACGTCGCCGGCCAGTGAGCGCACCGCAGCGAACAGCGAGTCCTGCTCCCGGGTGCCGGAGCTGGGGCGGGCCGGCAGGTGCCACGGCGCCGGGAATTCGCGCACGTTCGGATCGGGGGTGTAGGTCCGCTGCAGCAGCCGCAGCCCCGAGACCCCGTCGAGCAGCGCGTGATGCATCTTCGTGTAGACGGCGAACCGGCCGTCGGCGAGCCCTTCGATCAGATAGGCCTCCCACAGCGGCCGGTGCCGGTCGAGCAGGCCGCTGTGCAGGCGCGAGACGAGGGTGAACAACTCACGGATCCGGCCCGGCGCCGGCAGGGCCGAGTGCCGGACGTGGTACTCGAGGTCGATCTCGTCGTCCACGGCCCACCAGGTGTAGCCGAGGCTCGACACCGGGTCGGCCGGGCGCTTGCGGAACAGCTCGTCGACCTGCGCGTCGGCGACCAGCCGGTTGTAGAGGTCGGTGACGTATCCCGGACCGGCGTCGGGCGGCGGCGTGAACAGCTCGAGCGAGCCGAAGTGCATCGGGCGCTCCCGCGACTCGGCGATCAGGAACATCGAGTCGGTCACAGGCATGTATCCCACCGGGACAGCCCCCTTTCGTCCGCCGTCGCACGCTGGGATGGATGGTACGTCCGGCGACCGGACGGCCGTACCGGATCGATAACGGGCACGCCGACGACCTGCGGAGTTCCCTTTGTCCGGTCTCCATCGAGTCACGATGCTTCGCCCCGGCGATTCCTCGTCGTACTGTCGGGCAACCGACCCGGACGAACGCCGCGAACGCCTCGGAGAAGGGCCGAGAGAGAAGACGGGAGCCGTCGACGAGAGGGCTCCGTCCGAGCAGGTGAGGACGAGGAGGTCCCGGTGACGAGTACCGCGTCGAACCATCCGTCGTTGTCGTATCCGCCCGTGCCGCGGCCGGTGCTCCGCCGCGAGGTCGCCGGCGTGAGCCTGCCGTCGCAGGCGCTGACCTTCTCGGTGCGCAGCACCGTCAAGCCGGTCATCGACGCGTGGGCGCGCGCCCCGCACCTGCCCTGGCCGACGGGCGTGGTGGACCGGCTGGCGTTCCCCCTCAAGCCGGTCCCCGGCACGCACCGGCACCCGGTCCGGCTGCCGTCCTGCCACGCCGAGTTCCTCGCCGCCCCCGGAGCCGACGGCGCCACGGCGATCCTCTACCTGCACGGCGGCGCGTTCCTGGTGTGCGGCCTGACCACCCACCGGCAGATGGTCTCCCGCATCTCGTCGGCGGCCGGGGCACCCGTGCTCAGCGTCGCCTACCGCATGCTGCCGGGACACCCGATCGAGAGCGCGGTCGAGGACGGCATCGAGGGGCTACGGTGGCTGATCGCGCACGGCTACCCGACGGAACGAATCGTGGTGGCCGGCGACTCCGCCGGCGGATTCCTCACCTTCCAGGTGACGCTCGAGGCGCTGCGGCTCGGTCTCGGCCGGCCGGCCGGCAACGTGGCGCTCTCGCCCCTGACCGACCTCGACACCCGCGGCAAGCTCGAACATCCCAATTCGTACCGGTGTGCCCTGTTCCCGCGCCGCGCCGTTCCGGCCCTCGCCGCTGTGATCGCCCGCATCGACGCCGCCTCCGGCCGGCCGGGTCCGCGCGCGGTGTCACCGGTCGACGCCGACCTGACCGCCATGCCGCCCGCCCTCATCCAGACCGGCTCGGAGGAGATGACGTACGTGGACGCCGAGCTGATGGCCCGGCGCCTCGCCGGCGCCGGCGTGCCCTGCGAGCTGCAGGTGTGGGAACGGCAGGTGCACGTCTTCCAGGCCGCGGCGGGCCTCGTGCCCGAGGCGGGGCGAGCCGTCGATTCGATCGGAGCGTTCGTCCGCAGCGTCGGCTGAGATTCCCCCACCGGACCACCCCGCCGGTGCCACGTGGCGACCACCACCCGCGCCGAGCCGGGCACCTGTCGGACGGCGCGACTAGTGTCTCCGGCACAGATTGGTCCGGCAGCACTGGGAAAGGGGGGCGGATCGTGACCGACACCGAGAGCCGATTCGACCGCGACGTCGACCGGTCCTGGAGCGAGTTCCGGGCACGGCTCGCCGATCACGTGGCGTCGATGTGCGACGGCGACGGGCTGCTCCTCGAGCCGCTCGTCGAGGAGGAGTCCGGACCCGCCGGACCGTGCGTGCAGTTCTACGCGTGGGGTGCAGGCCAGGTGCGGTGCGAGGTGCCGTCCAACGCCCACCTCGGCGGCGACCGTCGCCTCCGCCCGGCCGACGAGGCGCTGCTCGCCGAGCTCGGCTGGCGCGAACCGTCCCGGGGACCGGAGGACCCGGAGGACGGCGGGTCCCCGGCCTACTGGATGGACCGGCCCGCGGCGTGGGCCGACCAGCTCGCGGCCGTCGCGGTGACGGCGCTGCGCCGGGTGTGGGGGGTGCCGCATCCGCTGTTCCTGCGCACCGAGACGTTCGGCGCCGGCCGGGCGGCGGCCTTCGACCTGCCCGCGCCCGCCGAGGAGACGCCGCCGCCGGCCGCGCTTCCGCTCGCCGTCGAGACCGCGGGCGAGGAGCACGTGCGCGAGCTGATCGAGTCGACGCTGCGCGAGCGGATCGGCGACGTCCCGCTGTGGGACGAGGACGGCGACCTGGCGTTGCGGGTCGCGGGGTTGCTCGTGTTCGTCGGCGTCGGGCCGCACGAGCGCACCGTCGACGTGTTCGCCCCGATCGTCCACAACATCACCGGGCGCACCCGCGCCGCCGAGGTCGTCGCCGACCTCAACCGCCGGTGGCCGCACCTGAAGTTCGTGCTGGTCGAGGACCGGGTCGCGGTGGCGGCACACCTGCCCGCGTCGCCGTTCGTGCCGGCCCACCTGCTGACCACGCTCGACCACGTCGCGCAGTTCCTCGAGGGGCTGGACGAGGCGTTCGGCACCCGCCTCGGCGGCGAGCTGCTGCACGAGACCGACCACGACGGTGTGCCGCCGCCCCCGGACGAGCTGCCGCCGTGGACGACGGACTCCGAGGAGGACCTGCCGCCGACGCTGCTGGCGCTGCGCGATCTCCATCTCGACGGCCGGGCGGAGGTCGAGACCCGGACGGTGGCCCGCATGGCCGGCGACGAACCGGACCAGCTGCTGCGTTTCCTGCGGATGAGCGTGGACGCGCAGGTCTGCTGGCAGGCCGAGGCGATGGGGCGTGCCGCGGCCGGAGACGGCGCCGGCATCGCCCGCGCCGAGGCGAAGGCGCAGGAGTGGGAGCTGACCTGCCGCTCGCTCACCGCAGCGATGCGGCTGCTCGTGCCCCCGGCGGGCACCGCCACGACACGCGTGCGGCGGCCGCGTCCGTCCCCACCCGAGCAGATCGAGCTGTTCGAGAACCCGGACGAGCCGACGTTGTTCGACGAACTCTCCGACTGAGCACCTCGTGCGGGCGAGCCGTTTCCGCGGGACGGCGCGGCCGCAGCGCGGGCACCCGGCGTGGCCCTCGGCAGCCGGGGTGGTTCACGGGGTGGTCGCCTCGAGATGCTTGAGCACGGCCAGGACGCGTCGGTGGTCCTCGGGTTCGGGGTGCAGACCGAGCTTGAGGAAGATCGCCCGGACGTGCGCCTCGACGGTGCGTTCTCCGAGGAACAGGGCCGCCCCGATCGCCCGGTTCGAGCGGCCCTCGGCCATGAGGCTGAGGACCTCGCGTTCGCGGGTGGACAGCGTGTCGATGGGACGGCTGTCGCGGTGGGGCCGGGCCACCATCCGGCTCACCACGCTGGGGTCGATGGCCGAGCCGCCCTCGGCGACCCGGTGCAGGGTGTCGACGAACTCGTCGATGTCGGCGACCCGATCCTTGAGCAGGTAGCCCAGGCCGGCGGCCCCGTCGGCGAGCAGATTCATGACGTGGTCGGTTTCCACGTACTGCGACAGCAGTACCACCGCGGTGTCCGGGTGGTCGGCACGGATGGCCGCCGCGGCGACGATTCCCTCGGTGGTGTGGGTCGGCGGCATCCGGATGTCGACGACGGCGACGTCGGGCCGCTCGTCGGCGACGAGACCGAGCAGGGTGGCGGCGTCGCCGGCCTCGCCGACGACGTCGATCCCCTCGTCGCACAGCAGCCGGGCGATACCCTCGCGCAGCAGCACGGAGTCGTCGGCGAGCACCACCCGCAGGGGTGCCGCGCTGTCGCCGCGCCGCGTCGCGCGCCGCGTCGCGGCGACCCTGCTCGGTGACGCGGCGTCCACCGCCACCGTCCGGGCCAGGGTGTCGTCGGCTGCCGGCGCGGGGACGGTGGTCGTGGTCTCGGACGTGAGGGCGTTCCGGGCGGCGGCGGTGAGTTCCCTGCAGGTGTCGTAGCGGTCGTTGCGGTCCTTCGCGAGGGCACCCGCGACGACGGCGTCGAACGCCTTCGGCAGGTCGGGCCGGGCCTCGCTCGGCCGGGGTATCGGGCTGCGGACATGCCCGTGCCACAGCTTCGCCAGGGTGTCGCCGGAATACGGGGGCCGGCCGGTGAGCAGGTGGTAGAGGGTGCAGCCGAGCGAGTAGATGTCGGTGCGGTGGTCGAGCGCGGCGGTGGTGTCGAACTGCTCGGGTGCGGCATTCTGCAGGCTGCCGACGAACATCCCCGTGCGGGTGAGCCCGCCCGCCTCGTCGAGGGCCTTGGCGATGCCGAAATCGGTGAGCAGGACTCGTTCGGGTTCGCCCGGGCCGGCGGGTTCGGCGAGCAGGATGTTCGTCGGCTTCACGTCCCGGTGCAGCACCCCGGCCTGGTGGGCGTAGTCGAGGGCCTTGCCGATCTCGGAGACGATGTGGACTGCCCGCTCGGGCGGGACGGGCCCGTGGCCGAGCAGCGCGGCGGCGTTGGTGCCGGGGACGTACTGCATGGCGATCCAGAGCCGGCCGTCCTCGCAGCCGCGGTCGTAGACCTGGACGATGTTGGCGTGCTCGAGGCGCGCGGCATGGTCGGCCTCGAGTTCGAAGCGGGCCTTGACGCTGTCGTCGGCGGTCAGGGCGGGGTGGAGGAGTTTGAGGGCCACCTTGCGCGGCAGGTGCGGGTGCTGCGCCAGGTAGATCGAACCCATGCCGCCCGCGCCGAGCAGCCGCTCGATGGTGTACCCGGCAAACACCGAACCCGGCCCGGGAGCCCCGTTCCCCGTCACCGCCACCACCTCCCGAAGCGGCCCACCTCCTCTATTCAACCCCTCGGGGATCGTCGGCGGAACCGCTGCGGCGCGCGGTTGTCCGCCGACCTGGCGCCGGTCCGGCGCGGAGCGCACCGTGCAGACACCGGCCGGGGCTCCGTGCAGGCACGGTACGGATCTCCGTGCAGGCGCTGCCGCCGAATCACGTGACGGCCAAGATGGTCGAACAGTGCCAGCACGGTGGTCCGGCGGGGCCGGGAGCGAGATGCTGGGAGCGAGGATCGGAGGCCTCGTCGTGAGTCGTCGAACAGTGCCGGCCATCGTCGCCGTGACCACCCTGCTGGTGGTCGCGGTGGTGGTGGTGTCGCTCGATTGGCCCGGCGGTCCGCCCGTCGGCCCGGCGGAACTGGTCGCCTTCCCCGCGGTCGGCGTCGCCTTCGTCGCGGCGGGCATCATCGCGTGGCGGAGCCGCCCGGACGACAACACGGGACGGCTGATGGTGCTGGCCGGGGTGCTGTGGCTGGTGAAGGGGGGCGGTGCGTCACGCAATCCGGTCGTCTTCACCGTGGGCGCGGCGCTGACGGTGATGTATCTCCCGGTGCTGATCCATATCCTGCTCGGTTTTCCGACGGGGCGATTGAACCGGCGGTGGGAACGGTGGTTCGTCGGGGGCTGCTATGTGTACTTCCTGGTCTCGGTCCTGCTCGATCTGATGTTCTACAACCCCTCCGTGATGGTCGGCACAGAACGCTTCACCGCGCCCAACCTGCTGCTGGTCCGGGACGACCCGGCGATCTTCAGGGGGCTGCAGCTCGTCTTCGGCGCAATTGCCATCGGCATCAGTGTGGTCGTGATCGGCGTGCTGCTGGCCCGCTGGCGGTCGGGGTCCCCGGCCTACCGGGCCGCGTTCGCGCCCCTGTGGATCGCCGGCATTCTCGGATTCGCCACGGTGATCGGAACGGGGCTGGTCACGGCGCGGTCTTCCGGCGTGGGGAACGTGTGGACGGCCTACCTGAGCTATCTGGCGACCGCGCTGTTTCCGGTGGCGGTGCTGGTCGGGTTGTGGCGCTACCGGGTCGCGCGCAGCGCGGTCAGCGACGTGATGATCGAGGTCGGTGCGGCCCCGCTCGGGGACGAGTTCGTCCACGCGCTGCGCAAGGCACTGCGCGACCCCGGCCTGATCCTGTGGTCGTGGTCACCACAGTGGAACAGCTATCTCGACGCGAACGGGGAGCCGCAGAGCCTGCCGGACGACGACGACCCCCGCGCGGCGACCGTCCTCGAACGCGACGGCGTCCCGGTCGGAGCGCTGGTGTACGACCGGTCGCTGCGACATCAGCCGCAACTGCTCGCGGCGGTGCGCAGCGCCGCGACCCTCGCGCTGGACAACCAGCGCCTCCAGTCCGAGTTGCAGGCTCAGCTCGCCGAGGTCCGCCGGTCCCGGGAGCGGATCGTCGCCGCCGGGGACGCCCAACGGCGGCGGCTCGAACGCAACCTGCACGACGGTGCGCAGCAACGCCTGGTTGCCGCGACGATTCTGTTGCGGCGTGCGCAGCGGGCATCCCAGCCGGAGCGCAAGCAGGAGCTGCTCGACGAGGGCACGGCCGAACTGGACTCGGCGCTGGTGGAACTGCGGGAACTGGCCCGGGGTGTCTATCCCCCGGTGCTGCAGGAACACGGGCTCGCCGCCGCGCTGACCGCCCTGGCCGAGCGCGCGCCGCTGCCGGTGGAGATCGTCGACACCCTCACCGTGCGGGCTCCCGCCTCTGTCGAACTCGCCGCCTACTTCATCGCCGCCGAGGCGGTGGCCAACGCCACCAAGCACTCCGGCGCCACCCACATCGAGATCGACCTTCGCCGGGACGGCGGGATGCTGCGGATGGTCGTCACCGACGACGGGTGCGGCGGTGCGACGCTGACCGCCGGCGGTGGGTTGAGCGGACTGGCGGACCGGGCCACGGCCCTCGGTGGGGTGCTCACCGTGCACAGTCCCGTGGGGGGCGGAACGACGCTGACGCTGTCCCTTCCCCTCACCACCGGGACATCCGGGGAGCCGTCGTGAACCTCCGGGTGGTGCTCGCCGACGACTCCGCGGTGCTCCGCGAGGGGATCGCCGGCCTGCTGCACGACGAGGGAATCGAGGTGGTCGGCCAGGCCGCGGACGCGCAGGCCCTGCTGCGGCTGGTCGGCGAGCAGCGCCCGGACCTCGCCGTCGTCGACATCCGGATGCCTCCCACCCACACCACCGAGGGCATCGAGGCCGCCCTCACCATTCGCCGGTGCTTCCCGGGCACCGCCGTGCTGCTGCTGTCCCAGTACGTGGAAACTGAGAACGTCATGAACGTCTTCGCCGGCGGGACGGCCGGTCTGGGATATCTGCTCAAGGACCGCCTCTCCGACATCGACGGGTTCCTCGGCTCGCTGCACCGCGTCGCGGCGGGCGGAACGGCGATCGATCCCGACGTGGTCGGCCGGTTGGTCTCGCGGCCGCACCGCGACCGGGTGGCCCTCGACGAACTGTCCCCCCGGGAACGGGAGGTCCTCACCCTCCTGGTCGAAGGCCGTTCGGACCGAGCGATCGGAGCGGCCCTGTCCCTCGGGGAACGTACCGTCGGCGCGCACGTGCGCGCCGTCTTCGACAAGCTCGGTCTGCCCCCCGAACCCGACGGCCACCACCGCGTCCTGGCCGTGCTCGCCTACCTCGGCCCCGCAGTCCGCAACTGACATCGCCGGGTCTGCCGAGTGGTCCGCGACCTGGCATGATCGGGTGTCGTGACATCGACGGTGAAGCTGCGGGAACTGGCCGAGCAATTCGGGATCGCCACCTCGTATGTGGGGTGGGACAAGCAGGACCACTACGCGAGCGACGACACGTTGCGCCGGGTCCTGGCCTCGCTGGGCGTGTCCGCGGGCACCGAGGCGGAGATCGACGCCGTCCTCGCGGATCTGCCGAACGAGCCGTGGCGGCGCATGCTGCCACCCGTCCTGGTGGTCGTGCAGGGCGAGGAGCGCACCTTCCCCGTGCACGTGCCCCACGGCACTGCGGTGCAGGTGCAGGTGCGCACCGAGGACGGCGACGTCGTCGACGTCGCGCAGCGCGACGTGTGGGTCGATCCGCGGGAGGTCGACGGCCGGCTCGTCGGCCGCGCGACGTTCGCCGTCCCGGACCTGCCGCTCGGGTGGCACACCCTGCACGCCCGCAGCGACGACACCGCGGCCGAGACCACCCTGGTGGTGACACCCGCGCGTCTCGGCACCGCCGACCGGCTCCTCGAGCGACGTCGCCGGGGCCTGGCCGCGCAGTTGTACTCGGTGCGGTCGAAGCGGTCGTGGGGCGTCGGCGACTTCGCGGACCTGGCGGACCTCGCCGCGATCACCGCCTCGGTGGACGGCGGTGACTTCGTGCTCGTCAATCCCGTCCACGCGGGCGAGCCGGAGCCGCCGCTCGAGCCGTCGCCGTACCTGCCGAGCTCGCGGCGGTTCGTCCACCCGATCTATCTGCGGGTGGAGAACATCCGCGAGGCGGCGTTCCTGCCGCGCAAGCACCGCAAGACGCTCGAGGCGTACGCCGGGAAGTTCGCCAAGTCGAACCGCAAGGACAAGCGCATCGACCGCGACGCCGCGTTCCGGGCCAAGATAGACGTGCTCGGGCACGTGTTCCGGGTGCCGCGCAGCCCGGCGCGGCAGGCGGAGTTCGACGCGTTCCGCGCCGCGGGCGGGGACGCGCTGACCGACTTCGCGTTGTGGTGCGCGCTCACCGAGAAGTTCGGCGACCGCAGCGCCCGCTGGGAGACCCTGGCGGCGACCCCCGACACGCCGTACGTCGCGCGGCAGCGCACCAAGCTGGCCGAGCGCATCGAGTTCCACTGCTGGTTGCAGTGGCTGTGCGACGAGCAGCTCGCCGAGGCGCAGTCCGCGGCGCGTGCCGCCGGCATGGACGTCGGCATCGTGCACGACCTCGCGGTGGGTGTCCGTCCCGACGGCGCCGACGCCTGGACGCTCGGCGACGCCCTGATCCGCGACATGACGGTCGGTGCGCCGCCGGACGACTTCAACCGGCAGGGTCAGGACTGGACCCAGCCGCCCTGGCATCCGGTCCGGCTCGCGGAGCTCGGCTACCGGCCCTACCGCGACGTGGTGCGCACCGCGCTGCGCCACGCCGGCGGCCTGCGGGTGGACCACATCCTGGGCCTGTTCCGCACCTGGTGGATTCCCGAGGGCTGCACGCCCGATCAGGGCACGTACGTCACGTACGACCACGAGGCCCTCATCGGGATCCTGGCGCTCGAGGCGCACCGGGCCGACGCCGTGCTGATCGGCGAGGACCTCGGCGTGTTCGAGAGCTGGGTGCAGGAGTACCTGTCCCGCCGCGGCATCGCCGGGACGTCGATCCTGTGGTTCGAGCGGGACGGCGACGACCCCCGGCCCCCGGAGAGCTACCGGGAGCTGTGCCTGACGTCGGTCACCACGCACGACCTGCCACCGACGGCGGGTTTACTTGCCGGAGAACACATCACGCTGCGGTCCGAGCTGGGTCTGCTCGAACGGGACCTGGAGACCGAGGCCGCCGACGCGGCCGCCGAACGCGACGCCGTGCTGGCGGTGCTGCGGGAGCGCGGACTGCTCGACGAGGTCGCCGACGAGCGGCGGACCGTCGAGGCACTGCACCGGTTCGTCGCGGCGAGCCCGTCGGCGCTGATCGGGGTGTCGCTGGCCGACGCGGTCGGTGAGCGGCGCAGCCAGAATCAGCCGGGCACGACCGACGAGTACCCCAACTGGCGGATCCCGCTGGCCGACGAGAAGGGCCGGACCGTGCTGCTCGACGATCTGCCCGGCAACGAGCGGTTCGCGGCACTGCTCGCCGCTGTGGCGCCGGCCACGGATCCCTCCGCAGCCGACCGGGTCTGAGCGTCTCGGCCGGCTGCCGGGTTCCGAACCCGGCAGCCGGCCGCGCGTCACTTCGCGTACATGCTCTCGATGTCGGCGGCGAAGCGCTCGGTCACGACGTTGCGCTTGATCTTCAGCGTCGGCGTCAGCTCACCGGTCTCCTCGGTGAGGTCCCGGTCGAGGATGACGAACTTCTTGATGGCCTCGGCGTGGGAGACCATCGAGTTGGCGTCGTCCACGATGGACTGCAGCGCGTCGTGCAGCGCCGGGTCGTGCCGCAGGTCGGCGATGGTGGCCGTCGGCGCCTTCCCGTTCTCGGCCTTCCAGTTGTCGAGCACCTCGGGGTCGACGGTGAGCAGCGCGGTGATGAAGCTGCGCCCGTCGCCGACGACCACGGCCTGCGAGACGAGCGTGTGCGAGCGCATCCGGTCCTCGAGCGGCCCGGGCGAGACGTTCTTGCCGCCGGCGGTGATGATGAGGTCCTTCTTGCGGCCGGTGATGCTCACGTAGCCGTCCTCGTCGATCTCGCCGAGATCGCCGGTGCGGAACCAGCCGTCGTGGAAGGCCTCGGCGGTGGCCTTCTCGTTGCGCCAGTAGCCCTGGAACACGACCCCGCCGCGCAGCTCGATCTCGCCGTCGTCGGCAATGCGGGTGCTGTTGCCGCCCATGGGCTGGCCGACGGTGCCGATCTTCTGGGCGCCGGGCACGTTCACGCTGTGCGCGGCGGTGCTCTCGGTCAGGCCGTAGCCCTCGTAGATCGGGACGCCGACGCCGCGGAAGAAGTGGCCGAGACGGGGACTCAGGGCGCCACCACCGGAGATCGCGAACCAGCACTCGCCGCCCATCGCCTGCCGCAGCTTGGCGTAGACGAGCTTGTCGGCCATGTTGCGCTTGGCCTTGAGCACGAACGACGGACCGCCGTGGTCGAGCGACTCGCTGTAGGCGATGGCGGTCTCCTCGGCGAACGCGAAGATCGCCGCGTTGAACCTGCCACCGGCCGCAGCCTTGCGCGCGGCGGCGTCGCGCACCTTCTCGAAGACGCGCGGCACGCCGAGGATGGTGTTCGGGGCGTAGCGCTCGAACTGGGCGGAGATCGTGCCGAAGTCCGACCAGTGCGCCTGCGCCGCACCGCCTTCGAAGACGGCCAGCGAGACGGCACGGGCCAGCACGTGCGCGAGCGGCAGGAAGGTCAGTACCCGGCTGCCCGGCTTGGCCACCTCACCGATCGAGGCGGTCAGGATGCCGCGGACCTCGCTGTAGAAGTTGCGGTGGGTCAGCATGCAGCCCTTGGGCCGGCCGGTGGTGCCCGAGGTGTACACCAGCGAGGCGAGGTCGTCGGCGCGGATGCCGTCGAGGCGGGCCTGCAGCTGGGCGTCGTCGACGACGGCGCCCTCGGCGATCAGCGTCTCCACGGCGCCGCGCTCGATCCGCAGCGTGCGGCGCAGGGTGTCCGGCATGTCGACGAACAGCGCCTCGTGGCGCGCGGTCTCGACGACGGCGACGACCGCCTCGGAGTCCTGCAGGATCCAGCGGATCTGCTCGGTGGACGAGGAGTCGTAGATCGGCACCGTGGCGGCGCCGGCGGCCCAGATGGCGTAGTCGAACAGCGCCCACTCGTAGCGGGTGGCCGACAGCAGGGCCACCCGGTCGCCGGGCTGCACGCCCGCCGCGACGAGGCCCTTGGCGACCCCCGAGACCTGCTCGGCGAATTGCCGTGCGGTGACGGCGACCCAGTCCTCTCCCTCCGGGCGGGAGTACATCACGCGGTGCGGAGTCTTCTCCGCGTGCGTGAAGACCGTGCGGACGACCGATTCGTCGTCGCCGACGGTGAACTGGGCGGGGGTGGTGTACTCACGCACGAGCGTCTCCCTCGTTGTGGTCGGGGCGGGCAGTGGACCGGTGTTCCACTCCCTGGCGGAAGCGGCGCAGCATGTCGACGAACCGATCGATGTCGTCCTGGCCCCAGCCGGTCAGCGCCGCGCGGATCTCGTCGTGACGTCCGGCGACGGTGCGGGCGAGGGTCTCGCGGCCCCGGTCGGTGAGCCGGAGCGGGTGGCCGAGCCGGGTGGGTCCGGCCTGCGCCTGGACCAGCCCGGCGTCGATGCAGCTGCGCAGCTGACGGGAGACGGTCGACCGATTCACGCTGAACGCATCCGAGATGTCGGTGGCTCGGCAGCCCGGGTTGCGGTCGATGAAGCCGAGCATCGAATGCTGCGCCAGCGAGAGCACGTCGTCGTGGGCGCGCTCCCCCGCTGTGAGATGGCGAATCAGGTACACGAACTCGTCGTATACCTCGGATACACCGGCCGCTGCGGACTGCGCCGCAACCTCCCGCTTGTGTTGCACGACGCAACTGTAAGCCCTGTGCCGCTCGACACCCCAATCGCCTCTCCCCGCGGCACCGCACAGACGCGCCGAGACGCACGGCGTCGATCGCGAATTTCCCCGAACCGCAGGCCCGGCCTGCCCGTTTCCGGTACAGATGATGCGACAGGACCAGGCCCCCGGCGAAGGAGTTCCCCGTGGCCGCACCCGATCGTTCGACGGCCGAACCCGATCCCGCGACGGCCGTGCGCGGCCGGCGACGGACCGCCGTGCTCGTCGGCCTGCTCGCGGCGGCGCACGCACTGCTGACGCCCGCGACCTCCGCGGCCCAGGAACCCGTCGGCTCGTGCGCGTGGCAGTTCCGGTCCGACTCGACCGTGCTGGACATCGCGTTCCCCGACGTCGATGCCACCTACTGGGTGCTGCCGTACGCGCTGGCCCCGGGCGACAGCATCGAACTGCACGGCACCTATCCGGCGGCCCGGTACTTCTCGCTCAACACCTACGGAACGAACTTCGACACGGTCGACACCCTGCGCGACGCACAGATCGCACCCGATCCGGGCAGCGGGAACCCGTTCGCGGACGCGGCCGCCGAGGGGCTGCCCGCCTCGGCCCGGCGCTGGAGCGCCACCGTCGTCACCGGTCCGGCCGACCACGCCCGCAACGAGATCGGCGCGCTGCCCACCGGCGGGTCGCCCACCGCACCGGCCGGATTCCTCATCGTCCGGGTCTATGTGCCCGACGACCCGGCCTCCCCGACCGGCGGGGTCCCGCTACCGGACGTGACGCTGCACCAGGGTGGGCGCGCCGTGCCGGTGCCCACGTGCAGCTCCGACTTCGACCCCGCCGACTACGGCAGCGGACCGGTCGAGCGCGCCGCCGAGGCGGCCGTCGACCGCATCGTCGAGGGCGCGGCGTCCGGCGCCTTCCCCGGCAACAACCCCGAGGCGACCTTCGTCAGCCCGGCCACCACGTCCGGGTTGTTCCCGAACGGCGACAACAAGTACATCGGCTCCGTGCTGACGTACCAGCCGGGCCGGATCCTCGTCGTGCGCGGCAAGGCCCCCACGTTCCCCGACACCCGCGCCGGCGAACCCGTCACCACGCCCGGCCGCCAGGTGCGGTACTGGTCGATGTGCCAGAACGACCAGGTCACCCCGTACCCGGTCGTCGCGTGCGCGGCCGACTTCGAGACGGCGACCGACGCGGAGGGCTGGTTCACCTACGTCGTCGCGGCGCCCCAGGACGTGCCCGCCCGCGCCACGGCCGATCCGACGGTGACGGTGCTGCCGTGGGGCTCGACCGAGGTCCCCAAGAAGACTCTGCTCTACCGGAACATGCTGCCGGCCGACGCGTTCTACCCGCAGTCGGTGCAGGCCGCACAGGGCGGCGATCCGGCCGCGACGATGGGTCCCTACTACCCGCGGGCCGCGTACTGCGACACCGCCACCTTCGAGGCCGGCGGCTACGCCGCCTGCCTGCCCTGACCTCGCGGAGCCGGACCACGGGACCCGCCCGGCGGCGATACGTCCGATTCCGAGACGCCACGCCCCGCCGGCAATAACCTGTGTGACACCCGCCACACGGCGGCACCTGTTCCCCCAGGAGGCTCACGCATGTCCGTCCCCGCCCCGTCCGTCATCCTCGACCGCGTCGCGCACTGGGCGCAGACCAAACCGGACGAGGTCGCGGTGCAGTACCTCGACCGCACCCACACCTGGGCGCAGTGGCACGAGCGACTGCTCCACCTCGCCGGCGCCCTCGCCGCCGACGGCGTCGGACCCGGCGACACCGTCGCATTCGTCGACAAGAACAACCTCGCGTGCCTCGAGGTCACCTTCGCCACCTCCGCGCTCGGCGCGGCGAACGCCATCCCGAACTTCCGGCTCGCCGGCGACGAGCTCGACTACGTGATCAACGACTCGCGCGCCCGGATCCTGTTCGTGGGAGCGGAATTCGCGCAGGAGATCGAGTCGCTGCGACCCCGGCTGTCCACGGTGCAGAAGATCGTCGTCGTGGGCGGGGAGAACGACGAGTTCGAGCCGTGGCTCGCGGCGGCCGCGCCGGCGACCCTGCCCGACGTCGCGCCCGAGACCACCGCGCTGCTGCTCTACAGTTCCGGCACCACCGGCCGGCCCAAGGGTGTGCAGCTGACGCACCGCAACCTGTTCGCGCACTCCGAGGACGTGCTCGCGGTGCTTCCGTTCACGGAGGGTGACTGCCTGCTGGTGGCGATGCCGCTGTTCCATGTGGGCGGCACCTGTTACGCGATCATGGGTATCCACGACGGCCGCCGGTGCGTGTTCACCCGGGAGGCCGACGCGCCGTCGCTGTTCACGGGTCTCGCGGCCGGCGCGAACATCGCCTTCCTGGTGCCCCCGGTAATAGCGGCCGTCCTCGGCGCGGGAGCGCACGCGATCGGGGCGTTCTCCCGGCTCAAGCGCATCACCTACGGCGCCGCGCCGATGCCGCTGCCGCTGCTGCGCGGCGCGCTCGCCGCGTGGCCGGACACCGAATTCGTCCAGGTGTACGGCATGACCGAGCTCGCCGGCGTGATCACGGCGCTGCTGCCGGAGGTGCACCGCGATCCGGCGCAGGAGGCGCGGATGGCGTCGGCCGGCACCCCCATTCCCGGCGTGGAGATGCGCATCGTCGATCCGGCCACGCTCGAGGACGCGGCCCCGGGCGCGATCGGCGAACTGTGGTGGCGCTCGGCGCAGACCACCCCCGGCTACTGGAACCGGCCCGACGCCACGACCGAGACGATCACGGCCGACGGGTGGCTGCGCAGCGGCGACATGGGCCGGGTCGACGACGGCGGCTTCGTGTTCATCGAGGACCGGCTCAAGGACATGATCATCACCGGCGGTGAGAACGTGTACTGCCCGGAGGTCGAGCGGGTCCTCGTCGAGCATCCGGCCGTCGCCGAGGTCGCGGTCATCGGCGTCCCGGACGAGAAGTGGGGCGAGACGGTCAAGGCGGTGGTGGTGCTCGCCCCGGACCAGAAGGCGGACGAGCAGGAACTCATCGACTACACCCGTCGGCACCTGGCGAAGTTCAAGTGCCCCGCGACCATCGACATCGTCGACATGCTGCCGCGCAACCCCACCGGGAAGATCCTCAAGCGCTCCCTGCGGGCCCCCTACTGGGCCGGACACGAACGGACCATCTGAGCGGTGCGGCCTTTGGGCTGCTGCAGCAGCCCATAGGACGCACCGGCCGCGGAGCGGCCCGGCTCAGCGCACCCGGCGCAGCAGGGCGGCCAGGGCCTGGCCGCCGCCGATGCACATGGTGACGATGCCGAGTTCGAGGTCGCGGCGCACGAGGTCCTTGGCCACCCGCAGGGTCAGGATGCCGCCGGTCGCGCCGACCGCGTGGCCGAGGGCGATCGCCCCGCCGTACGGGTTGGTCTTGGCCGGGTCGAGCTTGGCGTCGCGGATCACGGCGACGGCCTGCGAGGCGAACGCCTCGTTCAGCTCGACGGTGTCGATGTCGGCCGGGGTGGTGCCGGTCTGCTCGAACAGCTTCTGCAGGGCGAGGACCGGCGCGTAGCCCATCAGCTCCGGCTCGAGCGCGGCGGTGGCGACGGACTCGATCACCGCGAGCCCACCCAGGTCCCGTTCCTGCGCGACGGACTCGCGGGCGAGGACGACGACGCCGGCGCCGTCGTTGATGCCCGAGGCGTTGCCGGCGGTGACCGTGCCGTCCTTCTGAAATGCCGGGCGCAGCTTCGCGAGGGTCTCGACGGTGGTGTCGGGCTTGGGGTGCTCGTCGGTGGTGACGACGGTGGGCTTGCGGCCGCCGATCTCGACGGGGGTGATCTCCTCGGCGAACGCGGCGCGGGCGGCGTCGGTGGCCGCGCGGCGCTGGGATTCGACGGCGAACTCGTCCTGCGCCTCGCGGCTGATGCCGTACTCGCGGGCGACGTTCTCGGCGGTGACGCCCATGTGGATGCCGTGGAACGGGTCGGTGAGCATGCCGACGGTGCCGTCGACGAGGGTGCGGTCGCCCAGCTTGTAGCCGGAGCGGGCGCCGAAGTCGTAGAACGGCATGCGGGACATGTTCTCGTCGCCGCCGGCCAGGGCCAGATCCACCCCGCCCCAGCGCATCTGCATCGCCGCCGACCAGATCGCCTGCAGGCCCGAGCCGCACAGCCGGTTGACGGTGTACGCCGGCACCGAGACCGGCAGCCCGGCCGCCAGCGCGACCCGACGCGCGTTGTAGGCATCCGGGCCGACCTGCCCGATGCAGCCCATGACGACCTCGTCGATGTCCTCGGCCGCCACGCCGGCGCGCTGCAGGGCCGCCTTCGCGGCGGTCGCGCCGAGTTCGTGGGCCGGTACGTCCTTGAACGCGCCGCCGAAGCTGCCGACCGGGGTACGCGCACCGTCGACGATGACGATCCGTTCCGGAGTGCTCATCTCACGTCCCATCTCTCGCAGGAACGGCACCGAGTGCCATCTCTTGCCCACGACGATACCGGAGCAGTGAGCCGCAACACAGTCGGGTGGCACTGCGGCGCAAGACGGGCAGCCGTCAGGCCGGGTCGCTCAGGTCGCCCCGGTCCACGCGCTCGGCCGCCGCGGCCGACCCGAGCTCCGCCCGGGCCTGCGGATTTCTCGCGTAGAAGTCGAGCATCCGATACAGCAGCACCGGGTCGCCGTCGAACTTGCGGGAGTCGACCTCGATCACCGGTTCGCGGGGCAACCGGTCCAGGCGGAACAGCCGGCTGGTCCGTCGTCGCGCCCAGGCGGCGGCCGGCGTGCCCAGCACCCAGATCTCGGGGAATCCGTGATGGACGGCGTGCACCCCGGCCACCGAGACCCACGGCAGGTACGACTCGATGGTCCAGCCGCGTTGCCGGATCCCGTCCGGGGTCAGCAGCAGCGCCCCTCGGCGGATCCCCCCGCGCAGCACCTCCGCGACGAACGCCGCGCAGGGCAGCCCGAAGGCGGCGAGCAGCACACTCACCCACGGAACGCCGTCGTCGAACAGGACTATCTCGACGGCCGCGCCGAGCGAGAGCAACGCCGCGCTCGTCGTCATCGCCCCCATCAGATGGAAGACGGCGCCGGAAGCGCGGATCTCGGTGGCCCCGCGGCCCCGCGACTCCACGAACCGGATCTCGGGGTCGCCGCGGCGCGGACGCCAGTACACGTATCCGAAGAGCGCCGTGAGGGCCATCAGGCCGGACAGGATGAGGAAGAACCGGGTCACCGCCCAGGCTCCCGCCTGCCCGGCATCCCAGGCCCGCCAGAGCGAGACGAGGATCACGACGCCGGCGAGGGCGATCGCGGCGGCGACCCGGGCGCTGAACTTCGGGGGCGGCCATTCCTCCGGGCGGATCAGCGGCACGGCGTCGGACTCGTCTTCATCGGTGCCGTGCACAAAACACCCGTCCCACTGAGTTCCCCTTCCGGAAGCGCCGGGGATCCCACCGCCCCGACCGGTTGCCGGTAGGTGGGGAACGCTACCGCAGGGCCTGCGGATTGTGGTTCACGACACGCGCCGGGGCGGGCGTCCACGGCGGAGAAGGGACCTTCGACCCTACGTCCGAGGGGCCCGACGAGGCGGATACCCGACGGTGTGACCATTGCCACAAATGCCACGGGACGGACATAAAGCCCAGTTCAAAAGGTGTTCAACTCGTGTTGGCCGGCCGCCGGACGCGGGACACGAAAATCTTGTCTACGGATGAGTAACACTGGCGCCGACGGGAACGACACAATCATCGACGATCCAGACGAGACCGGAGGAATCTGCATGACTGTCCAGCTTGATTCGCCTGGCTTCGAGTCCGCCCGCGAGGTGGTTTCGGCCCAGGAAGACCTCGGTCGACTGTTCGACGAGATCGGGACGCTCGATGCGCAGATCCTCGAGGCGATCGAGCGCCGCAGCGAGCTGTCGCGCCGGGCGGGCATCGCTGCGAAGGAGTCCGGGACCGCGCGGCAGGCCCAGAACCACGAGATGCGGGTCCTCGACCGTTTCGCCGAGCTCGGCGCCGACGGCAAGACCCTGGCGATGACGCTGCTCCGCCTCGGACGCACCCGCCTGTCCTCCTAGACCCGACGACTTCGCGCGGCCCCCGCACCGGATCGGTGCGGGGGCCGCGTCGTCGTTGCCACCCGAAGAGCCGTGGCCGCCCGAACGCAGGTACGGCGGTCAGCGCCTCGCGTGCAGGAGGCCGTCCCGCACCCAGGCCGGCTGCGGCGTCTCCAGCTCGAACTCGGCGAACGCGCGGCCGGCGACGGCGGCGATGCCCGCCGGCGGCAGCTCCTCGAACTCACCGAGCACGAGGGCGATCTGCTCGACCGGCGGCAACGTCGAGAACAGGACGGCGTCGTCGCCGCAGCCTTCCGCACGCCGATGCGCGGGCGTCTCGGCGTGCAACAGGTACACGAACCACGACACGGCGTACGCGCACAGTTCGGGACCGATCGGGCCCCGCCACGTCGCGACCGCACGCGCCAGCGCCCGGTCGAAGACCGGGGCCGCGCGCTCGGAACCGACGGACAGCAGCCGCGCGCAGGCCGCGAGGTCCGGGAGCTGGCCTTCCATGACCTCACGCAGGCCACGCGGGGGAACGTCCAGTTTGCCCGCGGACCCGCCACTCGGGTCCGGCGGCATGATGTACATCGTCCGCTCCTTCCGCGCTTTCCCTGTCGGGGAAACCGATGCCGTTTTCCCGTCTATCGTTCTGCGGCACCCGAACGTGACGTACCCCATACGGTCACCGCAGGAGTGCCTTGACCTCCAGGAACTCTTCGAGACCGAAGACGCCGGCTTCGCGCCCGACGCCGGAGTGCTTGTAACCGCCGAACGGTGCGTCGGTGTTGAAGGCGGCCCCGTTGATGGAGACCTGCCCGGTGCGCAGCTGTCGCGCGACCCGCTCGGCCCGGGCGCGATCGGCAGACCAGACCCCGCCGGAGAGCCCGTAGTCGCTGTCGTTGGCGATGCGCACGGCGTCGTCCTCGTCGCGGTATCCGATGATCGACAGGACCGGACCGAAGATCTCCTCGCGCGCGATCGTCATGTCCTCGGTCACGTTGCCGAACACGGTCGGCCCGACGAAATAGCCGGTGCCGAGGCCGGTTTCGCGGCCGTCGAGGACCAGTTCGGCGCCCTCCTCGATGCCCTGGTCGATGTAGGACCGCACGCGCTTGAACTGGTTGGCGTTGACCAGGGGGCCGAGCCGGGTGGTGGCCGCGGCGGGATCGCCGACGGTGTAGGCCCGCGCGACCTGCTCGGCGAGGGCGGCCACCTCGTTCATGCGCTCGGCGGGGACGAGCATGCGGGTCAGTGCCGAACAGGTCTGCCCGGAGTTCAGGAAGCACTGGGCCACGCCGTCGGTGACGGCCCGGGTCAGGTCGGCGTCGTCGAGGATGACGTTGGCGGACTTGCCGCCGAGTTCGAGGGCCACCTTCTTCACCGTCTCCGCGGCGACGACGGCGACGCGCTTGCCGGCGCGGGTGGAGCCGGTGAACGAGACCATGTCCACGCCGGGATGCGCGGCGATGGCCTCCCCCACGACCGGCCCGTACCCGCTGACGAGGTTGAACACGCCGGGCGGCAGGCCCGCCTCGTCGCAGATGTCGACGAGCGCGTAGGTGATCAGGGGCGCCACCTCGGTCGGCTTGAGCACGACGGTGCAGCCACCCGCGAGGGCGGCGAACACCTTCAGGACCACCTGGTGCAGCGGGTAGTTCCACGGCGTGATGGCGCCGACGACGCCGATGGGCTCGCGCACGATCAGGGCGTTGCCCACCTCGCCGGCGTCGAAGTCGTAGGTCGCGGCGAGTTCGGCGTAGCGGGTGATGTTCTTCAGCGGCATGCCGATCTGGACCGGCTTGGCCAGCGTCACCGGCATGCCCATGTCGCGGGAGACCAGCGCGGCGAGATCGTCGATGCGCTCGGCCATGAGGGCCGCGACCTTGCCGAGGTGGGCACCGCGTTCGGCGCCGGTGAGCGCCGACCACGCCGGGAACGCCGCCCGCGCCGCGCGTACGGCCCGGTCCACGTCCTGTGCCGTGCCTTCGGCGACGACGGCGATGACATCCTCGGTGGCCGGGGCGATCACGTCGATCCGGCCGGTGCCGTCGGAGTCCACCCATTCGCCGCCGATGTAGATCTTCGTGCGGTCGAGCACGTTGTTCATATCGTTCCTTCTCCGCCGAGTGATGTGCTTCACACGCAGCGTACGACGCGTCCCCGACGGGCCGCGGGAAGCGGGTCCGGCCCCGTCGCGGCGCGTCAGGGCCGGGTCTCCAGGGCGCGCTGGAGCGTCGGCCACGCCTTGGGCAGCTGGTCGCGCCAGTAGCCCCAGGCGTGCACGCCGACGGGTTCGTAGGTGACGGTGACGGGGATCTTCAGGGCGCCGAGGCGTTCCTCGAGCCGCTGGGTGCACATCCGCGAGCCGGCCTCGAGGATGCCGCCGGCGACGAGGGTGCGCGCCAGGTCCGGGGTCTCGGGCGTCTCGTGGGGACCGGGCACGCCCGTCGCGGCGGACAGGTAGAGCTCCTTGCCGGCGAGGTTCTCGGCGTGCGCGACGGTGTCGTGCTCGGCCCACTCCCGGCTGCCGGGCGGGCCCCACATGTTCACGACGTCGCCGCCCTGCGACGAGGTGCTGGTCTGCACGACGGCGCTGCCGAGCAGGTCGCCCGTCGAGTAGCAGCCGCTGAAGGCGGCGACGCCCCGGTAGAGCTCGGGGTGCCGGTGGGCGAGCATCATGGCCGCCTGCCCACCCATCGAGTTCCCGGCGATCGCGTTGACCCCGTTGCTGTTCAGCCGCGCGGCGAGCAGCGGCGGAAGCTCCTCGGTGAGGAAGGTTTCCCACTTGTTCAGGCCGAGCTTGGGGTCGGACTGCTGCCAGTCGCTGTAGAGGCTGCCGCGGCCGCCGTTGGGCATGACGACGTTGACGTTCTTGTCTGCGAAGAAGGCGGGCGCGCCGCCGATGTTCATCCAGCCGCTGGTGTGGTTGCGGGCGCTGACCCCGTCGAGCAGGTACAGGGTGGGGCGCGGGGCCGAGTTGTCGGCGGGCAGCAGGACCTCGACGCCCACGTCGCGGCGCAGGGCGGGGCTCGCGACGGTCAGCCGCACGGCGCGTTCGGAGATCGGGGTCTCCCCCACGATGGCCGGTGTCGCGATGTCCCGCAGCTCCGGCAGGGGGCCGGGGTCCTCCTGGAAGGCCGCCGGCACCGACGAGCCGGAATTCGACCCGGTGCCGGGTGCCGCGACGGCGACCCCCGCCCCCAGCACGGAGACGGCGGCGAGTGCCGTCCCGGCCGTGAACAGGCGGACGAGTGCCGGGCGCTGAACATCAACCACGAGGGCCTCCCTAAACCTCAAGTTAAGGTTGAGAGTAGCTCGAGCATCGCCCCCGCGGCGTCTTTTCGGACCGCCGCCGATCCCGAAAGACGCCACGGCGGCGGAACCGCCTCCTACACTTGGCACAGGCCACGGGAGGAGTCGCCGATGCCCGACCGCTCTGCCGCACGCACCGAACGGGCGCCCGCCGTCGAGCGCCCCGCACAGCTCCGCAACGTCGTCCTCGTCGGTTGCAGCGGGGTCGGCAAGACCACCCTCGCCGAATCCCTGGCCCTGGCCGCCGGTGCCGTGGGCCGCGCCGGACGCACCGCCGACGGCACCACCGTCTCCGACTACGAGGCGATCGAGCAGCAGCACCGCCGCTCGGTGCAACTGGCCGTGCTGCCGCTCGAGTGGAACGGCGTGAAGATCAACATCATCGACACCCCCGGGCATCCGGACTTCGACGCCGAGGTCCGCGCGGGACTGCACGCCGCCGACGCGGCCGTATTCGTCGTCTCCGCAACAGATCCCATCTCCGCCGCCACCCGCACCCTGTGGCGCGAATGCGCCGAGACCGCGATCCCGCGCGCCATCGTCGTCTCCAAGCTCGACGTCGCCCGCACGGACTTCGACGAGATGCTCACCGCCTGTCACGACGCCTTCGACCTCGGGCCGGACACCCTGCGCCCCGTGTACGTGCCGGTCTTCGACGGCGGCCGCCCGTGCGGCTCGATCGATCTGCTCACCGGCCGCGGCTACGGCCATCCCGCCGCCGTGCCGGACACCGGCGCCGCGCGCGAGAGCCTCGTCGAGGCGATCTCCGGCCAGGACGACACGCTCATGGAGCGCTACCTCGCCGGCGAGGCCCTCGACACCGAATCCCTCGACGAGGGGCTGCGGCACGAGATCGTCGACTGTGCACTGCATCCCGCGCTCGCCACCACCGACTACGGGGTCGGCGCCGCCGAACTGCTCGATCTCGTCGCGATGGCCTTCCCCGACCCCACCCACCGT
>NZ_JAALEG010000037.1 GCF_011058165.1 Rhodococcus aetherivorans
TCCCCTCCCCTCGGGCAGGGGGTCCGCGCCGGGCGCGTGACGCCCGGCGCCACGTCCCGCCTACGGGGGGAGGGAGGTGGGACGCGGTGTCTGTGACGGCCGATCGTCTCCGTCGGCCGGATGAAGCCAGGATACATACCCGCTGGGGTATGGTCCATCGCCTCGGTGCGCTGAGCACCGGCCGCAGAGCATAGTTCCTCGCACGGCTCTGCGCCGGGATTTCGGCGATCCCGGGCGGGCGATGAGTTTCCCGCTGCCGGGTGGTCTACCTGCTCGACACCCTCACCCGAGGTACCGTCCGCCCGCTCACACGCAAGGAGTTGAAGATGTCCCGCATGCTCTTCGCCAACCTGGCCGTCAAGGATGTCGCCGCCACCCGCACGTTCTTCGACGCTCTCGGCTTCACCTTCAACGAGATGTTCTGCGACGCCAACACCGCCTGCCTCGAGATCAACGAACAGACCTACGTGATGCTCCTCGAGGAGCCGCGCTTCCGCGATTTCATCACCGGCGACATCTGCGACACCGCCACGGCCCGTGAGGTGCTCATGAGCGTGTCCGCCGAGAGCCGCGACGAGGTCGACCGGCTCGTCGACGCCGCGCTCGCCGCCGGTGGCAGCGACTGGATCACCGCCGGCTCGGAGGAGATGAAGACCGACTTCATGTACGGCCGGGCCTTCCGCGACCTCGACGGGCACGTCTGGGAGGTCATGTGGATGGACGTCGAGGCCGCGGCCGCCGCGATGGGACCCCAGGCCGAGACGTCCGTGCAGACGTAGCGGCCGGCGTCAGGGGTGCTCGGGCAGCCCGAACAGGGCGAACAGCTCGGTGTCGAAGAACACCGTCACATGCACCACCCGGTCGCCCACGACATCGAGCACCTGCAGCTGAAACGGATGGTGCTGCCCGTCCTCGCCTCTCATGTAGAGGCCGAGGGCGGGCTGCCCGTTCGCCACCGTCGGCAGCAGAACCTGGTCTCCCGGCCCGCTCGCCGGGCAATGCGTCCGGATGAGGGTCCCGATCGCCTCGGCGCCGCGGTACCAGCCCTCGAACGGCGGCATCTCCCAGACCGCCTCCTGGGTGAGCATCTCGACGATCGAATCGATGTCGTACTTCTCGAACCCCTCGACCCAGCGCCGCACCAGCGCCTGCGCCTCCGGGCTCTCCGGCTCGACCAGATTCTCCTTCGTCACCTGCGCCTGCTGCAGCTGCGCGCGGGCCCGCTGGAGCAGGCTGTTCACCGCGGCCGTCGAGGTGTCCAGCGCGGTGGCCACCTCCGTCGCCCGCCACTGCAGCACGTCCCTCAGCAGCAGCACTGCCCGCTGCCGCGCCGACAGATGCTGCAGCGCCGCCACGAACGCCAGACGGATGGACTCGCGCGAGGTCACGATCGCCGCCGGGTCCGTCGGGTCGTCCGGCCGACCGTCGTCGCCGAGGGATCCGCCGGGAATCGGCTCGAGCCACGGCACTTCCCCGCGCTCGACGAGGTCGTCGACCGGATCCGAACTCGGCGCCCCCAGCCCCGTCGGCAGCGGCCGGCGCGATCGGCCCTCCAGCGCGGTCAGGCACACGTTGGTCGCGATGCGGTGCAGCCACGTCCGCAGCGACGAGCGGCCGCCGAAGTTGGCGTAGCCGCGCCAGGCGCGCAGGTACGTCTCCTGCACGAGGTCCTCCGCGTCGTGGATCGAGCCACTCATCCGGTAACAGTGCGCCAGCAGCTCACGCCGGTACGGACCGGCGAGCGTCAGAAAGTCGTCCTGCGAATCGAGAACCTGCTCCGTCATGGTGTGCCCCCGCCTGCCCGTCGGTCCGAAGTGCAGTTACGAGCGTGAGCGTAGCCCTGGGGGCCGACAGGAAACAGGGTCTCGAACTATCTGTGCACTCCGGGTACCGTCCAGTAACTGCCCCCGGCCGACAGCCCCGCCGGCAGGCAGCAAGGACGAGGGGGACGCGTGCCCGACATCGCGCCACGACCGACAGGCCCGTACGCCGGGGGACCGCCCGCGTCGGCCCTGCACGTCGACATGCCCCCGCTCGAGCGTTTCGGTCTGCGCGAAGCCGGCCGCACGGTCGTCGTCGCCGTGGTGCTCGTCGTCAGCGTGCTGCTGAAGCTGCTGGCCTGGCCGCTGCGACCCGACGGGCGCGGCCCGGCCGACGCCGCCGCCGAGGGCACCGTCGACGCATTCGAGATCCTCGGCCCCACGTTCGTCAAGCTCGGCCAGCTCATGGCGTCGTCGTCCGGTGTGTTCCCCAAGCCGCTGGCCGACGCGTGCCTGCGCTGCCTGGACGACGTCGCGCCCGTCTCCGCGGACCAGGCCCGCGCCGTGATCGAGGAAGACCTCGGGCATCCCGTCGGCGAACTGTTCGCCCGGTTCGACGACCTGCCGCTGGCCGCCGCGTCCGTCGGCCAGGTGCACGCGTGCGTGCTGCACGACGGGCGGGAGGCGGTCGTGAAGGTGCAGCGGCCCGGCATCGCCCACCGCATGCTCATCGACCTGCGTGCGGCCTACCTCGGCGCGCGCCTGCTGCAGGCCTTCGAGTTCTTCCGCATCGCGAACGCCACCGCCATCATCCGCGACCTGCACTCGTCCACGATGACCGAACTCAACAGTGCGGTCGAGGCGGACCGGCAGAGCCGGTTCCGGGAGTGCATCGGCGCGTTCGGGGACAACACGGCCGTCACCACGCCGCAGGTGTACTGGGACTACTGCGGGCCGCGCGTGATCTGCATGGAACGCCTTCGCGGTGTGCCCATGGACCGCGTGCCCGCCGACGCCGGCATCGACACCCGCCTGCTCATCCGCCGCGGGGTGAAGGTATGGATCGAATCGGTCGTCCTGCACGGGCCGTTCCACGGCGACGTGCACGCCGGGAACCTGTGGCTGCTCGACGACGGCCGCCTCGCCTTCCTGGACTTCGGCATCGTCGGCGAGCTGCCCGAGCACTGGCGCGCCATCCTGCGCGACCTGTTCCGCGCGACCGCCATCGACGGGGACTTCGCCCGCGTGGCGCAAGGCATCCGCGCACTCGGCTACACCAGCGGACTCGATGCCGACGACGCCGAGATCGGCCGGCAGGTGGCGCAGGCCCTCGCTCCGCTCCTCGGCCGCGACCTCGGACAGCTCCGGCTCAGCGAACTCATCGTCGCGCTGATCCGGCTCGGCAAGCAATGGGGGATCGCCAGCCCGGAGGAACTGGTGCTGTTCGGCAAGCAGCTCGGCTACTTCGAGCGCTACGCCACCGCCCTCGCCCCCGGCTGGGTCATCGGCCAGGACCTGTACCTGCTGCGCAACGTCTTCCCGGAGGAGGTGGCGCGCCGCGCCGGCGAGCAGGGGCTCGAGCTACCCGCGTAGCGCGGGCGCGGGCGCGGGGGGCGCGGGGGCGAGCGAATGTATCGTTCAGCTCCTCACGTCGACAGCATGGTCCATTCGCTCGGTTCGAGCCGGAGCGGCCCGACGGGTGCGGAGTGCGCCGGGCGCGTCAGCCCACATGCGTGACGGGTATCGAAGCCCCGGTGACGGCGGCGCCGTCGTCGGAGAGCAGGAACCGGATCACGCGCGCGATCTCGGCGGGCTGCGACCACGAGCGCCGGTTCGCGTCGGGCATCGCCGCCCGGTTCGCGGGCGTGTCGATGACGACGGGCAGCAGCGCGTTGACCCGGACGCCGTCGGCGGCGTACTCGACGGCCAGGGTCTCGACCAGTGCGGTCACGGCGGCCTTCGACGCGACGTAGGCGGCGCCCCCGGCGAACGGCCGCTTCGTCGCCGCGGTCGACATGCAGACCACCGACCCACCGCTGCCCGCGAGCAGGTGCGGCAGCGCCGCGCGGGTCACGGCGTAGGCGGTGCGCACGTTGAGATCCAGCTGGGCGTCGAGGACCTCGATCGGAGTCTCGTGCACCCGCGGCCCCGAGGTGAACCCGCCCACCAGATTCACCACACCGAACAGGGGCGCGGATTCCTCGGCCGCCGCGAGCGAGACGGCCTGCCGCAGCTGCGCCTCGTCGGACAGGTCCGCCTCCACGAGATGCAGACGCGGATGGTCCGCGAGCCGGCCGAGTTCGGTACGAGCCACCCAGGGGACCACGACCCGCCAGCCGGTCTCGAGCAGATGCGTCGTGACGGCGGCACCGAGCCCGCCGGTGCCGCCGGTGACGAGCGCGGTCCGGATCGCGGTCATGGGAATCCTCTCGGCCGAGCGGACGGATGCCCGTCCACGATAGGCGTCGGACGTGCCCGCGCATCGCGATACCGAGCCACACGCGCCGGTTCCGGACATCGACAACCGTCCCGGCGGTTGTCGATGTCCGAAACATGCACTCCGATAGGCGAATCCGGATCGCCGACGGACGGGGTGGTCCTATGCCGTGCGCGACGCCGCGTACGCGCCCTGCCACACCGTGTCGAACGGCGTGTGCGCCCCGACCCGGCCCTCGATGCCGGCGGTGACGAAGTCCTTCGCCAGCGCGACGGCGGCGGGCACGTCGGCGCCCTTGGCGAGTTCGGCGGTCACGGCCGCGGCGAGCGTGCAGCCGGCGCCGGAGACCCGTTCCCGGCCGACCTTCGGCGCGGAGAACACGGTGACCTCCACACCGTCGAAGAGCACGTCGACGGCGTCGTCGCCGGCCAGCTCCACGCCGCCCTTGGCCAGGACGTACCGCGGGCCGAGGGCGTGGATGCGGCGGGCGGCCTCGACGAGGTCGTCGACGCTCTCGATGCGGTCCATCCCCGCCAGGGTGCGGGCCTCGAACAGGTTGGGGGTGACCACCGTGGCCAGGGGCAGCACGGCCTCGCGCAGCGCGTTGTCGGTGTCGAGCGCGGCGCCGGGCTCCTGACCCTTGCAGATCAGCACCGGGTCCAGGACGACGTGCCGCCACGACCGGCGACGCAGGCCCTCGGCGACCACCTCGATGGTCGAGGGGGTGCCGAGCATGCCGATCTTGACGACGTCGAGGTCGTGGGCCGCGGTGGCGGCCTCGATCTGGTCCGCGATGACCTCGGGCGCGATCGGGACGAAGCGGTGCGACCAGTCGTTCCGCGGGTCGAACGAGACGATGCAGGTGGTGGTGCCGACGCCGTAGACGCCCAGCTCCTGGAATGTCTTCAGATCCACCTGCAACCCTGCGCCGCCGGTGGCTTCGGACCCGGCGATGACATAGGCGAGGTCGACCACGATGTACTCCAATCCGATGGGGGACAGACTGCGTGCCGGACCCGGAAGGTACCGGCACGTCGGGGGAGACCGCGGCTGCCCGCGACGTCGTCGCCGGGTTCGCACGATCGGTCCCGGCACCAGGCTAGCGCGCCCGGCCGTGCGTCCCGGCCGGACGACCTGCGCCGATGACCGGCGTCACATACGGTCCGGCGCATGTCGGTGCGGTGCGGCACCATGGGAATCGACCGGTCGAGGCACGACGACAGAAGGTGGGCGGCATGTGCGGTCGGTATGCGAGCACGGTCACCGATCAGGAACTGCGCTCCCTGTTCGACGTGGTGGAGACGGTGGGCGAGCCGCTGCCCCCGTCGTACAACGTCGCGCCGACGCAGACGGTGCGGGTGGTGCTCGAGCGCGCCCCGAAGGACGATCCGGGCGTGGAGGCGGTGCGTCAGCTCCGGTCCGCCCGGTGGGGGCTGGTGCCGTCGTGGGCCAAGGACCCGAAGATCGGCAACCGGCTGATCAATGCCCGCTGCGAGACGATCACCGAGAAACCGTCGTTCAAGGCCGCGGCCGCCCGGCGACGGTGCATCCTGCCGGCCGACGGGTACTTCGAGTGGCAGAAGCGCGAGGACGGCACCAAGGTGCCGTACTTCCTGCACGGCGACGGCGTGCTCGGAATGGCCGGCCTGTACGAGCTGTGGCCGGATCCGAGCCTGCCGGACGACCATCCCGACAAGTGGCTGTGGACCGTCACGGTGCTGACGACGGAGGCCACCGACGCCGCCGGGCAGATCCACGAGCGGTGCCCGCTGGTGCTGCCGCCGTCCTTCCACGACGTGTGGCTCGATCCGGCCCTCACCGACCGCGACGACGTCGACGCGCTGATCGCCTCCGTCCCCGAACCCCACCTGGAGCCCTACGAGGTCGGCACCGCGGTCAACAACCCTCGCAACAACCGCCCGGAACTGCTCGAGCCGGTGTGAGTGGCGCAGGGCCACCGGGGCTCGGGTGGCCCTGCCGTGGCGCGCCTCGCGATCCGAATCACTTTCCATGAAGGGAGGATTCGCGGAATCGGGGGGCGATGCTGTGGAACGCCGTGCCGACGGACGTGCCGACGGGTCTCGACCGGATCGCGTGCCCCGTCACCCTCGCGCAGGGCGTACTCGACGTCGTCGCCTCCGCGCAGACGGTGCGGTACGTCCCGCTGGTTCCCGGGGCCCGGTTCGTGCCGCTGCCGTGGGCCGGGCATGCGCCGCAGTGGGCTGTCCCCGAGGCGATCGTCGACCTGGTCCGGCGGGCCGCGGCGGAGGCATGATTCCGGCGAGCGGGTGCCGGCTGCACTTCCGCTGGTGGCTCAGCCGATCCGGACGCCGTCCGTGACGACCCAGATTCCGTCGGCGCTCTCCCGGACGGGCCGGCGCAGCTGGAGCACCACGATGCTGCCGTCCGCCCGGTTGGTCACCTCGACGGTGTGCGGGTCGGCCGCGCGTGCGTCGGTGTCGCTCCATCCGAATCGGTCCGCCACGAACGCCTGCGCGACGAGGGACGGATCCAGCCGCCACGGCTGGCTACCCTCGTCGACCGCGCGCTGAAGCGCTTCGGCCTGCTCCGGGGTGAGGTCTTCTCCGGGAAAGGACGACCCGGCCGGTGGCGTCGCGTCCTCGCTCGTCGCGGCCGGCGACGTCTCCGGCGAGGAGGACGCGGGGGCGCTCTCGGCCGTCGTCGCCGGTGCCGGTGCCGACGCGGGAACGGACGCGCTCATGGTCGATTGCGCACCCGGCGTGGTGTCGCCGTCGCCGCACGACGTGACCAATCCTACCGAGACGGCCACTGCAGCAACAGTTTTCCACAATCGTACCCGCACGGAATCCTCCTCGCGATCCGGTCACCGAGGCCGGGTGAACCGGAACTCCCACGGTTGCTGCCCGTTACCGGTCTGCACCCAGTGATCGTCCTCGATGTGCCGGAGCACCTCGGCGAGGCTTCGGTTCATCTCCGGCGCCCACGCCTCCTGCGGCGGGATGTCCCCCCACGTCCGGGGGACCGGGAAGGTGGGACCGACATAGCGGCGTTCCTCGTCCACCCGGCCGACGAACCGCTTGTACGCGTTGCCGTACTGCGAACTCAGCGTCGCGAGCAGGGAGGCCCACCACGACGTGCCGCCCGCGTCCTCCAGCTCCACGGTCAGCGTCTCCGCGTCCCCGGTTCCCGAGCTCTCGCCCATGTCTACTCCCCACCTCGTCCTTCGCGGTGTCCGTCACCGGCGACGGGAGTCGACCTTTTCTCGCTCACCAGCCCCTCGATGTGCTGGAAGAGGTCGTTCTCGCCCATGGGAAGGCCCCCTCGCCGTGGTCGTGCCCCGGGCATAGACGGTATCCGGGGCAGACAAACCCGTCCGCGTTTCGCGGTCCCACGGCTCGGGTACCTCGCAGCCATGAGTATCGAAGACGGTCCCGGCGACACGCTCAGCCCGAGCGAGGGCCTCGATTCCGACGAAGTCCGCAACGACGACGGCGACGAGGTCGTGGACCCGCCGGAGGGCTGGAGCGGGGCCGACCGGTTCGGCACCACGCAGCGGGAGGAGCAGGAAGGCGAGTCGCTGGACCAGCGCCTCGCCGAGGAGGAACCCGACGTGGCGCCCCCGGAG
Organism: Rhodococcus aetherivorans; assembly: GCF_011058165.1. Lineage (GTDB taxonomy): Bacteria > Actinomycetota > Actinomycetes > Mycobacteriales > Mycobacteriaceae > Rhodococcus > Rhodococcus aetherivorans. The sequence continues at coordinate 7,805 of NZ_JAALEG010000037.1, forward strand.
CCGCTCGAGCGGCCGGTTGCGGCCATGCCGGACGACGAGCTGACCGAGGACATCGTCGACGAGGTCTACGACGGCGGAGGCGACACAGCCGTCTACGACGGCGGAGGCGACACAGCCGTCGTCGACGGCGGACGTAAGCACGCAGAGCTGGTCGAGGGTGTCATCGTCGAGGACTCGCGGGTCGATCGAGGTCAGATCGGCGGCAGCCCCGAGGACGGCGAGTCCCTCTTCCCGGTGGTCGAGTGAGATGGGCGCCGCCGGTGACGCGCAGGTGCCGACACGGAGGCGGTCCTGCCGTGGTAGGGGTGTCCGGAAGAGCGATCGATGCAATGATCATTTGTCATGAGTGACAACTCGGGAGTTGCAGGCAGGGGCGGGCTCACCGTCGGCTCGCGGGTGGTGGTGCGTCGTGGCGACGACAAGAGCCGACTGCCCGGAGTGGTGGTCGAGGACTATGCGAGCGAAGCCGCCCGGGCCGGCGAGCAGCTCGGGCGGGACTGGGCGCCGGTGCGCCGGTGGGCCGTCGCGCTGGACGACGGCCGGCTCGTCTTCGCCGACGACGACGAGGTCGAGGCGGAGCCGAAGAAGTCCTGACCGCTGTCCGTACGCCCCGGACCCTCGCGATCAACCCCGCCGGCGTGCCGGCCTTGGACGAACCGGGCGCATCGAGAAGTGCGGTTGGCTCATGCCTGAATCTGCTAGGTTGATACCTAGCTGATCTAGGCATAGGAGTTCTATGTACCTCGACAAGGACCTGGTGGCGGCCTCGGCGACCCCGCTTGTGCTCGGAATCCTCGCCGACGGCGACTCCTACGGGTACGCCATCCTCAAACGAGTCAAGGATCTGTCCGGTGGACGGATCCAATGGACCGACGGAATGCTGTACCCGCTGCTGCATCGCCTGGAACGGTCCGGATACGTGTCGGCGTCGTGGGGAAGTTCCGACAGTGGGCGACGGCGCAAGCACTACGCGATCACCGACGCAGGCCGGAGCGTGCTCGCGGAACGGCGCAGTCAGTGGGACGTCGTGGCGGACGCGCTGGACCAGGTCTGGCGCTGCGCCGAGGTGCCCGCGACCCCCGCCGGAGGATGGTCGTGATGGACACCGATGCCGCGCTGGAGTCGCAGATCGGTCAGTGGCGCGGCTACGTCGAGCGTCGTCGCGCGATATCCGCCGCCGACGCCGACGAGATGGAAGACCACCTGCGTGACCAGATCTCGGATCTGTCCGCCGCCGGACTGGGGACCGACGAGGCCTTCCTGGTCGCGGTCAAACGCATGGGCAGCGTGGACGACATCTCCCGCGAGTTCGCGCGGGAGCATTCCGAGCGCCTGTGGAAGCAACTCGTGCTGATGCCCGCACCGGACGACGGTGCCACGCGGCCCACACGTGAGCTGTTCGTCGTGCTCGCGCTCGCCGTCGGCGCGGCGGTCGCCCTGAAGGCCGGACTGGCGACACTGGACGAGGGCGTCGTCGTGCGCAACGTCAGCCTGCTCGTGCTTCCGTTCCTCGCCGGGTACTTCGCCTGGAAGCGCCGCGTGACGCCCCGCGGCGCCGCGGCGCTGCTGGTGCCGTTCGCCCTGGTGGCGGTCGTGACGAACGCGTTTCCCTTCGTCCCGAACGGATCGACCGAGGTGATCGCCGCGATCCATGCCCCGATCGCGTTGTGGTTCGTCGTCGGCCTCGCCTATGTCGGAGGCGAGTGGCGGTCCGACCGGCGGTGGATGGACTTCGTCCGATTCACCGGCGAATGGGTCGTCTATCTCACCCTGCTCGCCCTCGGCGGCGGCGTCCTCGTGGGCCTGACGATCGGCGCGTTCGACGCGCTCGGCACGGATGCCGAGTGGGTCGTCGAGGATTGGGTGCTGCCGTTCGGTGCGGCGGGCGCGGTCGTCGTCGCCGCCTGGCTCGTGGAGGCGAAGCAGAACGTGGTGGAGAACATCGCGCCCGTCCTCACCCGCGTGTTCACCCCCCTCACAATCCTCATGTTGCTGGTGCTGCTCGCGGCGTTCGCGACCACCGGTAGCGTCGTCGACGTCGACCGAAACCTGTTGATCCTGATGGACCTCATCCTCGTCGTCGTCCTGGGGCTGCTGCTGTATGCGATCTCCGCCCGCGAACCTCACCTGCCGCCCGACCTGTTCGACCGTCTCCAGCTCGTCCTCGTCGTCCTCGCTCTCGCGGTCGACCTGCTCATGCTCACAGCCATGCTCACCCGGATCGCGGAGTTCGGCTTCACCCCCAACAAGGTGGCCGCTCTCGGGATGAACCTGGTCCTACTGGTCAATCTTGCCTGGTCGGCCCGGCTCGTCCTCGGGTTCGTCCGTGGCCGCCGCGGGTTCGGCTCCCTCGAACGCTGGCAGACCCGCTACCTGCCCGTCTTCGGCATCTGGGCGGCGCTGGTCGTCTGCCTCCTCCCGCCGATGTTCGACTTCGCGTGACCGTCGGTCACCGAACAACGGCAGTCGATCCGTCCATGCCTTTACAACCGGTCCGCAAGGCAGTAATTTGAACGATCGTTCGACCTAATCTGCTGCCTGCCGCCGATCGCCGGCCGAAAGGACCTCCGCATGAGCGCACCCGAGGACGTCGTACTCTCCCGCCGGGAAGGCCACGTCACGACGTGGACGATCAACCTGCCCGAGGCGCGCAATCCGATCTCCGGCGACGACGTCGTCGAGCGGCTGGTGCAGCTGGTGGAGGAGGCGAACGCGGACTACGAGACCCGCGTGGTGATCCTCACCGGCGCCGGCAGCGCGTTCTCGGCCGGCGGCAACGTCAAGGACATGGCCGACCGCGCCGGGATGTTCGGTGGTGCCCCGCATCAGCTGCGTGAGGGCTACCGTCGCGGAATCCAGCGGCTGCCCAAGGCGATCTACCACTGCGAGGTGCCGATCATCGCCGCCGTCAACGGACCCGCGGTCGGCGCCGGCTGCGACCTGGCCATGATGTGCGACATGCGGATCGCTTCGAGCACCGCATTCTTCGCCGAGAGCTTCGTCAAGCTCGGCATCATCCCCGGCGACGGCGGCGCGTGGCTGCTGCCCCGCGCCATCGGTGCGGCGCGGGCCGCGGAGATGGCCTTCACCGGCGACCGGGTCGACGCGGCGACCGCGCTGGACTGGGGCATGGTCTCCCGCGTCGTCGAACCCGAGCAGCTGCTGGTCACCGCGAACGAACTCGCCGCCCGCGTCGCGGTGAATCCGCCGCACGCGCTGCGCATGACCAAGAAGCTGATGCGCGAGGGGCAGCGCCAGGATCTCGACAGCATCCTCGAGCTCTCCGCCGCGTTCCAGGCCCTCTCGCACCACACCGCCGACCACGGTGAGGCACTCTCGGCGTTCCTCGAACGCCGCACCGGGAACTTCACCGGCAACTGACCGCCCCGGCCCCCGAGCCGCCGCACACAACGAAGGAGAGACGGCCGTGGAGCGGACGATCTTCACTCAGGAACACGACGAATTCCGTTCCATGCTGCGGGATTTCATCGACCGCGAGGTTCTGCCGCATCAGGCGGAGTGGGATGCGCTGGGCCGGCCGCCGCGCGAGTTCTTCCACCGTCTCGGTGAGCTCGGCGTCCTCGGTATCCAGGTGCCCGAGGAGTTCGGCGGCGGCGGCGAATCGAGCTTCAAGTACAACGCCATCGTGTTCGAGGAGGTGGCCCGGGCCGGCGTGTCGTTCGGTTCCTACACCGTGCACTCCTGCCTGATCCTGCCGTACCTGCTCGAGTACGGCAGCGACGAGCAGCGGAAGCGCTGGCTGCCGGACTTCGCGTCCGGCCGGATGATGACCGCCATCGCGATGACCGAGCCCGGCACCGGCTCGGACCTGGCCAACATCGCCACCACCGCCAAGCTGTCCGCCGACGGCTCGCACTACGTCGTCAACGGCGCGAAGACGTTCATCACCGGCGGCGTCACCGCCGACCTGGTCCTCACCGTCTGCCGGACGGCGCCGTTCGACCCGGAGGACCGCCGTGCCGGCCTGTCGATCCTCTGCGTGCCCACCGATGCCGAGGGGTTCTCCGTCGGTCGCAAGCTGGACAAGATCGGGCTGCACCAGCAGGACACCGCCGAGCTGTCGTACCAGGATGTGCGGGTTCCGGTGGAGAATCTCCTCGGCGAGGAGGGCAAGGCCTTCGGCTACCTCGCCCACAACCTGCCCCAGGAACGCCTGAGCATCGCGCTCAACCAGGTCGGCCAGGCCGCGGCCGCGATCGAGCATGCCGTCGCATACACCAAGGACCGCAAGGTGTTCGGCAAGCCGGTGGCCTCCTTCCAGAACACCAAGTTCGTTCTCGCGGAATGCTCCGCCGAGGTGCAGGCGGCGCGAGTCTTCGCCGACCACTGCCTCGAGCTGCTCGACCGGGGCGAGCTGTCGGTGGCGGACGCCGCCCGTGCCAAGCTGTACTGCACCGAGGTCGCCGGCCGCGTGATCGACAAGTGCCTGCAGTTGCACGGTGGCTACGGCTACATCACCGAAGACCCGATCGCCCGCCTCTACGCCGACACCCGCGTCAGCCGGATCTACGGCGGCACCAGCGAAGTCATGAAGACGATCATCGCCAAGGACCTCGGCCTCTAGACGTCCCGGTGGGACCGGCAGAAGGAGCACGAATGTATCCAGGACGCTATGCCTCGATCACCCCGGACAAGCCGGCGGCGATCGAGGCGGCCACGGGGCGCGAGATCAGTTACCGCGAGCTCGAGGACCGTTCGGTGCAGTTCGCGCACTGGCTCCGCGCCCACGGCCTCGGCGCGGGCGACCACCTCGCCGTGCTGTCGGTCAACGACGTGACCGTCTTCGAACTGTACTGGGCTGCAGTGCGTTCCGGCATGTACGTGACGTTCGTGAACACGCATCTCGCCCCGCCCGAGGTCGCCTACATCGTGGACGATTGTGACGCCGCGGCTCTCGTGGTGTCCGCGCCGCTCGTGGACCTCGCGGTCGCCGTGGCCGGCGACACGCCGAAGGTGCGGCACCGCCTGGCGTTCGGCGGCGACGTTCCCGGCCACCTCGGATACGAGGCCGAGATCGCCGCGATGAGCACCACCGCGCCGGTCGACCAGCCCGGCGGGACGGACATGCTCTACTCGTCGGGCACGACCGGCCGGCCGAAGGGGATCAAGCCCGCGCTCAGCGGAGCGCAGGTCGGTGAGCAGGCGGCCTCCAACGCGGTCGGGCTGCTGCAGAGCTTCGGCTTCGACGACGACTGCGTGTACTACGCGCCCGCCCCGATCTACCATGCCGCGCCCCTGCGGTTCGGCGCCGCGGCGCAGGCACTCGGCGGCACAGCGATCGTCGCGGGCAGGTTCGACGCCGAGACCTGCCTCGCCGACCTCGAGCGCTACCGCGTGACCCACAGTCAGTGGGTGCCCACGCATTTCGTCCGGCTCCTGAAGCTGCCCGAGCAGGTCCGCGGCCGCTACGACCTGTCCGCGATGCGCGCCGCCATCCACTCCGCCGCGCCGTGCCCCGTCGAGGTCAAGCAGGCGATGATCGACTGGTGGGGCGAGGTGATCTACGAGTACTACTCGTCCACCGAATCCGTGGGCAGCACCATCGTCTCGCCGCAGGAATGGCTCCGGAAGCCCGGCACCGTCGGCCGCACCGGACACGGCCATGCCAGCCTCGCGCACATCTGTGCCGAGGACGGAACGGAGTTGCCGCACGGACAGATCGGGTTGATCTACTTCGAACGTCCCGGCTACAGCTTCGAGTATCACAACGACCCGGAGAAGACGGCCGAGTCCCGCAACCCGCTCCACCCCACCTGGGCGACGACCGGGGACATCGGATACCTGGACGAGGACGACTACCTCTTCCTCACCGACCGGGCGAAGTTCACCATCATCTCCGGCGGGGTGAACATCTATCCGCAGGAGATCGAGAACGCCCTCGCCTTGCACCCCAAGGTGTTCGACGTGGCAGTGATCGGTGTGCCGGATGCCGAGATGGGCGAATCGGTCAAGGCGGTCGTCCAGCCGGCGGCGGGCGTCGCCGGCGACGACGCGCTCGCCGCGGAGCTGATCGCCTACTGCCGCGACCGCATCGCCGGGTACAAGTGCCCGCGCAGCGTCGACTTCGTCGACGCGCTGCCCCGGACACCCACCGGCAAGCTCGTCAAGGGGGCGCTGCGCCCCGCGACCGCCGGAGGAAACGGATGAGTGTTCGACGGGGAACATACGCACGACAGGGCGACACCGTGGCGCCGTCGGAGCGGCAACGGGTGTTCATCGAGGCGGCGCGTCGCGAGTTCGTCCGCAACGGATACGGTGCGTCGTCGATCCGGACGATCGCCCAGGAGGCGGGCGTGAGCCTGTCGGCGCTGTACTACCACTACAAGAACAAGCAGGACCTGCTGCTGGCCATCCTCATCGACGGCGTGAACGCCTTCGACGCGATGTGCGACGAGGAGCTGTCACGCGTCGGTGACGACCCGGTGGAGCGGCTCCGGGCCCTGGTGGTCGCCCTGGTCCGGTTCCGGACCATCTGCCAGGAACAGAGCCTGATGATCGGCACCGAGGTTCGCAACCTGGAACCGGAGAACGCGGCCGTCTACGAGCAGCGGCGGCGTTCCGGAAACGAGTTGCTGGGCAGCATCATCGACGACGGGATGCGATCCGGAGCGTTCACCACCCCCTACCCGGAGGACTGTCGCCGCTCGATCCTGGCGATGACGACCTCGATCGCGAACTGGTACGACCCGGACGGTCCGGACACCCCCGCCGACATCGCGGCCCGGTACGGCGATCTGGCCCTGCTGTTGCTGCAGCCGCGACCCTGACCCCCTCACGGAAGAAGACGACCATGCGTACATCACTGGTACCGTCCGCCGGTGCCCCCGACCCGAGTCTCGCAGCGTTGCGGGCCGAGGTGCGCGCCTTCCTGCGCGAGCAGATCGAGGCCGGCGTGTTCACCCCGGGCGTGGACACCTGGCTCGCCCGCTGGAACACCGACTTCACCAAGGCCCTGGCCGCCCGCGGCTGGGTCGGCATGACCATCCCCACCGAGTACGGCGGGCACGGCCGCACCTTCATGGAGCGTTTCGTCGTCACCGAGGAACTCCTCGCGGTCGGCGCGCCGGTCGCCGCCCAGTGGGTGGCGGACCGGCAGGCCGCGCCCTCGCTGCTCAAGTACGGCACCGAGGAGCAGAAGCGACGGTTCCTTCCCGGCATCGCCCGCGGCGAGATCTGCTGGGCCATCGGCATGAGCGAGCCCGAGTCCGGATCCGACCTGGCGAGCGTGAAGACCAAGGCCGTGCAGGTCGACGGCGGCTGGCGCATCACCGGCACCAAGCTGTGGACCTCCGGCGCCCACCACGCCGACGCCTTCTTCGGGCTGGCCCGCTCCGCCCCGCTCGACCCGGCGCACCGGCACGCCGGGCTGAGCCAGTTCATCGTCCTGCTCGACTCGCCCGGCGTGGAGATCCGGCCCGTGCTGTCGATGTCCGGTGAGCACCACTTCAACGAGGTCGTCCTCGACGACGTGTTCGTGCCCGACGACCTCGTGCTCGGCACGATCGGCGACGGCTGGGCGCAGGTCACCTCCGAACTCGGCTACGAGCGCAGCGGCCCGGAACGCTTCATGTCCACCTTCGGTGTGCTCGCCGGCGCGGTGGACGAGGCAGCCGCCGGCCGCCTGCCGGCCGACCCCCGCATCGGCGCGTTCGTCGGCCGGATCTTCGGCCTGCACCACATGTCCCGCGGGGTGTCCGAGGCGCTGCAGCGGCACGAGAACGCGGAGGTCGCCGCCTCGGTGGTCAAGGTGCTCGGCACGCAGGCCGAGGGCGACATCGCCGACCTCGCCGACGAGCTGGCCGGCGAGAGCGACACCGCTGGTGACGAGTTCGCCGAGCTGGTGCGGTCGGGTGTCATGCAGCGTCCCGGATTCACCCTCCGAGGCGGCACGAGTGAGATTCTGCGCGGGGTCATCGCGCGGGGATTGGGGATGCGCTGATGAGCAACGCGACGAACGGCACGTCGACCGATAACGACGTGGAGATGCGCGAATTCGCGCAGATGCTCGAACAGGTCTTCGGCGAGCGCCGCGGCGACGATCACCGCCTCACCGGGCCGCTGCGCCTCGACCGCGAATTGTGGTCCACTCTGGTCGAACTCGGTCTCTCCCGGCTCACCGGTCCGGAGGCGGACGGGGGCAGCGAGGCGGGCTGGGCCGAGGCCGCATATCTGCTCGGCGCCGCGGGCGCCGGGGCCGCCGCAGTGCCGGTGGCCGAGAACGACCTCCTCGCGGGCTGGCTGCTGCAGCTGTCCGGCTGCAAGCGCGCGGTGACCGATCCGGCGGCGGCACGCACCGCCGCCGTGCTGACCGCCGACGGCTCGGCCCGGCACGTGCCGTGGGCCCGCGACGTCGACGCCGTGGTCGTGCTGTGGGAGGCGGACGGCACGTGGCGGGTCGCCGACGTCGCCCGCGCCGACGTCGAGGTCACCGAGGCGGTCGACGTCGCGTCCGAGCCGCGCGACCACATCCGTGTCGACGTCGCCGCGCTGTCCGGCGCCGAAGTTCCGGCGGGCACCGCGGAGGAGTTCCTGCGCCGGGGGGCGCTCGCCCGGGCTCTCGCGATGAGCGGCGCGATGGAGCGGGTGCTCGACCTGGTCGTCGAGCACACCACCACGCGTGTGCAGTTCGGCCGTGCCCTGGGCAAGTTCCAGGCCGTGCAGCACCTGGTATCGGACATCGCCGCCGAGGGCGCGCTCGCGCGTGCCGCCGCGCAGGCAGCCGTGACGATCGCCGAGGATTCCGGATTCGGCAGCGACGAAGCGGGATTCGCGATCGCTGCCGCGAAGTCCTGCGCGGGGCACGCCGCGTCGGTGGTCGTGCGCAACGCCCACCAGAGCCTCGGCGCGATCGGCTTCACCATGGAGCACGAGCTGCACCGGCACGCGAACCGGCTGCTGTCGTGGCGCAGGGAGTTCGGCTCCGTGCGGTTCTGGGACGAGGTGCTCACCGCGGCGGCCGTCGACGCCGGGTCCCGGGGGCTGTGGCCGTTGATCGCGGACGGCCGACCGGAATAGGGCATCCGCCGCGGCCCGCTGGACAGGTACCACCGGCCCGGTATGAACTGTGGGGTGACGGCGCGTGTTCCGGCGGTGCCGGACCGACGAGGAGAGGTGCGAGTGCAGGACGAGCAACAGCGCGTGCCCGGACCGGTGAATCTGCGAGATCTCGGCGGACTGCCGCTGACCGACGGCGGTCGCACCGCGCCCGGCGTGCTGTATCGGGGCGACGCCTGCTACACCGGCGACGTGGTGCGCGGCATCCTCTCCGACCGGCCGCCCACGACGGTGGTGGACCTGCGATCCGACGCCGAACGCGGGCACCGCGCCTTCACCTGGCCGGACGGCACGCACGTGCATCGCCTGTCGCTGCACGCGGACGCCGCGCCGGCCGGGCGCACCGGCCTCGGCCTCGCCGAACTCTACGGCCGGGTGTTCGACGTGGCCGCGCCGCTGTTCGCCGGGCTCGTGCCGGTCGTCGCGCGGGCCGCGGGCCCGGTCCTCGTGCACTGCACCGCCGGCAAGGACCGCACCGGTCTCGCGGTCGCCGTCCTGCTGCTCGCCGCAGGCGTGGAACCGCAGGCCGTCGTCGACGACTACGCGGCCACCGACACGAACATGCCCCTGCTCCTCCGTCGCTGGGAGGCCGTCGGGCTGCGCGTGGGCGGCTCGTCCCCGGGCGGCGACCGGGCGGTGCCGTCCGACCTGTTCCGCGCCCCGGCCGAGGCGATCTCCCCGATCGTCGAACGCCTCGTCGCGCATCCCGGAGGGCCGGGGGCGTGGCTGATCGACCACGGGGCGGGGGAGGACGACGTGCGGCGGTGGCGCGCACGTGCCCGAGGAGAAGACGTGGCTGCAACGGTATACGGAGACAGGAAGGCACCGACGCGATGAGCGAGAACAGCGAGCCGAAAGCCGGGGGATCGGCGGGACTGCCGCTGGAAGGCATCACCGTCGTCAGCCTCGAGCAGGCGGTCGCCGCCCCCATCGCGACCCGCCATCTCGCCGATCTCGGCGCCCGTGTCATCAAGGTCGAACGCATCGGGGAGGGCGACTTCGCCCGCAACTACGACGCCGCCGTGCACGGGCTGGCATCGCATTTCGTGTGGCTCAACCGCGGCAAGGAGTCGATCTGCGTCGACCTCAAGGCCACCGAGGGCGTCGCCGCGGTGCGCCGGCTCGTCGGCGAGGCCGACGTGGTGATCCAGAACTTCGCGCCCGGCGCGGCGGCGCGGCTCGGGCTCGGCGCCGACGAGCTGCGGCGCGAGCGGCCCGAGCTGATCGTGGTGAACATGACCGGTTACGGCACCGAAGGCCCGCTGCGCGAGCGCAAGGCCTACGACATGCTGGTCCAGGCCGAGACCGGGCTGTGCTCGATCACCGGCACCCCGGAGACCGCCACCAAGACCGGCATCCCGACCTCCGACATCGCGGCCGGCATGTACGCGCTCACCTCGATCCAGGCGGCGCTGTTCCGGCGCGAACGCACCGGCGCGGGGGCGACGATCGACGTGTCGATGTTCGACGCGACCGTCGAGTGGCTCGGCCACCCGATGTACCTGCAGATGTACCAGGACACGCAGGTGCAGCGGATGGGGCTGAGCCACGCGTCGATCGCGCCCTACGACGCGTACCCGACCGTCGACGGAAAGATCCTCATCGGCGTGCAGAACGACCGGGGCTGGCGGGCGCTGGTCACCGAGGTGTTCGGCCGCCCGGATCTCGCCGGGCACCCGAAGTTCGCGACGAACATCCTGCGGGTGCAACACCGCGCCGAGACCGACGCGGTCGTCGCCGAGAACACACGCCGCTTCGAGACCGCCGAACTGGACAAACGTCTCGCCGCGGCCGGTGTTCCGGCCGCCCGCCTGAACGACATGAAGCACCTGATCGAGCATCCCCAGCTCGCCGAGCGCGACCGCTGGCGGGAGGTCGGCACCGAGGCCGGCGCGGTGCGGGCGGTGCTGCCGCCCATGACCTTCTCCGATGTCGAGATGCGCATGGGTGCGGTACCGGCGCTGGGACAGCACACCGACGCAGTGCTCGCCGAACTCGGCCTCACCGACGAGCAGGTCGCCGGGCTGCGTGCCGCCGGCATCGTGCAGTAGCCGGTAGCCGACCGGCGCAGTACCCGAACCCGAAGGAGCCCGACGTGCCCCAGCTGCTGCAGCTCGATTCGTCCGCGAACCGGCAGACGTCCGTCACGCGCGAACTGACCCGCCTGTTCGCCGACACGTGGCGCCGCCGCGGACCCGGCTACACCGTGGTCGAGCGGGACCTGCACCGAGACCCGGTCCCGCATCTCGCGGACGCGGAACTGCACTATGCGCCCCGGCTGCGGGTTTCCGGCGTCGCCGTCGATCCTGCGGCCGAGGCGGTGCAGACCGAGCTGGTCGCCGAGGTCGCCGTCGCCGACGTCGTCGTGATCGGCGCCCCGATGTACAACTGGTCGCTGCCGTCGACGCTGAAGGCGTGGATCGACCACGTCCACGTGCTCGGCACCACCGTGCCGTTCGACGCGCCGGACCAGCCGTTCGCGGGCACGCCCGTCGTGGTGATCTCGAGCCGTGGGCTGGCCTACGGGCCCGGCGATCCGGACGAGGGCCTCGACCACACCGTGCCGCCGCTGCAGCAGGTGCTCGGCACGTCACTGGGCATGGACGTCACGGTCGTGACCGCCGAATACACTCTCGCGTCCCGTATTCCGGCGCTGGCGCCGATGAACGAGCGCTCCACGGCGAGCCTGGACGCGGCGCGCGAGCGGGTGCAACGGCTCGCGCACGACCTCGGCGCCTGACCGGCGCGCCCGTCCGCCCGTTTGGTTCTCAGGCGAATTCGGCGTCGGCTCCGCACTCGTCAAGGTAGTCCGCGCCAGGGACACCGAGTTCCCCTGGTAGCCGGTCAAGCTCCACATGGAGGCGGCCGGGGCGAGCAGCTCGGCCTGCTGCACCGAGCCCGCGGGTGCGCGGGCAGTCAGGTCGTCGAAGACCTGTGCGACCTGCGGGAGACGGCCCGGGCCCTTCCGCCGTTCGCATCTGCCCCGGGAGATGCGCCGGTTCTGGTGGGCCGATCGGGCTCCCCACCACGATCCCTTCGTTCGGCCCTGCCGCGCCGCGCTCGAGCGGACGCTGTCGATGTGATGCGTCCACATCGCGGGTCGCTCGTCAGAAGAGTCAAGTTCCCCACCCAGGGGAGCGCGTCTCGGAAGGACCCTCAGATGATGACCAGCCGTGTCCACATCGCGCTCGACGTCGACGACACCAACGCACCGCCCCTCCCTGTGGGGGTGCCCCACCGTCCGGGCCGGCGACATCGCGGCGCGCCGGCGGTGCACGTGCCCGGCACCGGTTCGGAGGCGTGAGATGAACACCCCTGCAGTAGTTGTGGAAGATCTCCATGTCGCCTACGACAAGACGTGGGCGCTCGACGGCCTCGACCTCGAGGTGGGGGCGGGCACGACGCTCGGCGTGCTCGGCCACAACGGCGCCGGTAAGACGACCTTGATTCGCGTGCTCACCACGCTGGTGCGGCCGACCGTCGGCCGGGCGCTGGTCGAGGGCCTCGACGTCGTCACCGATGCGATGGACGTCCGCCGCCGGATCGGGGTCACCGGCCAGTACGCCGGCCTCGACGAGTTCCTCACTACCCGAGAGAATGTGGAACTGATCGGCCGCCTCGCCGGCCTGCGTGGTCGGGCACGGGCTCGGGCCGATACCCTGATCGACCGGCTCGGATTGCACGACCTCGCGTCGCGGCGGGTCGGTGAGCTCTCCGGCGGTTCACGACGTCGGGTCGACCTGGCCGCCAGCCTGGTCGGATCTCCGTCGGTACTGTTCCTCGACGAGCCGACCACCGGCCTGGATCCCATCGCCCGCAACGCGCTGTGGGACGTCGTCGACGAACTCACCACCAACGGCACCACCGTCGTGCTCACGACCCAGTACCTCGAAGAGGCCGACCGGCTTGCCGACCACATTGTCGTGCTCAGCCAGGGGCGGGTCGCCGCCCGCGGCACTCCCGCCGAGCTGAAGCGGATTGTCGGCGGCAAGGTGGTGACCGCCACGATCCCCACGCACCAGCTCGGCGGCCTGCCGTTCCGCCCCGACGCCGAAAATCCCGTCGAGGACGGCCGGGTCCGTGTCGCACTCACCGTGGGCGACGCGATGACCGCTGCCGAACTCGTCGCCCAGCTCACCCGGGACCGCGTCGGCATCAGCGACCTCGATGTCACTTCGCCCAGCCTCGACGACGTCTTCACCCACCTCACCCACAACGGAGCCACCCGATGAACGCCATGCTCACCACCGGACCCGGGCGCTCACCCGCCGCGGACCAGCTCGCCGCTCTCGTGGTCCGCAATCTGCGCACGAGTGCCCGCGTCCCGCAGTTGCTGATGTTCTCGCTGACCATGCCGATGGCGATGTTGGTCCTGTTCAGTCAGGTGTTCCGCAGTGTGGCGGCCGGACCCGGCTTCCCTCCCGGGGTCAGCTACATCGACTTCCTCACCCCCGCCATGCTGGCAGTCTCCACCGTGATGGCCGGCACCAACGCGGGGGTGTCCGCGGCGATCGATCACACCAACGGCCTGCACGATCGCTTCGCCGCGCTACCCCTGCGGGCGGCGCTGCCCGGTGTGGCGCGCACGCTCAACGAAGCCGCATTCACGCTCGCCCGGGCCGCGCTCCTCGGTGTCGCCGCCGTCGTACTCGGATTCGAGTTCCATGGCACCGTCGTCGACGCCCTGGCCGGGATCGTCGTTCTCGCCGTGCTGGCCGCGGCGATGAGTGCCCTGTTCGGGCTCATCGGTGACCGACTCCGCCGTCCCGACGTGGTGCAGTTCGCCGGGATGATGGTGATGATGCCGCTGATGTTCGTTTCGAGCGCCTTCGCCCCGATCGAGACCATGCCCGGTTGGATGCAGGCCGCCGCGACGCTCAACCCGGTCGCGCACGCCACCGATGCCCTGCGCGGCCACGAGCTCGGCACCGCCACGTTCGGCGACACGGCCACTGCCGTCGTCGCCGCGGTCGCGCTGGGGGCGGTGGTGACGCTCCTGCCCGGCATCGCGCGCCGGGTGCGCGCATTGGTCGCGCGTTGAGGCAGCCCACCTGGGCGGTGCGCCGCGCTGGAGACGAAGATCGCGACCCACCGGGACGACCTCGTCGTGCAGCGCGGACGCACTCCTCGACCAAGGAACAGGTATTCATGACGGTGGTGCGGGCGTGACCCGCGAACGGGTGCAGCAGCCCGGGCAGGACCTCGTCCGACCGGGCCCGGGCTCAGCGGCGATACCGGATCTCGCCGCGGATCACGGTGCAGCGCACTGCTTCCGCGGTCGGCTCCGCAAGCGCATCGGTGAGCGGGTGGTCGAGCAGCACCAGATCCGCCGGCGCGCCCACCCGCACCCTGCGCGGCTCGGCACCGGGGTCGTCGAGGGGGGACAGGTAGCGGTCGAGGGCGGCGGCGGCGGTGATCCGCTCCTGTGGACCGACGACGTCGCCGGTGGGGGCGCGACGGTTCGTCGCGGCCGCGATCACCGCCCACGGGTCGAGCGGCCCGTACGGGGCGTCGCTCGACAGGGCGACGGGCACGCCGCCGTCGAGCAGGGACCGGCAGCGGTACAGGTCCGGCAGATCCCGGGTATCGACCCGCTCGAGGTAGTCGTCGCCGCGGTGCGCGAGGAAGCCGGGCTGGGTCACCACGCACACCCGGCGACGACGCAGCTCGCCGATCGACTCGGCCGGGACCAGCGCCCCGTGCTCGATCCGGTCTCCGGGACGGGTGCCGGCCTCCTCGAACACCGCGAGCAGCAACAGCAGCGCCTCGCGGCTGACGCAGTGCACCGCCACCGGCCGGCCGCGGGCGTGGGCGCGACGGACGGTGCCGGCCAGGGCCTCGAAGTCGGGCAGTCCCGAGTCGGCGAGAACGATCTTGTACGGGCCGGTCGTCACGGTCGCCGGTCGATCCTCGGGTTCGTCGCCGAGGGGCACCCCCAGCAGGTGCACTCGCTGCGGCAGCGCGCCGGAGACGTGTGCGTCGATCAGCGCGGCCAGCGAGTCCGGCGCCAGATCGGGGGTGGCGTCGGTGATCCCGGTGATCCCGAGGCGGGTCAGGTCCGCGCCCACGGCATCGAGCGGGGGCGGCCCGGTGGCGGGCAGCCGCTCGCGCAGCCAGGCGTCCGCCCGCCACACCCGCCCGGTGGGGCGACCGGCGTCGTCGCGCTCCACCCCGGGATGGTCGGCCGAGTCCAGTCCGGCCAGGATCGTCGCCGCCGAGTTGAGCACCCACATCGCGCCGCTGCGGTGCTGCACCCGCACCGGCCGCCGCGCGTGCAGCCGGTCCAGCGCCGCGGCGTCGAGCAGGCCCGCGACCGTCTCGACGTAGCCGACGCCGCGGACCCAGCCGTCGCCGGGCGCGGCGTCCAGCGCCCGGGCCAGGTCGCCGGGTGTGCGCACGTGCGGGGGCCCGCACCGGACCGAGGTGGCGTCCGCGGCGATCGCGTGCAGGTGCAGGTGGTGATCGTGCAGTCCCGGCAGCAGCGCCCCACCGCGGCCGTCGATCACCTCGCCCTCGGTTTCGAGGCCGACCCCGATCGCCGTGATCCGGCCGTCGCGGACCGCGACGTCGCACCGGCCGGCCGGCAGCGCGACGTCGCGCAGCAGCAGGCCGGTCACCGCGCCGACCCCAGTTCGGCGAGCACCGCGGCGGTGTCGCGACCCGGTTCGGCGAGGTCGCCGCGCGGGGCGCGTGGTTGCGGCGTCTCGATCTGCGCGGTGCCCGTCGCGGTGTCGACGTACCACTCGTGGCCTCGCCGGTATGCCTGCGCCGCAGCGGTTTCGGCTCCGTCCAGGGTGGCGGCCACCGTCGCCGACATCGAGATGTCCCACAACACCCCGTCACCGTCGCCGGGTGTGGACATCGCCAGCGCCGCCGCGGTCAGACCCGTGAGTGGATCGGCGATCGCGTCGCCGACGAACATCGGCCCGTCGCCGTCGCGGGCGACCAGTCCCGCGGCCGCGGCGATGTCGTCGCCGAAACCGATCCGGTTCGAGGCGCGTCCGTGCGCGGTGATCGAGATCCAGGTCCCGCCGGTGGCGACGAATTTGTCTGCGTGCAGGCCGAATCCGGCCAGCGCGCGCGGGCGGGACGCCTCGATCACGATGTCGGCGGCCGCGACGAGCGCGGCGAGGGCTGCGCGTTCGTGGGGGAGGGCGGGATCGAGGGTCACGGCCTCGTGGCCGCCGTGCAGCAGGCGATAGAAGTCGGGATTGCCGCGGCGGGCGCCGTCCGGCCGGGACGGTGTCTCCACCTTGATCACCCGCGCCCCCGCCAGGCCCAGCACGTGCGCGCACAGCGGTCCCGCCCACAGCGCACTGAAGTCGACGACGAGCAACCCGTCGACGGGGCGCGGCGCCGGCGGTCGCAGGGGGGCAGGAGCGTGCGCAGGGGTGACGGGTCCGGCCGCGACGCCGAGCAGGTCGGCGCGCTCGGCCAGGTCGGCGCCGGTGTGCTCGCGCAGCCAGGCCTCGACCGCGGGCCACGGGTCGTCCCCGACGTCGGCGCCGACGAGGGCGCCGAGCAGCAGGGGATCGTCGGGCCGGGCGCAGGAGACGGCGGCCCAGCCGTCGGCCGTCGGCAGCAGCCGGCACGAACCGCCGGCCGACGTCGCGCCGCCGCGGCGATGCCCGGTGAAGGAGGCGCGCTCGGCGAGCATGCGCGCCCCGTCGAGCTGCACCGCTCCGCCGGTGACGTCGGCGATCCAGGCGGTGCGTTCCCGCGCGACGGTCGCCGCGCGACCGGGGGGAATCAGGGGTGGCCCGTCGGGACGGCCGGTGAGAGAAGCGATTCCGCTCTCGGCCCAGTCCCGCACCACATCCGGGCGCGCGGAGGTCGACACGCTGCCGATGCTACAGTCCGCGAAACGACCTCAGGACGGCGGACATGGGCACAGGCGTACGAACCCTCACGGTGGCGGACCTCGCGGGCGGCGCCGCGGACACACCGGTTCTCGGCGACGGCGCCGCCCTGTGCGAACCCGTGCTGATCGTCGACCTCGACGACGCCGACGCATCGATGGTCGAGGCCGTGGCCGCCCGGGTGCCGGCACTGGATCGGTTGCTCGTCGGGCGCTGCACTGGCGCCGTCCCGGCCGCCCTGGCGCCGCTGACCGCCGCGCTGGACCTCACGTACGTCGCGGGGCCCGATCCGGCGGACCGGGCGGTGGTCGGCACCGAGGACGTCGACGCGGCGCTCGCCGAGTTCGTCCGGGCGATGGGGCGGTATCCGCAGTCGGCCCTCGTCGCCGGGCAGGTGCTGCGGATCACCGAGGCGCTGCCGGTGCCCGAGGCGATCGACGTCGAATCGCTCGCCTACTCCACCCTGCAGGGCGGCGCCGAGTTCGGTGGCTGGCTCGACGAGCGTCGCAGGCTCGGGCGGCCGCTGCCGCCGCCGCCCGTCGCGGATCCGGTGCTGATCCACCGCGACGGCGACACCCTGCACCTCACCCTCAACCGGCCCGAACGCCGCAACGCCTACGGCACCGCGCTGCGCGACGCCCTGGTCGAGGCGCTGCGCCTGCCGCTGCTCGACGACACCGTCGCGCGGGTGGTGCTCGACGGCGCCGGGCCGTCGTTCTGCGCCGGCGGTGACCTCGACGAGTTCGGCCACACCCCGGACACCGCGACCGCGCACCTGATCCGCACCCGCGGCGGCGCCGGACGGCTGATCGCCGCGCTCGCGGACCGCACCGAGGTGCGCGTGCACGGGCACTGCGTCGGCGCCGGCATCGAGGTCCCGGCGTTCGCACACCGGATCGTCGCCGCCCCCGACACGCTCTTCCGGCTGCCCGAGGTGACGATGGGCCTGATCCCCGGCGCGGGCGGCACCGTGAGCGTGCCCCGCCGCATCGGCCGCTGGCGCGCGCTGCACCTGTTCGTCACCGGCGTCGCGCTCGAGGCACCGCGGGCGCTCGAGTGGGGGCTGATCGACGAGATCGCCGTCCGCGGGGAGTGAGCGAAGGGGAGTGAGCGAAGGGGAGTGAGCGAATGTATCGCCCACTCGATCAGATCGAGTGGGCGATACATTCGCTCGGCCCCGAGCGCATGCGAGGGAGGTCAGCCGGCCGCCGACGTACCCGCCCCACGAGTCGCAGAACCGTCCGGCAGCCAGCGGACATACCGCAGTCCGCGGCGTTCCCTTTCGGTCAGTCCGCCCCAGATCCCGTGCTGTTCCTTGTTCTTCACGGCATCGTCGCGGCACGGGATGCGGACCGGGCAGGCCGCGCAGATGTCCCGGGCCGCTCGTTCCCGGCGTTGCCGCTCGCCCCAGGTCTCGTCCTCGGGGGCGTAGAAGGTGTCCGGTCCGATGAACCGGCAGCGGGCGTGCAGACGCCAGTGGTGCCCGTCGTGTGGGTCCGGGACTTCGGTGGGGCTCGGGGCGAAGGCGGGGAGTGTCATGTCGGTTCCGGGGTCAGGCCATGAGGGCGGTGAAGCGCCAGTCCAGCACGGGTGCCGGCGCGTCGGTGCCGCGGTGGGCGTGGACGATCGAGCGCAGTTCGAGGACGCCCCCGCCGCCGTCGAGGGGCTGGGCGGAGTCGATGTGCAGGTCGCTGGTGAGGGTGTCGCCCTCGTGGACCGGGCCGGTGTGGTCGCACGAGTGCCAGCCGAGGACGGTGACGAGGTTGGGCAGCGCGCGGGTGGCCTGGGCCAGGGCGAGGCCGATGGTGTGGCCCCCGTACACCAGTCGTCCTGCGGCGCCGACGCGTTCGTCGTGGTGGGTGGCGGCGATGTTGAGGGTCAGGCGCGCGAGTTCGGGTGCGCTGGAGACGACGTCGCCGCTGGACCGCAGCACCGCACCGGCGAGCGACGGATCGAAATGCGGTCCCGGAACGCGGGTCCGGTAGGTGGCGAGGTCCCAGTCGGCGGGGGCGGACCACCGCGGCGGTTCCTGCGGGCCGATCGCGGACAGATCGTCGGCGGGCACGACGCGCGCGGGATCGGGATTCTCGCTCAGCGGCAGCATCGCGCACCGGTAGAAGTCGAGGACGGTGTGCCCGTTCTGGTCGACGGTGTTCATGCGCAGCGCCGCCAGCCCGGTGGGCTTGCGGCCGGGCTTGGCCGAATTCTCCTTCAGGCCCACCACTTCGGTGGTGATGTAGAGGGTGTCGCCGATATGGGGGAAGCGGTGGAAGCGCAGGCCGCGGTAGAACAGATTGGCCTTGACGTGGTGGGTGACCAGGGTGGACTGGCCGATCGCCAGGTCGGTGACGAGGCCGGCGTGCGCGACGGGCCCACCGGCGACGGCCGCCGACAGGTGCGCATCGAGGGGCAGGCGCAGCCGGTCGCCGAGGATCGCCTGGTGGGCGGCGGCGAGGCCGTCGGTGATCGTGACGGCCGGGGCGGTGTCGAAGACCTGGCCGACGGTGAGCTCGTCGAAGTAGGGTCCGCCGACCTCGGTGGCGGTGCGTGCGGTGGTCATCTCACTTGTCTCCGATCAGGGCGAGGGTGCGGCGGGCGGCGACGGCGACCGCCTCGTCGAGCATCTGTCCGTCGAGCTGGGCGGCTCCGGCGCCGCGGGCCTCGGCCTCGGCCAGGGCGGCCAGCACCCGTCGGGCCTGCTCGGCCTGCGCGTCGTCGGGGGTGAAGGCCGCTGCGGCCGAGTCGATCTGGGCCGGGTGGATGACCCACTTGCCGTCGAAGCCGAGGTCGGCGGTCCAGCGGGCGGCGCGACGGAAGTCTTCGTCGTCGGTGATGGACAGGAACGGTCCGTCGATCGCCTGCACGCCCGCGGCGCGGGCGGCGTGCAGGAGGCGGTCCTGCACGTACAGCCAGTGCTCGGGGGCGGCGGTGCGGGCGCGGCCGAGCGCGGCGCCGAGGTCGGCGTAGCCGAGGATCACCGCGGCCAGCCGGGGGCCGGTGACGATCTCGTCGAGGCGGGTCACCCCGGCCGGGGTCTCGATCAGTGCCTGCACCACGAGGTCGGCATCGCCCGCCTCGGTGAGGATCCGGTCGGTCTCGGCGAGGTCGGCCGGGCCCTCCACCTTGGGCACCACGATCGACGACAGGGCCGGTCCGAGGGCGGCGCAGGCGCGCAGGTCGTCGGCGAACCACGGCGTGCCGGGACCGTTGACGCGGACCGCGATCGCGCGGCCGGTGCCGCGGGTGGACACCAGATCGGCGACGAGGTCGCGGGCGGTGTCCTTGAGGGCGGTGGCGACGGCGTCCTCGAGGTCGAGGACCACCTCGTCGGCCGAGGAGGCCAGCGCCTTGCCGGCCTTGCGTTCGTCGGAGCCGGGGGCGACGAGCACGGCTCGCCGGCGGCGGGGCTGCGCAGGATTCACGGATCAACCTCTGCTGTGGGGCGGTCGGGAACGGGATAAATGTACGGCCATTGTCCGGTCCGGCGCTACCCGGCGCCGACTCATAAGCGAGGACTGGGGCGACACATAGGCCGTTCAGGGGGTGTCTCGCGCCCAGAGGTATTGACATCGCGAGGGCGTGAGGCCAAAAATGGCCGTACAAATGACGGGTGGGATCGCAGGTCCCGTGTCGATTCGAGGATTTTCCGTGAGCTACCTGAGCGACGAAGAGACCTTCCTGGTCAAGACGGTGCGCGAGTTCATCGACCGGGAGGTCAAGCCGTCGGTGCAGGAGGTCGAGCACGCAAACGAGTACCCCGAGAAGTGGATCGAGCAGATGAAGCAGATCGGGATCTACGGGCTGGCGGTGCCGGAGGAGTACGGCGGGATGCCGGTGTCGATGCCGTGCTACGCGCAGGTCACCGAGGAACTCGCCCGCGGCTGGATGTCGCTGGCCGGCGCGATGGGCGGGCACACCGTCGTCGCCAAGCTGCTGTCGCTGTTCGGCACCGAGGAGCAGAAGCGCACGTACCTGCCCCGCCTGGCCACCGGCGAGGTGCGGGCGACGATGGCGCTGACCGAGCCCGGCGGCGGCTCGGACCTGCAGGCGATGACCACCACCGCCCGCCGGGACGGCGACGACCTGGTCATCAACGGCGCCAAGACGTGGATCACCAACGCCCGCCGCGCCGGGCTGATCGCGCTGCTGTGCAAGACCGACCCGGCCGCCACCCCGCGGCACAAGGGCATCTCCATCGTCCTGGTCGAGCACGGGCCCGGCCTGACCGTCTCGCGGGATCTGCCCAAGCTCGGCTACAAGGGCGTCGAGAGCTGTGAGCTGAGCTTCGACGGCTACCGTGCCCCGGCGACGGCGATCCTCGGCGGTGAGCCCGGCCGGGGCTTCGCGCAGATGATGAAGGGTCTCGAGACCGGCCGCATCCAGGTCGCGTGCCGCGCCCTCGGTGTCGCAGCGGCCGCGCTCGAGGACTCCCTCGCCTACGCGCAGCAGCGCGAGAGCTTCGGGCAGCCGATCTGGAAGCACCAGTCGATCGGCAACTACCTGGCGGAGATGGCCACCAAGCTCACCGCGGCGCGGCAGCTGACCCGCTACGCGGCGGAGAAGTTCGACAGCGGCGAGCGGTGCGACATGGAGGCCGGCATGGCCAAGCTGTACTGCTCGGAGATCGCGATGGAGATCGCGCTGAACGCGGTGCGCATCCACGGCGGCTACGGCTACTCCACCGAGTACGACGTCGAACGCTACTTCCGCGACGCCCCGCTGATGATCGTCGGCGAGGGCACCAACGAGATCCAGAAGGGCGTCATCGCGTCCCAACTGGTGGCCCGCGGCGGCCTGTGACCAGCCGTCACTAGGATTCATGGTCGTCATGGGCGAACGCGACACGGAACCGGCGTACGCGCAGCTGTCGCGACGGCTGCGCGAGGCCGTCGACGCCGGTGAGTACCGCGGCGGCGTCCGCCTGCCCACCGAGGCCGAACTCGCGCAGCGTTACGGGCTGAGCCGGCAGACGGTGCGGCGCGCGTTCCAGGACCTCGTCGCCGACGGCGTCGTCTACCGGGTGCCCGGCCGCGGCACGTTCGCCAACGAGGACGGGCGGCGCTACCGGCGCCAGCTCGGCTCCATCGAGGACCTGCTCGACCTCGCCGCCGACACCACGATGGAGATCGTCGCGCCGCTGCGCCGCGGCGTGCACATCGAGGCCGCGAGCCGGCTGCGCCTGGACACCGATCTGGTGCACGCGGTGGTGCTGCGCCGCGTGCACGACGGGATCCCGTTCGCGCTGACCACCGTGTACCTGCCCGATCACGTGGCCGCGCACGTGCAGGGCGCCCCGGAGCTCGCGGCCGGGGCGTCGAGCCGGAACACGGTGATGGGCCTGCTCGAGCCGTACCTCGAGCACCCCATCGTCGAGGCGGCCCAGACGATCACCGTCGCGCGGGCCACGGAAGAGGTTGCGCGCGAGCTGAACTGCGGGCCCGGACATCCGCTGCTGCGGGTGGACCGGCTGTACTCGAACGATGCGGGCGAACCGACCGAGCTGTCCGTCAGCTACTTCCTGCCCGAGCACTACACGTATCGCGTCACCCTCCGCCGCGCCGGGCACCGGCCACTGCGGCCCTGACACAGGAGAAATGGAACATGCGGACCTTCAACGGAATCGACGAGATCGAGGCGGCCGTCGGCGAGGACCTCGGCCACAGCGACTGGCTCGAGATCACCCAGAAACGGGTGAATCAGTTCGCCGATGCCACGGGCGACCATCAGTGGATCCACGTCGACCCCGAGCGGGCGAAGTCCGGGCCCTTCGGCCGGACCATCGCCCACGGCTACCTCACCCTCTCGCTGCTGCCCGTCCTCGGCTCGCAGATCTTCGCCATCGAGGGCCTGAAGATGAAGATCAACTACGGCGCCAACAAGGTTCGCTTCCCGTCGCCCGTCCCGGTGGGTTCGAAGGTGCGGGCGACCGCGAAGTTCGCGTCCCTCGAGCGCACCGCCAAGGGCGCGAACCTTACCGTCACCTACACCGTCGAGGCCGAAGGCGCCGAGAAGCCGGCGCTGGTCGCGGAAACCATCGTCGTGCTCGTCGCGTAGCGGTCCACCAGCCTGCGGACGGACGCGGGTACAGGCACGTCGTCCGCGACCCACGGCGCGGCGACCGGCCGGCCCGCGACCGTCCGCAACGGGACCACGCCCGCCCAGGAGCCGTCGCTCATGTCGGGCGCGGACGGGGGTGCGTCGCGGATCTTGACCGTCCACTGCCCCGGCCGGATGGGCAGCGCCAGGGTGGCCGTGGCCG
Source organism: Rhodococcus aetherivorans (assembly GCF_011058165.1). GTDB lineage: Bacteria > Actinomycetota > Actinomycetes > Mycobacteriales > Mycobacteriaceae > Rhodococcus > Rhodococcus aetherivorans. The sequence goes on from NZ_JAALEG010000037.1 coordinate 30,998, forward strand.
CCAGTTCCTTCCTGGTGTGTGCCCGGGTTTCGGCGCTGCGCCCCGGTATCAGGCCGTCCGACAGGACGTCCAGTGCGCCGGCGGACTCCTCTGCGGACAGGACGGTGACTTCGCCTCGGACCACTGCGGATCGGAAGTTCGCGGACGAGTGGAACAGGTCCTGCGCCACGACGACGCCGTCGAGGATCGACACGCACACGGCCACCGGCGCCCCGGACGTCCCCAGGCGCAGCGCGCCCGCTCCGGTGGAGCCGTGCAGGAGAAGCCGGTCGCCGTCGCGCGCGTAGAGCATCGGTACGACCCACGGCAGGCCGTCGACGACGGTGGTGAACGTGCACGTGACCGCCGCGTCCAGTACCGCGTCGAGGTCGGCCCGCCGGGTCCGGGCCCGTTCGGGATAGCGCCTGATGTTGTCCATGCAGGCGAGCCTCGTCGATATGCGGACCGATGAACAGATCCACAAGACCCGCCGAATCCAGGACCAGTATTGTCGTGCCGTGCCCCGCGTCGCGCCCGTCGTCCATCTGACCTTCGAGCTGCCCGACACCGGCGCCCCCTTGCGGCAGCGTCTCGCCGAGGCCGTCGTCGACCGGATCCGGTGCGGTCACATCCGGGTCGGCGATCTCCTGCCGTCGACCCGCACGCTGGCCGCGGAGCTCGGGGTGTCCCGCGGCTGCGTGGTCGAGGCGTACGACGAGCTGTGCGCCTCGGGCTTCGCTGTGGCCCGGGCGGGCTCGGGTACGCGCATCGCGGCCGGCGCGGACGTGGCGGCCCGGGCGCACGCCGCATCACACCCGGTCGTGGCCGCCGCGCCGCCGTCGGAGCCGGACCGGGCTCGTCGCGCGCCCGTACTGGACCTGCGGCCGGGCATTCCGGACCCGGCGCTGGTCTCGGACGCGGAGTGGCGCCGGGCCTGGCGTGCGGCCGCCGCGGCACCACGCACCCTCGGCGTCGCCGATCCGGATGCGCATCCGGAGCTGCGCCGGGCGTTGGCCGATCACCTCCGGCGGACGCGGGGCCTCGCCTGCGGCCCGGACGAGATCGTCGTGCTGCCGGGCGTCGCCGCCGCGATCCGGGTGCTCGCGATCGCCGCGACGCTGCGGGACCGCGACGTCGCGTTCGAGGACCCGGGATACGGCCGTGCGCGACGGGCGCTCGTCGGCGAGGGCGCCCGGCCGCGGCCGATCCCGGTGGGGGAGGACGGTCTGGATCCCGACCTGGTGCGGGAGACCGACGCCGCGGTGTACTGCACACCCGCTCATCAGTATCCGATGGGGGCGCGCATGCCGGTGTCCCGTCGGGCACGGCTCGTCGCCCGTGCCGCCGAGACCGGGACTGTCGTCGTCGAGGACGACTACGACGGCGAGTTCCGATACGACGTGTCCGCACTCCCGGCGCTGCGCAGCATCGACGGCGGGCGCGAGTGCGTCGCCTACGTGGGGACCGCCTCGAAGATCCTGTCGCCGGATCTGCGGCTCGCGTGGCTGATACCGCCGGTCCCGCTGCGTTCGCGGATCGCGGCAGCCGTGACCGAGAGCGGGGAGGTGGCGTGTTCGGTCACCGCGTCCGCGCTGGCCCGGCTGATCGAGTCGGGGGCGCTGTCGCGGCATCTGGCGCGTGCGTCCCGCACGTACCGCGCCCGGCGGTCCGCGTTCGTCGGTGCGCTACGCGATCTCGAGCGGTTCGGCGTGTCGGTGACCGGTATCGAAGCGGGTTTGCATGTGGTGCTGCGTTTTCCGGAGGACGTCGACGACGTGGCGGTCGCCGCCGCAGCACGACGGCTCGGGGTGGAGAGCGCGCCGCTCAGCACGTACAGCGCGGCCCCCGGCGGTCCGCGCGGACTCGTGTGCGGGTACGCGCGGTTGCCGGAATCCCGGGCGGTGGACGCGGCCGACGCGATCGGGGCGGCCCTGCGCGGTGTGTCCTTCGGGCTGTCCTAGCCGCCCAAAGGACGCACCGGCGGCGGAGCCGCCTACGTGTTGCAGCCGCGGGCGGCGACGGGCCACCGGTCGACGACCGTGTCCCCGGCGACGACGATCAGGTCGTCGGCGAGATTGACCGTGGTGCACACGTGATTGGGGATCACCCGGACCCGGGTGCCGAGCGCGGGGCGATCGGCGGCGTCCGGCCACTGCACGCTGGCGTGGTGCTCGGACAGCGCGACGATCCGCGCGTCCGGTGCGCCCAGGATGCGGCCGTAGCCCGTCGCCCAGGCGGCGCGATCGGCGCCGAGCACCTTGCTGCCGGCGTCGAGCACCACCGTGTCGTCACGCGCCGACACCACCGTCGACAGCGCCGTCAGCGCGATCGCGTCCGCACCGGCCGTGCCCAGCTCGACCTGCTGCGCGTCGCCGAAGACGTACACGCCCGGCCGCAGCTCGGTGGCAGCCGGCACGTCGAGGTGCGCGGTGGGGGTCGAGCCGCCGCTGACCACGCTCGCGTCGTGTCCGGTGGCCGCCACCGCCGCCACCGCCCGGCTCAGTGCCGTCGCCTCGTCCGCCGCCGCGGCGGCCGGCCGACCGGGCCCGTAGGAGTGCCCCGGGAACGTGAACACGCCGCGCACCTCGAGCCCGACCGAGGCGGCCGCGACGGCGACCGACCCGGCCCGCTCCGGGGCGACCCCGGTGCGGTGGTGACCGCTGTCGACCTCGACGAGCACGTGCAGGCCCGGTCGGGCGTGCTCGGCGAGTGCCCGCGCGCCCTCGGCCGAGTCCACCCCGACGGTCAGGCGGACCTCCGCGGCGAGCGCACGCAGCCGGGCCCCGCGCGCGGCGTCCGTCCACAGGGGATACGCGATGAACAGGTCGCGGAAACCGACATCGGCGAAGACCTCGGCCTCGGAGACCGTCGCGACGGTCAGCCCGACGGCGCCGGCGGCGATCTGGCGACGGGCGATCTCGACGCACTTGTGCGTCTTGGCATGCGGGCGCAGGGTCACGCCACGAATGCGTGCCGCGTCGGCCATCCGCGCGATGTTTCGGTCGAGGACGTCACGGTCGACGAGCAGAGCGGGGGTGGCGGGGACGGCCGGGAACGCGGGCATGGCCGCACTCTATTCGTGGCCCCGACCGGTCCGGCGCCTGCCCGGCGAGTTACCGAAAATAGAGAGCGGTCGTCCTCTTTCTCGCTATGCTCGGTGCATCGACGTGAGGGAGGTCACATGGACACGACACCGGCGCCCGCCGAGTTCGACCTGGTTGTCCGCGGAGGTCTGTGGTTCGACGGCACCGGCGCACCCGGCGTCGTCCGCGACCTCGGTATCCGGGACGGCGTGGTGGCGGCGGCGAGCGCCGAACCGCTGCCCATCGGGCCGGACACCGAGGTGATCGAGGCGGAAGGCCGGTGGGTGATGCCCGGCTTCGTGGACCCCCACACCCACTACGACGCCGAGGTGCTCGTCTCGCCCGGCCTGCCCGAGTCGGTGCGGCATGGCGTCACCACCGTCCTCATGGGCAACTGCTCGCTCTCGACGGTGTTCGTGCCGCCGCTCGACGCCGCGGACCTGTTCAGCCGGGTCGAGGCGCTGCCCCGCGAACACGTGCTCGCCGCGCTCGAGCAGGGCAGGACCTGGTCGTCGCCCCGGGAATACGTCGCCGCGCTCGACGCCCTGCCGCTCGGCCCGAACGTCGCCGCGTTCATCGGGCATTCCGACGTCCGGGCCGCCGTCCTGGGGCTCGGCCGCTCCACCGATCCCGCCAGCGCTCCGAGCCGTGCCGAACTCGCCGCGATCGAGGCCGGTATCGAGGACGCCCTCGACGCCGGATTCCTCGGCGTGTCCACCATGACGAATCCCTGGGACAAACTCGACGGCGATCGCTACCGCTCCCGCACGCTGCCCTCGACCCACGCCTCGTGGTCCGAGTTCCGCCGGATACACCGCATCCTGCGCCGCCGCGGCCGCGTCCTGCAGGCCGTGCCGAACCTCAACACCAAGTACGACGTGGCGTTCTTCGCCCTCGCCACCACCGGCCTGGGCCGCAAGCCGATGAAGGCCGCCGTGCTCGCCGCCGCCGACACCAAGGCCGAACGCTGGGTGCACCGCATCTTCGCTCCGATCGCCTTCGCCGCCAACCGGATCGGCCGCGGCGCCTTCCGCTGGCAGCACCTGCCCACCACGTTCGAGGTGTACTCCGACGGGATCGACCTCGTGGTGTTCGAGGAGTTCGGCTCGGGGCGGGCCGCCCTGCACCTGAAGGAGGAGGTCGCCCGCAACGAGCTGCTGCGCGACGAGGCGTACCGCCGCTGGTTCCGGCAGGACTTCGACAAGAAGTTCTCGCCGCGCGTGTGGCACCGCGACTTCGACGACACCACCATCGTGGAGTGCCCCGACGCGTCGCTCGTCGGCCGCTCCATCGGCGACGTGGCGCGCGAACGCGGTGTGCACCCGGTGGACACCTTCCTGGACCTCGTCGTCGAACACGGACGGAAGTTCCGCTGGCACACGGTGATCGCGAACGATCGGCCGGAGGTGGCCAACCGGCTCCTGCGGCAGCCCGGCGTGACCGTCGGCTTCTCCGACGCCGGCGCGCACCTGCGCAACATGGCGTTCTACAACTACGGCATCTGCATGCTGCGCCGCATCCACGAGTACGCCGGGCGCGGAAAGCCCGTCATGCCGCTGGAATCGGCGATCCACAAGCTCACCGGTGAACTCGGCGACTTCTACGGCATCGACGCCGGGCACCTGCGCATCGGCGACCGCGCCGACCTCGTGGTGGTCGACCCGGCCGGTCTGAACGAGGACACCGACGCCTACCACGAGGCGCCCATGCCCGAGTTCGGCGGACTGAGCCGCATGGTCAACCGCAACGACGCCGCCGTCACCGCGACCGCGGTGGCCGGGCGCGTGGTGTTCCGTGCGGGCGAGTTCGTGCCCGGCTACGGCGCCACCGTCGGCACCGGGCGCTTCCTGCGCGCGGGCGTCGACGCGCGTGGACCCGTGCCGGCGCGGAGCGGCACCCGATGACGGAAGCGCCGGAGCGAGAACGACACCCGGTCGCGGGGCGGCGCACCCAGCAGCAGCGCCGCACGGCCACGATCGAGCGGATCCTCGACGCGACCGTCGAGGCCCTCGGTGAACTCGGCTACACCGCCACCACCATCGGGGAGGTGTGCCGCCGCTCCGGGGTGTCCTCCGGTGGGGTGTTCCGGCACTTCCCGGCCCGGCTCGATCTGATGGTCGCCGCCGCCGACGCCGTCCGCGAGCGGCAGTTCGCGAACTTCCGGCTCGGGCTCGAACAACTCGGTGGGCCCGGCGACAGCCCCGAGTCGGTCCGCGAGTGCCTGCGGCTGCTGCGGGCCGCGTGCCGCGCCCCGATCAACGCCGCCTGGTACGAACTGCTCGGCGCGGCGCGCACCGATCCCGCGCTGCGCGCCCGTCTCGCTCCGATGGCGCAGCGGTACCACGCCCAGATCGCCGAGTTCGGCCGCACCCTGCCGATCGCCTCCCGGTTCGAACCGGCGGAATTCGACACGCTGCTGTTCACGATCGTGCACCTGCTGGACGGGGAGGCCGTCGCCGCGGTGGTCCACCCGCAGCCCGAGCAGGAGGAGCCGCGTCTCGCTCTGGTGGCCCAGCTGGTGACCGGAAGGTGAGAGCGAAGTAGGTTCGGGTAATGAGCATCGACAACGAATCGGCGCCGAAGTGGTTCGTCGAGGCACTTGCCGCGCCGGTGGAGACCGGCAACGTCGAGGTCGACGGCGTCTCGATCGCCTACCGCGCGTGGGGTGAGGAGGGCTGTCCCGGCATCGTGCTGGTGCACGGCGGGATGGCGCACTCGCGCTGGTGGGATCACGTCGCACCCCAGCTCGCCGAGGGCCGGCGCGTCGTCGCGCTGGACATGAGCGGGCACGGGGACAGCGGCCACCGCGACGGCTACTCCCTCGAACTGTGGGCCGCGGAGGTGCTCGCGGTGGCGCAGGCCGGCGGGATCGCCGGGCCCCCGGTGCTGGTCGGCCACAGCATGGGCGGGATCGTCTCCTTCGCGGCCTCCCATCTGTACGGCGACCGGCTGGACGGGGTGGTGATTCTCGACTCCCCGATCCGGGACCTGACGCCCGAGGAGATCGAGATGCGGGCGCAGGCCGCGCGGGAGCGCAGTGGCACGAAGGTGTATCCGACGGCGGAGGAGGCGATGGCGCGGTTCCGGCTGGTCCCGCCCCAGGAGACCGCCGAGCCGTACGTGCTCGAGCACATCGCGCGGCAGTCCATGCGGCAGGTGCCCGGGGGGTGGAGCTGGAAGTTCGACGCCCTGCGGATGACCAAGGACCGGCGCACCAGCCTCGAGAGCTTCGAGGCGAAGTGCCGCATCGCCTACTTCCGCTCGGAGAACGGCATCGTCGGTCCCAACCTGCTGGCCCGGATGCGGCCCCAGTTCGGTCCGGACGCGCTGGTGACGGATCTGCCGGTCGCGGGACATCACCCGGTCATCGACCAGCCGCTGGCGGTGGTCACCGCCGTGCGCACGGTCCTGGCGGCCTGGTCGCCGGCGTGAATCCGATCCGGCCGGTGGCGGTGAAACTGGGGAGCCAGCCGTGGCTGCCGCGGTTCGGCAAGCAGATCGTCACCGTCGACCACACCATCCAGCGGGTCACGTTCGGCCGCGTCACCCTGCTCACCCTGGCCGGCCTGCCGGAGCTCGTCCTCACGGTCCGCGGCCGCAAGAGCGGGGTCGAGCGGAGCACGCCGCTGCTGGGCGTTCCGCACGACGACGCCTGGCTCGTCGCCGGCTCGAACTGGGGGATGCCGGAGCTGCCCGGCTGGGCCCGCAATCTCGACGCCGCCGACGAGGCCCGGGTCACCTACCGCGGCCGCGAGACCGTGGTGGTACCGCGACGCTCGGAGGGCAGCGAGCGGGCGATCCACTGGGAGGTGCTGGTGGAGGTGTGGCCCAACTACGAGGTGTACGCCCGGCGCACCGAGCGGGAGATCCCGATCTACGTCCTCGCGCCGTACGAGGACTGACAGGGCTCGCCGAATCGGTCAGGGTCGGCATCGGCCCTCCGACGAGCCCTGCGTGCGGTATCTGCCCGCATTGCTAGTCTCGAACCGTGCGGGAGGCTTCGGAGTTCCACGTGCGGGCGCCCGGACCGGCCGACGCCGATGCGATCGCTCGGGTGCTGATCGTCACCTGGCGCGCCACGTACGGGCACCTTCTCCCGAGTTCCTTCTTCGACGACGACGCGCTCGAACAGCGGACGGCCATGTGGCGCTCCATGCTGAACGGGCCGCGGCGGCCGCCGCGACTACGCGTTGCAGAGGCTCACGGGGAGATTGTCGGGTTCGCTTCTGCAGGCATACCGATAGACGACGAGGACCCCGTCCGAGATCTTCAGCTCTACACCCTCTATCTCCTGCCCGAACACCACGGGAGTGGTGCGGGGCAGGCACTTCTCGACGCGGTTCTGGCCGGGGACCGTGCGCAACTCTGGGTCGCCGAGGACAATCCCCGCGCGCACAGCTTCTATCGCCGCAACGGCTTCCTGCCCGACGGAGCGGAGAAGAACTACCCTGGCACGGCTCTCGTCGAAGTCAGACTCGTCCGATAACCGGCACCCTGTGACAACCACCGCGAGCGACGGGTATCCCTGTCTGCAGCGCCGGGGCCGGGCGGAACCGCAGTCGGGGCCCGGCGGCGGCTACTTTCCCGGACCGGTCGCCGCGCCCACTCGGAACACCCGGGAGCAAGGTCAGCGCGTCTCCGGTTCGTCGGCGTAGTAGTCGCTCTCCAAGACCACGGGCGCGACCGTTGCCGGCGTCGTGTCGCCCGCGCGCCGTCGTGCGGAGAACATCGCTCCGAGGGCCGGCACGTGTGGGGCAACCCGCGCGAGACCGGTCGGCTCGGCCATGTCGTCGTAGATCGCCTCGACGCCGCCGCGCATGAAGTAGGTCTCGTGCCAGAACCCGGTGCCGCCGGAGTCGCGCAGGAACGTGCGCCACCAGAGCCGATGCGGGTCGGAGCGGGTCCAGCGTTCCAGACTGTCCAGGTCGCGCCAGTATTGCCGCATCCCGGCGTGGGGCGGAAGCAGGGACCAGATGAAGTCCTCGTGCAGCAGCAGCCCGTCGGGCTTGTCCTTCCACGATCGGTTGATCTGCGGTCCGAGCCCCAGCATCCGCAGCAAGCCGCGAGGACGATTCACGCGCATTCCGAGGTAGACGACGACCAGGTCCGGGTAGCCGGACAGGTCGATGGTCGAACGGTCGACACGCATGACACGGTCCTTCGTCGGCAGGTGGCCGTCGGCCTTCGTTTCGAGCAGGCCCTTGAGGTTCTCCAGGTTCACGGCAAATTCCCGTCGGAGGCCGGCAACAACCAGCGGGTCACCGAGCTTGAAGAGGCCCCTCTGCTCCATCCGCATGCGGCACGTCACCCGGGTCCCGTCGGCCGTCGTGTCGGTCAGATACGCCGCCTCGAAACTGCTCGGTCCCGAAGCCCCGGTGAAGGTGATCTTCGTGTTCGGCTCGTAGTGGACGTACTCGTTGGTCAGCTCGAGCTTGCGTCCCATGAATCTACGGACAGCGACATGCCTGGTACCTACTCCCGGCGGTCCGTCGGTGATCCGGCGTACTTCCAGCAATCCGTCTTGCCATCGGGGAGCGTTGGTCTGGTCCGCGACAAAGGTGAACACTTCGCCGATCGGGCGCGCGATGACAATGCTGTCCTCGACTTCGATCATGGCGGCCTCCTATCCGGCCTCGCACCGCCGCGCCCCCACCGGGTGTGAGTGATGGTGACCGGTCTCCGGTCCCTGAATCTACGTCTTCGGACACGGCATTCATGTCTTCGGACACGGTTTCGGTGCGTAGACCGCTCCCCCTTGCTCGAGCACATATTCGATCTTCGAATGACGGCCGGTCGCTGCGGCAGCCGGCGCAACCGGCCGGGGTCGTCCTTCTCGAAAGTTGATCAGCTCACGCCATCTCGGGGACGTGCAGGTGCGCGATGGCGAGCTCGAACTCGCAGGTATCGAGCACCTCGGCGCCCGCCGCGCGAGCCACTTCGGCCCGGATGCTGTCGACGCGTTCTCTGCTGCGTTCCATCGCCTCGGCGCTGTCGAACGTCAGCGACGACACCCCGCGACCCGCGGCGCGGTCGAGCATCAGGCTGGCGCTGCAGAAGCCCTCGAGTTCCTCCATCTGGGGCAGTGCGGCCATCTTCCACATGTCCACGCCGCGGTCCATGTGGGCCGGCTCGGTCTTGACCCAGGTGACGCGGCACCAGGCCCCGCGCTCGGAATGGTGGTCGCGATGCATGACAGCGATCTCCCACCGCGAGACCTCCGTGGTGCCGTGGAAGATCTCGGCGGCGGCGTCACGCAGCGTCCGCACCGGGCCCTCGCTGGCGCGTAGCGATTCCTCGTCCCGCCACGAACTGGTCGCGATGCACCGGCCCGAGCCGCGATCGATCAGCAGGGACATTCCGAGGCAGCCCTCGATGTCCGCCAGCGCGGGCATCACGGTGTCGCGTACGTGCTTGATCCCGGCATCGATGTACGACGGATGCGCGTGAATTGTGGTGGAGCGTGCGAACATGATCGGCACCCTTCTCCTCAGGGCGGCGCCGACGCGGCGTCGCCGGTCATTCCCCCGTGCTTCACCCTGCTCCCTCAATCCGCCGGAGGCAATGGGCGGTGACCGATTCTCTCCGCGGCCAGGAGCGGTCGCAGTCGTCGCGGGCTCGCGGGGTCTCGTGTTTTCCGAGGTGCATGCCCTCGGTGTCCACAGCAGAATGCTGCGCCGGTGTTGTGTCACCACGCCGTCGGGTGCGTCTGCGCGTTGTCCGACGGGTACGGGAGGCGCCCGTTCCATGGGTCGATGCAACGATCGGAAGGCGTTGCAAACCCGAGACGTCTCCAAGGTGCCGGAGAGCGGGTCTCCAGCAGGAGTAGAGCGGTCGTCACTACCGCTGTGGTGGGACACCCGTCCGGGTCCGGGTCCGGACGGGTCGCCGGGGGACGGGCGGTCAGCCGGCGGGCAGGTCGCGCACGTACCGGCCGGGAGCGGCGTCGAGCGCGGGATGCTGCGCACTGCCGGGTGCGTCCGGCGCGGCGGTTTCCTCCCCGCCGCGGGCGAGCACCCAGTCGGCCCAGGCCTGCCACCAGCTGCCCTGCTGCCGCTCGGCGTTCTCGAGCCAGGCATCCGGGTCCGGGCCGGGTGTGCCCCCGGTCCAGTAGTGTGCCTTCGGATTGCCCGGCGGGTTGACCAGGCTGGCGATGTGCCCGGAGAAGCTGAGCGCGAATTCTGTTTCTCCACCGAGCAATTGGGTGGTGCGGTAGCAGTTGCGCCACGCGGTCAGATGGTCGGCGACGGCGCCCGAGACGAACGTGGGCACGGTGATCGACTTCAGGTCGACGGGCGTGCCCAGCACGGCGAGCCGGCCGGGCTCGACGAGCACGTTGTCACGGAAGATGTCGAGGAACTGACCGTGCAGGGCGCCGGGCAGGTTGGTGCCGTCGTCGTTCCAGGCGAGGATGTCGAAGGCCGGTGGGGTGCGACCCATGAGGTAGTTGTTGACGACGTAGTTGAACACCAGGTCGTTCGGGCGCATCCAGGTGAACGCGGACCCCATGTCGCGGGCGCTGATGATGCCCTTGCGGCGGGACCGGCCCTTGGCGAACCGGATCAGGCCGGGCCGGGCGAACGCGCCGAGCAGTGCCGGATCGCCGAAGTCCAGCATCGTCACCGCATAGGCCATGCTGTGCACTCGGGTGTCGCCCTGCGCGGCAAGGTGATTGAGCACCGTGGTGGCGATGATCCCGCCGGCGCAGAAACCGATCAGGTTCACGTCGTCGCTGCCGGTGATCTCCCGCACCTCGTCGATCGCCCGGATCACCCGGCCCGCGTACGTGTCGAAGTCCCAGTCGCCCTGCTCGGCGGTGGGATTGCGCCACGACAGCAGGAAGGTCTGCAGGCCCCGGCTCACGCTGTACTCGACGAAGCTGCGTCCCGGCCGCAGGTCCAGGAAGTAGTACCGGCCGATCGGCGGGGGCACCACGAGCACCGGCCGGCGGCGGACCGTCTCCGTGGTCGGGGTGTACTGCAGCACCTCGGCGACCTCGTCGCGGGAGATCACCGCACCCGGGGTCACCGCAAGGTCCTTCCCGACGGTGAAGGCGCCGCGCTGGACCATCGACGGCATGCCCCGGTTCTCGATCAGATCGGAGACGAAGTGCTTGGTGCCGCGTGCGAGGCTCAGTCCGGCGGTGTCGAACGCCTCCTTCAGCGCCGCAGGGTTGGTCCACAGGTAGTTCGTCGGGGCCAGGGCCGCGGTGAGGATGTCGGCGGCGAACCTGGCCTCGGCCGTGCGTCGCGGGCCGATCGCGCGACCGACCTCGTCGACGACTCCGTCGACGGCCTCGGTTGCCGCCAGGTAGGTCTGCCCGAGCCGGCGGTAGGCGGGGTTCGCACTCCACGCCGAGTCGGCGAACCGGCGGTCTCCCTTTGCCGGAGCCACCGTCGACCGGCCGACGGCGATCTTCGCCAGTTCCCTGCCGAACGACACGCCGTGCCGGGCCACCGCCCGACCGTGACCGAACACGTCGGCCAGGGCGCCGACGGCCGGCCCGAGCCTCGGTGGCGCGACGTCCTCGCCACCCCCGATCGACTCCTCGACGCTCTCACCGATCACGGTTCGTGCCTGGACCATCATGCGCCTCCCTTCGACTCCTGGATTGTCTCACCGAATTGATGCTGTGACGTCCAACAGTATCGAATTACATTAGGCGGTAAGACATTCAGGCGGTATGTATCCATCTCGGCATGACGCGGCCGCTCAGGGGCCGGCGCCGGCGAACCGGGACGAGCGTCCAGTTCCACGCCCGCGAGCCGGAGGTGACGGTCGAGACCGCCGCGGACGAGTTCGCTCGGGTGGCGGACACCGCGCCCCCTGCGGCCCTGAGGCCGCAGCCCAGGCTCGTCGGCTCGACCAGGTCCCGGAGATGGTCGTCGATGCCGTGCATCTGCTCGAGGATGTTCCGTCGAGGAGATCGAGGTGGTGCTCGATTACGACCTGAGGCTACCGCCGTCCCGTCGCTGTCCTGACAGCCGAGTCCGGCAGCCGCGTTTCGGCCCAGCCGTGGTTTCCGGCGAGGGTCCGCTCCGTGAGACGCCCGGCTCGGGTCTCGAGCAGATTCCTCGGAAACGCGGGCGAAGCCCTACCGCCAGGGGCACACTCGAGACAGGACTCCGTCTTCCCCGGTCCGGACCGGGGAAGAGGGTTGAGGGCAGGCCGTCGTCCGTGAGGAGCAGCACCCTGTTCGGGTAAGACCACACCGTCAACTACGCCACGTGCTTGTGAGCCCGCGGGAGGAGCCGGGACGCGCGTCGCCCTCCTCGTGGCGGCGCGATCGCTCGGGTTCCGCCATCTCACGGCCCGGACCACCCCAGTTGCGGCGCAGAAGACTCCGCGCCCAGTGATCGGCGCAATGCTGTCCGGCCTTGCGTCGGAGATTCGGCGGCCGTATCGAGAGATGCGACGTCGAGAAATGACCACGGCATGCCCGGCCTGACCTGACCGCAGAAGGGGAACCGGTTCGTGTACCGACCGACGTTGCGTCGCCGTCGCCCGCGGTGCCGTGCCCGACCGGCGCCTTCTCCACGGCCCGGTCCGTTGACCGCGAACGATCTCGTCCTGCGAGGCACCACTGCCGCCGATCTCGACGCCACAGCGCAACTGCACATCGAGCAGCTGCCTGTCGGGTTCTTCCCCGCTCTGGGGCCGCGTTTCATGCGTCGCTGGCACAGGACATTCCTCGACTCACCGCATGCAGTGGCGTTCGTCGCGGAGCGTCGGTGCGACTCCGGCGAGGACGTGTGCGCCTTCCTGTTCGGATCGACCGACGAATCGGCACACATGCGGGCAGTGCTGGCCGACCGCCGCTGCATGCTGGCCCTGGCCTCGACCGCAGCCTTGTCGCTGCTGCATCACCCACCACTGGCGGTGCGGTTCCTGCGCACACGGGCGGGGCCGTGGACCCGACGCCTTCTTCGCACGATCACCTCACGGCCTGCCGCGCACTCGGCCCAGATCGATCCCGTGCCGGTAGCTCTGCTGGCCGCGGTCGCCGTCCGGCCGCCGCTGCGGGGTAGCGGCGTCGGTGCGTGCCTGGTCGAGCTGTTTCTCACCCGTGCGCACGAGCGGGGCGCTGCAACAGCCGAGCTGCTCACCAGCGCCGGCCCGGACGGCGCCGGCGCGTTCTACGAACACCTGGGATGGAGCCCGGTGCGAGAACACCTCACCCGCGACGGCGTCGCCGTACGCAGCTATCGCCACCCCGTCGTGCCTCCGGCCCGCCCCGACAGTTTCTGCGACCGGTGCGGGACAGATCCCTGATGAATCTGACCCGGCGTCAGCTGTTGACGTTGCTGACCGCGGGCTCGGCCGCCGCAGTGGCATCGTGCGCCGTCGAGTCGACCCCGTCCGAACCTGCGCACCCGGCAACCACGCCGACACCGCAGCAACCTCACCCTGGTCCCGGAGCCGGCCCACTTCGTTCTCCGTTGTCCGCCGACGCGAGTCGCTGGCGGCCGGCCCCAGGCGAAGTGTCCCCGGAGATCAAGCGCACCGCGGCGGCGTTTCTGGAAACCGCCGGCAACTGGAGCGACGACGGGACGGCCGTCGACAACCTCGTCCGGGCCGGCGCGTCACCGGCGGCGGCAGCGACCGCGTCCGTCCTCCAACCGTCCACCGCCCGCGCCGGGGAACTGACCGTGGTCTATCCGCAGTACGGCGGGCTGGCCCGCGACACCGCGGCGGTGATCGCCTTGGTCGGTCAGAACCTGCGCACCGTCTCGGGGCCCTGGATCCGAGAACTCGTCGTGGACGTGCGGCTGGCCCGAGAACCCGGCGGCAACTGGACCGTCGAGCGACTCGTCCCACCGACCTCGCTGGGTTCGCCGCTGCCGTTGACCGACACGGCCGCAGCGGTGCTCGCCGACCCGAAGATCGTCCTGCCGGACCCCGCCCGGAGCGACGTCCGCACCGGCAGGATCGACACCCAGCTGCTGGCGATACTTCACGCACTGTCCCGGGAGTTCACCCTGACGATCCAGGTGATGCATACCGGCCATATCCAGACGGTGTTTCCGACCGCGCGGGTGTCCAACCACGCCGTCGGACGAGCCGTGGACATCCGCGAGATCGACGGTCGGCCGGTGGTCGCCCCGGCCGGTGACGATCGACCGCTTCGGCTGATGCGGCGAGCCGCCGAGTTGGGGGCCACCGAGGTCGGTGGACCTGTCGACCTCAACGGAGTACGCAAGGGCTTCTTCTCCGACCGCGTCCACCACGATCACATCCACCTCGGTATCACCCCCGGCGACCCGCCGGCGCACCTGCGGTAGGGTGCTCGTCCCTGCAGGAGCTGCACCAGGTCACCGCATCGGGCATCCACAACAGCGGCTTCTGCTTTGCCCGCAGATGGTGGTAGGTCGGACCGTCGTTCCATCGCCGAAGCACGCCAGGCGCGCACCCGGGTCGAAGCAGCCGCTCGCGCGCAGGAGCAGGCTGCGCGGGCGGCGGTGGTGCATCTGCGCCGCCCTGGGCTGTCGGTGCGGGATATCGCAGTGATCCTCGGTGTCAGTCCGCAACGGGATTCGCAGCTCGACCGTGAGGCGGTCCGAAAAGCGAGTTTCTCGCTTTCATGTCGGTGCGAGGGAGCCATGGGCCGTATGGTCCTGGGCGCTCGTCGTATCGGACGGTGCGGCTGTCGCCAGCGGCAGGGAGGTGGTCGACCGGAAGGCCGAAACGATGCCGGTCGGGCCGGAGCGATTATCGTCGGCACTCGATGGACACCGTCTGGGACGAACACGCGGTGCGGGCGCTGCGTGCCGCTCTGCACACGAGTACCGACACGGTCCTCGATCTGGTGCGGGGACGACCCGCCGATGCGGTCTTGCAGTTGATCGGAGACGCGCTCGTCGCGGCCGTCGACGATCGGCTGCCCGGAGCGCGGGAGGTGGCCGCCCGGTGCGCCGCGGCGCTGCACGTGCGTGGCTGGACCGGAGACGCGGAGCTCGCCGACCAGCTCGAGGCCGCACTGGCCCGGGCCACTCCGATGCTCCGGCCACTGGCGGTCGATCTCGACGAGCTGTCCTCGCTGCTCGAAGGCGATGTCGTCTACGGCGGCGGCCGTCTCGACCTCGAGACCGGGCACACGTGGCCGGCCATGGTCATCGACGAGATGTCCGACGACGACGCGGACGGCGACCCCGACCGCTGGTTGTTCGTCGAGTGCGTCGGATCGCGCCCCGGTTACCGCGACATGGAGGTGTTCCTCGACTCGGTGGCCGATCCCGCCCTGGCCGAGCAGCTGCGCATCGCGCTCGGCGGACGAGGCGCTTTCCGCCGCTTCAAGGACGTGCTCTCGCAGTCGCCCAACGAGTTTCACCGGTATCGGCTGTTCTCGGACGAACGCAGAGCTGGTCGCGCCCGCCCATGGCTCACAGACCAGGGGTATCGGGTACGTCCCCGCCATATCGGATAGGTACCGGGCTCGCGGAGCACGAGACGGGCCCGGAGTCGAGTCCTCTGACAGCGTGCTCGTCGGCGATCTGCGTCATTTCCTCGAGCTGCCGGACGAGGCTCCCGGCCCGGCGCGCCGTCTCGCCGAGCAGTTGGGTGCGCCGGTGCGGGCCGCCGCCGCCGGGAATCGGGGTCCGCTGGGTCAGTGCGCTGCCGTGCCGAGGAGCCCGGTGCACCACCTCCGGATCCCGGACGAGGTGGCCACGACACTGTGGAGCTCATGCTGCTCGATACCGACTGCGAACGGGCCGTCTTCCGCGCGTACGTCCGCGGCATCACGACGCGCCACCCGACGATCGTCGAACGACGCGCCCCCTGGCGCGCCGACGTCGGACCGGGATGGACCCGGCCTGCCCGTCGCGCGGCTTCGGTATACGGCGACACCGGATAAAGTGTTTGACTGCAGAGCATTACAGCACTTTTCCTATCGTCCTTCTGGGGCCGGTTGAGCGTAACCCGGAAAACGCCCACCACCGTTCGTCCGGGCCGGCGGCCGAGCTCAACCACACCGGCACGCCCCCGCGCCGTCGGCGGCGTGCACGGGTAAGCGCTGTTCATCCGGAAGAGAACCGATTTGCGTTCCATCTCAACGGGTTTGGTGTATCGCCCGGATGTGGTCGGTCAGTGCACCTCACGGACGTTCACCGAGGCACGGACCGAATCGGGCATCGCCGGCTCGATCGGTGGCGTCAAGGACGCCCTCGACAACGCGATGAGGGAACCGACCGTAGGGCTCTACAAGATCGAATTGATCCACCGGGACCGATTGTGGTCCGTGCGGACGCAAGCGGAGAAGTGGAGACGGAAACCGCGGAGCGGGTGCGCTGGTCAACGCGGACCGGCTGCATTCGTCGATCGGATACCGCTCGCCGATCGACTACGAGACACGCTCTCGCGAACCCCGTCCCACCGCCGCCTCAGGCCTCGAGGTGGCCTGAACGAGGTCTCCACTCGATCCAGGCCGGTTCATCGTGCCGTCGGCAGCTACTTCTCGCGGGCCCGAGTGCGACGGGCTACCTCAGGCGCCGGCGCTCGGCCCGCGGAGGTATCTGCCGAGGTAACTCTCGTCGAGGGCGAGTGCTTTGGTGATCGTCGCGGCACCCACGATCACCATCGACAGCGCGAACAGCCAGCTGATCGAGGTGAACACCACCCCCAGGGGACCGAACTTCGTCTCTGCTGTGGCTGTAAGCTTCGGCAGCACGATCCGACCTGCGGCACGGACCACCGTGAGGCCTGACGCGGTGAGCATCCCGGTGGCCCACAGCACGCGACCGGACAACGCGCCCCTGGTGAGCAGATACGGGCACACGGTCCACACGACCGCCCACACCGCCAGTTCGCCGAGGATCGCCAGCGACCTGCCGACGAAGTGCGGACCGGACACCTGCCGTATCACGCCGATCAGCGCAGCCGACGCAGCGACCAAGAGGAGGACCACCAGCCACCGCCAGGCATCGCGGGCGCTGATCGGCGGCACGTTCCAGATCTTTGCGTAGATCCGTGCCAGGGTCCGGGTGAATGATGTGCCGCTGATGGCGACCAGCAGCAATCCGAGGACACCGAATGCCGCGAAGGTCGGGTCGGTGGCGTCGTATTCGCTGGTCCAGGCCGACAGGTCGGTCGAGTCGATACCGAGTTGTTCCTCGATTGCGTGGGTGGCCAGATCCCAGTCACTGAAGATCGAGGCGGCTATGATCAGCGGCAGTACCGAGGTGAAGATCTTGGCTGCGAGGCTCATCGATCGGTCGGCGAGCTCGATGTCGATGAGTCCGTCGATGACACGCCGGACCGTCCGTCCCGGTGGTGTTCCCTGCAACCAGCCGTTCGCGGATTCGGTACGCGCGGCGAGGGCTTCTCGGCCCAGGGCGACTGACAGTTTGGTTGGACGCACAGAGTCGACTCAACTCCACGATCAGGCGTTTGTCACCGCATCACCCGGCTCGGACTCCGGGATCCGAAACCGGGGTGGTGTGAGGGCGGTGTGCCACCTCCCGCGGTCGAATCGACGTCCACCCAGGGGCGATCTCGGGCGCCTGCATCCCCCGGACCGCCGACCCGGTCCCGCCGGCCGGCGACCCCGTCTCGTCGCGGCGGCAGTCTGCGACACCGGGCACGTCACCGACGGTGATCTCCTTGTTCCAGGCGTGACGCCGTGGGCCTGCGGGGCGGATAATGGCGGCGGGTGATCGGTGCTGGGCCGAGTCGAGGGCGGTCGGCATGCAGTGGCAGCAGCGTTGGGCGGTCGAGGGTGTACAGACCGGGGTTCTCATCGTGCGGTCTCTGGTCGCGGAGGCGCTCGAGGAGGTCCCCGCGGGAGTCGCACTGCGCGATGTTGCGCTGACCGACGATCTTCGGTGCCGCTACGAGCGTGCCCGCCGGTTGTTGGCCCGTGCGGTGGCCGAGGCGCGGGCGCTCGGTGTGGTGGTGGCCCCGGTAGCCGAACTCGACCCGGACCGGCTTTTTCGGACGCTGCGACCGGATGAGTCGGGGACGAATTAGAGCACCCGCCGGTCGGCCGGAGCCGACGGCGGCGCCCGTGCCGAGCCGGGCGGCGAGCAGCGCACCCGTGGGGACCACCGGCGCCGGAAGGACGCCGAGGGCTGGTCTTCCCTAGCGCATCCCGGTCACCGTGGAGCGGTGGTCCGTCGGTGGCATCCGGGCGGCCGGACTTCTGGAGTCCGACGGCGATGAGTTCGGCCGTGGTTTCAGTCTGTATCCACACCCGATCACCCGCTCTCGAGGAGAGCATCAGGACCGCTACCTCCACCTTCGACGTCTTTTCCAGCCCGGACGGCTACGGCTCCCACCGCGGCAACCGGGGCAAGCAGGGCCCCGCGCTGCTCGACCACCGCCTCGCCCTGTACGACGCGGAGCGGGCGGATGGTCCTCGGAGCCACTACCTATCGGCAATTCGTGCGACTGCCGGCCTCGAGGACCGAGGAGTCCGGCGCGAACGACTCATGGGTCACCCGGATGAGGAGCATGCCGCACGGTGTGTCGACCATACTGGAAGGGGCCCTCGACGGGCCGAACGCGACCGTCGTGAGCGGTGACGCCGTCGACGTCGTCGCGCGGCTCGAGGAGGAGACGATCGGTGCCGTCTTCTGCCGTTGGTGGAGGCGATCGGCACGCCGCTGCCGTATCAGCTGTGAGAAACCGGATCTCGGGCTGAAAGGCCACACCGACGGCTGGTCGTCCTGTGGTGAAGCTTCCTCGGACCCACCTCTGCAACGTCAACTCGGCAGAGATGACTGCGCCTTACCCCCGCGTCCGCAGGTCGGCGCGCATCGTGGAGTGGAGCCGCTCGTAGGCGGCCTTCTCGGCGTCGCGCTCCCGGACGCGCCGGGGATTCTCGAGGTCTCCCGGCAGGCCGTTGCGCTCGAGCCGGCGCCGGCGGTTCTGCGCCATGTAAGCGGCGGAGAAGAACAGCGCGAGGGCGACGCCGAGCCCCATCGTCGACAGGCGCAGCCACACCGGGCCGGGCAGGAGCAGGAACGCGGCGTACAGCGGGAGGAACGGGACCTGGCTGCGGATCATGTGGCGGGCGACGGCGTGGTCGCCGATCAGGTCGTTGCGCACCCACTCGCGCATCGAGGCGGGCAGGGGGCGGCCGACGGCGTAGGCGAGCCACTGGAACGGGCCGGGACGGGTGCGCATCTCTCGGGCCTTTCGTGCGGGGGCGACACCAGGAGTCTACGCAAATAGATCGTGCATTAACTAATCGTAGGCTAAATATGCCCGATGTCACTGCCGGTTCCGTGGATCCGTATACGTACACGAGAACGTGTTCTATATTTCGAGGCATGTACGAGTGGTCCGACACCGATCTCATGTTCCGTGACGCGCTGCGCGGATTCATCGACAAGGAGATCCGCCCCCACGTGGATCGGCTCGAGAGCGGTGAGCTGCCGCCCTACGACATCATCCGCAGACTGTTCGCCGCCTTCGGCATCGACGAGCTGGCCCGCGACGGCCTCAACAAGGCCCTCGCCCGGGAGGAGGCCGGCGAGGCGTCGACTGCCAAGCCGGGCGGCGGCATGGGCTCCGGCGGTATGGCGGCCCTGCTCAACAGCGAGATCGCCGGGGTCAGCCTCGGGCTCGTCGCTTCGATGGGCGTCAGCCTCGGCCTCACCGCGGGCACCATCCGCAGCCGCGGCACGCTCGCCCAGAAGAAGCGGTGGCTGCCCGAGCTGGTGACCTTCGAGAAGGTCGGCGCCTGGGCCATCACCGAACCCGACTCCGGGTCGGACGCCTTCGGTGGAATGAAGTCCACCGTCCGGCGCGACGGCGACGACTACATCCTCAACGGGCAGAAGACCTTCATCACCAACGGTCCCTACGCCGACGTCCTCATCGTGTACGCCAAGCTCGACGAGGGCGACCCGAGCATCGACCGCCGGGACCGCAAGGTGCTCGCATTCGTGCTCGAGAAGGGCATGGAGGGACTGACCCAGAGCCCGCCGTTCAAGAAGATGGGGATGAACTCCTCGCCCACCGGCGAGCTGTTCTTCGACAACGTCCGCATCACCCGCGACCGGCTGCTCGGCGAGACCGAGGAGGGTGGCCGCAGCGACGGCAAGGAGAGCGCGCGCGAATCCTTCGCCGCCGAGCGGATCGGCATCGCCTACCTGGCCCTCGGCATCATCGAGGAATGTCTGCGCCTGTGCAAGGACTACGCCCGCACCCGCAAGCTGTGGGGAGCGGAGATCTCCCGGTTCCAGCTGATCCAGCTCAAGCTCGCCGAGATGGAGATCGCCCGCATCAACGTCCGCAACATGGTGTTCAGCGCCATCGAACGCACGGAGGCCGGCAAGCCCGTCGGCCTGGCCGAGGCCTCGGCCATGAAGCTGTACTCCTCGCGCGCGGCCACCGACGTGGCGATGGAGGCGGTGCAGCTCTTCGGCGGCAACGGCTACATGGCCGAGTACCGCGTCGAGCAGCTCGCGCGGGACGCGAAATCGCTGATGATCTACGCGGGCAGCAACGAGATCCAGGTGACGCACATCGCCAAGGGCCTGCTCGCCGAGTGACCGGGACCCCGGGCCGGGCCGCGCGGTCCGGGGTCCCGGTACCCGGGACCGGTATCTGCACCTGCGCTGCAGATTCCACTATCGTGTCGCCATGACCGAGATCATGCCAGTCTCGACCGACGTCGATCCCGAACTGGCCGACGCGGTGACGACCCTCCCCGACCTCGATCTCGCCGACGTGGACGGAGGCCGTCGCACCCTCGACTCGATCGTTGCGGCCGCCGGCCCCGCCGACACCACCGGTGTCACCGTCGAGGAGTGGCTCGTCCCCGGCGCGCCCGGCGGCCCCGAGGTGCCCGTGCGGATCCACACGCCCGACATGTGTCCCGACGGCAACCCCGCGGGCCGGCCCGTCGTTCTCGAAATCCACGGCGGAGGATTCGTCCTCGGCAGCGCCGCCCACAGCGAAGCCTTCGCCGCCGCCGTCGCCCGCGCGACCGGTGCCGTCGTCATCTCCGTCGACTACCGGCTCGCCCCCGAGCACCCCTATCCCGCTGCCGCCGACGACTGTTACGCGGTCCTCGAGTGGATCGCTTCCGGCGCAGCATGTCTCGACATCGATCCGGACCGCGTCGTCGTCCTCGGCGATTCCGCGGGCGGCGCCCTCGCTGCGACCGTCGCGCTGCGGGCCCGGGACGAGGGCGGCCCGCGCATTGCGCTGCAGGCCCTGCTCGAACCCGCCCTCGACGACCGGCTCGAGACCGCCTCCATGCGCGGCGGCGGCGCCACCGCCGTGTGGGACAACCGCAAGGCCGCCCAGAGCTGGCGGCACTACCTCGGCGGGCAGGAGCCCACCGAGCAGTCCGTGCCCGCGCGCCGGGCCGACCTGACCGGACTGCCGCCCACCTACCTCACCGTCAACGAACTCGACCCGCTCCGCGACGAGGGGCTCGTCTACGCCCAGCGTCTCCTGCAGGCCGGGGTACGCGTCGAACTGCACTGCTGGCCGGGCGTATTCCACGGATTCACCCTCGTCCGAGGGGCCGGCGCCACGCGTCGCGCCGCTCGCTCGCTGTACGACGCGATCGTCCGGGCCACCGCCCGCACCCCCGTCCTCGACCACGACTGACC
>NZ_JAALEG010000038.1 GCF_011058165.1 Rhodococcus aetherivorans
CCGACCTCGACGGCGACGGCCGGCCCGAACTGATCGTGCTCGCCGTCGACAATCCGCCGGGGGAGGCGGGGGCGTGCTCGTCGTCGCCCCGCACGTGTCCTGGACCGACGTGCTGGTGCTCACCGCGGTTGCCCCGGCAGGGTTCGTCGCGCGCAGCGACCTGCTCGAGTGGGGACTGCTCGGCGCGCTGGCCCGCCGCATGCGGGTCATACCCATCGAGCGCGAGCGTCTGCGCGACCTGCCCGTCGTGGTGTCGCGGATCCGCGACCGCCTCCTGGCGGGGGAGCGGATCGCGGCGTTCCCGGAGGGCACGACGTGGTGCGGCAGGGCGTACGGCGGGTTCCGTCCGGCACTGTTCCAGGCGGCGATCGACGCGCAGCGCCCGGTGCAGCCGGTCGGGCTCCGGTACGCCGACGCCGCCGGGACGATCGCCACCGGCCCGGCGTTCGTCGGCGACGAGACGATGGGAGCGTCGCTGCGACGGCTCCTGCGGCACCGGGGCGTGGTGGCGGAGGTGGTGCTCGCCCCGCTCGAGCGGCCCGGCTCCGATCGCCGCGACCTCGCCGCGCGGTGTGAACGGTCCGCGCGCCGGCGGCACGACGACGGCGCCGAGTTCGCCAGGCTCGGCCGGGCCGCCGCCGCGCACGACACCCGTGGTCGCGAGGAGCTCCGGGCCGGACGGTGAGCGCGACGGGCGCGAGCCCCGACCCGCTATCCTGGTTCGGTCATGACCTCGAACGCCGCCGGAGCCTCCGGCACCTCGACGACCGTCTACCTCGATCACGCCGCGACCACCCCGATGCTGCCCGCGGCCGTGTCGGCGATGACGGAGATCTTCGCGACGGTCGGCAACGCGTCGTCCCTCCACGGGTCGGGCCGCGCGGCGCGGCGCCGCATCGAGGAGGCCCGGGAGTCCATCGCCGCGGACCTCGGTGCGCGTCCCTCCGAGGTCGTCTTCACCTCGGGCGGCACCGAGGGCGACAACCTCGCGGTCAAGGGCATCTACTGGGCGCGCCGCGACGCCGATCCGCGCCGTCGCCGGGTGATCGCGAGCGCCGTCGAGCACCACGCCGTGCTCGATGCCGTCGAGTGGCTCGTCGCGCACGAGGGCGCCGAGGTGACCTGGCTGGCCGTCGACGCCGACGGACGCGTCGAGCCGGATGCGCTGCGGATGGCCCTCGCCGAGCACGCCGACGAGACGGCCCTGGTGTCGGTGATGTGGGCCAACAACGAGGTGGGCACCGTGATGCCCGTCGCCGAGCTCACCGCGGTCGCCGCCGAGTACGGGGTGCCCGTGCACAGCGACGCCGTGCAGGCGGTCGGCCATCTGCCCGTCGACTTCGCCGCGAGCGGGCTGGCCGCCATGACGATCGCCGCGCACAAGTTCGGCGGTCCCCAGGGTGTCGGTGCCCTGCTGCTGGGCCGGCAGGTGCCGTGCGTGCCCCTCACCCACGGCGGCGGACACGAGCGCGACGTACGGTCGGGAACCCACGACACCGCCGGGATCGCCGGCATGGCCGCGGCGCTGCGCGAGGCGACGGCCGAACTCGGCGAACGCACCGTCGCGCTCACGACGCTGCGCGACGAACTGATCGCCGGTGTGACGGCCGTGGTCCCGGACGCGGTCCTCAACGGCCCGCGCGGCGCGGACCGCCTGCCCGGCATTGCACACTTCACCTTCCCCGGCTGCGAGGGCGATTCGCTGCTCATGCTGCTGGACGCGGCCGGGATCGAGTGCTCGACCGGTTCGGCCTGCACCGCCGGGGTGGCGCGGCCGAGCCATGTGCTCGTCGCGATGGGGGCGGACCCCCGCACGGCCCGCGGGTCGTTGCGATTCTCGTTGGGCCACACGTCGACTCGCGCCGACGTGGAGGCCGTTGTGGCGGCGCTGCCGCAGGTGGTGGGACGGGCGCGGGCCGCCGGACTGGCCGGCGCCGGTAGTCGAGAGAGGTGACGTCGATGAGGGTGCTCGCGGCAATGAGCGGTGGCGTGGACTCGGCGGTGGCCGCGGCCCGCGCGGTCGACGCCGGCCACGACGTGGTCGGCGTGCACCTGGCGCTGTCCACGGCGCCGGGCACGCTGCGGACCGGGTCGCGGGGCTGCTGCTCCAAGGAGGACGCCGGGGATGCGCGCCGCGCCGCCGACGTGCTCGGAATCCCTTTCTATGTCTGGGATTTCGCCGACCGGTTCAAGGAGGACGTCATCGACGACTTCGTCGAGTCCTATGCCGCCGGCCAGACCCCCAATCCGTGCCTGCGCTGCAACGAGAAGATCAAGTTCGCGGCCCTCGCCGACCGGGCCGTCGCCCTCGGCTTCGACGCGGTCGCCACCGGCCACTACGCCCGGCTCGACGACGGTGTCCTGCGTCGCGCGGTCGACGCCGGCAAGGACCAGTCGTACGTGCTCGGTGTGCTGACGGCCGACCAGCTCGCGCGTGCGATGTTCCCGGTCGGGGACACCCCGAAGGAGCGGATCCGCGCCGAAGCGGCCGAGCGGGGTCTCGCGGTCGCGGACAAGCCCGACAGTCACGACATCTGCTTCATCCCCTCCGGTGACACCCGCGCCTTCCTCGGTGCCCGCATCGGGGTGCGTCCCGGCCGCGTCGTCGACGCCCGGTCCGGCGCCGTGCTCGCCGAACACGAAGGGGTGCACGGCTTCACGGTCGGACAGCGCAAGGGCCTGGGCATCGCCGGCCCCGGCGCGGACGGCCGCCCCCGCTACGTCACCGCGATCGAGCCGGACACCGGCACGGTGAAGGTGGGCTCCGCGGAAGACCTGAAGGTGTGGGCGATCAGTGCCGAGCGCGCGGTGTGGACGAGCGGGGCCGCGCCGGCCGGACCGGTCGAATGCGTCGTGCAGGTCCGCGCGCACGGCGGTGTCGCGGCGGCCGTCGCCGAGCCCGCCGGCACCGGTCTCGCGGTGACCCTGCGCGAACCGCTCACCGGCGTCGCCACCGGACAGGCCGTGGTGCTGTACCGGCCGGACGCG
The DNA here is from genome assembly GCF_011058165.1 of Rhodococcus aetherivorans. Taxonomy (GTDB): domain Bacteria; phylum Actinomycetota; class Actinomycetes; order Mycobacteriales; family Mycobacteriaceae; genus Rhodococcus; species Rhodococcus aetherivorans. The sequence continues at coordinate 2,989 of NZ_JAALEG010000038.1, forward strand.
GGCGGCGACGTCGTCCTCGGCAGCGGCACCATCGTCGGTACCGGCACGGCGGCCACGTCCCGGTGACCGCGAACATCCCGAACCCCTGGTCCGGCGTCGCGACCGGCATCGGGTCGTGGCCCGGCACCGACGCCCGGGAATCGGCCGCGACCGTGCTCGGCGAGCTCGAGGCGTTGCCGCACCTGGTCGAGCTGCCGGCCCGCGGGCTCGGGGCCGATCTCATCGGCCGCACCGGCGCGTTGCTGGTCGACCTGCACCTCGACACGTCCACCACCGGGTACCGGCTCGGCGGTCGCCGCGGCGCGGTCGCCGCCCGCGCCGGGGATCTGCTGCGCCGAGATCTCGATGCACTCGAAGAGGCATGGGAGACAGCGGGTCTCGGTCCCGGTCGATTCCTGAAGGTGCAGTCCGCCGGCCCGTTCACCCTCGCCGCGCACGCCGAGCTGGCCGGGGGCCGGCGGGTGCTCACCGATCGCGGCGCCGTGCGCGACGTCGCCGAGTCCCTCGGCGAGGGCCTGGCGCGGCACGCCGCGGAACTGACCCGCCGCCTCGGCGCCCACGTGGTGGTCCAGCTCGACGAGCCTGCGCTGCCCGCCGTCCTCGCCGGGACCCTGACCGGACGCACGAAGCTCGAATCGGTGCCGGCGCTCCCCGAGCCGGAGGCGCAGCACCTGCTCGAGGCCGCGATCGCGGCGATCGGCCGCCCCGTCGCGGTGCACTGCTGCGCCACCGACGTGCCCACCGGGTTGCTGCGCCGCAGCGGCGTCGACGCCGTCGCCCTCGACGTCGCGCAGCTCACCGCCGCCGACCTCGACGGTATCGGTGAGCTGATCGACGCCGGAACCACCCTCCTGCTCGGGCTGGTGCCGTCCACCGCACCCGACACGGCCGTCCCCACCTGGCGTGACGTCGCGGCCCCCGCGATCACGCTGATCGACCGGCTGGGCTTCCCCCGCGCCACGCTGCGCTCGGTGGGGGTCACCCCGCGCTGCGGCCTGGCCGGCGCCGATCCCACGTGGGCGCGCCGGGCGCTGCGCCTCGCCCGCGACGTCGCCGCCGCGTTCGCGGACGACCCGGAATCGCTCGGCTCCGCAGCGGCCGGGAACGTCGTATCGCTCGACTAGTCTTTCCGGCGTGAGTGAATCGACGGACGCGCCCACCCAAGCTCCGCCCGACGTGCGCGAGCGCTGGCAGCAGCTCGCGGAGGAGGTGCGCGAGCACCAGTTCCGCTACTACGTGCGCGACGCGCCGATCATCTCCGACGGCGCCTTCGACCAGTTGCTCGGCGCGCTGAAGCAGCTCGAGGACGACTACCCGGACCTGCGCGTCCCGGACTCCCCGACGCAGCTCGTCGGTGGGGGCTTCGCCACCGACTTCACCGCCGTCGACCACCTCGAGCGGATGCTCAGCCTCGACAACGTCTTCACCGAGGACGAACTGCGCGCCTGGGTTTCCCGCGTCGAGGCCGAGACGGGTCCGGACCTGCACTACCTGTGCGAGGTGAAGATCGACGGCGTCGCGCTGAGTCTGGTGTACGAGGACGGCCGCTTGCGCCGTGCCGCCACCCGCGGCGACGGCCGCACCGGCGAGGAGGTCACGCTCAATGCCCTCACGATCGACGACATCCCCGAAAGGCTCACCGCCACCGAGGAATTTCCCGTCCCCCGGGTTCTCGAGGTGCGGGGCGAGGTGTACTTCCGGCTCGAGGACTTCCACGCGCTCAACGCCGCCCTCGTCGCCGAGGGCAAGGCCCCGTTCGCCAATCCGCGCAACACCGCGGCCGGATCGCTGCGGCAGAAGAACCCCGCGGTGACCGCGCGGCGCCGCCTCGGGATGATCTGCCACGGGCTCGGCCGCGTCGAAGGATTCGAGCCGGTGTCGCTGTCGCAGTCCTACGCCGCCCTCGCCGCCTGGGGGTTGCCCGTCTCCGGGCACACCGCCCGCGTCGTCGGCGTCGAGGAGGTCGTCGCCCGGATGCGGTACTGGGGCGAGCACCGCCACGACGTCGAACACGAGATCGACGGGCTCGTCGTCAAGGTCGACGAGGTGTCCCTGCAGCGCCGGCTCGGCACCACCTCGCGCGCACCCCGGTGGGCGATCGCCTACAAGTACCCGCCGGAGGAGGTGACCACCACGTTGCTCGACATCCGCGTCAGCGTCGGCCGCACGGGCCGGGTCACCCCGTTCGCCTACATGGAACCGGTCACGGTGGCCGGGTCGACGGTCTCCCTCGCCACCCTGCACAACGCGGCGGAGGTGGCCCGCAAGGGCGTGCTCATCGGCGACACGGTGGTGCTGCGCAAGGCCGGTGACGTCATCCCCGAGGTGCTCGGCCCGGTGGTGGACCTGCGCGACGGCACCGAACGCGAGTTCGTCATGCCCACCGAATGCCCCGAGTGCGGGACACCGCTCGCCCCCGCCAAGGAGGGTGACGTGGACCTGCGCTGTCCCAACCAGCGGCACTGCCCCGCACAGTTGCGTGAGCGGGTCTTCCACGTCGCGGGCCGCGGCGCATTCGACATCGAGGCGCTCGGCTACGAGGCCGCCACCGCGCTGCTCGAGGCCGGGGTGATCGCCGACGAGGGTGACCTGTTCGACCTGACCGCCGAGGACCTGCTGCGGACGTCGCTCTTCCGCACCAAGGCGGGGGCGCTGTCCGCCAACGGCAAGCGCCTGCTGGCGAATCTCCAAGCAGCCAAGGACAAGCCGCTGTGGCGGGTGCTGGTGGCACTGTCGATCCGGCACGTCGGCCCCACCGCCGCACGGGCGCTGGCCACCGAATTCGGCAGCCTCGACCGGATCCGCGAGGCGTCCGTGGACGAGCTCGCCGCCGTCGAGGGGGTGGGACCGACCATCGCTGCGGCCCTGGGTGAATGGTTCGCCGTCGACTGGCACGTCGCGATCGTCGAGAAGTGGCGCGCGGCGGGGGTGCGCATGCTCGACGAGCGCGACGAATCCATCGAACGCACCCTCGAGGGCCTGTCGATCGTGGTCACCGGATCGCTCGAGGGTTTCTCGCGGGATCAGGCCAAGGAGGCGATCCTGCTCCGCGGCGGCAAGGCGGCCGGTTCGGTGTCGAAGAAGACCGCGTTCGTCGTCGTCGGCGATGCCCCGGGAACGAAGGCCGACAAGGCGGCCGAGCTGGGCATCCCCGTCCTCGACGAGGACGGGTTCCGCCGGCTGCTCGAACTCGGCCCGGACGGCGTCTCGGGTGGCCAGGACGCGATCGAGGAGGAGTTCGGCGAGCTCGAGAGCTGACCGGCGGCCGGAGCCGGTGTGACGGAGATCGCCCGGAAACCGTTTGGGCGGAAGGGGCGGTCACTGGGATAGTCCTCCAGTGATCGAGATCAGACGCGTGAGCCCGGACGAGTACGACGCCGTCGGCGCCCTCACCGTCGACGTGTACGTCGGCGGCGGATTCGTCGAGCCCGACGACCCGTACGCCGAGCGTCTGCGCGACACCGCCGCCCGCGACAAGCACGCCGAGGTGGTGGTCGCGCTCGCCGACGGCGAGATCGTCGGGTCCGTGACGCTGGCGGAGCCGGCGTCGCGCTTCGCCCACATCGCCGAGAAGGGCGAGCTCGAGTTCCGGATGCTGGCCGTCGCGCCGTCGGCGCGGGGCCGGGGTGTCGGGTCTGCGCTGGTGCGGCACGTCCTCGACACCGCCTACGACCGCGGCGATCGCGCCGTGGTGCTCTCCACGCAGCCGGACATGGTCGACGCGCGCCGCATCTACGACCGCAACGGATTCGTCCCCGTCCCCGAGCGGGACTGGGCGCCGGTGCCCGGCGTCGAGCTGAGCACCCTGGTCCGGGAGCTGGTCTGAGCCGTTCCGCTCAGCCGAGGACGGTTCCGATGATGCCGGCCAGGTAGCCGAGCCGGGCCACCTCGGACGGGCGGAACTCCGGGCCGCCGGGCCGGCCGAGCATCAGCACCCGGCCCTGGGTCCCCAGGGGCGCCGCCGCCAGGGTCGTGTTCATCGCTCGCCACAGGTCGGGCACCCACTCGCCCTCGTGGTCGAGCAGCATCGGCTTCTCGAGCGGCATCCACGGCACCTCCGCCGGCCGGGTCTCGGGGGCGCCGGAACTGCCGACCACCCGGTACACCCCGTACGGGCCGGTGTCGACGACGGTCGCCCAGCCGACGCGCAGCACCCGGGGCGCCCCGTCGACGAGCACCTGCAGCCGATCGTGGCGCGCGGTGGCGACCTGATCGATCAGCTCGAGTTCGCGGTGGGTGTCGAGGATTCCCGCATAGGGACGGATCGAGTCCACCGTCACGCCCTCGAGGCGTTCGGCGGCCGTGATGAGCGTGTCCGGCAGCGACCCGGCGTCGACGTCGACGACGAGATCGTCGATCGCGAAGCCGGCGCCGCGTTCGACGACGTCCAGCGAGAGGATGTCCGCACCGACCGAACCGAGCGCGACGGCGAGTGAACCGAGGCTGCCCGGCCGGTCGGGAAGCTGGACGCGTAACAGGTACGACACGTGCGTCCTTTCCCCGATTCCGAAGTCACGGCCGAGGCGCTCGGCCGGCGACGGACACCATCTTTTCACCCCCGCAGCACCGCCGGATGCCGGTCCGGCGGTGCTGCGCCGAGACGGGACAGGAAACCGCCGGTCACGCGGTCGTTGTCACACGAACGACACAGGTGTTTCTCCGAACTGCAACACGGCGGGCGGTCGGCGCGGGTCCGGGGAACCGGCGAAACCGTCCCGGTCGGCACGCACTACCCTGGACGGGACGTTCGTTTCTTCATCGGAAAGGGGTCACCGAAGGTGCCTGCCATCTCCCGTGACGAGGTCGCGCACCTCGCCCGGTTGTCCCGGCTCGCGCTGACCGACGCCGAACTCGACGAGTTCGCCGGCCAGCTGGATACGATCCTCAGCCACGTCAAGGCCGTGTCGGAGGTGGCTGCGGACGATGTGGCGCCGATGGCCAACCCGAACGCGGTGACCAACGTGACCCGCCCCGACGAGGTGCGCCCGGGCCTGACGCCGGAGCAGGCGCTCGCCGCCGCGCCGCTCGTCGAGGACGGCCGCTTCTCCGTCCCGCAGATCCTGGGGGAGGGCGAATGAGCGCCGACCTGACCCGGCTGGGCGCGGCCGACCTCGCCGACCGCATCCACTCCGGCGACGTCTCGTCGGTCGAGGTCACCCAGGCTCACCTCGACCGCATCGCCGAGGTCGACGGCGACTACCACGCCTTCCTGCACGTCGCGGGGGAGCAGGCGCTGGCCGCCGCCGCGGAGGTCGACCGCGCGGTCGCCGCGGGCGAGAGCCCGGCGTCGCCGCTGGCCGGCGTGCCGATCGCCCTCAAGGACGTGTTCACCACGACCGACATGCCCACCACGTGCGCCTCGAAGATCCTCGAGGGCTGGATGTCGCCGTACGACGCGACCCTGACGTCGAAGCTGCGGCGGGCCGGCATCCCCATCCTGGGCAAGACCAACATGGACGAGTTCGCGATGGGATCGTCCACCGAGAACTCCGCCTTCGGTCCCACCCGCAACCCGTGGGACACCACCCGGATCCCCGGTGGTTCCGGCGGCGGCTCCGCGGCCGCGCTGGCGTCCTACCAGGCGCCCCTGGCCATCGGCACCGATACCGGCGGCTCGATCCGCCAGCCCGCCGCCGTCACCGCCACGGTCGGCACCAAGCCCACCTACGGCACGGTCTCCCGGTTCGGCCTCGTCGCGTGCGCGTCGTCGCTCGACCAGGGCGGCCCGTGCGGCCGCACCGTGCTCGACACGGCGCTGCTGCACGAGGTGATCGCCGGCCACGACCCGCGCGACTCCACGTCGGTGGACGCGCCCGTCCGGCCGGTCGTCCGGGCGGCCCGGGAGGGCGCGCAGGGCGACCTGAAGGGCCTGCGCGTCGGCGTCGTCAAGGAGTTGCACTCGGACAGCTACCAGCCGGGCGTGCTGGCGTCCTTCGACGCGGCCGTGGCCACGCTCACCGAACTCGGCGCCGAGGTCGTCGAGGTCTCCTGCCCGCACTTCGAGTACGCGCTCGCCTCGTACTACCTGATCCTGCCGTCCGAGGTCTCCTCCAACCTCGCCCGCTTCGACGCCATGCGCTACGGCCTGCGCGTCGACGACGGCACGATGAGCGCCGAGCAGGTCATGGCCGCCACCCGGGCCGCCGGGTTCGGTAAGGAGGTCAAGCGCCGCATCATGATCGGCACCTACGCGCTGTCCTCCGGCTACTACGAGGCCTACTACGGGCAGGCGCTCAAGGTCCGCACCCTCATCGCGCGGGACTTCGAGAAGGCGTACGAGCAGGTCGACGTCCTCGTCTCGCCGACCAGCCCGTTCACCCCGTGGAAGATCGGCGAGAAGGTCGACGATCCGCTGGCGATGTACCTGTCGGACCTGTGCACGCTGCCGACCAACCTCGCCGGGCACTGCGCGATGTCCGTGCCGTCCGGGCTGTCCGCCGACGACGGGCTGCCCGTCGGCCTGCAGATCATGGCCCCGGCGCTCGCCGACGAGCGCCTCTACCGCGTCGGCGCCGCGTTCGAGGCCGCACGCGGCCCGATCGTCGCCTGAGTCCGGCCGAGGCCCGGTGCGCCGTCCCGGTCAGGGGCGGTCGCACCGGGCCTGGTCCGGGCCGTAGCGGTGCCCGTGACCGGGGGCCGCGTCCAGCGCCACCGGCAGGTCCAGCGTCGCCTGCACGAAACTGACCACCGGCAGCCACCGCGGCACGGGCGCGTCGCGTCGCGCTCGGGACAGGTCGGGCGGGGACCACAGCAGCGACGGCTGCCACCACACCACCGGATCCGACGTGTTCGCGGTGACGATCGCTCCGGCCGTGCGCACCGCGCCGGCCGGCGGACCCGCCCAGATCGCCGCGCAGGGACCCGCCGCGGCCGATGCGTGGTCGGCGAGCGCAGCGCTGCCCCCGATCGACCCGAGGCTCTGCCCGTACACGTGCAGCTGCGGGCGCCGGACCAGGTCCAGGGTGTCGAGGTGGGCGCGCACGGCCGTCAGGAGGGCGCGGGCCGACGCCGCGGCCGCGTTCCGGTCGAACAGGAACGTCACCCAGCTCGGCGCGGCCGAGTACTGCTGCGCCACGAGCGCGACGTCGCCGCCGAACACCGTGTCGAACCCCCGCACCGCGCCGGGGTCGATCCAGCCCGAGCCGGTGGGCACCGCCACCACGACGTGGGCGCGGGCGAACCCACCGGCGCGGTCGAGTTCGCGCACGGCCAGCGCGGCGCGCGAGCGGGCGTCCGCAGCGGATCCGAGCCCCACGTACGTGCGGATCGCGCCGGGATGCGCGTCGAGGGTCACGAAACGGCGGCCCTCGTCGCCCAGGGACTCCCAGGACACCAGGGACGACGGACTGCCGGCCACCGCGGCGGCGACGGGCCTCGCGACCGGGTCTGCCTGCCCGAGCCCCACGGGCACAATCGCGACGCCGACGCCCATGGCCACCGTGACAGCCGTGGCCGCGACCGCGCGGGTGCCGGCCCGCCGGCGCCACGCCCCCGGAACCCGGCCGATCGCCCGTACTGCCGCGAATATCAAGGGGGCACAACTACATACAACGATCCAGTGCGCCGGACCGGCGGGTGGTCGCCCCATCGACGCCCGCAACGCGTCCTGCCACTGCGCCGCGGCGAGCACCGCCCACCCGAGCGCGCCGGCCGCGACGACCAGCGCCGCCGGCCGCGCGGCCCCGGGCCGCGCGGATCCCCCGTGCCGCCGGCGGCGCACCCCGGCGGCCACGGCCGCGGCTGCGGCGGCGCATCCGGAGGCAGCGGCCTGTGCCAGGGCCGCACGGGGCAGCAGCGACGGCGCGAGCGAGACCCACACCGCGATCGTCACCGCCACGGTCGTCGCCACCCGCGGGCAGCGCCGCGCGAGCGAATCGACCCCCGCGTCCGCGGCCGCGGACGCCGCGAGCGCCCTCATCGCACCGCCCACCGCGCCGCCGCGGCCAACGTCCACACCACGGCCGCGTACGGCAGCGGTGACTCGGGAACCGGTGCCGCGTCGCGTTGCCGCCACGAATTGAACCGCACGGCAATCGACGCCACATCCGCGGTGAGGACGCACCAGCCGTCGCCGGGAGCCGCCGTGCGGCACGCCTCGTGCAGGTGCCGGCTCAGCCGGGCGTCCAGGCCGCGCCGCGCCTGCGGACCCGGTTCGTGTCCCACCGACCGGGCGTATCGCAGCAGGTCGTAGCCGAGATCGTGTTCACGGCAGGGTGTTTCGAAGAACTTCGGCAGGGGAACGGGGGAGGAGCAGCCCCCGAGGGGATCCACCAGGATCCCGTCCTCGGTGACCGGGCGGTAGTGCATCGCCGGCTCGAAGCCGGCCGGGAAGACCTCGAGCGCCGCCGCGGTGTCGCCGTCGGACAGCGCCGCCACCGCCGCCGCCGTGGCGCCCCCGTGCGGCCTCGGCTGCCCCTCCGGACCAGCCTGCGCCCCAACGGTTCCCAGGAACAGCGCCGCGGCCGTACCCACCATCACTGTCGTCGCTCGTCTGCGCATGGCACGGACGTTAGGAACGACGGGGACCGGCGCGGATCCCACACCGGAGCGGTCCGGCCGCGGCCGTCTGCCCCCACGGAGCCAGGCGCATCTCACCCCCTGGTATGACGACAGTGCGGGCGTCCCGTGCCTACCGTGGTGCCGTGCGCTGGACGAGAGAACGCGGCCGAGGCCGCTGGTGGACGATCGCGATCGTGGCGGCGACGCTGATCCTGTACGCGGTCGCGTGGCCCACGTTGCACCTCACCCACGAGGTGCCCGCACCGCTGATGCCCGTCGTCGCGGCGCTCGCGGCCGGGCCGTTCGTGGCGATCCGGACCGATCCCGCCCTCGGGTGGGCGGTCTCGGCCGGGGCCGCGCTGGCGATCCCGCGCGCCTTCGACCTCGTCCCCGGCTACGACTACCCCTGGCAGGTGGTGCACATCCTCGTGCTGTGCGCGCTGCTCGTCGCGGTGAGCATGCGCGCGTCCCTGCAGATCGCCGGGCTCGTGTGGGCGGCCACCGTGGTGCTGTTCTTCACCCACGTGCCGGGGCAGAACGGCTGGGGCTGGGCGCTCGGCCTGACCGCGATGGCGGTGTTCGGCCTGCTCGTGCGGTGGCTCGTGCTCTCCCGGCGGCAGCTGGCCCGGCAGGAGGAGGTCAGCGAACTCGAGCGGGCCCGCCGCGCGATCCTCGAGGAGAAGGCCCGCATCGCCCGCGACCTGCACGACATCGTCGCGCACCACATGTCCCTCGTCGTGGTGCAGGCGCAGAGCGCCCCGTACCGCCTGCCCGAGGTCCCCGAACCGGTGCGCGCGGAGTTCGAATCCATCGGGGCGACCGCCCGCGAGGCGCTCAACGAGGTGCGCGGCATGCTCGGCGTGCTCCGGAGCGACAACCTCGCCGACGGCAGCGACGGCGACGGCGAACGGGCGCAGGCTCCCCAGCCCGGCCTCGACCGGCTCGGCGACCTGTTCGAGGGCGCGCGGCGCGCCGGGATGGTCCTGTCCACCGCGACGGACGGTGACCCGGCGGGTGTCTCCGACGCCACCGCGCTCACGGTGTACCGCATCCTGCAGGAGTCGCTCGCCAACGCCGCCCGCCACGCCTCCGGGGCACCGGTCCAGGTCGGCGTGGCGTACGGACCGGACGAGGTGAGCGTGACCGTGCGCAACGGCCCCGGGCGCGCGGAGCCCGGACCCGGGGACCGCGGCGGCGGGAACGGCATCCGCGGCATGGTCGACCGGGCGCTGGCGGTCGGAGGGCGGCTCGTGGCCCATCCCGTCCCGGGCGGTGGATTCGAGGTGCGAGCGCAGCTGCCGCGCGTCCCGGCGGCCTAGGCTGAGGCCGTGACGGACCCGAGCGCAGCCGCGACCCCCATCACCGTGTTGATCGCCGACGACCAGGCCATGGTGCGGCAGGGCTTCGGCGCCCTGCTCGCCGCCCAACCCGACATCAGCGTGATCGGCGACGCCCCGGACGGTCGGCGGGCCGTCGCGGAGGCGGCCCGCCTGCGTCCCGACGTGGTCCTGATGGACGTGCGGATGCCCGAGATGAACGGACTCGACGCGGCCCGGCACATCCTCGCCGGGCGCACCGATCCGCCGACACGTGTGCTGATGCTCACCACCTTCGACATCGACGACTACGTCTACGAGGCACTGGGCCTGGGCGCCAGCGGATTCCTGCTCAAGGACGCGCCCGCCGACGAACTGATCCGGGCGGTCCGCGTCGTCGCCGACGGCCAGGCGCTGCTCGCGCCGACCGTCACGCGCCGCCTCATCGCGGACGTCACCCGCCGGCGGTCGCCGCGCCGCGGCCGCGATCGGGCGCTCGACGTCCTCACCCCGCGCGAACGCGAGGTGCTCGAGCTGATCGCCCGCGGGCTGTCGAACCAGGAGATCGCCGCGCACCTGTTCGTCGCGGAGCAGACGGTCAAGACGCACGTGGGGAAGGTGCTCGGGAAGCTGAACCTGCGGGACCGGGCGCAGGCGGTGGTACTGGCGTACGAGTCCGGACTGGTCGTGCCGGGGTGAGCGGCACCCGCGATCGGGATGCCGCGGGCGCCGCGCCGGGGCAGTATTGCCGGGAGGACCACCGACAACCTGCACGACCGGCACGGAGGTACGGATGACGCGCATCGGCATTCTCACCAGCGGCGGGGACTGCCCCGGCCTGAACGCGGTGATCCGCGGAGCGGTCCTCAAGGGCAGGACCGTCTACGGTCAGGAGTTCGTCGGATTCCTCGACGGCTGGCGTGGTTTGGTGGAAGGCGACGCAATCCCCTTGGATCGCAGCAAGGTTCGGGGATTGTCGCATCAGGGCGGCACTATTCTCGGCACCAGCCGGTTCGGCCCCTATCAAGGACCGAACGGCGGCGCGGAGAACATCGCCCGCACGCTCGAGCGCATGGGCGTCGACGCCGTGATCGCCATCGGCGGCGAGGGCACGGCCGCCGCGTCCAAGCGGCTGTTCGAGGAGGGCATCCGGATCGTCGGAGTGCCGAAGACCATCGACAACGACCTCGGCCAGACGGACTACACCTTCGGCTTCGACACCGCCGTCGAGATCGCGACCGAGGCGATCGACCGGCTGCGCACCACCGGCAACTCGCACAAGCGCTGCATGGTCCTCGAGGTGATGGGCCGGGAGGCGGGGTGGATCGCGCTGCACTCCGGCACCGCCGGGGGTGCCCACGCCATCCTCATCCCCGAACAGCCCGAGAGCATCGAGCAGATCTGCGAATGGGTCACCAGCGTCCGCGACCGTGGCCGGGCCCCCATGGTGGTGGTCGCGGAGGGATTCACCCTGCCGGAGATGACCGAGGCGTACTCCGACAAGGGGCGCGACGAGTTCGACCGGCCGCGGCTCGGCGGCATCGCCGACGTCCTCGCCCCGATGATCGAGGAGCGCACCGGCATCCAGACCCGCGCCACGATCCTGGGCTACATCCAGCGCGGCGGCGTGCCCACGGCCTTCGACCGGGTGCTCGCCACCCGCCTGGGCATGGCGGTCACCGATCTCGTCGCCGACGAGGAGTGGGGGCACATGGTGGCGCTGCACGGAACCGACATCGCCCGGGTCGGTTTCGACGAGGCGCTCGCCAACCACAAGCGGGTGCCGAAGGACCGCTACGAGGAGATGCGGATCATCTTCGGGTGAGGTCGCGCCGCGCGTGAGGGCCGGTTCGCCGCATGGCGGCACCGTCTAAAATCGAGCGCATGACTGCCGCCATGTCCGATGATCTGCTCGCCTACGACGAGGTGCTCGCGAAGTTCGAGCCCGTGATGGGCATGGAGGTGCACGTCGAGCTGCACACCGCGACCAAGATGTTCTGCCCGTGCCCGACCACGTTCGGCGCCGAACCCAACACGCAGGTGTGCCCGGTGTGCCTCGGCCTGCCCGGCTCGCTGCCCGTCGTCAACCAGGCGGCGGTGGAGTCGGCGATCCGCATCGGCCTTGCGCTGAACTGCTCGATCACGCCGTGGGGCCGGTTCGCGCGGAAGAACTACTTCTACCCGGACCAGCCGAAGAACTACCAGATCTCGCAGTACGACGAGCCGATCGCCACCGACGGCTACCTCGACGTGGTCCTCGACGACGGCAGCACGTGGCGCGTGGAGATCGAGCGCGCGCACATGGAGGAGGACACCGGCAAGTCGCTGCACGTCGGTGGCGCCACGGGCCGCATCCACGGGGCGAGCCACTCGCTGCTCGACTACAACCGCGCCGGGGTGCCGCTCATCGAGATCGTCACCAAGCCCATCGTCGGCGCCGGCGAGCGCGCCCCCGAGGTCGCCCGCGCCTACGTCACCGCGCTGCGGGACCTGCTGAAGGCCCTCGACGTGTCCGACGTGCGCATGGACCAGGGCTCGATGCGCTGCGACGCCAACCTCTCCCTCAACCCGATCGGAGCGGCGGAGTTCGGCACCCGCACCGAGACGAAGAACGTCAACTCGCTCAAGTCGGTCGAGGTCGCCGTGCGGTACGAGATGCGCCGCCAGGCCGCGGTCCTGACCGCGGGCGGCACGGTGATCCAGGAGACCCGGCACTTCCAGGAGGCCGACGGCACCACCTCGCCGGGCCGGCGCAAGGAGACCGCGGAGGACTACCGCTACTTCCCGGAACCGGACCTCGAACCGATCGCCCCGAGCGCGGAGTGGATCGAGGACCTGCGCGCCACCCTCCCCGAGCTGCCGTGGCTGCGGCGCGCCCGGATCCAGGCCGAGTGGGGCATCTCCGACGAGGAGATGCGCGACCTCGTCAACGCCGGCGCCCTGGACCTGATCATCGCCACCACCGAGGCCGGCGCCCCCGCCTCCGAGTCCCGGTCCTGGTGGGTCGCCTACCTGGCCCAGCAGGCCAACACCCGCGGCGTCGAGCTCGTCGAGCTGCCGATCACCCCGGAGCAGGTCGCGCAGGTGATCGCCCTCGTCGCCGACGGCACGCTCACCAACAAGCTCGCCCGCAAGGTCGTCGACTACGTGCTCGCCGGTGAGGGCGACCCGAAGCAGATCCTCGCTGCGCACCCCGAACTCGTGGTCGTGCGCGACGACTCGCTCATCAAGTCGGAGGTGGAGAAGGCGCTGGCCGCCAACCCCGACATCGCCGACAAGATCCGCAGCGGCAAGGTCCAGGCGGCCGGCAAGATCGTCGGCGACGTGATGAAGGCCACCCGCGGCCAGGCCGACCCGGCCCTGGTCAAGGAGCTCGTGCTCGCCGCCTGCAGCTGAGTTCTTCCACGAGAGGTTCTTCCGCGAGCGGGCGGCCTGCCGGGATGGCAGGCCGCCCGTGTGTCTACTGCGTGTCGCCGGCGATGTTCACCATCCACTGGATGCCGAACTTGTCGGTGCACATGCCGAAGTGGTCGCCCCACGGTGCTCGCTCGAGCGGCATGGCGATGGTTCCGCCGTCGCTCAGCTGGTCCCAGTAGCCCCGCAGCTCGGCCTCGTCGTCGCCGCTGAGCGAGATCGAGATGTTGTCCCCCGGGTTGTAGCTCATCTGGTTGGGGGTGTCCGCCGCCATCAGGACGAGACCGTTCGGGCTCGCCAGCATCGAATGCATGATCTTGTCCTGCTCGGACGGGTCGTCGCTCGCGTGCATCTCCGCGAACGTGCTCACATCCAATTCTCCGCCGAACACGGCTCGGTAGAACTCCATGGCCTGGCGGGCATTGTCGCGAAAGCTGATGTACGGATTCAGGCGTGTGGTCATGCGGGCCCCTCCCTCGGGCGTGCCACTGCTTCGGACCGATCGGCGACATTGTTGCACCGTCCCGGGTCGAACGGGGAAGTGTGCCGGAAGCAATTGCGACACAGCCGAATTCGAGTAATCCGAACCGTCGCGGGAGCGGGTGCGGGCGGATCCGCCGCGAAAACGCTGAGATTCGACCGAAACGTCCGTATTGTCACTGTCGTCGTGGGGCGGGTCGACGCTCATGGCGCACGGGCGGCCGGATTTCTCGTCGGACATCGCGGAGGATCAATGTGCACTCGGGCAATGTGGACCGGAAGCGGGCACGGCGTTCTCGTCGGCCGGAACATGGACTGGCGCGAGGAGATGGACACGAACCTGTGGTCGCTTCCGCGGGGGGTCGACAGGATCGGGCACGACCGCGATCCCGACCCGGTGACCTGGACGGCCCGGTACGGCAGTCTCGTGGCCGCCGTCTGGGACAACGCCACGAGCGACGGGATCAACGAGCGCGGCCTGGCCGCCCACGTGCTGTGGCTCGCGGAGGCGGACTTCGGGGAACGGGACCCGGAACTGCCCGCGCTCGCGGTGTCCCTGTGGCCGCAGATCTTTCTGGACCTGTGCGGCACCGTCGACGAGTGCCTCGCCCTGATGGCCGAGCGGCCCTTCCAGGTCCGACCGTTGATCGAGCCGCGCTCCCAGCGTCCCGCGACCGTGCATCTGGCCCTCGAGGACGCGAGCGGTGACTCCCTGATCCTCGAGCACATCGGTGGAACGCTGCGGATACATCACGGCCGCGCGAACACCGTCATGACGAATTCACCGCCGTACGACGAGCAGATCGAACTCCGGAAGAGCTTTACCGGTTTCGGGGGATCCGAGCCGCTGCCCGGCACCACGGAGGCGTCCGACCGCTTCGTCCGGGCAAGTTACTATCTCGACCGACTGCCCGCCGTGGAGACCCCGGCCCGTGCGTATGCGGCGCTGCTCAGCGTCATGCGCAATGTCGCGCAACCGTTCGGCGAACCCGATCCGCAACGGCCGAACATCTCGATGACGATCTGGCGCACGCTGACGGACCTGACCGAGGGGCTGTACATGTTCGAATCGTCGTTCAGCCCGAACATCGTGTGGACCCGGTCGGCCGACCTGGACTTCTCGACCTGCCGCAAGCTCGACCTTGCGAAACCGGGCCTGCTGGGCAACGTGAGCGGCGCGTTCACCGACGCGGCCGAGCCGCCCTTCACGCTGTCGTGACGTACCCCGAGACGAACGGTTCCGGCTAGTCGAAGCCGCCCCCGCCGGCGGGGAACTGGATCAGCACGACCCGATCGTCGTTCGGGCCCGGTTCGCCGCCGGCCTTGTTGACGGTGGACACCCACAGCTGCCCGTCGCCGCCCGCCGACGCGCCGCCGAGACGGCCGTAGCGGTCCTGCACCGCCGGCACGGGCGCCGCCGTCACCGCCCCTGTTCCCGGATCGATGGCGACCACCGCAACCGCCTTGCCGTCCGTCAGCGACACAGCGACCGCGTCCGCACCGGCCGCGCATCCGGCCACGCCCGGACGCTCGGGCCACGTCCAGGCGGGGGACGCGCCCACCGCGCCGTCCACGCCGACACGCTGCAGCCGGTCCTCGAGCGCGGTGCGGTCGGTGACCCACAGGTTCCCGGCGGGATCCCGGCACACGTCGCCGGCCGTTCCGATCCCCGAGAGCACGACCGACGGCGCCGCGGCCGCACCCGGCGCCGGCAGAGGCATCCGCAGCAGCTTCCCGGCGAGCGACGCCGGATCGGCGGCCGCGGCCGGATTCCCGGCGTCGCCGGTGAGCACCACCAGGTCGGTGGGTGAGGTGAACTCGAGCGCGCCCGCGTTCCCGCTCGCCCCCCGCGGGATGCCGGTGAACACGGGCTTCGGGACGTCGCCCGCGGCGAGCCGCACGACGCGGTTGTCGGTCGGGGTGGTGATGTAGGCGTAGAGCAGCCGATCCTCGTCGAAGGTCGGCGACAGCGCGAGATCGAGCAGCCCGCCGTCGCCGGAACCGTCGACCGGCACGGTGGCCACCTCCACCGGTTCCGTCCGCGGTGCCACCCGCAGGATCCGGCCCGTGCGCCGCTCCGCGACGAGAGCGGAGCCACCGTCCGGCATGGTGACCAGCCCTCCCGTGGTGTCGAGGCATGTGGCGACCACCGCGGGGTCGGGGTCCTGACACGGGCCCGGCGGTGTCGGCGGTGCGCCCGGCGTCGTGGTCGTCGTCGGGGGCTCGAGCGGTTCGAGTTCGGCGCCCGCGTCGAAGCTCGGCTCCGGCGTGAACGGGGTGGTGGTCGCGTCGTCGAAACGGGCACACGACGTGGTGAGGGCGAGCAGACCCACGATCGACGCGACCGTCGCTCGCATCCGTCGCGACCCACCGACTCTCGCGCGCCTCGTCATGACCATGACGTTACCGGGGCGGCGCGCCCCGACTCGGTTCCCGGGTCGGCCGACCCGGGCGACCTACCCTGGTTCGGTGACCGACAAGGCGAAAGACCACGTCCCGGAGCCGACGCCGCAGGATGCCGCGGAGCCGGTGTCGAGTCCCTACGACAATCCCACCCTGGAGCTGCAGCGCCCCCGCTCGTCGATGCTCGAGTCCGATGACGACCTCGATCTCGACAACTCCGCCTTCGAGCGGCGCGGCCCGGCGCAGTACGGGTACGCGGACTCCGACGTCGCCCCCACCGAGCGGATGCACCGGTACGAGCCCGCGGGCGCCGTCGCGGCGCCGATCGGAGCGGAGACCGGTGCCGCGCCCGGGCCGGCGAAGGCGCGCCGCGGCACACTGGACCTGGGGTTGCTCGTGCTGCGGCTCGTCGTCGGCGGCACGATGGTGGTGCACGGGGTGCAGAAGCTGACAGGGCTGTGGGGCGGCCCCGGCATGGACGGGTTCGAGGCGATGCTCGCCGACGCGGGCTACCAGCGTCCGGCCCTGCTCGCGGTGCTCGGTGCGGTGGGGGAGGTGGCGGCCGGAGCGCTGCTGATCCTCGGGTTGCTCACCCCGCTCGCCGCCGCCGCCGTGCTGGCGATCATGATCAACGCGTGGTTGTTCCGGCAGTCCGCCGAGCCGGGACTGCAGTACTTCGCGCCGGACGGGGTGGAGTACGAGACCCTGCTCGCGGCCGCCGCCGCAGTGATCGTGCTGACCGGTCCCGGTCGGGTCGCGGTCGACGGCACCCGCGGCTGGGCGACCCGGCCGTTCGCCGGCTCGCTCGTCGCGCTGCTGCTCGGCGTCGCGGGTGGGGTCTGCCTCTGGATATTCGGCCGCTGACGCGGACGGTGCGTCCTTCGGGCGGCAGGAACAGCCCGAAGGACGCACCGGTGCCTACGGCACCCGGCGGACTGCACCCTTGTCGGCCGAGGTGGCCAACGCGGCGTAGGCGCGCAGGGCGGTGGTGACCGTGCGCTGCCGGTCGACCGGCAGCCACGGGCGCTCCGAAGCCTCCATCTTGGCGCGCCGCTCGGCGAGGACGGCGTCGTCGACGAGGACCTCGAGGGTGCGCGAGGGGACGTCGATGCGGATCCGGTCACCGTTCTCGAGCAGACCGATGACGCCGCCGGACGCCGCCTCGGGCGAGATGTGGCCGATCGACAGTCCCGACGTGCCGCCGGAGAACCGGCCGTCGGTGATCAGGGCGCACTGCTTGCCCAGTCCCGCGCCCTTCAGGAACGCGGTGGGATGCAGCATCTCCTGCATGCCCGGCCCGCCCGACGGCCCCTCGTAGCGGACCACGACGACGTCCCCGGGCTGCACCTTCTTGCCGAGGATCACCGACACGGCCTCCTCCTGCGACTCGACGACCAACGCCGGGCCCTCGAAGGTGAACAGGTCCTCGTCGATGCCGGCGGTCTTGAGTATCGCGCCGTCCGGAGCGAGGTTGCCGCGCAGGACGACCAGTCCGCCCTCGACGGTGTAGGCGTGCTCGACGTCCCGGATGCAGCCGGCCGCGGCGTCCGTGTCCAGCGACGACCAGCGGTTGGCGGTGGAGAACGGCTCGGTGGTGCGGACACCGCCGGGGGCCGCATGGAACAGCTCGATCGCCTCGTCGGAGGCCTTGCCGGAGCGCACGTCCCACGTATCGAGCCACTCGTCGAAGCTCGTCGTGTGGACCGTGGTCACGTCCGTCTCGAGCAGCCCGGCGCGGCGCAGCTCGCCGAGGATCGCGGGGATGCCGCCGGCCCGGTGGACGTCTTCCATGTGGTAGTCCGAGTTGGGGGAGACCTTCGCCAGGCACGGCACCTTGCGGCTGATGGCGTCGATCGTGCCGAGGTCGAAGTCGACCTCGCCCTCCTGCGCCGCGGCGAGCGTGTGCAGCACGGTGTTGGTCGAGCCGCCCATCGCGACGTCGAGCGCCATGGCGTTGCGGAACGCGGCGGGGGAGGCGATGTTGCGCGGCAGGACCGACTCGTCCTCGTCCCGGTACCAGCGCAGCGCCGCCTCGACGACCGTGGTGCCGGCCCGCTCGAACAGCGCCCGGCGTGCCGCGTGGGTGGCCAGCGTCGACCCGTTGCCGGGCAGTGCCAGTCCGAGCGCCTCGGTCAGGCAGTTCATGGAGTTCGCGGTGAACATGCCCGAGCACGACCCGCACGTGGGGCAGGCGCTGCGCTCGACCTCGTCGAGGCCGTCGTCGCTGACGGCGTCGTTGGCCGACGCCGAGATCGCGGTGATCAGGTCGGTGGGGGCCTGCGCGACACCGCCGACGACCACCGCCTTGCCGGCCTCCATCGGGCCGCCCGAGACGAACACCGTCGGGATGTTCAGGCGCATCGCGGCATTGAGCATGCCGGGGGTGATCTTGTCGCAGTTGGAGATGCACACCAGCGCGTCGGCGGTGTGCGCATTGACCATGTACTCCACCGAGTCGGCGATGATCTCGCGGCTGGGCAGCGAGTACAGCATGCCGCCGTGGCCCATGGCGATCCCGTCGTCGACGGCGATGGTGTGGAACTCGCGCGGCACACCGCCGGCGGCCCGCACCGCCTCGGCGACGATCTCGCCGACGTCCTTGAGGTGGACGTGGCCGGGCACGAACTGCGTGTAGGAGTTCGCGATCGCGACGATCGGCTTGCCGAAGTCGGAGTCGGTCATGCCGGTGGCGCGCCACAGGGCGCGGGCCCCGGCGGCGTTGCGTCCGGCGGTGGTGGTGCGTGACCTCAACGGGGGCATCGGGTTCCTCGGGGGCTAGGGCTGCTTCGGGGCTAGGGCTGCTTCGGGGCTGGGGCTGCTTCGGGGCTGTGTGCTGCGCGGGCGCGGCGACGCCGGGGACCGGGCTCCGCCGGACGGGGCCGGAGCGGGCCTGGGCGGCTTCGAATTTACTCGTGTGCTATTTCGACTCGACGTCCGCGTCCGGCTCGGTGTCCGCGGCCTGCTCCCGTGCCTCCGCCTCGCGCGCGGCCGCATACGGGTCGGTGATGCGACCGCCGCTACCGGCGGCGAGCTGGGGGAGACGGCCGAACGTGACGACCGGCAGGGGTACCTCGGTGCCGTCGGTGCGGCGGGCGCGCGCCCAGCCCCGCTTGGGGAATCGCAGGCCGTCGAGTTCGTCCCAGGCCAGGGTCCGGGTCGAGAACGCGGACCGGGCGGTGATGCCCTCGGGCCCGACGACGGTGCGCACCCGCAGCACCCACGCGCCGACGAGGAACGGAATCACCACCATCCAGCCGAACGCGGCGGGCCAGGCCAGGGCCGGGGAGGCCACTCCGAGCAGCACGAACCCACATGCGAGCAGCGCGAGCCGGGAAATCTGGATGACCTGCGGCTGCTGTTCGGCCGTATGGGATGATGGGCGTGGTGGCACGGGCTGCTGTGGAGATGACACCTCACCATCTTCCCATTGCAGCCGAGGCATCTCACATTCTGGGACAGGTGACCGAACCAAGTTGACTGTCGGACCTTCGCGCGCCTACCGTCGAGCGCGTGAATCAGAATGGGTTGCTCGTAATCGGCCGGCGCGTCGTCGCCTGAGCCGCTTCTCGCAACTCGCCCACGACGCGCCACCCTCGTACAGCAGATGCTGCTGACGGGGGTTTTTTGTTGCCCGGAGCCAGAACCAGAGGAATCGCAGTGAGCGCACCAACCGCAAGGCCTCAACCTTCGCCGCGCAAGCCCGGGGCCGCAGCCCCGTCGCCCGCGGCCGCGGCCACCCAGTCCGGTAACCGTCGCCAGGTCGCCCCCGAGCGGGTCACCGGCGCACAGTCGGTGGTCCGGGCCCTCGAGGAGCTCGAAGTCGACACGGTATTCGGCATTCCGGGCGGTGCGATCCTCCCCGTCTACGACCCGCTGTTCGACTCGCAGAAGGTCCGGCACGTGCTGGTCCGCCACGAGCAGGGCGCCGGCCACGCCGCGACCGGATACGCCCAGGCCTCCGGCAAGGTCGGCGTGTGCATGGCCACCTCCGGCCCCGGCGCCACCAACCTCGTCACCCCGCTCGCCGACGCGCAGATGGACTCCGTCCCCGTCGTGGCGATCACGGGCCAGGTCGGCCGCGGTCTGATCGGCACCGACGCCTTCCAGGAGGCGGACATCTCGGGCATCACCATGCCGATCACCAAGCACAACTTCCTCGTGACCGACGGCGCCGAGATCCCCCGCGTCCTCGCCGAGGCGTTCTACCTGGCCGCGTCCGGCCGTCCCGGCGCGGTGCTCGTGGACATCCCGAAGGACATCCTGCAGGCCCAGACCACCTTCAGCTGGCCCCCGGAGATGCATCTGCCCGGCTACCGTCCCGTGACCAAGCCGCACGGCAAGCAGGTCCGTGAAGCCGCCCGCCTGATCGCCGAGGCGAAGTCGCCCGTGCTGTACATCGGCGGCGGTGTCATCAAGGCCGAGGCCTCTCCGGAGCTGCTCGAGCTGGCCGAGCTCACCGGCATCCCGGTCGTCACGACGCTCATGGCGCGCGGTGCGTTCCCCGACACCCACCGGCTCAACTGCGGTATGCCCGGCATGCACGGCACCGTCGCGGCGGTCGCCGCCCTGCAGAAGTCCGATCTGCTGATCACGCTCGGCGCGCGGTTCGACGACCGCGTCACCGGTCAGCTCGACTCGTTCGCGCCCGGCGCGAAGGTCATCCACGCGGACATCGACCCGGCCGAGATCGGCAAGAACCGGCACGCCGACGTGCCGATCGTGGGTGACTGCAAGGAGGTGATCGTCGAGCTGATCGAGGCGATCCGTGCGGATCTCGCGACGGGCACCACGCTCGAGTACGCCCAGTGGTGGGAGTACCTGGACGGGATCCGCCGCACCTACCCGCTCAGCTACGACCGGCCCGTCGACGGCATGCTCTCGCCGGAGTTCGTGATCCAGAAGGTCGGCAAGCTCGCCGGACCGGACGCGATCTACTGCGCCGGCGTCGGCCAGCACCAGATGTGGGCCGCGCAGTTCATCGACTACGAGAAGCCACGGACCTGGCTCAACTCCGGCGGCCTGGGCACCATGGGCTACGCCGTTCCGGCGGCCATGGGCGCCAAGATGGGCGTGCCCGACGCCGAGGTGTGGGCCATCGACGGCGACGGCTGCTTCCAGATGACCAACCAGGAACTGGCGACCTGCGCGGTGGAGGGTGTGCCGATCAAGGTCGCGCTCATCAACAACGGCAACCTCGGCATGGTGCGGCAGTGGCAGACGCTGTTCTACGAGGAGCGGTACTCGAACACGGACCTGGCCACCCACACCCTGCGCATCCCCGACTTCGTCAAGCTGGCCGAGGCTCTGGGCTGCGTCGGCATCCGCGTCGAGCGCGAGGAGGAGGTCGAGGACGCGATCCGCCAGGCGCAGTCGATCAACGACCGTCCGGTGGTCATCGACTTCATCGTCGGCAAGGACGCCCAGGTGTGGCCGATGGTCGCCGCGGGCACCGGCAACGACGAGATCATGGCGGCGCGGGGCATCCGCCCGCTGTTCGACGAGGACGAGGCGGCCGCCGAGCCGGCCGTCATCCACGAGGCACTCGAGCACGAGAAGCACCCGGACCAGCGCGGCGCCGCAGCAGCAGGAGAGGATCGTCAGTGAGCACCAGTCACACCCTCAGCGTTCTCGTCGAGGACAAGCCGGGCGTGCTGGCCCGCGTGGCGAGCCTGTTCTCCCGCCGCGGGTTCAACATCGAATCCCTCGCGGTGGGCGGCACCGAGATCCCCGAGATCTCCCGGATGACGATCGTCGTCACCGTCGACGAGTTCCCGCTCGAGCAGGTGACCAAGCAGCTCAACAAGCTCGTCAACGTCATCAAGATCGTCGAGCAGGAAGAGGAGGCCTCGGTCGCCCGCGAGCTGCTGCTGATCAAGGTGCGGGCGGACGCGAGCGTGCGGACGCAGGTCATCGAGACGGTGAATCTGTTCCGCGCCAAGGTGATCGACGTCTCGCCCGAGTCACTCACGATCGAGGCCACCGGTACCCGGTCCAAGCTCGACGCCCTGCTGCGGATGCTCGAGCCCTACGGCATCCGCGAGATCGTGCAGTCCGGGGTCGTCGCGGTCGGACGCGGTCCGAAGTCGATCACGGCCACCCGTTAGCCTGAACACACCC
The DNA here is from genome assembly GCF_011058165.1 of Rhodococcus aetherivorans. Taxonomy (GTDB): domain Bacteria; phylum Actinomycetota; class Actinomycetes; order Mycobacteriales; family Mycobacteriaceae; genus Rhodococcus; species Rhodococcus aetherivorans. Next base: position 25,218 of record NZ_JAALEG010000038.1, read on the forward strand.
TTATTTGCTGAGAGAGGTAACAACTGTGGCAGTCGAGATGTTCTACGACGACGACGCCGATCTGTCGATCATCCAGGGCCGCAAGGTCGCGGTGATCGGCTACGGCAGCCAGGGACACGCGCACTCGCTGAGCCTGCGCGACTCCGGTGTCGAGGTGCGCATCGGTCTGAAGGAAGGCTCGAAGTCGCGGGCCAAGGCGGAGGAGGCGGGCCTGGCGGTCGGCACCCCGGCCGAGGTCGCCGAGTGGGCGGACGTCATCATGCTGCTGGCGCCCGACACCGCGCAGGCGTCGATCTTCAAGGAGGACATCGCGCCGAACCTGAAGGACGGCGACGCGCTGTTCTTCGGCCACGGCCTGAACATCCACTTCGGTCTCATCGAGGCGCCGGAGTTCGTCACCGTCGCGATGGTCGCCCCGAAGGGCCCCGGCCATCTCGTGCGCCGCCAGTTCGTCGACGGCAAGGGCGTCCCCGCGCTCATCGCCGTCCACCAGGATCCCAAGGGCGAGGGCCAGGCGCTGGCGCTGTCCTACGCCAAGGGCATCGGCGGCACCCGGGCCGGCGTCATCAAGACCACCTTCAAGGAAGAGACCGAGACCGACCTGTTCGGTGAGCAGGCCGTCCTCTGCGGTGGCACCGAGGAACTGGTCAAGACCGGTTTCGACGTGATGGTCGAGGCCGGCTACGCCCCGGAGATGGCGTACTTCGAGGTGCTGCACGAGCTCAAGCTCATCGTCGACCTCATGTACGAGGGCGGCATCGCCCGCATGAACTACTCGGTGTCCGACACCGCCGAGTTCGGTGGCTACCTCTCCGGGCCGCGCGTCATCGACGCCGGCACGAAGGAGCGCATGAAGGAGATCCTGAAGGACATCCAGGACGGCACCTTCGTCAAGCGTCTCGTCGCCAACGTCGAGGGCGGCAACAAGGAGCTCGAGTCGCTGCGCAAGAAGAACGCCGAGCACGGTATCGAGGTCGTCGGCAAGCAGCTGCGCGACCTGATGAGCTGGGTGGACCGCCCGATCACCGAGACCGCCTGATCGGATCCCGCCGCTTCGACGGCCCGGCACCGCTGTGGTGCCGGGCCGTCGGCGTTCCAGGGTGGATAATGCGCTGATGTCCTGGGGCCTGGGAAAGCTGCCGGGGGTCGTCACGGCCCGCACCTACCGCCGGGAGTGGCTGCGCCCCGACATCACCGCCGGCCTGGCACTCACCGCGCTGCTCATCCCCGCGGGCATGGGCTACGCGACGGCCGCCGGGTTGCCCGCCTACGCCGGCCTGTACGCCACGATCGTCCCGCTGCTGGTGTACGCGCTGGTGGGTCCGTCGAAAGTGCTTGTGCTCGGGCCTGATTCGTCCCTCGCCCCGCTCATCGCCGCGGCGGTGCTCCCGCTCGCCGCGACGGGCGACCCGCAGGAGGCGCTCGCGCTCGCGGGGGTTCTGGCCCTGCTCGTGGGCGTGATCCTCGTCGTCGCCGGCTTCCTGCGCCTCGGTTTCGTCACCGAACTGCTGTCCAAGCCCATCAGGCTCGGCTATCTCAACGGCATCGCGCTGGTCGTCGTGGTCGGTCAGCTCCCGAAACTGCTCGGCTTCTCGATCGACGAGCCGGGCCTGCTCCAGGACACCGCCGCGATCGTCCGGGCGGTGGCCGCCGGCGACGTCGACCTCGTCGCGGCGACCGTCGGTGTGGCGTCCCTGGCGGTCATCGTGGCGTTCCGCCTCCTGCGGGCGCGCATCCCGGGTGTCCTGGTCGCCGTGGTCGGGGCGTCCGTGGTGTCCGCGCTGCTCGGCCTCACCGACGAGATCGTCATGGTCGGGGCGCTGCCGTCGGGGCTGCCGACGCCCGATGTGGCAGCGGTGAGCTGGGGCGACGTGCTCGCACTGCTCGGCCCGGCGGCCGGCGTCGCGCTCATCGCGTTCGCCGATACCGGCGTGCTCTCGCGCACGTTCGCCGCCCGCCGCGGCGACGACGTGGACGGCAGCACCGAGATGAAGGCCATCGGCGCCGCCAACGTCGCGACCGGGCTGTTCAGCGGTTTCCCCATCTCGGCGAGCTCGTCGCGCACGCCCGTCGCCGAGCAGAACGGTGCCCGCACCCAGCTCGTCGGGGTGGTCGGTGCCGCCGCCGTGCTGCTGTTCGTGCTGCTCGCGCCCGGCGCGACCGCCTATCTGCCCGAGGCGACCCTCGCCGCGGTCGTCCTCGTCGCCGCCTCGGCACTCATCGACGTGCGCGGCGTGATCCGCATGTGGCGGATGAGCCGGATCGAGGCCGGTCTCGCGGCGGCGGCCTTCCTCGGAGTGGCGCTCGTCGGGGTGCTCGAGGGGATTCTCGTCGCCATCGGGCTCTCCTTCGTCGCCGTCGTGGGACACGCATGGTCGCCGTACCGCACCGAACTCGTCGAGCTCACCCGCGTCGCGGGTTTCCACGACATCAATCGCCACCCCGAGGGGCATCGGATCCCGGGCCTGCTGCTCGTGCGGTTCGACGCCCCGCTGTTCTTCGCCAACGGCTCGATCTTCGACGACTACGTCCGCTCGCTGGTCGCGAAATCGCCCGAGCCGGTCGAGTGGGTCGTGATCGCCGCGGAACCGATCACCGGCCTCGACACCACCGCCGTCGACGAACTCGTCGACCTGGACCGGTACCTGGCGGGCAAGGGCATCCACCTGGCCTTCGCCGCGATGAAGGGTCCGATCAAGGACCGGCTGGTGCGGTTCGGGCTGGGAGATCGGTTCACCCGGGACCGCTTCTATCCGACGGTCCGCACCGCCGTCGTCGCGTTCCGGCACCGGCGATCCACCGCGGGTCCCGGCCCCGCATAGCCGGGGCACGGCGTTCCGCCCTCGCGGTCCACTCGCGCCGGGCCGCGGCCTGGTGCAGGGTCCCGGCGAAACGGTGCCTGTGCGAACGGAACTCGTCGGTGGTCTGCGAGCGACGTTCCCCCGGGCGCAGGTTCGCCGGACCACAGGTGCCACCCGGACGGTCCCGCTCCGGACCCGGAATGCGGCTCGCGCCGGGACGGCGGCACCAGGTACCGGATCGGCCGGAGGGCCTTCCCGGCTCGGATTCGCCGGCGTTCGGGTCCGAACGGACCGCGGCCGTGGCGCCGCGGGCGTGGGTCGTTTCGTACCAGTAGGCAACCCATTCCGGGGCCGTGGCCCCGGGGCCACGGCCCGGGCACTAAACTGAGCCCGGTCACGGCTGCATTCGCGCACCTCGGGGTGCGGCGCCGTCGACGACCCGTCAGACAAACCAACCACAGGGGAGTTCGCACGTGAGCCAGAATGGCCGTCCCGTTGTCCTGATCGCCGACAAGCTGGCGCAGTCGACCGTCGATGCGCTCGGTGACGGTGTCGAGGTGCGCTGGGTCGACGGTCCGGACCGTCCCGCGCTGCTCGCGGCGGTGCCCGAGGCGGACGCCCTGCTGGTCCGTTCGGCGACCACGGTCGACGCCGAGGTCCTCGCCGCCGCCACGAGGCTGAAGATCGTCGGTCGCGCCGGCGTCGGCCTCGACAACGTCGACATCCCGGCCGCCACCGAGCGCGGTGTGATGGTCGTCAACGCTCCGACGTCCAACATCCATTCGGCCGCCGAGCACGCCGTGGCGCTGCTGATGGCCACGGCCCGGCAGATCCCCGCCGCCGACCGCACCCTGCGTGAGCGCACCTGGAAGCGTTCGAGCTTCAACGGCACCGAGATCCTGGGCAAGACCGTCGGCGTCGTCGGTCTGGGCCGGATCGGACAGCTGTTCGCGCAGCGCCTCGCCGCCTTCGAGACCCACGTCATCGCCTACGACCCCTACCTGCCGCCGGCCCGTGCCGCCCAGCTCGGGATCGAACTGGTCGACATCGACGAGCTGATCGAGCGTGCCGACTTCATCTCCGTGCACCTGCCCAAGACCAAGGAGACGGCAGGCCTGATCAACGCCGAGCGGCTCGCGCGGGCCAAGGACGGCGTCATCATCGTCAACGCCGCCCGCGGTGGTCTCATCGACGAGGACGCCCTCCACGACGCCCTCGTCTCCGGCAAGGTTCGCGCCGCCGGCCTCGACGTCTTCCACTCCGAACCCTGCACGGACTCGAAGCTGTTCGACCTCGACAACACCGTCGTCACCCCGCACCTCGGCGCCTCCACGACCGAGGCCCAGGACCGCGCCGGAACCGACGTCGCCAAGAGCGTGCTGCTGGCCCTGGCCGGTGAGTTCGTCCCGGACGCCGTGAACGTCTCCGGCGGCCCGGTCGGCGAGGAGGTCGCACCGTGGCTCGAGCTCGTGCGCAAGCTCGGCCTGATCGCCGGCACCCTCTCGCCGGAGGCGGTGCAGAACGTGCAGGTCGTCGCCAGCGGCGAACTCTCCGCGGAGAACGTCGAGATCCTCGGCCTCGCCGCGCTGCGCGGCCTGTTCTCCGCCAGCAGCGACGAGCCGGTCACCTTCGTCAACGCCCCGGCCCTCGCCGAGCAGCGCGGCGTGAGTGTCGAGGTCGACAAGCACAGCGAGGCCTCCACCCACCGCAGCGCGGTGGAGGTCCGCGCCGTGGCCGCCGACGGTCTCGTCACCACCGTCACCGGTGCGCTGACCGGCCTGCAGCAGATCGAGAAGATCGTCAACATCAACGGCCGCAGCTTCGACCTGCGCGCCGAGGGCCACAACCTCGTCGTCCACTACGAGGATCGCCCGGGCGTGCTCGGTGTCCTCGGCACGGTCCTCGGCAACGCCGGGATCGACATCCAGGCGGCGGCACTGAGCCAGGACGTCGAGGGCCCCGGCGCCACGGTGATCCTGCGGGTCGACCGGGTCGTCGGCGACACCGAGGTCGCGCAGATCGTGGAGCGGCTCGACGCCCGCGTCGCGCAGGTCGACCTGTCCTGAACCACCCCCCGCTGTATCCGATGGCCGCGATCGTCGAGCACGGTCGCGGCCGTCGTCGCGAAGAGGAAGAGAGTGTGTGCCCATGAAGCTTGCGGTCATCCCCGGTGACGGCATCGGTGTCGAGGTCACGGCCGAGGCCCTCAAGGTGCTCAGGACGCTGGTCCCCGATCTCGAGACCACCGAGTACGACCTCGGTGCCCGGCGGTACAACGCCACCGGGGAACTGCTCCCGGACGCCGACCTGGCGGCGATCCGCGCGCACGACGCGATCCTGCTCGGCGCCATCGGCGACCCGTCCGTCACCCCGGGCGTGCTCGAGCGGGGCCTGCTGCTGAACATGCGGTTCGCGCTCGATCACCACGTCAACCTGCGGCCGTCGCGGCTGTACCCGGGGGCGAAGTCCCCGCTCGCGGCGCAGCCGGAGATCGACTTCGTCGTGGTGCGGGAGGGCACCGAGGGCCCCTACACCGGCAACGGCGGCGCCATCCGCGTCGGCACCCCCCACGAGATCGCCACCGAGGTCTCGGTCAACACCTGGTTCGGTGCCGAGCGCGTCGTGCGTTACGCCTTCGAGCTCGCGCAGAGCCGGCGCAAGCACCTCACCCTGATCCACAAGACCAACGTGCTCTCCAACGCCGGTGCCATCTGGACGCGTGCGGTCGAGACGGTGGGCGCGGAGTACCCGGAGGTCGAGATGGCCTACTGCCACATCGACGCCGCCACCATCTACATGGTCGACGACCCGGGCCGGTTCGACGTGATCGTGACCGACAACCTGTTCGGCGACATCATCACCGATCTCGCCGGTGCGGTCACCGGGGGCATCGGCCTGGCGGCCAGCGGCAACATCGATGCCTCCGGCACCAACCCGTCGATGTTCGAGCCGGTCCACGGCAGCGCCCCGGACATCGCGGGCAAGGGCATCGCCGACCCGACCGCGGCGATCCTGTCGGTCGCCCTGCTGCTGCGCCACCTCGGCCGGGCGGACGAGGCGGCCCGGGTCGAGCGTGCGGTCGAGGCGGACCTCGCCGCCCGCGGCACGGGCCCGATCGTGACCACGGAGGTCGGCGACCGCATCGCGGCCGCCCTCTGATCCGGTCTCGGTGCGGCCTCCCGGTGTCCGGGAGGCCGCACCGGCTCATTTGCGGGGGACCAGGGGCACCGCGGCGGCCGGGATCAGCGCGGCGAGCGCGAACGCCGCGGGAAAGCCGGCCAGTGCGATGAGCCCGCCGAACGCGGGACCCACGCACGCCGCCGCGACGAACTGGCCGGTGTTCTGGATGCCGAGCGCGCGGCCACCCCAGAACGGTCCCGCGATCTCGGCGACGGCGGTGAAGGCCAGCCCGTTCGGGGCCACCGTCGTCACCGATGCCACGATCAGCAGCGCGACGGCGACGGCCGAGTCGGTGAGCGCGGCGGCCGCGAGCGCTGCCATGGACAGCACGACGGAGAGCGCCACGAGCCGCAGCGGCCGCAGGCGGCTGCCGACCCGGTCGGACCACCCGCCGGCGGCGACGCGACCGAGCGCACCGAGGAACTGCGCGGCGGTGATGACCAGGCCCGCGGCGGACTCGGTCCAGCCGCGCTCGGAGATCAGCCACACCAGCGCGTAGGTCCACACCACGTACTGGGGCACCACCAGCAGCACCGACGCGGCGTGGATCCGTTGCAGCGACCGCCCGGCACGGTAGGGGTTGTCGAGCAGGCCGAGCTCTGCGGCCCGGCCGCGTTCCGGCCGCGGTGGGTCGACGATGCCGACCGCGCACGCCACCGCGGCGACGGCACACACCGAGGCGGAGAAGGCCAGGGCCGAGCCGATTCCGTGGTCGCGCGCGAGCGGCGGAATGGTCAACGCGGCGACGGCGACGCCGAGCGGCAGCGACATCTGCCGGATCCCCATGGCGAGACCACGCTGGTGCGGCGGGAACCAGCCGACGACGACGCGACCGCTCGCGGCGTTGGCGCTCGCCGCGGCGGCACCACCGAGAGCGAGCATGAGCGCGAGCATCGGCAGGGTCCCGCTGGCGGCGGCTGCGGCCGTGGCCGCCGCAGCCAGTGCGAGCCCTGCGGCCAGGACCCGCCGCTCGCCGAACCGGTCGGCCAGGGCACCCCACGCGACGAGGCTGAACACGACCCCGAATATCGGCGCGGCCGAAAGTGTTCCGGCCTGGGCGAGCGTGAGTCCGCGATCCTCGTGGAGCGCGGGGATGAGGAAGGCGGCGCCGTTGACGAGGACCGCCTGGGCCGCCTGCGCGAACACGCCGAGCGCCAGGATGACCCAGCGCCGCGCGCCGATGTCCCGAACCGTCATGTCATCTCACTATCTGAAACAAAATTCCCGTATTGTGAACTTCCCGGTGGCAGCCTATACCTGCGTCCCGTGGTCCGCAGGGCCGCCAGCGGCGACACGGATAGACTCCCCGGCATGCGCCTTGGTCGAATTGCCAGCCCGGACGGTGTCGCCTTCGTCAGCATCGAGGGAGAGGGGGACGCCGCGACGGCGAAGGAGATCGCCGAACACCCCTTCGGCACCCCGACCTTCACCGGCCGCAGCTGGCCGCTCGCCGACGTCCGGCTGCTCGCGCCGATCCTGGCGAGCAAGGTGGTCTGCGTCGGCCGCAACTACGCCGCCCATGCGGCCGAATCCGGGAACGAGGTTCCCGACGAGCCGGTGATCTTCCTCAAGCCGAACACCTCCATCGTCGGCCCGGGGGCGCCGATCGTGCTCCCGCCGAGCAGCGGCCTCGTCCACCACGAGGCGGAGCTCGCCGTCGTCATCGGCCGTCCCTGCAAGGACGTTCCGGCCGCGAAGGCCCTCGACGTCGTCCTCGGCTACACCGTCGCCAACGACGTCTCCGCGCGCGACCATCAGCAGCAGGACGGGCAGTGGACGCGGGCCAAGGGGCACGACACGTTCTGTCCCCTCGGCCCGTGGATCGAGACGAACATCGATCCCTCGGATCTCGAGATCTCCGCGGAGGTCGACGGGCAGACGCGCCAGCGCAGCCGAACGTCGTTGATGGTGCACGACATTCCGAAGCTGATCGAGTGGATCTCGGCGGTGATGACGCTGCTGCCGGGCGACGTGATCCTCACCGGGACCCCGGAGGGGGTCGGGCCGATCGTCGACGGCAACACCGTCTCGATCACCGTCGAGGGCATCGGCACGCTGACGAATCCGGTGACCGCCAAGCGCAGGTAGCAGGCGGACCGCGGCTTCGCGGCCGGCACGCCCGGGACTAGCCTGGAGGGGACTTTTCGATCCCTCGACCCGAGTGAGCCATGACCAACAGCGAAGTACGCGTTCGTTTCTGTCCGTCCCCGACCGGAACCCCGCACGTGGGCCTCGTGCGCACCGCCCTGTTCAACTGGGCTTTCGCCCGTCACCACGGCGGCACCTTCGTGTTCCGCATCGAGGACACCGACGCCGCCCGCGACACCGAGGAGTCGTACCAGGCGATCCTCGACGCGCTCCGGTGGCTCGGCCTCGACTGGGACGAGGGTCCCGAGGTGGGCGGCCCGTACGAGCCGTACCGGCAGTCGCAGCGCCGCGACCTGCATCTCGACGTCGTCGCCAGGCTGCTCGAGGCGGGCGAGGCGTACGAGTCGTTCTCCACGCCCGAGGAGGTCGAGGCGCGCCACCGCGCGGCCGGCCGCGACCCGAAGCTCGGCTACGACAACCACGACCGCGATCTGACCGCGGAGCAGCGGCAGGCGTACCGCGACGAGGGGCGCAAGCCCGTGGTGCGGCTGCGCATGCCCGATCACGACCTGACGTGGAACGACCTGGTGCGCGGCGAGACCACGTTCAAGGCCGGCACCGTGCCCGACTTCGCCCTCACCCGCGGCAACGGCATCCCGCTGTACACGCTCGTCAATCCCGTCGACGATGCCCTGATGCGGATCACCCACGTGCTGCGCGGCGAGGATCTGCTCTCGTCGACCCCGCGCCAGCTCGCGCTCTACGAGGCGCTGCAGCGCATCGGCGTGACCGATTTCACGCCCGAGTTCGGCCACCTGCCGTTCGTGATGGGGCAGGGCAACAAGAAGCTCTCCAAGCGCGACCCCGAGTCCAACCTGTTCATCCACCGCGACCGTGGCTTCATCGCCGAGGGACTGCTCAACTACCTCGCGCTCCTCGGCTGGGGCCTGGCCGACGACCGTGACGTCTTCTCGCTCGACGAGATGGTCGCCGCCTTCGACATCGCCAAGGTCAACTCGAATCCGGCCCGGTTCGACCAGAAGAAGGCCGACGCCATCAACGCCGAGCACATCCGCATGCTCGAACCGGCCGACTTCGCGGCCCGGCTGAAGGCGTTCCTCGTGGAGCACGGGCACATCACCGGTGACGTCGACGACGCCCGGTTCGCGGTGGCGGCCGAGCTGGTCCAGACCCGCATCGTGGTGCTCTCGGACGCGTGGGACCTGCTGAAGTTCCTCTACGTGGCCGAGGCCGACTTCACGCTCGACGAGGCGGCCGCGGCCAAGAACCTCGGCCCCGACGCCGCGCCCGTGCTGGACGCGACGATCGCCGCGGCCGACGGTGTGGCCGAGTGGAGCGCGGCGGCCCTCGAAGAGGCCCTCAAGGCCGCGCTGATCGACGAGCTCGGCCTCAAGCCCCGCAAGGCCTTCGCGCCGGTGCGCGTGGCGCTCACGGGCTCGCACATCAGCCCGCCCCTGTACGAGTCGATGGAACTGCTCGGCCGGGACGTCTCGCTCACGCGCCTGCGTGCCGCCCGGGCCCGCATCGCCTGAGCGGTGCCGGGCCGGCCGCGGCGCCCCCGCGGTCGGCCCGGCGTCGCGCAGGTTGTGGATTTACCCGCTCTGACCTGGCGATTTGTTATTGGGGGCACCCATGGTGCTAACCTTCTTCTCGGTTCGGAACGGAGGCCGCAGCGCCGCGAGGCAGGTCTTCGGAACAAGCCATTGGGGTATGGTGTAATTGGCAACACAGCTGATTCTGGTTCAGCCATTCTAGGTTCGAGTCCTGGTACCCCAGCGTCTGCCCGGTGATTTTGTCACCGAGCCTCGGCCGGTTAAGCTGGCTGAGCTTCCCGCCGCAGGGTGGGAGGAGCAACAGAGAAGAAAGTTCCTGGCCCCGTCGTCTAGCGGCCTAGGACGCCGCCCTCTCAAGGCGGTAGCGCGGGTTCAAATCCCGTCGGGGCTACCACGGACGGCCCTTCGATCGCGAGTTCGAAGGGCGTTCTTCTCTGAGCAGTGAAAGTTCCTGGCCCCGTCGTCTAGCGGCCTAGGACGCCGCCCTCTCAAGGCGGTAGCGCGGGTTCAAATCCCGTCGGGGCTACCACGCGAAGGTCCCTCCGATCCACGGATCGGAGGGACCTTCGCTGTTTGTGCTCGTCATCCGCTCTTGCGCCGGAAATTGCGGCGGTGGTCGGCGCTGCCGTGCGGCGCCTGCGCCTTGGCCCTCCCGTCGAGATGGTCCGAGCCGCGACGGGCGTGCTGATTCTTGCGCTCGAGGGCTGCGCGGAACTGCTCCGCGATCCGGTCCCCGCTCGGGTCGTTCATCGCTGTCTCCCTTCCCTCGCCCGGAGCTCGGTCCGGGACATCCCGGAATCTAACTCGGCAACCCGGCGTCTGTCGCCCGGTTTTCCAGGGCCTCGAACAGGTACGGTGCCGTGCTGCCGCCGATCGGCATCGCCGGCATCCCGAGCTTGCGGTGGTCCCAGGACCGGGTCCGGTCCGCGACGACCCGCACCGCGACGCGCTTGTGCATCATCTGCTCGACCGCGGGCCGCAACTCCGCGGTGTAGGGGCCGGTGTAGCGTTCCCACACGCTGCGGCACACTTCGAACAGCACCTCTCGATCCTCGACCACCTCGGCATGCCCCTCGAGCGAGACGCCGCGCAGGGTGTCGTAGGTGTGGCCGTCCTCGACCAGGGCGCTGATCCGGTTGTCGCGCCGCAGATTGACCGCCTTCTGCGATTTCAGCTTCGTCTCGAACCAGATCTCGCCGTCCAGCACCGCGTACCACATCGCGACGAGGTGCGGGAGGCCGCCGGGGCCGATCGTCGCCATCGTCGCGACGCGGCTGCGTTCGAGAAAGTCGCCGATCTCGGCGTCGGTCATCGTGATCTGTGTGCGCTGGTTGGTTCCCATCCGTGCACTGTCGCACAGGAGCCGGCGGGTGGACGGGCTACTGCAGTCGCTTCTGCAGCGCGTCGGCGGCCGCCAGCAGGTCCGCGGCCCAGCGCGCCCCGGGCCGGCGGCCCATGCGGTCGACGGGTCCCGAGACGGAGATCGCGGCCACGACGGCCCCGGATGCATCGCGCACGGGGGCGGCCACCGAGGCGACCCCGGGTTCGCGTTCGGCGACGCTCTGCGCCCAGCCCCGGCGCCGGACTTCGGCGAGGACCCGCTCGCCGAATGCGGCCTCCGGCAGGATCGCCCGCTGCGTCGCGGCGTCGGCCCAGGCGAGCAGGACCCTGGCTCCGGACCCGGCGGTCATCGGCAGCCGGGCCCCCACGAGGACGGTGTCGCGCAGGCCCGTCGGGGGTTCGAGGGCCGCGACGCACACCCGGTGGGTGCCCTCCCGTCGATACAACTGCACGCTCTCGCCGGTGATCTCGCGCAGGCGCGGCAGCACGAGCGAGGCGGCGTCGACGAGTGCGTCGCCCGCGCCTGCCGACAGTTCGGCCAGACCGGGACCCGGCCGCCACTGGCCGTCACCGTCGCGGGCGAGCAGCCGGTGCACCTCGAGCCCGACCGCGAGCCGGTGGGCGGTGGCGCGGGGAAGTCCGGTGCGGGCGCACAGTTCGGTGAGAGTGCAGGGCTGCTCCGCCACTGCATGGAGGACGGCCATCGCTTTGTCCAGCACTCCGATCCCGCTATGCTGTCTCATAGGTCGATACCTCCGTCTCGCATAATGGGAAGCATAACCCACGCGGAACCGGGCGGGGACGACAGCATTCGCGGCCCGGGACAGCCCCGAGAACGGGATCCGCGTTCGTCACGTACGACAGGTGGAGAAGATGGCTGGAAAGACTCTGGCGGAGAAGGTGTGGGACCAGCACGTGGTCGTGCGCGGTACGGGAGAGGGCGCGGCGCGACAGCCGGACCTGATCTACATCGATCTGCATCTCGTGCACGAGGTCACGAGCCCGCAGGCGTTCGACGGTCTGCGGTTGGCGGATCGGCCCGTGCGGCGGCCGGACCTCACCATCGCGACCGAGGACCACAACGTGCCCACGGTCGACATCGACAAGCCCATCGCCGACCCCGTCTCGCGCACCCAGGTCGAGACGCTGCGCCGCAACTGCGAGGAGTTCGGCATCCGGCTGCATCCGATGGGTGACGTCGAACAGGGCATCGTCCACGTCGTCGGACCGCAGCTCGGCCTGACGCAGCCGGGCATGACGGTGGTGTGCGGCGACAGCCACACCTCCACCCACGGCGCCTTCGGTGCCCTGGCGATGGGCATCGGCACGAGCGAGGTCGAGCACGTGCTGGCAACCCAGACACTGTCGCTGCGCCCGTTCAAGACCATGGCGATCACCGTCGACGGCGCACTGCCGCCCGGCGTCACGAGCAAGGATCTGATCCTCGCCGTCATCGCCCGGATCGGCACCGGCGGCGGCCAGGGCTACGTGCTCGAGTACCGCGGCGAGGCGATCCGGAAGCTGTCGATGGAAGCACGGATGACCATCTGCAACATGTCCATCGAGGCGGGCGCCCGGGCCGGGATGATCGCGCCCGACGAGATCACCTACGAGTTCCTGAAGGGCCGCCCGCACGCCCCCCAGGGCGCGGACTGGGACGCCGCGGTGGCCGCGTGGGAGCAGTTGAAGACCGACGAGGACGCGGTTTTCGACGCCGAGGTCCACATCGACGGCTCGTCCCTGACGCCCTTCGTCACGTGGGGCACCAACCCCGGCCAGGGCGCGCCCCTCGGCGCGTCGGTGCCCGACCCGGAGGCGATGGCGGACGAGGGTGAGCGCCTCGCGGCCGAGAAGGCGCTGCGGTACATGGGACTCGAGCCCGGAACCCCGCTGCGTGAGGTGCCGGTCGACACCGTCTTCGTCGGCTCGTGCACCAACGGCCGGATCGAGGATCTGCGCGCCGTTGCGGAAGTTCTCCAGGGCCGCAAGGTCGCCGACGGCGTTCGTATGCTCGTCGTACCCGGATCGATGCGCGTTCGTGCCCAAGCCGAAGCCGAAGGTCTCGGTGAGGTCTTCACGGCCGCGGGCGCGGAATGGCGCCAGGCCGGCTGCTCGATGTGCCTGGGCATGAATCCGGATCAGCTGGCGCCGGGCGAGCGCTGTGCATCGACCTCGAACCGGAACTTCGAAGGCCGCCAGGGCAAGGGCGGGCGCACCCACCTCGTCTCGCCTGAGGTCGCCGCGGCGACCGCGGTGCGCGGCACTCTCTCCGCTCCGGCGGATCTGGACTAGGTCACGGAACCGAAGGAGAATTTCGATGGAAGCCTTCACCACTCACAAGGGCATCGGCGTTCCGCTGCGCCGGTCGAACGTCGACACTGACCAGATCATCCCCGCGGTGTATCTGAAGCGGGTCACTCGAAGCGGATTCGAGGACGGGCTGTTTGCCGCCTGGCGCACGGATCCGGCCTTCGTACTGAACACTCCGCCGTTCGACCGGGGCAGTGTCCTCGTGGCCGGGCCGGATTTCGGCACCGGGTCCTCCCGCGAGCACGCCGTGTGGGCGCTGTCCGATTACGGCTTCCGCGTCGTGATCTCGTCCCGCTTCGCCGACATCTTCCGGGGCAACTCCGGAAAGGCCGGACTGCTGGCCGCTCAGGTCGAGCAGCCGGACGTCGAATTGCTCTGGAAACTCATCGAACAACAGCCGGGACTGGAGCTGGAGGTCGACCTCGAGCATCGCACCGTGACCGCCGGAACCACCGTGGTGCCGTTCAGCATTGACGACTACACCCGGTGGCGTCTGCTGGAGGGTCTCGACGACATCGGGCTCACGTTACGGCAGGTAGAGGCGATTTCCGAGTTCGAAAACGCAAGGCCGTCTTGGAAACCGCGGACCCTCCCGGCGCCCTGATCCGGCCCCGAATCGGGCCTGGGCGGGCCGGATCCGACGACACGTTCGGATCCGGCCCGCCTGTAATTTGCATGAGAATTGGCGTGGCACATAGACTCTTGCCCGTTTGCGGGTCTACCGTGGACTCGAGTCGGTCTGACGGTGGACCGTTATGTGCGGAGGAATGCAATGAACAAGGCAGAGCTGATCGATGTTCTGACCGAAAAACTCGGTTCGGACAGGCGCACTGCAACGGCGGCCGTGGAGCACATGGTCGACGCGATCGTGCGCGCAGTGCACTCGGGTAAGAGCGTCACGATCACCGGCTTCGGCGTCTTCGAGCAGCGCCGCCGCGCGGCGCGGGTCGCGCGCAACCCGCGCACGGGTGAGACCGTGAAGGTCAAGCCGACGTCGGTGCCGGCGTTCCGCCCCGGCGCGCAGTTCAAGGCGGTCATCGCCGGCAGCCAGAAGCTCCCCGCGACCGGTCCGGCCGTCAAGCGGGGCGCGGCTGCCGCGGCGAAGAAGACCGCGGCCGCGAAGAAGACCGCGGCCAAGAAGACCGCGGCGGCGAAGAAGACTGCCGCCAAGGCAGCTCCGGCGAAGAAGGCGACCACGGCGGCCAAGGCTCCGGCCAAGACCACCGCGGCGAAGAAGACCACGGCGGCCAAGGCTCCGGCCAAGACCACCGCGGCCAAGAAGACCACGGCGGCGAAGAAGACCACGGCGGCCAAGGCTCCGGCCAAGACCACCGCGGCCAAGAAGACCACCGCGGCGAAGAAGACCACCGCGGCCAAGGCTCCGGCCAAGACCACCGCGGCCAAGAAGACCACCGCGGCGAAGAAGACCACCGCGGCCAAGGCTCCGGCCAAGAAGACCACCGCGGCCAAGAAGGCGCCGGCCCGGAAGGCTGCAGCCAAGAAGTAGGGCTGCTGGGAGTAGGGCTGCCGAGAACTAGGGCTGCCAACCGGATACCGTCCGTTCGGCGGCCATCGGGGGGAACCTCGATGGCCGCCGAAGCGCGTTCAGGCGGGCCCGGCGGGCAGCGGGCTGTCGATGTGGTCCACCGCGACGAGCCGGTCGCCGGCGAGCGACAGCACCCACGTGCTGCCCTTGCGGTTACGCGTGTTCGGCGCGGTGATCCCGTCGTGCTCGGCCCACCATTGCACAAGGTCCGGGATCACCTTGCCCTGGCTGCAGATCACCGGCACCCCGCCGCGCTGGGCGAGGTCGAGCACCCGCTTGCGCCCGAGTTGCGGGTCGGCGCTGTACTCCTCCTCCGTGAGGGAGGGTTCGACGGCAACGTCGATCCCGAGCCGGTCCGCGAGCGGTTGCACCGTCTGCACGCAGCGTGCCCGGTCCGCGGCGACCACGCTGTCGGCGCCGAACGCGAGCAGTTGCGGAACGAGGGCCTGGGCCTGGGCACGGCCCGCCGCGTCGAGCGGCCGGTCCCGATCGTCGCCCCGGTGATTCCTGCGGCTGCCGGCCTTGGCATGCCGCACGATCAGCACCGTCGCCGTGTCCGGCGGCAGGGCCTGGAAGCGGCGCAGCACCGTGTGGTCCATCGGGTACGACAGGGCCGCGAAGGCGTCGTCGGGTGCGAGCCAGCGCAGCTCGTCGACCTCGTCGTTGGGGGTGAACTCCCCGCTGCACTTCTCGGCGGCCCAGTAGTCCACCCGCTTGAGCTTGCGGTGACCCGGCACCGGGTAGGTGACCTTGCCGAGATACCGGCCGAGACGCGCCGAAATCCCGGTCTCCTCCTCGATCTCGCGCAGGGCGGCGACGATCGGGGTCTCGCCGGGATCGAGCTTGCCCTTGGGGAAGGACCAGTCGTCGTAACGCGGCCGGTGCACGACCGCCACGTCGAAACGGTTCCGGTCGGTCGGATTCCGTCGCCAGAGGACAGCCCCGGCGGCGAAGATGTTGGCTCGCATTGCGTTGTCGGAAACGGGGGACACCGACATCCTTCCGATCAGGAGCTACGGCTACGCATGAGCTCTTCTTGATGGTCACGGGCCGCGGTTCCGGGAGCCGGCGACGCGAGCCAGGTTCCGTCGGCCCGCAACGTCCAGCACCGGGTGGCCGGGTCGAGCGCCGACTCGAAGATCGAGTCGAGTTGCGCCGCCAGTCGGGGATCCTTCACCTGTGCCATCACCTCCACCCGGCGATCGAGGTTGCGATGCATCATGTCGGCGCTGCCGATCCAGATCTCGTCGGCTGCCCGGAAATGCAGGACGCGCGAGTGCTCCAGGAACCGCCCGAGGATGGACCGCACCGTGATGTTCTCGCTCAGTCCGGGTACTCCGGGCTTGAGCGCGCAGATGCCGCGCACGACGATCTCCACCGGCACCCCCGCGCAGGAGGCGCGGTACAGCGCGTCGATGACCTGCTCGTCGACCAGCGCATTGGCCTTCAGGCGGATCCGGGCGTCGCGACCGGCCGCGTGGTGCTCGATCTCGGCGTCGATCCGTTCGATGATGCCCGCTCGCACGCCGTGCGGGGCCACGAGCAGGTTGCGGTACTTCGCCATCCGCGAGTAACCGGTGAGCGTGTTGAACAGATCGGTCAGGTCCGCGCCGATCTCCGGGGCGGCGGTGAGCAGGCCGACGTCCTCGTAGAGCCGGGCGGTCTTCGGGTTGTAGTTGCCGGTACCGATGTGGCAGTAGCGGCGGATGAGCGAGCCCTCCCGGCGGACCACGAGGCACGTCTTGCAGTGGGTCTTCAGTCCCACCAGGCCGTACACCACGTGCACGCCGGCCTGTTCGAGTTTGCGGGCCCACTTGATGTTCGCCTGCTCGTCGAAGCGGGCCTTGATCTCCACCAGCGCCACCACCTGCTTGCCGGCCTCCGCCGCGGCGATCAGTGCGTTGACGATGGGGGAGTCGCCGGAGGTGCGGTAGAGGGTCTGCTTGATCGCGAGCACCTGGCTGTCGGCTGCGGCCTGCTCGATGAACCGTTGCACGCTGGTGGAGAAGGAATCGTAGGGGTGGTGCACCAGCACGTCGCCCTCGCGCAGCGTCGAGAACACGCTCTTGGGGGTCTCGCGTTCGCCGAACGCGGGGTGCGTGGCCGGCACGAACGGCCGGTCCTTCAGGTCGGGGCGGTCCACGCCGTGCACCTGCCACAGGCTCGACAGGTCCAGCAGTCCCGGCAGCTGCACCACGTCGGCGGGATCGACGTCGAGCTCGCGCAGCAGCAGTTCGAGCATGTGCTCGGTCATGTCGTCGGCGACCTCGAGACGCACGGGAGAACCGAAGCGGCGACGGGCGAGTTCCCGCTCGAGCGCCTGGAGGAGATCCTCGTCGCGGTCCTCCTCGACCTCGAAGTCGGCGTTGCGCGTGACCCGGAAGGCGTGGTGCTCGACGATTTCCATGCCGGGGAACAGCACGTCGAGATGTGCCGCGATGAGTTCCTCGAGAGGCAGGAACGCGTCGATCTCGTCCGGGGAGCCTTCCCGGCGGACCCGGACGAAGCGATCGACGTTGTCCGGCACCTTCACCCGCGCGAAGTGCTCCCCGGCGGACTCCAGATCCTTCACGGTGACAGCGAGGTTGAGGCTCAGCCCGCTGATGTACGGGAACGGGTGTGCCGGATCGACCGCGAGGGGCGTCAGTACCGGGAACACCTGCTCGACGAAGTACGCGGTCAGGCGCTGTTTTTCGTCGTCGGTCAGATCCTCCCAGTCGATGATGGAAATGCCTTCGGCGGTCAGGGCGGGCAGGACCGAATCGAGGAAGACGAGAGCGTGCCGGCGCGCGATCTCCTGGGTGCTGCGCGCGATGAGCGCGAGTTGCGCTCGTGGCGACAGCCCGTCGGCGGAGCGGACCGACAGGCCGGTTTCGGCACGGCGCTTGAGGCCGGCGACACGCACCATGTAGAACTCGTCGAGGTTCGAGGCGAAGATCGCAAGGAACTTGGCGCGTTCGAGGAGCGGCAGAGACGTGTCCTCGGCCAGCGCGAGCACTCGCGCGTTGAAGTCGAGCCAGCTCAGTTCCCGGTTGAGGTAGCGGTCCAGCGGCAAGCCGTCGGCGACCGCCTGCAGCATCGTGGCTGCGGGCGGGGCACTCGGCGCCGAGGCCGAACGGGTGGCGGTGGTGCCGTCGAGTCCGGCTCCGCCGTCGCCGGATGCCCCGGCGAACCCGGGAGGTTCGGTGTCGATGCGCTGGTCCGTGGAATCGCCGTGTTTCACACGTCGATCATCCCTCAGTTTCGGAACTGCGGACAATCCGTCGACGTACGTCACCCGAAGTCGGGATGACGAACGGGCATCGGCCATCCGATTCGCTCCAGAGCCGAGGCCGTCGCGGGCCCCACGCCCTGCGCCGTGGCGGCCTCGAGATCGGCGACGGTGTCCACGTCGAGCCGCAGTCCCGGCCAGTCCCCGGCCAGGGGGTGGGCTCCCGCCCGCACGTGACGGTGCGCCGAGTCCGGACCGAACAGCGGGTGCAGCGGTTCGGTCCTGCAGTGCAGCAGCGCCGAGGTGCCGGTGCCGGTGTGGTCCACGACGACCGCCCGGCCGACCTCGCGCGCCGCGGTCAGGGCCGCGGACAGTTCGGCGGGCCGCAGGGCCGGCAGGTCCGCGTGCAGCGCGACCAGATCCACGCCGGGCTCGCGGGACCGCACCCGCCGGGCCGCAGCGGCGAGCGCCGCATTCAGCGGATCGACGGCGGTGCCGGCCGTGTCGACGGCGGGGGGATCGGCGAGCGTGTGCGCCCCCGCGCGGAGAGCCAGCGCGGCGACATCGGCGTCGGTGGTGATCACGGTGACGGCGAGCCCCTCGACCGCCAGCGCCGCGTGGAGGGTGTCGTCGAGCATCGCGAGCACCAGGGCCGCTCGGGTGCCGGGGTCGAGGACGTGCGCCAGCCGCGACTTCGCCAGGCCGAGGGCCTTGACGGGAATCAGCGCGTGCGCGGCGGTCATGGTCGTCGATTCTGCCAGTCGGCGACGAGGACGGTCGCGGGCGCGGCGGTGGGCGATACTGGAGCGGTCGCGGCGGTGGTCTGCGGACGGGATCGGACACGAGTAAGGGGACTGCGTGAGCAAGGCTGCGGTGTTGGGTGCGGGGTCGTGGGGGACGGCCTTCGCGAAGGTACTGGCGGAGGCCGGAACGGACGTGACGATCTGGGCGCGGCGCGCGGAGGTGGCCGAGGCGATCGCCGCCCGGCACGAGAACCCGGACTATCTGCCGGGCGTCGAGTTGCCCTCGACGTTGCGCGCCACCGCGGATCACCGCGTCGCACTCGACGGAGTGGACTTCCTCGTCCTCGCGGTGCCGTCGCAGACGCTGCGCGCGAATCTCGGGGCGTGGCGCGACGACATCGGTTCCGACGCGACCCTGCTGAGCCTGGCGAAAGGCATCGAGGGCGGCACCCTCATGCGGATGAGTCAGGTGATCGCCCAGGTGACCGGTGCCGAACACGACCGCATCGCGGTGTTGTCCGGGCCGAATCTCGCCCGCGAGATCGCCGATCGGCAGCCCGCCGCCACGGTGATCGCGTGTTCCGACTCCACTCGGGCGCTCGAGATTCAAAGAGCATGTGCAACAGGGTATTTCAGGCCCTACACGAACACCGACGTGATCGGCTGCGAGATCGGCGGCGCGTGCAAGAACGTCATCGCGCTCGCGTGCGGCATGGCCGCCGGTGTCGGCCTCGGCGACAACACGATCGCCTCCATCATCACCCGTGGGCTGGCCGAGATCACCCGGCTGGGAACTGCCCTCGGTGCCAAGCCGACCACCCTGGCCGGGCTGGCGGGTGTCGGCGACCTCGTGGCCACGTGCACCTCGCCGCTGTCGCGTAACCGTTCGTTCGGGGAGCGACTGGGCAGGGGAGGGACACTCGAAAGCGCCCAGGAGGCCACGCACGGCCAGGTGGCCGAGGGGGTCAAGTCGTGCACCTCCGTCCGGGCGCTGGCGGCCAGTTACGACGTGGAGATGCCGCTCACCGACGCCGTGCACCGCGTCTGCTACGAGGGCATGTCGGTGCCCGAGGCGATCGGGCTGCTGCTCGGCCGCCGGATCAAGCCGGAGTGAGACCGTGCCGGGTGACTCCACACGCTGCGTGAAAGCGGTTGCTGCCGAACATATTCCAGGGTATCCGCTGCAGCCCGGTCCGGTCCTCGCCGCCCCTTACCAGCTCGGCGCGGAGGGCACGGAGACCGACACCTACGCTCGCGCCTCGAATCCCGGTTGGCGTGCCCTCGAATCCGCGCTGGCCGCGCTCGAGGGCGCGGCCGCGGCCCGGGTCGTCGGGTCCGGGATGTCCGCGGTCACCGTCGCGCTGCGGGCGCTGACCCGTGGCGGCGGCACCGTCGTCGTCCCCGCCGACGGGTACTACCAGGTGCGCGAATACGCGCGGGAACGCCTCGAGCCCCTCGGGATCACGGTCCACGAACTCACCGCCGCCCAGTTCGGCGACGGCAGTCTCCGCGCTGTCCTCGCCGGCGCCGGCGAGGGCGCGCTCGTGCTGGCCGAGACCCCGTCGAACCCGGGACTGGACGTCGTCGATCTGCGCGCCACCGCGGCGCTGTGCCGGACGGCCGGCGCCCTGCTGCTGGTGGACAACACCACCGCCACCCCGCTGGGGCAGCAGCCGCTCGCGCTGGGCGCGGACATCGTCGTCGCCAGCGGCACGAAATCGCTCAGCGGGCACAGCGATCTGCTGATGGGGTACCTCGCTGTCGCCGACGATGCACTCGTGCCGGCCCTCGACCGGGAGCGCCTGCTCTCCGGGACCGTCCTCGGCCCGTTCGAGACGTGGCTGGCGCACCGCAGCCTGGGCACCGCCGGGCTGCGCTTCGACCGGCAGTGCGCCAACGCGCTCGCCGCGGCGTCGATGCTGCGCGAGCATCCCGCCGTGCGCGGCGTCCGCTACCCCGGTCTGGGCGACGATCCCGCCCACCTCGTCGCCGCGGCACAGATGCGCCGGTTCGGGCCGCTGGTGACGTTCCGGCTCGACGGCGAACAGCAGTTCCACCGGTTCGTCGCGGCGAGCGAGCTCGTCACCGCCGCGACCAGTTTCGGGGGCATCCACACCACCGCCGACCGGCGCGCCCGCTGGGGCGATCCCGTACCGGCCGGCTTCGTGCGATTGTCCTGCGGGATCGAGGACACCGCCGACCTGCTCGACGATCTCGACCGCGCGCTCTCCCGGTGCTGAGCAGGACTCGGGTATCTACCGGGGCGGCGGCACCGGTACGGTTTGTGCCGTGAGCACACCCCGTATCCGGGTGGCCGTCGTCTTCGGCGGCCGCAGCAACGAACATTCCGTCTCCTGCGTTTCGGCGGGCAGCATCCTGCGCCACCTCGACCCGCAGCGTTACGAGGCCGTCCCGATCGGCATCACCACCGACGGCGCCTGGGTGCTCGCCGACACGGATCCCGAACGGCTCGCCAAGGCGGGCCGCGAGCTGCCGACCGTCGACGCGGAGGGAACGGCGCTGGTGCTCACCGCCGACCCCACTCGGGCCGGTGACATCGTCGCCCTCGACGAGGGCGAGTTCGGCAAGGTGCTCGCCTCCGTCGACGTCGTGTTCCCGGTGCTGCACGGCGCCTACGGCGAGGACGGCACGATCCAGGGGCTGCTCGAGCTCGCCGGCGTTCCGTACGTGGGACCCGGCGTGCTCGCCAGCGCCGCCGGGATGGACAAGGAGTTCACCAAGAAGCTGCTCGCGGCCGAGGGCCTGCCCGTCGGATTCCAGATCGTGCTGCGCCCCGGCGCCGCGACCCTCACCGAGGAGCAGAAACAGCGTCTCGGCCTCCCGGTCTTCGTCAAGCCCGCCCGCGGCGGCTCCTCCATCGGGATCAGCCGTGTCGCCGACTGGGCGGCGCTCGACGCGGCGATCGAGAAGGCCCGCCGGCACGACCCGAAGGTGATCGTCGAATCCGCGATCGTCGGTCGCGAGGTCGAGTGCGGCGTGCTCGAGTTCCCCGACGGCGACGTGCGCGCCAGTGTCGTCGCCGAGATCCGGATGCCCGACCCGTCCGGCGATCACGAGGCGTTCTACGACTTCGACACCAAGTACCTCGACGACGTGTGCGAGTTCGACGTGCCCGCCAAGCTCGACGACGACGTCTCCGACCGGATCCGGGAGCTCGCGGTCCGCGCCTTCCGCGCCCTCGACTGCCAGGGCCTGTCCCGCGTCGACTTCTTCGTCACGGAGGACGGGCCCGTGATCAACGAGATCAACACCATGCCCGGGTTCACGTCGATCTCGATGTACCCGCGTATGTGGGAGGCCAGCGGTCTCGAGTACCGCACGCTGCTGTCCACGCTGGTGGACACCGCACTGGCGCGGGGGACCGGGCTGCGCTGATCCGCCCTGGCGCGGGGGGACCGGGCTGCGCTGATCCGCCCGGGCGCGGACTAGTCTGGGGGCCATGACTGCCGTGACCCCTGACTCATCTGCAACCGTTTCCGGGGACGTCCGGGCGACCGGCGCCGGGGACACCCGCGAGGCCGTGCACGCCGCGGCCCGTCGCGCCCGCGTCGCCTCCCGCCGGCTCGCCCTGCTCACCACCGCGCAGAAGGACGCCGCCCTGCACGCCGCCGCGGACGCGGTGCTCGCCGCGTCCGACGCGGTGCTCGCCGCGAACGCCGAGGACATCGAGACCGCCCGCGCGGCGGGCACCGAGGAGTCCCTGCTCGACCGGCTCCGGCTGACGCAGGCCCGCGTCGAGGGCATCGCGGCGGGGCTGCGGCAGGTCGCGGGGCTGCCCGACCCGATCGGCGAGGTGGTCCGTGGCTCGACCCTGCCCAACGGCCTCGAGATCCGGCAGATGCGGGTGCCGCTCGGCGTCGTCGGGATGGTGTACGAGGCCCGGCCCAACGTCACCGTCGACGCCTTCGGCCTGGCCCTCAAGTCCGGCAACGCGGCCCTGCTGCGCGGGTCGTCGTCGGCAGCCCACTCCAACGCCGCCCTCGTCGAGGCCCTGCGCGGCGCCCTCGCGATGCAGGAGCTGCCGGAGGACGCCGTACAACTGCTGCCCAGCGCGGACCGGTCCTCGGTCACGCACCTCATCCAGGCACGCGGACTCGTCGACGTCGTCATCCCGCGCGGCGGTGCCGGCCTGATCTCCGCCGTCGTCCGCGACGCCACCGTGCCCACCATCGAGACGGGCGTGGGCAACTGCCACGTGTACGTGCACGCGTCGGCCGATCTGGACATGGCCGAGAAGATCGTCGTCAACGCCAAGACCCGCCGGCCCAGCGTGTGCAACACCGCCGAGACGATTCTGGTGGACAAGGCCGTCGCCGACACCGCCGTACCCCGGCTGCTGCAGGTGCTGCAGAACCACAGCGTCACCGTGCACGGTGACCTGCCCGGCCTCGAGCCGGCCACCGAGGCCGACTGGGCGGAGGAGTACCTGAGCCTCGACATCGCGCTCGCCGTCGTCGACGACCTCGACGCGGCCGTCGCGCACATCGACCGGTACGGCACCGGCCACACCGAGGCCATCGTCACCTCCGACCTCGCGGCCGCCCGGGAGTTCTCCGCGCGGGTCGACGCCGCAGCCGTTATGGTCAACGCCTCGACGGCGTTCACCGACGGCGAGCAGTTCGGGTTCGGTGCCGAGATCGGCATCTCCACCCAGAAGCTGCATGCCCGCGGCCCGATGGGACTGCCGGAACTCACCTCCACCAAGTGGGTGGTGTGGGGCGACGGCCACACCCGGCCGGCCTGAGGGTTCGCGACAGCGCTCGACGAGACCGGACCGGACGAGACCCGGACCCGACAGGGCCGGCCCCGACGAAAGGACACAGCGTGGACCGTGCGCTGCCGACCACCCCGCCGATCTTCGCCGACGTCGACGAGGTGATCGACCGCCTCGCCGAGACCGGATACCTCGCCGACAAGGCCACGGCCACCGCGGTGTTCCTTGCCGACCGCCTCGGCAAGCCGCTGCTCATCGAGGGCCCCGCCGGGGTGGGCAAGACCGAGCTCGCCCGGGCGGTGGCGCAGACCTCCGGCGCCGAGCTGGTGCGGCTGCAGTGCTACGAGGGTGTCGACGAGTCGCGGGCGCTGTACGAGTGGAACCACGCCAAGCAGATCCTGCGGATCCAGGCCGGCACCGACCATTCCTGGGACGCGACGAAGCAGGACGTGTTCTCCGAGGAGTTCCTCCTGCCGCGCCCGCTGCTGACCGCCATCCGCCGGGAGGATCCGACGGTGCTCCTGGTCGACGAGGTCGACAAGGCGGACGTGGAGATCGAGGGTCTGCTGCTCGAGGTGCTCAGCGATTTCGCGGTGACCGTGCCCGAGCTCGGCACCATCAGCGCCACCCGCAAGCCCTTCACGGTGCTCACCTCGAACGCGACGCGGGAGCTGTCCGAGGCACTCAAGCGACGCTGCCTGTTCCTGCACCTCGACTTCCCCGACGCCGACCTCGAGCGCCGCATCCTGGCGAGCCGGGTACCGGAGCTGCCCGAGACGGTCGCCGAGCAGCTCGTGCGCACGGTCCGGGTGCTGCGCGGCATGCAGCTCAAGAAGCTGCCGTCGGTGGCGGAGACGATCGACTGGGGCCGCACGCTGCTCGCCCTGGGCCTCGACACCCTCGACGACGCCGCCGTGCGGGCCACGCTCGGGGTGATCCTCAAACACCAGTCCGATCAGCTGCGGGCCGCGGCCGAGCTGCGGTTGAACTGACATGGCCGGGGCACGCCCGCCGGTGCGGGACCAGGGGCCGGCGGCGCCGCACGGCCTGCCCGGCCACCTGGTCGGGTTCGTCGAGGCACTGCGCCGCCGCGGCATTCCCGTAGGACCGTCCGAGACCGTCGATGCCGGCCGGGTCATGTCGGTGCTCGACCTGCTCGACCGGGACGCCCTCCGCGAGGGGCTGGCGTGCGCGCTGCTGCGCCGGCCCACCCACCGCCCGACCTTCGATGCCCTGTTCGACCTGTGGTTCCCGGCAGCGGTCGGCCGCCGCGAGGCCGGCGGGATCGATCCGGCGCTGCCGCGCACCCCGGACGGCGAGATCGACTTCGAGGCGCTGCGGGATCTGATCGCCGAGATACTCGCCGACGACTCCGCCGACGCGGTCGAGCTCGTCGAGCTGCTGACCGCGCAGATCGTCGAGGAGCTGGGGCAGTACACCTCGGGCAACGGACCGTCGTTCTCGGCGTACCAGGCGCTGCGCCAGGTGTCGCCCGAAACGCTGGTCTCGAAGATCCTCGAGGGCCTGCTCGGCAACGCCGGCCCGGAGGAGCGGGCTCAGGACACCGAGTACGCCACCGAGGTGGCGCGCCGCACGGCGGCGCGCCGAGTGGCGGATTTCCGGGCCATGGTCGAGCGCGAGACGCGTCGCCGCACCGCCGAACAGGTCGGACGCGACCGCGTCGCCACCTACGGGGTGCCCAAGCTCGCCGAGGAGGTCGACTTCCTGCGTGCCACCGACGCCGAGCTCACCGCGCTGCGCCGCAGCGTCACCCCGCTGGCGCGGCTGCTGGCGAGCCGGCTCGCCGCGCGCCGGCGGCGGGCCCGTGCGGGAGCGATCGACCTGCGCCGGACGCTGCGCAAGTCGATGTCCACCGGCGGGGTGCCCATCGACCTGGTCAACCGCAAGCCGCGCCCGGCCCGTCCGGAGCTGGTGGTGCTCTGCGACGTCTCCGGGTCGGTCGCCGGCTTCTCCCACTTCACCCTGCTGCTCGTGCATGCCCTGCGCGAGCAGTTCTCCCGCGTCCGGGTGTTCGCGTTCATCGACAGCACCGACGAGGTCACCCACCACTTCTCCGCCGGCGCCGACCTCGGGGCCGCCATGTCGCGGATGCTGCGCGAGGCCGAGCTGATCGCCTACGACGGCCACTCCGACTACGGTCACGCGCTGGGCGTGTTCACCGAGCGGTACGCGCACAGCCTCACCAGCCGCAGCTCCCTGCTCGTGCTCGGCGACGCGCGGACCAACTACCGCGATCCCAACCTCGGCGCCCTCGAGCACCTGGTGGCCGTCGCCCGGCACGCCCACTGGCTCAACCCGGAACCCCGCGGCCAATGGGGAACCGGAGATTCGGCGGCGAAGGCGTACGGCGAGGTGATCACGATGCACGAGTGCCGGTCCGCGCAGCAGCTCGCGCAGGTGGTGGCGGGCCTGCTGCCGGTGTGAACCCGTAAGCTGGACAATCGTGCATGAGCCATCCGCCCCGAATCCGGCGCCGCGACGTCGCGACGGTGACACACGACACGGCGTCGGTGACACACGACGTCGCGTCGGTGTCATGGGCGGCACCTTCGACCCCATCCACCACGGGCACCTCGTCGCAGCCAGCGAGGTGGCCGACCGGTACGACCTCGACGAGGTCGTGTTCGTGCCCACCGGACAGCCGTGGCAGAAGTCGGGGAGCGAGGTCAGCACGGCCGAGGACCGCTATCTGATGACGGTCATCGCGACCGCCTCGAATCCGCGGTTCTCCGTCAGCCGGGTCGACATCGAGCGGGACAAGGCCACCTACACTGTCGACACGCTGCGCGACCTGCGTTCGCTGATGCCCGACGCCCAGCTGTACTTCATCACCGGCGCCGACGCGATCGCCTCGATCCTGTCGTGGCAGAACTGGACCGAATTGTTCGAGCTGGCCCGGTTCGTGGGAGTGTCGCGTCCGGGCTACGACCTGCACGTCGAGCATCTCGCCGAACACCTCGAGAAGCTGCCCGCCGACACCGTCGGTCTCGTCGAGATCCCCGCGCTGGCGATCTCCTCGACCGACTGCCGGACGCGGGTGCGTGACCACAGGCCCATCTGGTACCTGGTGCCGGACGGGGTGGTGCAGTACATCACCAAGCGCAACCTGTACCGGCCCGCGAACTCGCGGCGCCTCGACGGGGCGGCGACCGTGTCATATCCCCACGCCGAGTCCCACCCCCACCCCGAGTC
>NZ_JAALEG010000039.1 GCF_011058165.1 Rhodococcus aetherivorans
GGCGATCGACACCTTCGTCATGCGCATGGCGAAGAACCTAGCCTTCTTCGCCTCTCGTGCTGCTCGACCCACTGACATCTCCCCTGGTCAGGGAGCGTGTCGCATGGACCACCTGAGTCAGCCCAGATCGAAGCGGTGTGACATTCGGTCCTTCGGCACACGAATGCGAGCGGGGCCCGGGAATTGATCCCGGGCCCCGCTCGTCGTTCCGCTGGGTCAGCGTCCCTGCCAGACGGGTTCGCGCTTCTCCTTGAACGCCAGCGCGCCTTCCTTCGCGTCGGCGGAGGAACGCACCGGCTCGTAGATCTCGCGCATGCGCTCGAACTCCTCCTCGTTGGACCAGTCCCGGGCCTGCGCGATGATCTGCTTGGTGGCGCGCAGTGCGAGCGGGCCGTTCTTCGCGATGGTCTTCGCCAGGGCGATCGCCTCGGTCAGCGCCTGCCCCTCGGGCACGAGGCGGTTGAGCAGCTTCGCCTCGTACGCGGTCTGCGCCGAGAAGTACTCACCGGTGAGGCACCATTCGACGGCGAGCTGGTGCGGGACGCGGCGTGGCAGCCGCAGGAGTCCGCCGCCACCGGCCAGCAGGCCGCGCTTGACCTCGGGCAGGCCGAAGACGGCTGTCTCGGAGGCGACGATGAGGTCGCAGGCGAGCACGATCTCGAACCCGCCGGCCACGGCGTGTCCCTCGACCGCCGCGACGAGCGGCTTGGCCGGGGACTTCTCGGTGATGCCCGCGAAGCCGCGACCCTCGACGGAGGGGCGTTCGCCGGCGAGGAAGGCCTTCAGATCCATCCCGGTGCAGAAGGTCTTGCCGGCGCCGGTGATCACGCCGGCGACGAGATCGTCGCGGGCGTCGAGTTCGTCGAGGGCGGCGGCGACGGCGACGGCGGTCTCGGTGTTGATCGCGTTACGCACCTCGGGCCGGTTGATCGTGATGATCTGCACGCCGTCGGACTGTTCGACGTGTACGGGGGTGTCCATGGCTGTCTCCTAGCGGGGCTGCATGCGGATCGCGCCGTCGATACGGATCGTCTCGCCGTTGATCATCGCGTTGTCCACGATCGACAGGGCGAGCTTCGCGTACTCGTCGGGCTGCCCGAGGCGGGCGGGGTGCGGGGTCTGGGCGGCGAGTCCGTCGCGGATCTCCTGCGAGAACCGGGACAGGATCGGTGTGTCGAAGGTGCCCGGCGCGATGCTGTTGACGCGCACGAGCTTCCGGGCCAGATCACGGGCGGCGACGAGGGTCATGCCGACGACACCGGCCTTGGCGGAGGCGTAGGGGATCTGGCCGATCTGGCCCTCCCACGCCGCGACCGACGCGGTGAGGACGATGACGCCGCGTTCGCCGTCGACGGGCTCGTTGTTCACCATGCGCGCGGCCGACAGGCGCAGCACGTTGAACGATCCGATCAGGTTGATCCGGATCAGGTTCTCGTACATGTCCAGCGAACCGGGGGTGCCGTCCTTCTCGACGACGCGGACGGTGCCACCGCGGCCGGCGCAGTGCACGACGGCCCGGAGCGGAGCGCGTTCCTCGGCCGCGTCGAGCGCGCGGTTCACCGCGTCGGGATCGGTGACGTCGGCCGGGGCGAACACGGCGAGCTCGCCGAGTTCCTTGGCGACGACCTCCCCGTCGGAGGTGGGCAGGTCGAGGATCACCGTCGGCACGCCGAGGCCGACGAAGCGCTTGACGGTGGCCAGGCCGAGGCCGGAGGCCCCGCCGGTCACTACCGCCGATCCCTGGGTGATGTCCATGATTTCTCCTGAGTCGGAAGTGGGTTTCTACAGTCGTTCCACGACGGTCGCGTTGGCCATTCCGCCGGCTTCGCACATGGTCTGCAGGCCGTAGCGCCCGCCGGTGCGTTCGAGGTGGTGGAGCAGTGTGGTCATCAGCCGGGCACCGGACGCGCCCAGCGGGTGTCCGAGGGCGACGGCGCCGCCGAGCGGGTTCAGGACGTCGTCGGACGCGCCGATCTCGCGCTGCCAGGCGAGGGGGACGGCGGCGAATGCCTCGTTGACCTCGAAGGCGGCGATGTCCCGGACGGACAGGCCGGCCCGGGCGAGGACCTTTTCGGTGGCGGGGATGGGGCCGGTGAGCATGAGGGTGGGATCGTCGCCCACGACGGCCGAGGCCACGATCGCGGCGCGCGGGCGCAGGCCGAGCGCGGCCGCCTTCTCCTCGGACATGATCAGCAGGGCGGCCGCGCCGTCGGAGATCTGCGAGGAGTTGCCCGCGGTGACCTTCCAGTCCAGCTCGGGGAAACGCTCGCGCCACGTGTCGGTGTCGAAGGCCGCGGGCAGACCGGCGAGCCTGCCGGCGGTGGTGCCCTCGCGGATGGTCTCGTCGGCGGTCACCACGCCGTCGGGGGTGGTGACGGGAACGATCTCGCCGTCGAACCAGCCCGCGGCGCGCGCGTGTGCCGCGCGTTCGTGCGAGCGGGCCGAGTACTCGTCCAGCTCGGCCCGGCTCAGTGCCCACTTCTGCGCGACGAGCTCCGCGGCGATGCCCTGCGGGACGAGATCGGGGAAGCGCTCGCGCACGGCGGGCCCGTGCGGGTCCTTGCCCATGGCCGCCGATCCCATCGGGACCCGGCTCATCGACTCGACGCCGCCGGCGACGACGATGTCGTACGCGCCGGCGGTGATGCCCTGGACCGCGAAGTCGACGGCCTGCTGGCCGGAGCCGCACTTGCGTTCGATGGTCACGGAGGGCACGTGCGTGGGAAATCCGGCCGCGAGCAGGGCCTGCCGCCCGGGGGTGGCGGACTGTTCGCCGGACTGGTTGACGCAGCCGATGAGGACGTCGTCGATCAGGCCGGGATCGAGGTCGTTGCGGGCGACGAGCCCGGCCAGGACCTGGGCGAGCAGATCGCTGGGGTGCACCCCGGCCAGCGCTCCCTGCGCTCTGCCCCGTCCGGTGGGGGATCGGACGGCGTCGACGATGACAGCGCGGGTCATGGGCGTTCCTCCAGTCGGGAAATCAATTCATGATGATGGTTACTATAAACCATTCTCCGACCGATCGTATGGCCCGCGTCACACCGGTAGGGCCCTCATCGGTAGGTCGACCAGGTCGGCAGGGATTCGGGGAAGTCGGCGCGCCGGTGCGGCGTGCCCGGCCACTGGATGCGCTCCGTCGTGCACAGGCCCGCATTCATCCGCTCGAACGGCACGGCGTACATGAACCGCAGGTCCCGGCGCCGGAACAGCCAGCGGCCGTCCACGCGGGCGTACTCGTCGGAGTATCGGTACGCCGCCATCATCAACGTCCCGTCGAGCGCCAGTTCTGCTCGGCCCGTGAGCAATCCGCGTGCGCGGTCCCCGTCGACGGAGATCTGGTCGCTCTGCGGCGAGTGCAGGGTCAGGCTGTAGCGGTCCATGGCGGCGACGTAGAACTCGCGGATCTCCTCGCGCCCGCGGGCGATGGAGCCGGCGCGCTCGAACTCGCCGTCCTCGGTGAACAGCGAGAGCAGGGTCTCGAGGTCGTGGTCGTCGACAGCGATGGCGTAGGCCGCGACGAGGTCCTGGATGCGCGCACGGTCCTCGAGCCGGGTGAGGCGCCGGGCCAGCTCCTCCAGCGCCGTCGGGGACGAGTCGAGTGTCGTCATGTGACCTCCATAGAAACTGATAACGATTGTGATGTATTGCACAATAGGCGGTGGAGGCGCGGGAAGGACAGGGCGGCGCCGGCGAGGCCGCGAATTCCGCAGGTGACGACCCTTCCGGGCCTGGGTGGCGACCATCGATCAAAGAAGCGATTGCCTCTTAATCATTATCATGGTTAGTATGTGAGTCATCGAACTGAGTGACCTTGACCACATCCGGTGGGCACTTTAGGTTAATGATGAACACAGAAAGGTGGGGACATGGCGACATCGCACGTCGACGACGAGCTCCGGGACATCCGTGCGGCCGCGGCGACCGTAGCCCGGGAACGCTACGCACCGAAGGCTGCGCAGTGGGATCTCGAACGCACCGCGTTCCCGCACGACGAGCGTCGCTTCCTCGGCGAGCTGGGCTATCTCGGCATCTCGCTGCCGGAGGAGTACGGAGGGTCCGGCGCCCCGCTGTCCCACGCCCTGGCGGTGATCGAGGAGTTCGCGAAGGTGTGCCGGCCGGCGGCCTTCCAGATCTTCGAATCCAACACCGGCCCGGCCCAGGCCATCGCCCGCCTGGGCACGGAACACCAGAAGAAGACGTTCCTGCCGCAGATCGTCGCCGGCGAGAAGACCATGGCCGTCGCGATCTCCGAGCCCGACGCCGGCTCCGCCGCCACCGACATGACCACCAAGGCCGTGCGCACCGACAAGGGTGTCGTCGTCAACGGCATGAAGCGGTGGATTTCCAACGGCAGCGAGGCCGACGTCTACCTCACCTACTGCCGCATGGGCGATGCCCCCGGCGCCAAGGGCATCGGAGCCGTCCTCGTCGAGGCCGACCGGCCCGGCATCAGCTACGGCGCACGCGAGAAGCTCATGGGCTTCCGGGGCATTCCGTCGGCCGACATCTTCTACGACGACGTGGTCGTTCCGGAGGAGAACATCGTCGCCGAGGCCGGCGGCTTCAGGAAGCTGTTCGGCGCGTTCACCATCGAGCGCCTGGGCAACACGACCATGAGCCTGGCCATCGGGCAGGAGGCGCTCGACCGCACCGTCACCTACGTGCAGGAGCGCCACCAGTTCGGCAAGCCGCTCGTCGAGTTCCAGTCCGTCCAGATGACCCTGGCCGACATGGTCCTGCAGGTCGAGGCCGCTCGGCTGCTCCGCGATCGCGCCGTCGCGAACATCACCGACGGACTGCCCGATCCGCTCGAGGTCTCCCTCGCCAAGTGCACCGCCAACGAGATGGCCAAGCGCGTCACCGACATGGCGATCCAGCTGCACGGCGGCAACGGGTACACCGAGGAGTTCGGAATCGAACGGCTGCACCGCGATTCGCACGGATGGGCGCTGGCGGGCGGCACGCCGACCATGCAGCGCACCCGGATCGTCTCCGAGCTCCTGGGCCGCACGTTCGATCAGCGCGCCTGACATTGCACATCAACGAAGAACTTCTCGAGAACGAGGTGAACGAAATGCTGGGTCGTTACGAGGGACGTATTGCCGCGATCATCGGCGGTGGTTCGGGAATGGGCCGCGCGATCAGCCATCGCATCGCCCAGGAGGGCGGCCACGTGTACGTCGCCGACCTGTCCGAGGACGGTGCGGTCACCGTCGCCGAGGAGATCCGGGCCGAGGGCGGTCAGGCCACTCCGATGCGGGTGGACGCGACGAACAACGACGATCTTCGCTCGCTCTTCGGCAAGATCGACGCCGACCACGGCGTCCTCCATGCGCTGCACGCGCAGGTCGGCATGCCCGGCCCGGGCGGCCTCGAGGTCGGCGACGCCGACTGGGAGAAGAACATCGCGGTCAACGTCAAGAGCGCCTACTACTCCACCACCCTCGGCTTCGACCTGCTGAAGAAGGCGGAGGGCAAGGGCTCGGTCACCCTCACGTCGTCGACGTCCGCGCTGATCGGTTCGCCGTTCAGCCCGATCTACTCGATGACCAAGGGCTCGCTCGTCCCGTTCGCCCGCTCCCTCGCGCTCGTCGGCGCCAAGGACGGTATCCGGGTCAACGTCATCTGCCCCGGCCAGGTCGTCACGCCGATGCTCTCGCAGTTCTTCGGGCGCGAGCCCGGCGCCGACGTCTCGGCCCTGACCAAGGACTTCGTCGCCACCATCCCGCTCGGCCGGGGTGCTCAGCCCGAGGAGATCGCGTCGGTGATTGCCTTCCTCAACAGCGACGATGCCAGCTACATCACCGGCGTGACCATTCCGGTCGACGGCGGACTCACCGCTCAGTAACGACCACTTCGACCGGAGGGACAGGACCATGGTTCAGGTCGGATTGCTGCTCAGCGACGTTCCGAAGTCGGTGAGCCCCGCACAGCAGTTCAAGGACGTACTGCGCATCGTCGACGCGGCGCAGGAGAACGGCTTCACCTACATCGCGATCGGCCAGCACTTCCTCTACGGGGAACTGCGGTGGCTGCAGCCCGTGCCGCTGCTCGCGCGCCTCGCCGCGCACGTCGAGCCGCACATCAAGCTCGTCACCCAGATCATGATCGCGCCGCTGTATCACCCCGTGATGCTGGCCGAGGAGATCGCCACGCTCGACGTGGTCACCGAGGGGCGGCTGATCTTCGGTGCCGGCCTGGGCTATCGACCCGAGGAGTTCGACTACCTCGGTATTCCGTTCAAGCAGCGGGCCGGACGGTTCGACGAGTCGCTGCAGATCATGAAGAAGCTGTGGACGGAGGAAGAGGTCACCTTCCACGGCAAGTACTTCCAGCTCGAGGGCGTCAAGCCGCACCTGTTCCCGGTGCAGGATCCGCACCCGCCGATCTGGATCGGCGCGCACGCGATGGGCGGTGTCCGCCGCGCCGGCAAGTACGGTGACGCCTACGCGACGCCGCCGGAGACCCCGAAAGAGGAAGTGCTCGAACGCTTCCGGGTCGTGCGGGATCTCTTCGCCGAGCGGGGCAAGGAATTCGGCCCGCAGCCGCTGCGCCGCAACGTGCTGGTCGCCGACACCCGCGAGCAGGCGATGCAGGAGTACGCCCGCGTGGCGCAGGGCCGCTACCTCACCTACGCGAACAAGGGCCTGGACGTCATGAAGGGCACCGACCTCGAGAACGAGTTCGCCAAGGCGGTGTCGAGCCACGCCGTCGTCGGCGATCCCGAGCAGGTCGTCGCCCAGCTGACCGACCTGGTGACCACCATGCCGGTCGACCCGCTGCTGATGCGTCCGCAGTGGCCGACGATGGACGCGGACGAGACCATCGCCGCCATCTCCCGGCTCGGCAAGGAAATCGTTCCGTCGATCACCGCGATCCCCGCAAACCGGGAGTTGTCCTGATGCAGACCTACACCGATCTGAAACCGACCTTCACCGACCCGGAGGACTGGACGCTGGGCCACGTGCTGCGCACGTACGCTGCGTCCCAGCCGGATTCGGAATTCCTCGTCACGCCGGAGGAGGATCGGCGCTTCACCTACGCCGAGATGCTCTCCTCCGCCGAACGGATCGCGAGCTCCTGGTACCGGGCCGGCGCGCAGCAGGGTGACCGGGTGATCATCATGGCGCAGAACTCGTCCCAGCTCGTGCGCTCCTGGTTCGGCACCGCGGTCGGCGCACTCGTCGAGGTGCCGATCAACACCAACTACGAGGGCGAGTTCCTCCGCCACCAGGTGGTGACCGTCGAGCCGCGGTGGGCGGTGATCGACGACACCTACGCCGAGCGGTTCGTGGCGATCGCCGAGCATGCGCGTGGCATCGAGAAGTTCTGGGTGGTCGACTCGGGCGCCGGAAACCGCGACCTGGCACTCGAACTGCTGCGCGCCAACGGCTGGGACGCCGAGGCGTGGGAGGCGCTGGAGGCGGGCGAGGTGCAGGAGCTGCCGCAGGCACGGCCCCAGGACCTCGGCGCGATCTTCTTCACCTCCGGGACCACCGGCCCGTCCAAGGGCGTGGCGATGCCGAACTCGCAGCTGTACTTCTTCGCGCAGGAGGTGGTGTGCTTCACCCGGCTCACCCGCGAGGACACCTACCTCACCACCACGCCGCTGTTCCACGGCAACGCCCAGTTCATGGCGGTCTACCCCGCCCTGGTGGCCGGGGCGCGGGCCGTGGTGCGCTCGAAGTTCAGCGCGAGCCGCTGGATCGACCACGTGCGCGACGACGACGTCACCGTCACCAACTTCGTCGGGGTCATGATGGACTTCGCGTGGAAGCAGCCGCCGCGCGAGAACGACCTCGACAACCGCCTGCGCTGCGTGTACGCGGCGCCGACGGCCAGCTCCATCGTCGAGGACTTCAAGAAGCGCTACGGCATCGAGGCCTTCGTCGATGCGTTCGGGCTGACGGAGACCTGCGCGCCGATCGTCGCGCCCTACGGGGTGCCCCGGCCGGCCGGGGCCGCGGGGCTCGCGGCCTCCGAGTGGTTCGACATCCGCCTGGTCGACCCGGAGACGGACCGCGAGGTCGAGGTCGGCGAGGTCGGCGAGCTGGTCGTGCGTCCGGTGCAACCGTGGACGTGCAGCATGGGGTACTACAACATGCCGGAGAAGACGCTCGAGGCGTGGCGCAACCTGTGGTTCCACACCGGCGACGCCCTCAAGAAGGACGAGGACGGCTGGTTCTACTTCGTGGACCGGTACAAGGACGCGTTGCGCCGTCGCGGCGAGAACATCAGCTCCTACGAGATCGAGCAGGCGGTGCTCGGGCACCCGGCCGTCGTCGAGTGCGCGGTGATCGGTGTTCCCGCCGACGTGGAGGGCGGCGAGGACGAGGTGCTCGCGACCGTGGTCGGCACCGGCGACGTCGGTCCGGAGGAGATCCTGGCCTGGTGCGACGGCCGGATTCCGGCCTTCGCGATCCCGCGCTACCTTCGATTCGTCGGCGCGCTGCCCAAGACCCCGTCGGAGAAGGTCCGCAAGGCGGTCCTGCGCGAGGAGGGCATCACCCCCGACACCTACGACCGCACCGCGGTCTCCGACGCAGACCGCACCGCGGTCCCCGCGGTCTGACGGCCGGGAAAGGCAACCGAGATGGACTACAGCAAGAACGAGACCCACGAGGAAATCCGGCGGGGGATCCACGATCTGTGCAAGCGGTTCCCCGACGAGTACTGGGCCGAGCACGACGAGTCCCACGAGTTCCCGTGGGAGTTCTACAACGCCATGGCCGAGGGCGGCTGGATGGGTCTCACCGTCCCCGAGGAGTACGGCGGCGGCGGCCTCGGCGTCACCGAGGCCGCGATCGTCGAGCGGGAGATCGCCGCGTCCGGCGCCGGCATGGGCGGGTGCAGCGCGGTACACATCGGCATCTTCGGATTCGAGCCGATCATCCACCACGGTTCCGAGGAGATGAAGCGCAAGTACCTGCCGCGCGTCGTCACCGGCGAGCTGCACACCTCGTTCGCCGTCACCGAGCCGGACGCCGGTACGGACACCACCAACATCCGCACCTTCGCCAAGAAGGTCGACGGCGGCTGGCTGGTGTCCGGCAAGAAGGTGTGGATCACCAAGGCGCAGGAGGCCGAACGCATGCTCCTGCTGTGCCGCACCAGCCCCCGCGACGAGAACGCCAAGCGCACCGCCGGCATGACGCTGATGTTCGCGGAGATGGACCGCAGCAAGGTGCAGATCCGGCCGATCCCCAAGATGGGCCGCAACGCCGTCGACACCAACGAGCTGTTCATCGACGAGCTGTTCGTCGCGGACGAGGACGTCGTCGGTGAGGTCGGGCACGGCTTCCGCACCATCCTCGGCGGCCTCAACGCCGAACGCGTCATCTCGGCGAACGCCGCCCTCGGCATCGGTGAGGCGGCGTTGCGCCGCGGCGTCGACTACGCCAAGCAGCGCGAGGTCTTCGGCCGTCCCATCGGGAAGAACCAGGGCATCGCGTTCCAGCTCGCCGAGGCCCGCATCCGCCTCGACGCCGCCGAGGCGGTCCTGGACAAGGCGACGTGGATGGTCGACCAGGGCCTGCCGTGCGGACGGGAGGCGAACGCGGCGAAGTTCCTGTGCGCCGAGGCCGGCTTCTACGCCGCCGACGTCGCCCTGCAGACCCACGGCGGCTTCGGTTACGGCAAGGAGTTCCACGTCGAGCGGTACTTCCGGGAGGCGCGGCTCATGCGGATCGCGCCGATCAGCCAGGAGATGGTCCTCAACTACACGGCCGAGCACGTGCTGGGCCTGCCGCGAAGCTACTAGGAGGACGACGTGCAGCCGTATCGTTCGATCCTGTTCGTCCCGGGGCACCGCCTGAAGTGGGTGGACAAGGCCGTCGCGGCCGGCGCCGACTGCGTCGTGCTCGACCTCGAGGACTCCGTGCCGGCCGCGGAGAAGGCGGCCGCCCGCGCGACCGTCGCCGAGTCCATCGCGCGGGTGCGCGAGTCCAACCGGGACGTCGGGCTGTTCGTGCGCGTCAACCCCCTCGCCACCCGGCTGACCGGGGCCGATCTCGAGGCGGTCGTGGTGCCGGGCCTGACCGGCATCTTCGCCCCGAAGATCGAGCAGGCCACCGACGTCCTGCGCTACGACGCGCTGCTCGACCACTTCGAGCTGCGCAACGGGGTGGCGGGGCTCGAGTACATCGTGCCCGTCGAGACGGTGAAGGCCATCCACAACTGTCTCGAGGTGGCCACAGCGTCGCCGCGCGTCGGTGCCATGATCGGCCCGTCGGCCGAGCACGCCGACATCGCCCGCGAGGTCGGCTACGAGTGGACCCCCGAGGGACACGAAACCCTCTACCTGCGCAGCCGGGTGCTGCTGGCCTGCCGGGAGGCCGGCATCCACGCCCTGACCGGCCTGTGGGAGGATCTCGAGAACCTGGACGGGCTTCGCGACTTCGCGGTGCGAGGCCGGCAGCTCGGGTTCCGCGGGATGATTGCGATCCACCCCTCCCACGTGGCCACCGTCAACGACGTGTTCAGCCCGTCGGAGCAGGACCTGGAGTTCTACCGCGGACTCGCCGAGGCCTACGAGAAGGCGGAGGCG
Organism: Rhodococcus aetherivorans; assembly: GCF_011058165.1. Classification (GTDB taxonomy): domain Bacteria; phylum Actinomycetota; class Actinomycetes; order Mycobacteriales; family Mycobacteriaceae; genus Rhodococcus; species Rhodococcus aetherivorans. Next base: position 10,547 of record NZ_JAALEG010000039.1, read on the forward strand.
GAGGGCGTCGGCGCGCTGCGGTATCGCGGCCTGCACATCGACAAGGCCCACTACGACAAGGCAATTCAATGGCTCGAACGAGCCGAGGCGATCCTACGGAGAGGTGAACGGTGATGCGCGGTCTGTACTTCGAGGAGTTCGAGGTCGGGAAGCACTACAAGCACTCGATGACCCGCACCGTCACCGAGATGGACAACGTGCTGTTCACCTCGCTGACGATGAACATCCAGCCGCTGCATCTCGACGAGGAGTTCTGCAAGACGACGATCCACAAGCAGCGGGTGGTCAACAGCCTGTTCACCGTCGCGCTCATCGGTGCGTTCCACGTACCCGAGCTGACCATGGGGACCACGCTCGGCAACCTCGGCTACGACAAGGTCAAGTTCCCGAATCCGGTCTTCCACGGCGACACCCTGCGCGCGGAGACCACCATCCTGAAGAAGCGTGAATCCGAGAGCCGCACCGACAGCGGCATCGTGTGGTTCGAACACCGCGGCTTCAACCAGCGCGACGAACTCGTCTGCCTGCTCGAGCGCGTCGGCCTGATGGCCAAGCGCCCCACCACCGAGGAAGGTGCCTGAGATGACTGCAGCGCCCGAAACCGAATTCCCGTTGAAGGACTGGGTTCCCGAAACCCGGACCCTGCTGATCGGCGACCGGGAGGTCGAGCCCGCCGGTGAGACGTGGGACGTCTACAACCCGGCCACCGAGGAGGTCATCGCCACCGTCGGCGGCGCCTCCACCGACCAGGTCGACGCCGCCGTCGCCGCCGCCCGCGCCGCCTTCCCGGCGTGGTCCGCCCTGAGCGGCGAGGAGCGCTCCCGCCACATCCACCGCTTCGCCGACGTGCTCGAGAAGGCCGCCGACCGGCTGCTGCCCTCGATCGTCAACGAGGTCGGCACGCCGGTCTCGCTCGCCGAGTACCTGCAGGTCAAGATGGCCGTCGACGAGCACCTGCGGTGGGCCGCCGAGGCCGCGAAGACCGACCGCACCGTCCATCTCGGCGAGTACGACAAGCCGGTGCCGACGATGAGCGACGTCGTGTACGAGCCGGTGGGCGTCGTCGCGGCGATCACCGGGTACAACTACCCGCTGAACCTGGCGATCTTCAAGTTCGGCGCCGCGCTCGCGGCCGGCTGCACCGTGGTGCTGCTCCCGTCCCCGCGCACCCCGCTGACCACCCTGTTCCTGGGCGATCTCATCCGCGAGGCGGGTCTGCCGCCGGGCGTGATGAACGTCGTCATCGGCGGCGCGGACGTCGGGCAGCGGCTGTCCTCGCATCCCGGCGTGGACCGGGTGTCCTTCACCGGTTCCGACGGGGTGGGCGCGAAGATCATGGAGCAGGCCGCGGCGAACCTGGCCGGCGTGACCCTCGAGCTCGGCGGCAAGTCGCCGAACATCGTGCTGCCCGGCGTGGACGTGCAGAAGATCGCCGTCGAGATGCACCTGCGCTGGTCCCGCAACGGCGGTCAGGGCTGCGCCGCCCTCGCCCGGCTGCTGGTGCACGACTCGGTCTACGACGAGTTCCTCGAGGCCGGCGCGTCGGCGTTCGACCAGATGGTCGTCGGCGACCCGTGGGACCGTGCGACGAACATCGGCCCGATGATCCGGCCCGATCACCAGAACCGCGTGCAGGGCTTCATCGACGGCGCGGCGGCCGAGGGCGGCAAGAAGCTGCTCGAGGTGACCAAGCCGCTGCCCGAGAAGGGCTGGTTCGTCAATCCGGTTCTGCTCGGCAATCTTCCGCCCAACGCGCGCGCGGTGCAGGAAGAGATCTTCGGTCCCGTCGCGGTGATCCTGCCGTTCAAGGACACCGAGGAGGCCATCCGCCTCGCCAACGACACCCCCTTCGGTCTCGCCGCGAACGTGTGGTGCGACGACCCGGTCGAGGCGCGCCGCGTCGCGGAGAAGATCCGCGCCGGAACGGTATGGATCAACGGCGGCGGTGCCATGCGGCCGGACGCGCCGTTCGGCGGCTACGGGCGCTCGGGAGTCGGCCGCGAGCTCGGTGAGTGGGGGATGCGCGAGTACCTCGAGGTCAAGCACATCCAGTGGCGGATCTGATTCGCCGGCAAGGTATTCGGCAACATCGCATTCGGCAGGGCCGAACCGGACGACAAGGCTAGGAGAGACGACGATGAACGCATCCGCTGCGGGTCCGCTCGCGGGAGTCAAGGTGCTCGAGCTCGGCACCATGTATGCCGCCCCCACCGCGGGGCGCATGCTCCGCGACTTCGGCGCCGAGGTGGTCAAGGTCGAGGACCCGACGACCGGAGACTTCGCACGCCAGTGGGTTCCGCAGAAGGAGGGGTTGTCGCTGGGCTTCTCCCGTCTCAACGCCGGGAAGAAGTCCCTCGGCATCGACTTGCGTTCGCCGGAAGGCCGCGACCTGGTGCGCCGGCTCGCGGCCGAGGTCGACGTCGTCGTCGAGTCGTTCCGTCCCGGCCGGCTCGAGGAGTGGGGCCTGGGCTACGACGTGCTGAGCGCGGACAACCCGGGGCTCGTGCTGGCCCGGGTGTCCGGGTTCGGACAGACCGGACCCAATCGCAGCCTGCCGGGATTCGGCACAGTCGCCGAGACTGCCAGCGGTTTCGCGCACGTCAACGGCTGGCCGGACTCGCCGCCGACCTCCCCGCCGTTCGGGTTCGCCGATTCCATCGCCGGGCTGTCCGCCGCGATGGGCGTCGCGATGTCGTTGTACAAGCGGGAGCGGACGGGGCAGGGCGACGTCGTCGACGTCGCGCTGTACGAGCCGCTGATGTTCATCATCGGTGACATGTTCCTGCGCTACACCGCGCTCGGCGAGATCCAGCAGCGCATCGGCAACGCCACCGGCGCGGCGTCGCCGCGGGGCATCTACGAGGCCCAGGACGGGCGCTTCCTGTCCATCGCGGCGTCCAACCAGGGCATCGCCAAGCGGCTGTTCGCCGCGATGGGGCGGCCCGAGATCATCGAGGATCCCCGCTACGCCACCAACGCCGCACGCCTCGAGCACAACGACGAGGTGCAGGCGATGGTGAAGGAATGGGTCGGCTCGATGCCGCGGGCGAGCGTGCTCGAGACCCTGGAGAAGTTCGAGGTCGTCAGCGCACCGGTGAACGATGCCGCGGACGTCGTCGCCGACCCGCACTTCCAGGAGCGCACCCTCGTCGAGATCACGGGCAACGAGATCATGAAGGGTGTGCTGATGCCGGGGCCGGTGCTGCACCTCGGCAGCTACGACGGTCCCAGCTACGACGGTGTGCCCACCATCGGCGAGCACACCGCCGAGGTGCTCTCGGACCGGCTGGGGCTGAGCGCGGACCGGCTCGCGGCGCTCGCCGAGGCGGGCGTGATCGGCAAGTCCTGAGAGTCGCACGGACCGCAGTCCGAAAATCGATGCGGTGAACCGGAATCCACCCACGACACGGCGTGCGCGGATTCCGGTGTCACGCGCGAATTCAGCAGGTTCGCCGACGCACGCAACGAGACGAGGTACCAATGCAGCTGAGTATCGGCTCGGGCTCGGCCTACGCCAACGACCGGCTCGAGACAGCGGCCGCCATGGCCGACAGCGGCCGGGTCCGGTACATGGGCTTCGACTGCCTGGCCGAACGCACGATGGCGCTGGCCCAGATCCGCCGCCTGCGCGATCCGTCGGCCGGCCAGGACGAACGCATCTCCGCCCTGGTGCCGATCCTGCGCCGCTTCCTCGCGTCGGGAGGCCGCGTCGTCGGCAACTTCGGTGCCGCCAATCCCGACGCCGCGGCGGCCGAATTCGCCGTCAATCTGCGCGCTCTGGGGCTCGGGGGGACCCGGATCGGCATCATCCGCGGCGACGACGTGCGGGACGCCGTCACGGCCGCCGACGTCGCGCTCCCCGAACTCGGCACCACCACGCGCGCGCTCGCCGACCGGATCGTCTCCGCCAACGCCTACATCGGAGCCGATCCGATCGTCGACTGCCTGCGGCAGGACGCCCAGATCGTGCTCGGCGGCCGGATCGCCGACCCGTCCCTGTTCGTCGGGCCGATCTGCCACGAGCTGGGATGGTCGCTCGACGACTGGGACCGCGTCGGCACCGCGACCCTCGCCGGGCACCTGCTCGAGTGCGGCGTCCACAGCACCGGCGGCAACTTCGAGGACCCGCCGTACCGGGTCGTCCCCGACCCGCACAACCTGAGCTTCCCCCTGGCCGAGATCGACGACGACGAGCTGATCGTCACCAAGCTCGACGGCACCGGCGGGGCCGTCGACCTGCGCACCACCCGCACCCAGCTCTACTACGAGATCCACGATCCCGCGCGCTATCTCACCCCCGACGTGACCGCGGACTTCAGCGACGTGCGGATCGAACAGGCCGGGCCCGACCGGGTACGCCTGTCCGGCGCCCGCGGATCCGCCCGGCCCGACACCCTCAAGGTGCTCGTCGGCGTCGACCTCGGATACAAGGCCGTCGCCGAGATCTCCTACGGCGGACCGGGCTGCGTCGACCGCGCCCGTCGCGCCGAGGAGATCGTGCGCCGGCGCCTCGAACCGATCCGGGCGCAGATCGACGAACTGCGGATCGAACTGCACGGCGTCGACACCCTCTTCGGCGACCGGATCGCCGGCGGCGAGCCGGCGGAGGTGCGGCTGCGGCTCGCGGCCCGGGCCCTCGATCCCGACGTCGCCAAGGCCGCCGCCTACGAGGTCGAATACCTGTACTTCGGTCCCGCAGGTGGCGGTGGCGTGGTCACCTCGGTCGTCCCCGCCGTCGTCGTGACCCCCGCCCTGCTGCCCCGCAGCGAGGTACCCCTGTCCGTGGAGGTGACCACCGCATGAAACTTCGTGACGTCGCGTACAGCCGCTCCGGCGACAAGGGCGACACCAGCAACATCTGCGTGTTCCCGCACGACGACGCCGACTACGACTGGCTCCGGTCGGTGCTCACCGAGGACATCGTCGCCGAGGCGTTCGGGAACCTCGTCGAGGGCGAGGTGACCCGCTACGAGATCCCGGTGAACTGCTGCCTGAACTTCGTCCTCACCCGTGCCCTCGCGGGCGGGGTCTCCAAGTCCCTGCGGGTGGACCCGCACGGAAAGTCCTACCAGTCCCTGATTCTCGACATCGACGTTCCGGGACGCGAGGAGAGGCGATGATCCACGACCTGTTCGCCCGGGCGGCGCACGGCCCGTCCGTGCACGTCGGCGGCAGAGGGGAGACCGGGCGCGGCGAGACGTTCGACTCGATCGATCCCGCCACCGAGGAGGCGCTGGCACGGTGGACCGCCGCTGACCGGGAGCAGACCGAACGCGCGATCACGGCCGCCCGCCGCAGCTTCGACGCCGGGGAATGGCGCGCCGCCTCCCCGGACCAGCGCGCCAAGGTCCTGCGGCGGCTGGCGGACCTGATCGACGAGCACGCCGGGCAACTCACCGAACTGGTCGTGCGGGAGGTCGGATCACCCATCGGTCTGGCCCGCACCCTGCAGGTCGCGCAGCCGGCGATCAACTTCCGGTGGTTCGCCGACGCGGCGCTGCGTGGTCCCCGTGGGGGTTACCAGGAGCGGTTGCCCGGCATCCGCGGCGCGGTGTCGTCCGAGAGCCTCCTGCTGCGCGAGCCGATCGGCGTGGTCTCGGCGATCGTGCCGTACAACTACCCGCTGAACATGATCTCGTGGAAGGTGGCGCCCGCGCTCGCCGCCGGCTGCAGCGTGGTCCTGCTGCCCTCGCCGCGGGGCACGTTGTCCGCGCTGGCCTTCATGCACCTCGCAGACGAGGCCGGATTGCCGCCCGGCGTGCTGAATCTCGTGCCGGGTGGACCGGCCGTGGGCGAACTGCTCAGCTCCCACCCCGGGGTGGACATGGTGAGCTTCACCGGATCCTCCGCCGTCGGTGCGGCCGTGATGGCACAGGCCGCGGCCACCCACAAGAAGGTCGTGCTCGAACTCGGCGGGAAGTCCCCCAACATCCTTCTCCCGTCGGCGGACCTGTCCACCGCCGTGGGACCGTCGATCCTGCGGTTCTGCCGCAACGCCGGACAGGGCTGCGGCGCCACCACCCGGATCCTCGTTCCACACGATCGCATCGACGAATTCCTCGATCTGGCAGCGGGCTTCATCGAGGAGAACGTGCCGACCGGCGACCCGTTCGACGAGCGCACCGAAGTGGGGCCGCTGATCTCCGCCGAGCACCTCGCGCGCGTGCGCGGCTACCTCGACCGCGCCGTCGCCGCCGGCGGCCGCATCTCGGTCGCCGGCGAGCGGCCGGTGGGCAAGGGCTGGTTCCTGCCGCCGACCCTGGTGACGGGTGTGGACAACTCCGCCGAGATCTGCCGGGAGGAACTGTTCGCTCCCGTCGCGGTGGTCCTTCCGTACCGGGACGTCGACGAGGCGGTCGCCGTCGCGAACGACTCCCCGTACGGACTCAACGCGAGCGTCTTCGGCGACCACGCCGAGGCGGTGGCCGTGGCTCGGCGCCTCGACACCGGCACCGTCGCGATCAACGGTGGCGGCCCCATGCGGGCGGACGTGCCATGGGGCGGATCGAAGCGCAGCGGCACCGGCGTCGAGATGGGCGAGGACGGGTTCGCCGAGTTCTTCCGGATCAGGCACCTGAACTGGCAGGTGCCGTCGTGACCACCGAAACCCGAATGCCCGCACACGCTCCCGCGTACCCGATCCTCGACGGACCGGCACCCGACCTCGCCGTCCGCGCGTCTACCGGAAGCCGTACCGTGCCGTGGCTGCTCGACCGGTGGCGCACCGACCGGCCGGAGACGACCTTCCTCATCTGGGAGCCGCACACCGGCGCCGAGGCGCAGCGCTGGAGCTATGCGGAATTCGCCGCCGCGGTGGATCGGCTCGCGGCCGGACTGCAGGCGCGCGGCATCGCACCCGGTGACCGTGTGGTGCTGCTGATGGACAACTGCCCCGACTTCCTCGTCGGATGGGCGGCGATCGTGTCGACCGGCGCGGTCGCGGTGTGCCTCAACACCCGCAGCAGCGCCGACGAACTCGCCTACTACGACCGGCACTGCGCCCCCCGGGCCGCGCTGATCGGAACCCGGTCGGCCGAGGCCGCGCGGGCCGCCATGCCCGGCCTGGAGTGGATCGCGACGACCGGCGGCACCGAGACCCTCGAGGCCGCGGCACCGGGGGGTACCGTGCCCGAAAGGGCGTCCGGCAGCCTCGGCGCGCTCGGACGGGCCGCCGGGGCACCCGCGCCGGTGTCCATCGATCCGCTCGCGCCCGCGAGCATCCAGTACACCTCCGGGACGACGGCGCGGCCCAAGGCCGTGGTCTGGACACACGCCAACTGCCTCTGGGCCGCCCGGGTCAACGCCGCCCACGCCGGGCTGCGGGGCACCGACGTCGGACTGATCACTCTGCCGCTGTTCCATACCAACGCCCTGGGCTACTCGTTTCTGGGACTGCTGTGGGTGGGGGCCACCGTGGTGCTTACCCCGAAGTTCTCCGCGTCCCGCTTCTGGGACGTCTCGCTCCGGCACCGGTGCACGTGGGCATCGGTGGTGTCGTTCATGCTCCGGGCCCTCGACGGTGCTCCCGTTCCGGCCGGCCACACCTACCGGCACTGGTCGGGCAGCGCGACGCAGCACTCGGTGGCCGACGGGATCCGCATGACCGGATGGTTCGGCATGACGGAGACCGTGTCGCACCCCGTCGTCAGCGAACTGGCCCATCCCGACCCCGACGGGACCATGGGACGTCCGGCCCCCGAGTACGCCGTCGCCGTCGTCGGCGACGACGGCCGTCCCGTCGAGCCCGGCACGGTGGGTGACCTGTGGGTGCGCGGAACACCGGGTGTGTCCCTGTTCGCCGGGTACCTGCACAACGACGACGCGACGCGGGAGGCCTTCACCGCCGACGGCTGGTTCCGCACCGGAGACCGGGTGCGCCAGGACCGCTCCGGGCAGTTGTGGTTCGTCGAGCGGTCCAAGGACATGCTCAAGGTCGGCGGTGAGAACGTCGCCGCCGCCGAGATCGAACGCGTGGTCGCGGCGGTGCCCGGCGTCCGGGAGGCCGCCGTCGTGGCGAAACCGGACCCGATGCTCGGCGACGTCCCGGTCGCCTTCGTGATCCCGGACGGCGCCGCGCCCGACGGCCTGCCGGCCGACATCGAACGGGCCTGCGCAGAACTGCTGTCCGACTTCAAACGACCGCGCGAGGTCCACCTGGTACCGGAGTTCCCGCGCGCCACCTTGAACAAGGTTGCCAAGGCGAAGCTGCGGCACTGGCTGCTCGAGCCGTCGACGGAAGCGAGGAAGACATGGACCTGGGTGTGATCCTCGGCGACGTGCACTCCACGCTGTCGCCGCGCGAGCACCTCGACGGACTGCTGCGCCAGGTCGAGGCCGCGCAGCGCAACGGCGTGCGCTACATCGTGATGGGCCACCACTACATCTACGGCAACCTGCGCTGGCTGCAGCCGATCCCGACCCTGGCGCGGATCGCGGCCGAATTGGACCCCGGCGTGAAGATCGGCACGATGGTGGTGCAGGTGCCGCTGTTCCATCCGGTCGCGCTCGCCGAGGAACTCGCCACCCTCGACATCCTGACCCGGGGCAACCTCATCGTCGGCGCCGGCGCGGGATACCGGCGCGAGGAGTTCGCCGCGTTCGGCGTCGACTTCGACCGGCGGTTCGCCATGATGGACGAGGCGCTGCAGATCATCCGGCTCATGTGGACGCAGGACGAGGTCGACTTCCACGGCAGGTTCTGGCGGCTCGACAGGGTCAAGACCCACATCCGTCCCTGGCAGGATCCCCACCCGCCGATCTGGATCGGCGCACTGAAGGATTCCGGCGTCCGGCGCTCCGCACGACTGGGCGACGCGTGGCCGGTGACGCCCGAAACCCGGACCGACGACATGCACCGCATGTTCGGCGTCTATGCCGCGGCGCGGCACAAGCACGGGCGGCCGCCGGTGGCGCGGCATCCGCTGCGCCGCGAGATCGTTCCCGGCGCCACCACCGAGGACGCGTTCCGGCGCTTCGAATCCATGGCGCGGGAACGCCTCCTGGCCTACGCGCAGCGGGAACTGGACACCCGCGATGCCACCGCCCTCACCGAACGATTCCGGCAGGTCGCCGCCGCGGAGGCGATCGTCGGAACCCCCGACGACTGTCTCGGCCAGTTGCGCGCTCTCGCGGCGCAGGTGCCGGTCGATCCGGTGATCGTGCGCGCGCAGTGGCCCGACATGACGGCCGACGACGTCGTCGCGTACCTCGACGACCTCGGCCGCGACATCGTTCCCGGAATGCGCGAGATCGTGTCGATCGACGCCCGCACCATGGTGGCCCCCTCGGCGATGGCGTCCACGAGCCCGACAGGAGAAGTCCGATGACGCTCGACGACCGGAGCACCGAACCGCGTTGTCCCGTGGTCGACTTCGACCACAACTCCGCCGCGCACGCCGAGGACCCGGTCGGCTCCTACCGTCGGATGCGGGCGGCAGGGCCGGTGGTCCGGTCGACCCGTCACGGCGGCTTCTGGGTGCTCACCGACTACGACGGCGTGTTCGAGGCCGCCCGCGACGACCAGACCTTCTCGTCCGCGCGGTGCCCCTACGGCGGCGACGGCCTGGCCACCGTCATCCCCAAGACGCCGGTGAACCACCACATCCCCGTCGAACTCGATCCTCCGGAACATCGCAAGTACCGCAAGCTGATCAACCCGCTGACCTCCCCGGCGGCCGTCGAGCACCTGCGGCCGGCGATCGAGAAGTACACGACGTGGTTCATCGACCAGGTCATCGAGGCCGGCACGTGCGACTTCGCGACGGTCATCGGCGTGCCGGCCGTGGTGACGATCGACTGGCTCGGCCTGCCGCCGGCGGACTGGGAGCGGTACGCGCACGCCCATCACGCCGCGCTCTCCGACCTGCCGGGCACGCCGGAGTTCGAGCACGCCATCTCCGTCGAGTTCCCGTGGATGGAGGAGCAATTGCGGGCCGCGATCGCCGAGCGGCGCGTACGGCCGCGGGACGACGTGCTGAGTCACCTCGTCGGCTCGGAGGTGGACGGCCGGCCGGTGACGGACGACGAGGTATTCGCCATGGCGGAGCTGCTGATCTCCGGCGGCGTGGGCACCACCGCCTCCCTCGTCAGCCAGACGCTGATGTACCTCGACCGCAACCACGAGCTGCGTCGCACCCTCGCCGAGCACCCGGAGAAGCTGCCGCGGGCGATCGAGGAGTTCCTGCGCGTCTTCTCGCCCACGCAGGCCCTGGCCCGCACGGTGACTCGTGATGTCGAGTTCCTCGGGCACGACTTCCGCACGGGCGATCGCGTGCTCCTCGGCTGGGCGTCGGCGAACCGCGACCCGAAGGCGTTCGACGACCCGGACACCGTGGACATCGAGCGGTGGCCGAACCGGCACACGGCGTTCGGCATGGGTGTGCACCGGTGCGCCGGGGCGCACATCGCCCGTGCGCTGTCCGTCGAGATGCTCGGCCAGATCCTGTGCCGCATGCCGGATTACGAGATCCTGCACGATCGGGTGGTACCGTTCGCGCACCAGGCGGTCAATCCCGGTTGGAAGCGAATTCCCGCGCGCTTCACGCCGGGACCGCGTATCGGCCCCACTGCCGGGAACGCGCGCCCCTTCTCGATCTGAAAGGTTCATCTTCAAGAGATTTCGCGCCGGTGGAACGGGACGGGCGGACCGTGAACCCGGGGGTGCTCGCCGAATCGACCATTGACCTCCCGGGTCCGATGTGAGCATAATCATATGCAGAGATTTCTTCCGTTTCCGTTCTTCTCGCGTCTCGCGATCCACCGCTCTGCACGCAAGCCCGGCCGGCCTCCTCGCGGGGACGGTCGCCCGGTCCGTGACGCGAACCGAAGAGCGAGTCGAGAGAGAGGTTCACGTCATGGGATTCGACGGCCTGGTTGCCTTCGTCACCGGTGCGGCGAGGGGACAGGGGCGCAACCACGCGGTGCGCCTCGCCCGCGAGGGCGCCGACATCATCGCGATCGACCTGTGCGCTCCGGTGCAGGGCGCCCCGTACGACATGGCCACCCGGGCGGACCTCGACGAGACGGTCCGCCTGGTGCAGGCCGAGGGGCGGCAGATCGTCGCCACCGAAGCGGACGTGCGGGATTCGGCCGCGGTCGCCAAGGCCGTGGCGACGGGGGTCGAGCGGTTCGGCCGCCTCGACGTCGTCGTCGCCAACGCCGGGATCGCCGGCAGCTATCCGGTCGAGGATCTCACCGACGATATCTGGCGCGACATGATCGACATCAACCTCACCGGCGTGTGGAACACGGTGAAGGCCTCCGTCCCGCACCTGCGTGCCGGCGGCCGCGGCGGCAGCATCGTGCTGATCAGCTCCATCGCCGGACTGAAGGGCCTGCCGAACAACGCCCACTACGCGGCGGCCAAGCACGGCGTGCTCGGCGTGATGCGCAGTCTCGCCAACGAACTCGGCCCCGAAGGTATCCGGGTCAACGCGGTCCTGCCGACCAACGTGGAGACCCGCATGCTGCTGAACGACGCGATCTACAAGTTGTTCCTCCCGGACGAGCCGCAGCCCACCCGGGAACAGGTCGAACCGCTGCTGCACGGCATGCACGCCCTCGACGTCCCGTTCGTGCAGCCCGACGACGTCAGCAACGCCGTTCTGTTCCTCGCCGGAGCCGAGTCCCGCTACGTCACCGGCATCACGATGCCGATCGACGCCGGCGCCCTGGTGAAGTAGTGACAGGCCCCGAAACGCGCTCTGCGACGGAAGGACACGACATGCTCGACGGCCGGGACCGCCACCCGCGACGGACGGAGGATGTCCTCGAGATCCGCGAACTGGCGACGCGGTACGCCCTGGCCGTCGACGACCACGACATGGAGACGCTGGCCGCGCTGTATACGCCGGACGCCGCGTTCCACGGTCTGTCGGAATCGCTGTGGGGGCGGGACGCGATCATCACCTACGTTCGTGCCGCGCTCGACGGATACGACGGGGTCAGCGTGCACACCCCGCACCCCGGCACAGTGGACTTCACCGATGAGGACACGGCGCAGGGGGTCGTGCCCTGCCACGTCGAGTTCGCGCAGGCGGGGGTGCAGAGCATTCTCGCGTTGCGGTACCACGACCGTTACGTGAGACGGGCCGGGCGCTGGTACTTCGGCGAACGCCGGCTCGAGGTCCGGTACGCGACGCCGACCGCGACGTACGGGACGGTCCTCACGGCCGGGGCCGCACCCGACCCGCCGTCCCCCGCCGAGCAGGACGGACGACTCCGGCCGAGTCCGTCACCCACCTTCGACTGAACCATCCCGAGAGAGGGAATTACGATGCAAGACAACGACGGATCGGACGCCTACGACGTCATCGTGCTCGGCAGCGGGGGTGCCGGACTGTGCGCCGCCCTGTCGGCCGCCCGGTGCGGTGCCCGCGTGGGCGTGTTCGAGAAGGGCGAACTGCTCGGCGGTACCACGTGCCTGTCGAGCGCCGTGGCGTGGCTGCCGAACAACCGGTACGCGCGGGAGGCGGGGATCGTCGACTCGCGCGAGCAGTCCCTCGCCTACCTCGAATCCCTGTCGCACGGGATGATCCTGCCCGAACTCGCGGAGGCGTTCGTCGACACCGTTCCCGAACTGCTCGACTGGCTCGACACCACGCCGCTGAAGATGCGCCTCGTCGCCGGCTACCCCGACTACCACCCCGAGCGGCCCGGCGGGATGCCGCAGGGCGGACGCTCCCTCGAACCCGACCTGTTCAGCTTCATCGACCTCGGCCGATGGGAGGACAAGCTCGTCGGGGTCCCGCGCCGTATGACGGTCGCGGAGACCCCCATCGGCGGCGGCACCGGCCACCTTCCCCCCGACGTGCTCGAGCAGCGGGAGCGGGACCGCGTGGAGGGCCTGGGCCGCGGCATGATCGCGGCCCTGCTCCAGGGCTGCCTCGACGAGGGCGTCGCCGTGCACACCGGGGAGCGGGGCGTGCGGCTGATCCAGGACGAGTCCGGCCGCATCACCGGCGTGCGGTTCGAGGGGCGGAACGGGGCGCACGACGTGCGCGCGGAGCACGGCGTCGTGCTCGCCACCGGCGGCTTCGAATGGGACGAGCGGCTGCGGCGCGACTTCCTGCGCGGACCGATGGCGCACCCCGCCACCGTGCCCACGTGCACGGGGGACGGATTGCGCATGGCGATGCGCGTCGGCGCGCAGCTCGGCAACATGCGCGAGGCCTGGTGGGCGCCGGTCGCGGTGCTGCCCGGGCAACGGGCGAACGGTGCCCAGGCCGTCCAGCTCGTGCACCGGGAGCGCACTGCGCCGCACTCGATCATGGTCAACCGGCTCGGCCGGCGGTTCACCAACGAGGCGACCAACTACAACGCGCTCGGTGGGGCGTTCCACCAGCTCGACGCGCACGACTTCGACTACCTGAACCAGCCGTGCTGGCTGATCTTCGACGCCGACCACGTCGAGAAGTACGGGGCGTTCGGGGCCGCGCCGGGCACCGAAGCCCCGGAGTGGGTCGTGCGGGCCGACACTCTCGCCGATCTGGCACGGCAGATCGACGTCCCCGCGGACACCCTCGAATCGACGGTCGCCCACTGGAACGAGGACGTGCGCCGGGGCCACGACAGCGAGTACCACCGCGGCGAGAGCGTGTACGACGGGTTCGTCGGGGACAAGAACAGGTACCCCGGCGTGGAATCCACCCTGGGACCCGTCGCGCGGGCCCCCTTCCATGCGGTGCAGATCCACAGCAGCACGCTCGGCACGAAGGGCGGTCCGCGCACCGACGCCGACGGCGCGGTCCTCGACGTCGACGATCGGGTCATCCCCGGCCTGTTCGCCGCCGGGAACGTCATGGCGGCCCCCACCGGCATGGTCTACGGCGGAGCCGGCGGAACCCTGGGCCCTGCCCTGGTATTCGGCTACCGGGCGGGCCGGGCCGCGGCGAGGGCGTCGCTCCGTGCGGCCGATCCGTCGGCGGATCCGGCCGCGGCGCCGTTGCGGCCGGTGTCGCTCGCCTGACGGATCAGGGGAGGGATCCCTGCCGAATATCCGCGCGGTCCCCAGTCAGCCGCGACAGCCGTTCGTTGCTGTCGCGGCTGACTGCCGTGCGCGCGGCTCCGGAACCTGTGCCGGCACGGGACGTAGGTGTCCGGCGATCGGGGACCTTCGGACCTTGCGGGCTCACTAGCTAATAATCATGATAAGCATTAGAGTGCGGTTCGTCACAGTACGCATACAATGAGAACGGGAGCACCCATGGGACGAGTAGCCGGAAAGGTCGCGCTGGTCACCGGCGCCGCCCGGGGTCAGGGACGATCGAACGCCGTCCGCCTCGCGGAGGAGGGTGCCGACGTCGTGATCCTCGACTCCTGCAAGGACGTCGACACGGTCGCGTATCCGCTCGCCACCACCGACGACCTCGCCGAGACCCACCGGCTCGTCGAGGCGACGGGCCGCCGCTGCCTGTCCCGGGTGGTCGACGTGCGTGACCAGGCGGCCCTCGACCTCCTCGTCTCCGACGCCGTCGACGAGTTCGGGCACCTCGACATCGTCAGCGCCAACGCCGGCATCGTCAGTTTCACGCCCACCTGGCATCTCAGCGACGAGGAATGGCAGAACGTCATCGACGTCAACCTCACCGGTGTCTTCCACACCGTGCGGGCCGTCGTGCCCCGGATGATCGAGCAGGGTACCGGCGGTGCGATCGTGCTCACCAGCTCGGTCGCGGCGATCCGGGCGAGCCGCAACCTCGGGCACTACGCGGCCAGCAAGGGCGGGGTCGTCAGCCTCATGCGCACCCTCTCCAACGAGCTGGGGGAACACGGCATCCGGGTCAACACCCTCAACCCCGGCACCGTCCGGACGGACATGATCGAGAACGACGCCATGTACCGCATCTACCGTCCGGACCTCGAGTCGCCCACGCAGGCCGACATCGTCGACCACTGCCGCCGGCGCAACGAACTCGACGTCCCCTGGGTCGAGGCCGTCGACATCAGCAATGCCCTGGTCTGGCTGGCCTCCGACGAGGCCCGGTACGTGACCGGCGTGGTCCTGCCCATCGACGCCGGATTGCTCGCCAAGGCCTAGAACCCGATTCGCCGCCAACGAATCCCGTCTCGGAAGGAACGCACGATGGAAAGCCCCGCTCGCTGTCCGGTCGTCCACTTCGACCACAATTCGCCCGAGCACTCGGCCGACCCGGCCGAGTCGTACCGGAAGATCCGCGAAACCGTCAAGATCGGCTGGACTCCCGCTCACGGCGGATACTGGGTGCTCTCCGACTACAGTTCGGTCTTCGACGCCGCCCGCGACGACGAGACGTTCTCCTCGGCGCGCAGCGAGTACGGCGGCGACGGGCTGTCCGTGGTGATCCCGAAAACCCCGCATCACGACCATATTCCGATCGAGCTCGATCCCCCGGAGTTCCGCAAGTACCGCAGGATCGTCAACCCGGTCAGTGCGCCGGCCGCCGTCGAGAAGATGAAGCCCACCATCGACCGGCACGTCGCGGGCTTCATCGACAGCGTGATCGAGAGCGGTGAGTGCGACCTGACGTCGGTCATCGGAGTGCCCTCGATCGTCACGGTGGAGTGGCTCGGACTCGACGTCTCGGAGTGGCGCCGCTACTCCAACGCCCACTTCCAGGTGCTCGCGGGAATTCCGGGCACCCCCGAGCACACCCGCGCGGTCGAGGTCGACTTCCCGTACCTGGCCGGACGCATCGAGCAGACCATCACCGAACGGCGACGGGATCCGAAGGACGACATCATCAGCTACCTCGTCCAGCAGGAGGTCGACGGCAGCCCGATGAACGATCACGACGTGTTCGCGATCGTCGACCTGCTCATCTCCGGCGGCGTCGGCACCACCGCGTCCCTGGTGAGCAACTCGCTGGTCTGGCTCAGCCGCCACAAGGACGTGCGGCAGCGTCTCATCGACCACCCCGATCTCCTCGATCACGCCATCGAGGAGTTCCTGCGGTACTTCTCGCCGACCCAGGCGCTCGCCCGCACCGTGACGCACGACGTCGAGTTCCACGGCTGCCCCATGCAGAAGGGCGACCGGGTGCTGCTGTCGTGGGCCTCCGCCAATCGCGATTCGGAACTGTTCGACAAGCCCGACGAGATCGACATCGAACGGTGGCCCAACCGGCACACCGCCTTCGGCATCGGTGTGCACCGCTGCGCCGGTTCGCACCTCGGCCGGTACATGTCGCACGCTCTGATCAGCCAGGTGCTCGAACGGATGCCGGACTACGACGTCGACCTCGCGGCGCTGCAGCCGTACCCGCGACAGGGCGTGAACACCGGCTACCAGCGCATCCCGGCCACCTTCACGCCCGGTCGCCGGGTACTGACGGACTACACGCTGCAGTAACGTCTTTCGCCGACGCGGCAGTGCCGTCTTTCGTCGACGCGGCAGTGCCGTCTTTCGCCGACGCGGCAGTGCCGTCTTTCGTCGACGCGGCAGTGCCGTCTTTCGCCGACGCGGCAGTGCCGGCCGTCCGCGTACGCGATCGCATGCGCGGACGGCCGGCTGTCGCGGCTGTCAGCCGAGCTTCCCGGTCGGTTCGAACTTCACGCGCAGTTCGGGGATGCTGCGGGTGTAGAGGCCCTCCTCGCGCGGTACGAAGCCGTCCTGGTACTCGATCGAGTCCATCGTGTCGAGCACGAGGTTCAGCGCGATGGTCATCTCCGTCTTCGCGAGCATAGAGCCCACGCAGAAGTGGCGGCCGAGGATGAACTGCACGTGGTTGGCCGCACCACTGAATGCTCGGTCGACGTTGAGGTCGGTTCGGAAGATGTCGAACTCGTCCGGATTCGAGAAGTGGCGCTCGTCGCGGTTGGCGGCCGCGAGCATCATGATGCACGTCGCCCCTGCGGGGATGGTCGAGTCCTCGATCTGCACCTCGTCCTCGGTCTGGCGCATGATCATGTGGACGGGTCCGGAATACCGCAGCGTCTCGGCGATGACGCGGTCGGCGAGGGTGCGGTCCTCGCGCACGGCCCGCATCTGCTCGGGATGGTCGATCAGATTGCGAATCATGCTGGCGATGGCCTTGTCCGTCGTCTCGCCACCGGCGACGAGGAGCAGACTGACGAAGGCCTTGATCTCCTCGTCGGACATCTGCTCGCCGTCGACCTCCGCGCGGCACAGGCGCGAGAGCAGATCGCCGCCGTCGCCCGAGCGTCGTTCGCGGATGATCGGCAGCATGTACTCGCGCAGCTCGACATGGGTGCGTTCGGCGGCGGCGTTGATCTCGGGGTCTCCGGCCAGGTTGTTGAGATAGGCCATGATCGAGAAGTACCAGCCGCGGAACCGCTCGTGATCGCTCTTGGGCAGGCCCAGCATGTCGACCATCACGTTGATGGGGAATCGGCTGGTGAACTGGGAGACGAGTTCGGCCTCGCCCTGCCGGGCCACCGCGCCGAGCAGCTCGCCGGCGTTGCGCGCGACGATGTCGCCGATCAGCTGGGCGGCATTGTGGGTGATGGCCGGCATGAAGCGTTCGAGTCCGTTGCCGCGGAAGAACGGGTTGAGCAGCGCGCGGTGCGTGGAGTGCTCGCGCCCTTCCATCTGCAGGATCGTGCGGCCGTGGATGGGCTCGAGCTGCCATTCGTAGTTGCGGCTGGAGAACTTCGGGCTGCGGAAGGCCTCGGCGCAGTCGGCGTACCTGCTGATCAGGTAGCTGTCCGTGCCCTCGTGGTGCAGGGCCGGGTAGTGGTCGCGCAACACGCGGTGGAGCGGGTACGGGTTGTCGAGGAACTCGGGGGAGAGGATGTCGGGGGCGATGGGGCGGGGATCGACTGCGGTCACTCTGGGATCTCCTGATCGTCGAATCGAGGGTCGAGCAGGATCGGTGCCGGAGCACCGGTCGGGGTCGTGCCGCTCCGCCGAGGGTCTGGGGCCGGAGGTGGACAGTGATCCGGATCACTAGGTGCTGATAACTATAAATACGATTCGAATGATGTCAACGCATATTGGTGAAACGAGTTCTCGACGGGAACGGGCGCCCACTCGTGAGGAGTGGGCGCCCGCACCGAATCTGCCGTCCAGCTCGAGGGTGCTGCCACGCCGGCGGTAGTCGGCGAGCGCCGCGTCGTACTCGTCGTCCGATCCGAGTCGGCTGCACATGCTGGACCCGCAGCGGGTTAGAAGAACCGTTTGACGACCTTCGCTGTCGGCGCGACGTCCATGTCCGAGCGGACGTAGAGGGCGTCTGTGATCCGTTTGATCGGCAGGGTGTGCCATGGATCGAGTTCGGATTCCACACCGAACGAGATCGAGCCGCGCCCGGACCATGCTTGCTTCGGGGTCACACGGCAGGAGTTGAGCACCAGATCCGCGAGCGACGGGTCCCCACCCTCGGGATTCGGGATGACCCGGAGGCCCATCGGCTTCATGTCGTAGGGCTCGAGGTCGACCGGACGCTCCGGCTTCATCTGTACGGTGCAGATGCGGCTTCCCTTGGGACGTTCCACGATTCCCTGCATGACCTCGCTTTCCTGCTGCCACTCGATGTGGCCGAACTTCTTGGGGTTGCCCCAGATCTCACGGCCGGCGGCGAGTGCCGACTCCTGGTTGAGCAGGATGCGGACGGGATAGATGCACGGCTCGCCCTCCCACGTGCAGTCGAGGAACTGGTAAGCCTCCTCGTACGCACCGAACGTGGTGAACGGCATCTTGGCGATGACGATGCGGACGGTTGCGGGGAGAGTGAGTTCGAAACCCGCTGCCTCCGGAAGGAGGTCGAGCGCGGCGTTCTCGTCGGTCTCGTAGGCGACCGTGATGGTCTCCATGTCGCGATAGTAGACGGGCGGCTTCGGGTAGAGCGGCTCGTCCACCGGCATCGTGTAGCCGAATTTCTCCCGGGTGAGTCGTCCCTGCTTGGCCATGATTGCTCCTTGCGTCGAGGGAAATGTGGCGGATCAGTGTTCGTAGACGGGAGTGGTGGTACCCCGGGGGACGATCATCTTGTCGAACTGCGCCTGCTCGATCAGGGCGGTGTCGCAGAACTCGAGCATGGCCGCGATCTTGTCGTCGCGGACGGTGACGATCCAGCAGTACTGGTTCTTGTACGGAACCCCGTTGCGGCCCATGCCATCCGAGCGGCAGAATACGACGACGCGCCCGTCCTCCAGCGAGAGGACGTCCTCGACCTCGAGTGGCTTGATGCCGTACTCCTGGCTCAGGCCCTGCACGGACGGGCCTTCGCGCTCCTCGCCGCGGAAGTTCGCGCCGAGAAAGTCGTTCTGGATGGACTCGAGACCCTTGTAGGTGCCCGAGATGGGAGTGGATCCGATGAGGGTCCAGGTGGCATCGGGATGGAAGTAGCGGGTGAACGCGTCTCCCACCCCCTCCGAATCGCCGCGGACGGCGGCGAGCCAGTTCTGTACGACCTTCTTTTCGTTGGTTCCCATGTCCATTCGCTTTCGTGATTCCGGGGCGGGCTGCTCCCGCGCCGGTCGACAGGTCCGTCCCGAGGAAAGCCGCCGTCGATGCTCGCGCATCGGCTGGGATGGGACGGGGGCTCTCCTGCGGTGGCTCGGGCCTCTGCGGATCGTCGAATCGACGGTCGAGCGGGAGTTGCGTCGCTCAGGGGCGAGCGCCTCCGCGGACGGTTCGGGATCGGAGTCGAAGTGATCCAGATCACCGATGCTGACGACTGCATGCGGAATTTGGGAATTGTCAATGGATTTCGCGCACGCCGAAGATGCCGAAGGGGGCGTCCACTCGGTGGAGTGGACGCCCCCTTCGCGCGCGGGAACTCGCGCGGGAACTACGGTTGCGTCGTCTTCGGCGGCTCCAGCGTCCGGAGGGCGGCGAGCAGCCGCTCCGGGATCGGGGCCTTGTTTCCATCGGCGCCGCGCACGGCGAACGTGATCTTGCCGTGAGCGACGAGTTCGTCGCCGCGCTCGAAGTCGAATCCCAGCGCGTACGAGGTGGTGCCGAGGTGGTCGAGGACGACCGTGCAGGTCAGCTCGTCGAACACCTCGCAGCTGGTGATGTACTGGCACTCCGACTTCAGGCCCACGGTGTAGACGCCGACGGTGTCGAGCAACGTGTGGCTGTCGAGGCCGAACGAGTGCAGCCAGACGCTGTACGTGCGTTCCATCCACGGGTAGTTGATGGCGAAGTACGAGATCCCGACGGCGTCGCAGTCGCCGTAGGCGAGCTGGAAGCGCTGCTGCGTGACGGCGGTGGTGGCGGTGGTCATGTCGTGTCCTTCCGGGTGGATCAGGGGTGGCCGCCGTCGACGGTGACGATGGAGCCGGTCGTGAAACTCGAGGCGTCGCTCGCGAGGTAGAGGGCGGCGCCGACGATCTCGTCGGGCTGTCCGCCGCGCTTGGCGGCGAAGCGCTGCGCCCGCTGGGAGAACGCCTCCATGTCCCACGAGTTGCTCACGTCCGTGAGGAAGGTGCCGGCCATGATTGCGTTGCTGCGCACCGTGGGACCGAACGCGTGCGCCATGCCGATCGTAACGGCGTTGAGTCCGGCCTTGGCGGCGGCGTAGGGAAGGATGTCCGGCCTGGGGTGCACGGACCCGGCGCTGGAAATGTTGATAATGGATCCGCCGTCGCCCTGCGCCATGCGGGTTCCGACGAGTGCCGCGAGCCGGAACGGGCCCTTGAGGTTCACCCCGATCACCTTGTCGAACAGCGTTTCGCTGACGGTGTCGAGACTGTCGTACAGCGGGGACATGCCCGCGTTGTTGATCAGCACGTCGATCTTCCCGAAGTGACCGTAGGCCGCCTCGACGAGTTCCTCGATCGATTCCCATCGTCCGACGTGGAACGAATGCGCAAGCGTCTTGCGTCCCGTCTCCTCGGTGATCTCGTCGGCGGTGGCCTGGCAGGAGGCCAGGTCACGGCTGGCGATGACGACGTCGCAGCCGGCGCGAGCCAGCCCGAACGCCATGGCGCGGCCGAGGCCCCGGCTGCCGCCGGTGACGATCGCCGTGCGGTCGGTCAGATCGAACGCGCGGACGGGGTCGAACCCCGGGCGGGTCCGGCCGGTTGTTGAATCGGTCATCGAGTTCCTCCACTGGTCCTGGTTGACGGTACCCAATTCCTTGCTATTGTGATCATAGATTAGCGGATAGTGATCCAGTTCACGACAATGGCCGAGACCGCGCCGAGTCACACCGCCGTGTCGCACCCGGTGGATCGGACGCATCGCCAGAACGGAGTACAAGGTGAGTGACGACCAGCAGGACCTGTTCGCCCTGCCGCAGCGGTACCTCGACCTCCAGCGGGAAGCCCGGGACCTCGCGGCCGAGTGTGCCGACATCGCCGCGCGCGCCGACGAGGCGGACAGCTTCGATCCGGACGTCCGCAAGCGGCTGACCGCGTCCCGGCTCACCGAGGTCGTCGTGCCGGCTGCCTACGGTGGTCGCTTCGAGAAGGTCGACTCGCTCGCGGTGACCATCGTGCGCGAGGCCCTCGCCGCCGAGTCGGCCCACCTCGACTCCATGTTCGGCATGCAGGGCATCGGCAGCTACTGCATCAGCGTCGGCGGCTCCGAGGAACTCAAGGCGGAGTGGCTGCCCAAGGTGGCCCGGCTCGAGGCCGTGGCCGCGCTGGGCCTGACGGAGCCGCACGTCGGCTCCGATCTCAAGGCACTCAGCACCACCGTCGTCGAGCGCGACGGCAAGCTGATCGTCGACGGGCACAAGTCCTTCATCACCAACGGCGGCGACGCGGACTTCTACAGCATCCTCGCCCGCGAGGGCGACGGATACTCCCTCGTGCTGGTCCCGGCCGACGCGCCCGGCCTGCGCATCGAGCGCCCGCACCAGATCATCGCGCCCCACGTGCTCAGCGACGTCATCCTCGAGAACGTCGAGGTACCGGTCGGCAACCGCATCGGGGGAACCGGGCAAGGGCTTCGGGCTCGTCCTCGCCACCCTCGCCACGTTCCGCGTGTCCGTGGCCGGCGCCGCCGTCGGCGTGGCCCAGGCCGCGCTGGACGAGGCGGTCGCCCACGCCAAGACCCGGGAGGGCTTCGGCGTCAGCCTCGCGCGTCTCGGATCGGTGCCCGAGCACCTCGCCTCCTGCTGGACCGACATCGAGATGGCGCGCTCGCTGACCTACCGCGCGGCCGCCGCGTCGGCCCGCGACGCACGCGCCAATCTGCACCTGTCGTCGATGGCAAAGGTCGGCGCCACCGAGGCGGCCGCCCGCGTCGTCGACCGCTCGGTGCAGATCATGGGCCGCTTCGGGCTCGTGCGCGGCGGGAAGCTCGAGCGCCTCTACCGGGAGGCCCGTCCCATGCGGATCTACGAGGGCTCGACCGAGGTGATCTTCGATTCCCTGGCCAAGCAACTCGTGAAGGAAGCCCATTAGGGGCAGAATGCGGACCAGAGGCAGGCACCCATGACAACGGACGCGAACACCACCAAGCTGGAGCGAGTCGTCATCCGCTTCGCGGGCGACTCGGGCGACGGCATGCAGCTGACCGGCGACCGGTTCACCTCCGAAGCGGCCGCGTTCGGCAACGACCTCGCGACGCAGCCGAACTTCCCCGCCGAGATCCGGGCACCGCAGGGCACGCTGCCCGGCGTGTCGTCGTTCCAGATCCAGATCGCGGACCACGACATCCTCACCGCGGGTGATCGCCCGGACGTCCTCGTCGCGATGAACCCGGCGGCGCTGAAGGCGAACATCGGCGACCTGCCGCGCGGCGGCACCGTCATCGTCAACACCGACGAGTTCACCAAGCGCAACCTGTCCAAGGTCGGCTACGCCGCCAGCCCGCTCGAGGACGGCAGCCTCGACGAGTTCGTGATCCACCAGGTGCCGATGTCGAGCCTGTCGGTCGGGGCGGTCGAGCCGGCCGGCCTGAGCCGCAAGGACGGGGAACGCGCGAAGAACATGTTCGCGCTCGGGCTGCTGTCGTGGATGTACAACCGGCCGGTGGGGCGGATCGAGGAGTTCCTGCGCACGAAGTTCGCCAAGAAGCCGCAGGTCGCCCAGGGCAACCTGCTCGCATTCCACGCCGGGTGGAACTACGGCGAGACCACGGAGACGTTCGCGACGACGTTCGAGGTGGCCAAGGCGGACCTGCCGCCCGGTACGTACCGGCAGATCACCGGCAACACCGCCCTGGCCTACGGCCTGGTGGCCGCCGGTGAGCTGTCCGGGCTCGAGGTGTTCCTCGGGACGTATCCGATCACTCCCGCCTCCGACATCCTGCACGAGCTGACCAAGCACCGCAGCCTCGGCGTGACCACCTTCCAGGCGGAGGACGAGATCGCCGCCATCGGCGCGGCAGTCGGGGCCTCCATCGGCGGCGCCCTGGGCGTCACCAGCACCTCCGGTCCGGGCCTGGCCCTCAAGAGCGAGGCCATCGGCCTGGCCGTGATGACCGAAATCCCCCTCGTGGTGATCGACGTGCAGCGCGGCGGACCGTCGACGGGCCTGCCGACCAAGACCGAGCAATCCGACCTGCTGCAGGCGCTGTACGGGCGCAACGGTGAGTCGCCGGTCGCGGTGCTCGCGCCGCGCTCGCCGGCCGACTGCTTCGCCACCGCGGTCGAGGCGGCCCACATCGCCCTGACCTACCGGACCCCGGTGCTGCTGCTGTCCGACGGCGCCATCGCCAACGGCTCCGAACCCTGGCAGATCCCGCGGGTAGACGAGCTCGCCCCGATCGAGCCGGGCTACGAGACGGGCCCGGACGCCGGTGGTGCGCCCCTGCGCCCCTACGCCCGGGACCGCGAAACCCTGGCCCGCACCGTGGCGATCCCCGGAACGCCCGGCCTCGAGCACCGGATCGGTGGCCTCGAGAAGGCGAACGGCAGCGGCAACATCTCCTACGACCCGGCCAACCACGATCTGATGGTGCGCCTGCGCCAGGCGAAGATCGACGGGATCTCGGTCCCGGACGCCGAGGTCGACGATCCGTCGGGGCAGGCGGAACTGCTGATCGTGGGATGGGGCAGTTCCTACGGGCCGATCGGCGAGGCGTGCCGCCGGGCCCGGCGTCGCGGCACCGCGGTCGCCCACCTGCACCTGCGGCACCTGAACCCGTTGCCGCGCAACCTCGGTGAGGTGCTCGGCCGGTACCGCACGGTGATCGCGCCCGAGATGAACCTGGGACAGCTGACGAGTGTGCTGCGGGCGCGCTACCTTGTCGACGTCCAGCCGGTGACCAAGGTTCAGGGCCTGGCCTTCCTCGCCGACGAGATCGTCGACGCGATCGATGCCGCGCTCGCCGGCACCCTGCGCGAGCTGGAACACGCCAAGACCACCGCCGCGCTGGCTGCGGCCGAGTACCGTCCGGAGCCGGACCGCGAGGAGGAATCGGCATGACCGAGTTGATCAGCCGCGTGGGCACCGATCTCGGACTGAGTGCCACCGCGCTCGTCCCGACGACCGACACCCCGCAGAAGGCCAAGGACTTCACGAGCGACCAGGAGGTGCGCTGGTGCCCGGGCTGCGGTGACTACGTCATTCTGGCCGCGATCCGTAACTTCCTGCCCGAACTCGGCCTGCGGCGCGAGAACCTGATGTTCGTCTCGGGCATCGGCTGTTCGAGCCGGTTCCCGTACTACCTCGAGACCTACGGCCTGCACTCCATCCACGGCCGTGCGCCGGCGATCGCGACCGGTCTGGCCGTCACCCGGCCCGACCTGTCGGTGTGGGTGGTCACCGGTGACGGCGATGCCCTCTCGATCGGCGGAAACCACCTGATCCATGCGCTGCGCCGCAACGTGAACCTCACGATCCTGTTGTTCAACAACCGGATCTACGGCCTGACGAAGGGGCAGTACTCGCCCACGTCCGAGGTCGGGAAGATCACCAAGTCCACGCCGATGGGTTCGGTGGACCACCCGTTCAACACGCTGTCCCTCGCTCTCGGTGCCGAGGCCACCTTCGCGGCCCGAGCGCTCGACTCCGACCGCAAGGGTCTGACCGACGTGCTGCGCCGCGCAGCCGAGCACCGGGGCACCTCGTTCGTCGAGATCTATCAGGACTGCCCGATCTTCAACGACGGCTCCTTCGACGTGCTGCGCAAGGAGGACGCCGAGCAGCGGGTGATCCCGCTGCGCCACGGTGAGCCGATCGTGTTCGGCGCCGAGGGCCAGAAGTGCGTCGTCCGTGACGGATTCGGACTGCGCGTGGTGGACACGGCGACGGCCGACCCGGGTGCGATCGTGGTGCACGATGCGCACGCCGACGATCCGGAGTACGCCTTCGCGCTGTCGCGGCTGTCCGACCAGGACCTCGAACACACCGTGTTCGGCGTGTTCCGCAGCGTTGCCCGTCCGACGTACGACGACCTGGTGCGGGAGCAGAACGAGAGCGCCCGCACCGGCGGTCTCGACCGCCGAGACTCCCTGCAGTCCTTGTTGACCGGGCACGACACCTGGACTGTGTCCGATTAGCCCGATGTTCGAATAGGGTCGATCGCCGTCCCTCGGCGCGGAAACTGGGGTCCTCGTACCCCTAGACAATGCGCATGATTAGTATAAAGTGACTGCCATCACACCTCCCTTCCTTCCCTCCCCTCGGCAGGAGTAGTCGTAATGTCGCTCAGGAACGAAATCGAAAACGCCCTCGCCCGCTACGCGCTCGCCTACGACGACGGCGACATGGACGGCGTCGAGCGCGTCTTCGGCGAAACCGCCGTGTTCACCATGAAGATCGGCGACGGCGACCTCATCGGGCCGCTGAACGGCCGCGAGGAGATCATGGGCCTGTTCCGCGGCGCGCACGAGTCGCAGACCGACCAGCGGCGGCACATCACCACCAATCTGCTGATCGACGAGATCGACGAGAAGAACGTCCGCACGGTGTCCTACCTGCTCATCACCTCCGCGGAGAACGGTGCGCTGAAGGTGTTGTCCACGGGCAAGTACGAGGACGAGTGGACCCGGAGCGGCGGCGACTGGGTGCTCACCAAGCGGCACATCGCCCTCGACCTCCCGTACTGAACCCTCCCGCATCCGGAGACACCCATGACGATGAACCAGGGCCTCATCCCCGCCAAGTGGGCCGCCCTCACCCCGAACCGCATGGCGTTGTACGACGTCCCCAACGATCGCCGCATCACGTTCGCCGACCTCGACGAGCGCGTCCGGCGCCTGGCGAACGGACTGCGCGGACTCGGCCTGGAGAAGGGCGACCGCGTCGCCGTGCTGACCAAGAACAGCATCGAGTTCCAGGAACTGTTCTTCGCCGTCGGCCGAGCGGGACTGATCCTGCAGCCGCTGAACTGGCGGCTGGCAACTCCGTCCCTGCTCGGGCTCGTCGCCGACGCCACCCCGAAGGTGCTCATCACCGCCTCCGAGTTCCGGTCCGTGGCAGAGGAACTGAGTCGATCCACCACGGTCGACCACTGGCTCGAGTTCGGCCCGGGCGGAAGCGGGACGTACGAGGAGCTGCTCGCGAGCTCCAGCCCGGCCGAACCGATCTGGACGCCGAGCGTCGGGGGAGACGACCCGTTCTTCATCCTCTACACCGGCGGCACCACCGGCGAGTCCAAGGGCGCGCTGCACTCGCACACCAGCGCGGCCGCCGGCATGCTCAACCAGACCGTCGCCGAGCGGGTCGTTCCGACCGACGTCTACATGCTCACCGGCCAGATGTACCACATCCCGGTGGTGCTCTCGATGAACTACATGAAGCACGGATGTCCGGTCGTGCTGGTCAATTTCGAGGCCAAGCAGGCGCTCGAGATCATCGAGTCGGAACGGGTCTCGGCGTTCCTCGGCATCACCACGATGCTGAACTGGATGATGGCCGTGGAGAACTTCGACTCCTACGACCTGTCGAGCCTGCGCAACATCCAGTACGGCGGCGGCCCCATGCCGTCCGCGATCGTGCGCAGCGCGCTCGAGGCGTTCCCGTGCACCCTCATCCAGGGATACGGCCAGACCGAGGGCACGACCATGTCGTTCCTGTCCCAGGAGGACCACCTCGACGCGGTCAACGGCATCAACGAGCACCGGCTGAAGTCCTGCGGCCGCGAAGGATTCGGCACCACGATCCGGGTCGTCGACTTCGACGGCAACGAGGTCCCCAAGGACGGCAGGACCCCCGGCGAGATCGTGGTCCGCTCCGAGGCCAACATGCTCGGCTACTGGAACAAGCCGGAGCTGACCGCGCAGACCCTGCGCGACGGCTGGATGTGGACCGGCGACGTCGCGGTCTGGGACGAGGACCACTACGTCTATATCGTCGACCGGGCCAAGGACATGATCATCTCCGGTGGCGAGAACATCTACAGCATCCAGGTCGAAGAGGCCATCGGCGCCCATCCCGCAGTCCTCGAATGCGCCGTCATCGGCATCCCCGACGACGAGTGGGGCGAGGTCGTCAAGGCCGTCGTCGTGCTCAAGCCCGGGCACACCGCCACCGAACAGGAGATCATCGACACCGCCAAGCGGAACCTGGCCTCCTACCAGAAGCCCCGTTCGGTCGACTTCGTCGACGCCCTGCCGAAGGCGCCGACCGGGAAGATCATGAAGCGGGACCTGCGGGCGCCGTACCTCGAAGCGACGGCGGCCCGATGACCGTGGACACCGGACGCCGGGTGCCGACCGAGACCGAACTCGCCGAACTGGTCGGCACCCGCTTCCCCGGCGGCCAGGCCACGCTCGAGCCGTGGTGGGTGCACCTCGTCCTCGACAGCATGCTCGCCGACCCCGCCGACGGCGGTGCGCACCCGGTGCTGGTGTTCCTCGTCGCCACCGGCGCGATGGGCTGGAGCTGGGACGAGTTGTTCGCGGTGTTCGGGGCCACCGAGGCCGACGGCCCGATGGCCGGGGAAACCGAGACGGTGGTGCACCGGCCGCTGCGCGTCGGCGCCACCTACCGCGTCTCGGGCGAGATCGTCTCCGCGACGCGCAAGGTGGGCCGGCGCACCGGCGTCTTCGACATCGTCGGCTACCGTCTCGACCTGCACGACGAGGACGGCGCGCACTGTGCCTCCACCACCAACTCGATCGTGTTCCCGCGGCGAGGAGAGAACGCATGAAACCGACCGTCGGACAGAAGATTCCCGAGCGCACCATCGACGCGGTGGATCCGGCCCGGATGAAGACCCTCTCGGCGCTCATGCGGGACCCGAACCCGATCCATTTCGATCGGAAGGCGGCGAGCGCGCTGGGCCTCGGCGACCGCACGGTCAATCAGGGCCCGAGCAACATCGCCTACGTCGTGTCCATGCTCGGCTCCTGGGCCGGTGGCGTGGACCGGGTCACCGGATACCGGTTCAGGTTCCTCGGCAACGTATTCGAGGGTGACAGGCTGCGGGCCGCGGGCGTGGTGACCGACGTGGAGGAGACAGCCGACGGCCTCCTGGTGCGCTGCGACCTCACGCTCGACGTCCTCGGCGGAGCGCGCGTTCTCGAAGGCACCGGAACCGTCCGGTTCCCCGCCGATCGCTAGACACCATTTCCCACGAGAGGGGCGACAATCATGGCAGGACGAGTAGAAGGCAAGGTCGCGTTCATCACCGGGGCCGCCCGCGGCCAGGGTCGCAGCCACGCGCTGCGGCTCGCCGAGGAGGGCGCCGACATCATCGCGGTCGACATCTGCGAGAACATCGACTCGGTGACCCCGTACTACCCGCTGGCCACCGAGGACGAGCTCAAGGAGACCGTCCGGCTCGTCGAGGCCCTCGACCGGCGGATCGTGGCGCACCGCGCCGACGTCCGAGACCGCGCGGCGCTGCAGCGCGCCTTCGACGACGGGGTGGCGCAGCTCGGCGGCGTCGACATCGTGGTCGCCAACGCCGGCATCGCCACCTACGGCCGCTCGTGGGAACTCACCGCCGAGCAGTGGCGCGACATGATCGACGTCAACCTCACCGGCGTCTTCAACACCGCGGTCGTCGCGATCCCCACGATGATCGAGCAGGGCCGCGGTGGGTCCATCATGTTCACCAGTTCGATCGGTGGCCTCAAGGGCATTCAGCAGGTCGCCCACTACGTCGCCGCCAAGCACGGCATCGTCGGGCTCATGCGGACCATGGCGAACGAGCTCGGTCCCCACAGCATCCGGGTCAACACCATCCACCCGACGAACGTCGACACCATCATGATCCAGAATCCCGGGACGTACGGCATGTTCTCCCCGGGGGATCCGGAGCCGTCGCAGGAGAAGGCGATGCCGGGGTTCATGTCGCTGAACACGCTGCCGGTGCCCTGGGTCGAATCGATCGACATCAGCAACGCGGTGCTGTTCCTCGGCAGCGACGAGGCACGGTACGTCACCGGAGTCACCTTCCCGGTGGACGCCGGCGCGTACGTGAAGTGATGTGACGATGGCCGTCGGAATCGACGACAACGAGGATCTGCGTACGCTGCGGGTCGACGAGGAGGGCATCGCCGAACTCGTTGCGGCGCAGACCGAATGTACCTTCGCCTTCAGTACGGCGGCCGGGTGGCCCGCCGGGGTGGTGATGAGCTACCTGCACCACGACGACCGGTTCTGGCTCACCGCCGCGAAGGACCGCGCGCACGTACGTGCGGCGATGCGCGAATCCCGCGTGACGCTCGTGATCTCGAATGCCGGCACCGGCCTGCCCGGCAGGCGGATGCTCGCCGTCCGCGGCCGCGTCACCGTCCACGCCGACGCGGAGACCAAGCGCTGGTTCTATGCGGCGTTCGCGCAGCGCCATGCTCCGACCGATCCCGCAGCCTTCCAGCGACTGCTGGACAGCCCCAACCGAGTCGTCCTGGAAGTCCGTCCCGTTCGCATCGCGGTCAGTCACGACTCGACCAGGATGCCGGGCGACGGACGCGGCGGCTCGCTCGGGCCTCGACCGAACAAGGAGTGAACAATATGACCGCGGATCCGGACTCCGCCTACGCCCACCTGCTCTCGCCGTTCCAGATCGGCCCGATGAAACTGCGCAACCGCGTGGTGCTGCCGCCGCACGCCTCGGCGATCGGCAACATCTTCGGGTCCGAGGCCGACGCCGAACGCAACCTCGCCTACTACGTGTCCCGGGCGAGGGGCGGAGCCGCGTGGTTCGACAGCCTCAGCGCCTGGGTTCCGAACACCGGGGTGATCCCGGGGTTCGAGCCCACCGGCGTCGGCGCCACGGTCGAGGGCCACTACAGCCTGCCGATCTTCGTCGAACGCGTACAGGCGTATTCCGATGCCCTGCACGCCGAGGGCGCGGTGGCGACGGGGCAGATGGTCCACCAGGGCGGCATGCCGCATGGTGCGTCGTCGGTCCTGAGCGCTCCGGTGATCAACAACGTTCCGCACAAGCTGAACCGGGAGGAGATCGCCTACTTCGTCGGCCAGTACAAGTTCTGTGCGGAGCAGGCCCAGAAGGCACGCCTCGACGGCGTCGAACTCCACATGAACCACGACGATCTGCTCGAGTACTTCCTCTCGCCGCTGACCAACAAGCGCGACGACGAGTACGGCGGCTCGATCGAGAACCGTTGCCGGTTCCCGGTCGAGGTGCTGCGGGCCATCCGCGACGTGATCGGATCGTCCATGGTCATCGGCATCCGGCTGAACCTGCGCGAGGAGGTCCCGGGCGGCTACGACATCACCGGGGCCATCGAGATCGCGCAGTACCTCGAGAGCACCGGCCTCGTCGACTACTTCCACGGCGTGGTGGGCAGCCCGTGGGGCAACCCGTCCTACATCCAGCCGCACTTCTACGAGGCCGGCCAGTGGAGCGATCTCGCCGGGCAGCTCAAGCGGGCGGTGTCGCTGCCCGTCGTGCACACGGGCCGCATCAACCACCCCGACGTCGCCGAACGGATCCTCGCGGCCGGCGACGCCGACGTCGTCGGCATGGCCCGCGCGCACATCGCCGAGCCGTCGATCATCGAGAAGGTCCGCACCGGCCGCGTCGACGAGATCCGGCCCTGCGTCGGCGGCAACGAGTGCATCAGCCGCCGCTACGTCGAGGGCCTGCCGTTCGGCTGCGCGGTCAACCCCGTCACCAGCAACGAGGTCGACGGGCCGTGGCCCACCGTGACCGACCCCCGGCGCGTGCTCGTCGTCGGTGGCGGCCCGGCGGGCATGGAGTTCGCGGCCCTGGCCCGGGAGAAGGGCCACGACGTGGAGTTGTGGGAGGCGTCCGACGTGCTCGGCGGCCAGCTGCGCACCGCGATCAACGCGCCCACGTACGACATGTTCGAGAAGTACCTGGACTGGCAGCAGCGCCGGCTCGAGCGGGCGGGCGTGAAGATCGACTACCGGCACGCGGCGACGAAGGCGGAGATCGAGGCCGCCGGATTCGACGTGGTGGCGGTCGCCACCGGCTCCACCCGCCGGATCCCGGACATCCCGGGCGTGTACGGCGACAACGTCGCCGACATCCGCGACGTCCTGAACGGCGACGCCGCGGTCGGCAAGCGGGTCCTGATCGTCGCGCAGGACGATCACATGCCGCCGCTGTCGCTCGCCGACTTCCTCACCGATCGCGGTCACGACGTCACCATCGTCTACGCGACGCAGGTCGCGGGCCAGCTGCTCGGCCGCTACATCGTCGGTGCGATCCTCGGGCGCCTCGACGAGAAGGGCGTGCAGTACCGGTTCATGGAGGACGTCGTCGAGATCACCCCGACCGGGGTGGTCACCCGCAACGTCTACTCCGGCCGAACGCACCAGGTCGACGGCTTCGACTCGGTGGTGCTCGCCTGCGGTGGCATCGGGGACGCCGGCCTGTACGAGAGCATCAAGGACGGCCCGGCTGCCGAGGGCGAGCGGGAGGTGCACATTCTCGGTGACGCCTACGCGCCGCGGCGCCTGGTGTTCGCCACCCGTCAGGCGTTCGCGCTCGCGAAGCTGATCTGACGGACACCACGACGGGGGTGCGGGCTTCGGGCCCGCACCCCCGTTTCGGTGTCCGTCGGCGATGAGCGGGAGGTTGCTGCGTCGAGCGGGAGGTTGTCGTCGTCGCTTCTCGCGTTTCGGCGCGAGATCCTCCCGCTCGGCGCGAGATCCACCCGCGCGACACGAACGACGCAGCGAAAAGCGCCGGGCGATCGCTGGTCGCGATCGCCCGGCGCGAGATCCGCCGCATCAGGCCAGGACGAATCCCTTGAAGTCGGCGTCCCGGACCTCGTTCCACGTCTGCTCGTACAGCACGATGCCGCCGGCGTAGGGCATGAAGATCTGCGGCTTGCCGGGGATGTTCTGACCGCGGTACCAGGATCCCGACTCACCCTGCGGCCACAGGGTCATGTTCGCGATCTCCTCGACCGTCTCGACCCACGCGTTCTGCGCTTCCTCGGTGGCCTCGATCGTGGTCAGTCCGTGCTCGCGCATGTGGTCCATGGTCTCGACCGTCCACTCGACGTGCTGCTCGATGGCGGTCACCATGTTCGACAGCACCGACGGGCTGCCGACGTTGGCGATGATGAACATGTTGGGGAATCCGGCGGTGCCCAGGCCGAGGTGCGTCTTCGGGCCCTCCTGCCACGCCTTCTGCAAGGGCAGGCCGCCCCGGCCGCGAATGTCGATCTGGGTGAACGCGCCGGTGAAGGCGTCGAACCCGGTGGCGAGTACGACGGCGTCGAACTCGTACTCGGTGCCGTCGGCGAGATGCATGCCGTGTTCGGTGAAGCTGTCGAGGGGCTTCTTGCGCAGGTCGACCAGTTCGACGTTGTCGCGGTTGAAGGTCTCGTACCAGTCGGTGCCGACGACGGGCCGCTTCGCACCCATCGGGTAGCCGAACGGCTTGAGGCTGTCCGCGACGTCCGGGTCGTCGACGATCTCGTCGATCTTGGCCCGGATGAAGTCACAGACCGAGTCGTTCGCCCGCTGGTCCACCATCAGGTCCGCGAACGCGCCGAGGAAGGCAATTCCGCCGCCCTGCCAACGCTTCTCGTACTCGGCCCACCGCTCTTCGTCGCTGACGTCGAACGCGGCCTTGGGGTTGTCGTCGCGGATGCAGCCCGCGGCGGCGGTCCGGCACGCACGGCGTCGCTCGCGGTAGTTCGCCTTGACGTTCGCGACGAACTCCGGGTCGAGCTTGTGGTTGCGGGCGGGAATGACGAAGTTGGCGGTGCGCTGCAGCACGGTCAGCTTGCCGGCCTGCTTGGCGATCTCCGGGATGGCCTGCACGCCGGAGGATCCGGTGCCGACGGCGGCGACCCGGAGACCGGTGAAGTCCACACCCTCCTCCGGCCACGCGCTGGTGCGGTAGATCGGCCCCTGGAACTTGTCGAGGCCCGGAACATCGACGTCCTTGGGGACCGACAGGCAGCCGACGGCCATGAGGCAGAACCGTGAAACGTACTCGTCGCCCTTGTCGGTACGGACGTGCCACTTCTGCTCGCCCTCGTCGAAACGGGCTTCGGTGACGGTGGTTTCGAGACGGATGTCGCGGCGCAGGTCGAACCGGTCGGCGACGTGCGAGAGATACGCCTGAAGCTCGGGCTGCGACGGGTAGCGCTCGCTCCACTCCCACTCCTGCTCGAGTTCCTCGTCGAATCCGAACGAGTAGTCGTGGCTGTCCACGTCGCAGCGGGCGCCGGGGTAGCGGTTCCAATGCCAGGTGCCGCCGACCTCCTCGCCCTTGTCGAGCGCGACGGCGGTGTAACCGTGCCTGCGCAGCTTCCACAACAGGTACAGGCCTGCGAAGCCGGCGCCGACGACGACGGCGTCGACCTCGATTGCGGATGTTGAGGAGTTGGGGGTTGCAGTCATCGGATGACCTCTCTGACTGGGGGATTCGATCGGATGTGCCGATGTCACCGCCAGGCTCGCGGTTTCGGTGTGCCAGGCGGGAGCGCGGTGCGGCCGGATGGTCGTCCGCTCGCGGAAAAGTCTGTGACGGGTATCACTCTATCAATGCGAATGGATATAATCAAAGGTGTAGAGCGGATATATTTGGCGGGCGTCGTCGCGCCACCCCGTGTGCGGGGCCGTTCCACACCCCCGTGTGCGGGGCCGTTCCACACCCCCGTGTGCGGGGCTGTTCCACACGGAAATCTCCGAATCCACCATGGAAAGAGGTCGACATGTACCGACTCGTCGCCGCGTACAACCACCCCGAGGATCCCGAGAAGTTCCTCGAGCACTACCGCAACGTGCACTCCAAGCTCGCGCTGAAGCAGCAGGGGATCCGGAACTACGAATGGGGCGTGTGCTCCACCCCCGACGGCAGCACCCCGCCGCACTTCCTGGTCGCGGTGTGCGACTGGGACAGCAAGGAAGCCATGCTCGCCGACATGGCGTCTCCGGAAGGGCAGCAGGGCGCCGCCGACCTCGAGAACTTTGCGCAGGCCGGCGTCTCGTTCGACTTCTACGAGATCACCAAGGACATCTGAGCCGAGACATGCGACAGGGTGGGGACCGCGAAGTCCCCACCCTGCCGCATGTGCCGCTGCCGTGCTCCGGTCAGGCGTCGAAACCGTCCATCTGCGGCGTGGTGAGGCCGGTGATGATCCGCTCGGCGATCTTCCAGCCGTCGGCGGTGCGGACGTAGCGGTCCTCGTTGAGCGCGATTGCCTTGATGGCGGCGCCGTTCTTCATCTCCGCTTCGGAGAAGACGTAGTTCGTACCGGTGGCGTGGTCGTCGTCCTCGAAGTCGATGACGTGGTTGGTGATGATGTGGAACTGCTTGTCCACTGCCTGTGCGTCCCGCTCGAAGAAGTCGAGGATCTGCTCGTGCCCCTCGTACCGGGTCAGGCCGACGGCGCTGGCGTCCCACGCTCCGTCGGGTGCGAAGGCGGACAGTGCCTCCTTGGGGTCGAATCGATCGAGGCCACGGGCGTAGAGATGGGTGATGCGGATGATCTCGTTGATGTCGTCGGCGCGCATGTGTCGGTCTCCGATGTACTCGAGGTGCAGGGTCAGGGAACGGATGGCAGGTCGATGCCGTCCAGGTCGGCCTTGATCTGGAGAGCAAGGTACTTGTTGTAGATGCGGGCGAGGGTGAGATTGCCGCCGCTGAACCAGAATCCGTCGTGACCCGAACGTCGCCACACCGACCGGATCTCGCCCTCGTCGTCGAGACCCCAGACCGGTCCGCATTGGTCGGCGACGGCGTCGCCCAGGATGCGGCGGGCAGTGTCGAGGATGCCCCGGAACCCGGTGGCGAACACGACGGTGTCGGCGGGCACGACGGTGCCGTCCGACATGACCACTCCCTCGGGAACGAACCGTTCCACGGTCTTCCCTGCGACCAGTCCGATCGACCCGTCGGCGACGAGCCGGGACGCTCCGACGTCGATGTAGTAGCCGCCGTTCCGGGTGAGGAAGAGGTCCATCGCTCCGGTCCCGCCGTCGCCCAGGTGATGCCGGAATCCCCGGGCGCTCAGGGCATCGAGCAGGTCGCGATCGATGTCGGCCATGGCCGCGACGGCGGTGCGCAGGCCGTCGACGAATCCCTGGTCCCGCCGCGCGAACGACGCACCGACGAGGTCGGCGATCTCGGTGGGCGCGGTGTTCTCGCCGTAGGCGGGTTTCAGCATGACGTCGACCACGGTGGTGCCGCCGACGACGTAGGTCGGACCCCGCTGGACGAGGGTCACGTGAGCGCCGGTGTTGTACAGGTCCTGGGCGATGTCGTGGCCGCTGTTCCCGGTGCCGATGACGACGACATCACGGCCGCTCCGTCGTGGGTCCGTCGTGTACCGGCCGGAATGCAGCAGCTCGCCCGCGAATTCTCCGGTCCCGGGGATGTCCGGTACGAGCGGCTCGGTGCCGCTCAGGCCGGTGGCCAGGACCACGTGCTGCGGGCGCAGCACCCGCCGTTCGCCTCCGCGGTCGAGCAGCACCTCCCACCGCTTCGTCGCGGGATCGTACGAGGCGCTCACGAGTTCCGTGCGGGTCCACACGTTCAGTTCCAGGGCTCGGGCGTAGATGTCGAGCCAGTCGCCCATCTTGTCCTTCGGTGTGAACACCGGCCAGGTGGGTGGGAACGGCATCATCGGCAGATGGTTCGACCACACGGGGTCGTGCAGCACCAGCGAGTCGTAGCGGTTGCGCCAGTTGTCACCCACGCGCTCGTTGCGCTCGACGACGAGCGCGTGGACGTTCATCGCCCCGAGGTAGGCGGCGAGCCCGAGACCGGAATGTCCGGCGCCGATGACGAGGACCTCCGGATCCCGTTCGGTGCACTCGCTCGCGAGGAGCCGGCGATCACCCCAGTGGACGGTGACGCGTTCACCGGGTTCCGGGACACCGTTCGGACGACGCTCTCCCACAGCCGGTTCGGCGCCGGCGAGACTGTCGAGCGTCGTCAGGACAGCCGTCGCGCGCCAGCGGCCCGCGTCGTCCGGGGTCAGTCGCGCGACGCCACGGACGTGTCCGAACCGGATGGTGAGGCGGAAGAGCAGCTGCACGACCGGCGGGCCCTCGCCTGTCGGCAGCAGCGCCGGTGGCACGGAGGAATCGAGCGCTTCGTCGCGGACCTCGAGATCCGCCGCGCCGGTGAGCAGCGGGCGGATCGCCGATTCGCCGTGCAGGCTGCGCAGATCGCCGGTGAAGGCGAGCAGGTCGCGCCACCACGCGTCGGTGGCGAGTGCGTCCGGGTAGTCGTCGGCGTTTCCCGATCGGAGCGCACCGGCGAAGTCCGCGAGCCAGCGTTCGGCGACCGCGTCGGGGTGGGCGGGATCGAGGCGCGGTGTGTCGAGTCGAGCAGTCATGTGGTCTCCCGTTCGTCCGGCCGGGTCAGCGGAGGGTGTAGCCGGCGTCGACCTTCAGTTCGGTGCCGGTGACGTACCGGGCCTCGTCGGAGGCCAGGTACAACACCGCGTTGGAGATGTCGATCGGCTCGATCCACGGCACGGGCAGGACGTTGGTGGTGGCGAAGACCGGTGCGGCCTGTTCCTGGGTGGGATGTTCGACGTCCGGGAGGAACAGCCGGAAGCAGGCCTCGTTGAGGATCATGTCCGTGGCGACGCCGGTGGGATGCACGGTGTTGACGCGGATGCCGTGCGGACCCAGTTCCAGTGCGAGCGTGCGCATCAGGCCGACCACGGCATGCTTGCTCGCGGTGTAGGGCGCGACGTTCGGCGTGCCCTTCAGGCCGGCGGTGGAGCTGGTGATGACGATCGACCCCCCGGTGCCCTGTTCGATCAGGTGCGGGGTGACGGCCTTGCACGTGTGCCACACGCCCTTGAGATTGATGTCGAGGACATCGTCCCAGTCGCGTTCGCTCACCAGGTGTGTCTCGTCGCCGAAGAGGAAGATGCCGGCGTTGGCGGCGACGATGTCGATCCGGCCGAGCTCGGCGATGCCCTCGTCGACCACGGCTTTGACGGCGTCGAAGTTACGGACGTCGGCCTTGCGGGCGATGATCCGGCGATCGAGTGCCTCCACGGCGCGCACCGTCTCGGCCAGGTCGTCCTCGGTGGCGCCGGGGTAGAAGCGGGTGACGCTCTCGATGTCCTCGGCCACATCGAGAGCGACGATGTCGGCGCCCTCCTCGGCGAGGCGGATCGCATGGCTGCGTCCCTGGCCGCGGGCCGCGCCCGTGATGAAAGCGACCTTACCTGCTACCCGTCCTGTCATAGCTGCTCCTTCGGGGGCCGCCGACGGGCCCGATCCGCCGTCAGCGGTAGGTGTTCCAGGTGGGAGCCGACTCCGGATAGTCGGCCTCGGTGTATCGGGTCTGGGGCCACCGAATCCGTTTGGTGGTACGGAAACTCGAGCCCATCGACTCGAACGGTACCGCGTACATGAACGACACGGCGCGTCTTTCGAAAAGCCAGGTGCCGTCCCGGCGCACGTATCGGTCGCGGTACCGGAACGCGGTCATCATCAGGGTGTCGTGGACCGCGAGTTCGGCATGGCCGGTCATGATTCCGCTTGCGTGCGAGTCGTCTTCGATCGTGACGAGGTGGATCTCGGGTGTGTGCAGCATGGTGTGGTAACGGTCCATGCTGGAGACGTAGAAGGGGCGGATCTGCTCACGGCCGCGCAGCTCGGTGCCGGCGACCTCGAAGACACCGTCCTCGGTGAACATCGACAGCACGGTATCGATGTCGTGGTCGTCGACGGCCAGGGCGTAACGTCCGGCCAGGTCCCGGATCTCGTCCTTGGCGACGAGGCGGCTCAGGGCGGCGGAATCGAGGTCCGCGAGTTTCGAGGCAGTCATCGGCTCTGTTCCTGTCGGAGGTACACGGATCGGGCCGGGACGGAGTGTGGACCCCCGTCCCGGCCCGTGCGCCGGGCGCGAACACTCCCGGGGAATCGCGTGTGCCGATCTAGTCGTCGTACATGATGACGCCGCGAATGTTCTTGCCCTCGCGGAGATCCTTGAACGCGGTGTTGATGTCCTCGAGCTTGTAGGTCTTGGTGACCAGCTCGTCGAGCTTGAACTCGCCACGGCGGTACATGTCGGCGATGAGCGGGATGTCCCGGCGCGCCGTCGTGGTGCCGTACAGGGTGCCCTGCAGGCGCTTGCCCGACATCGCGAAGGTGAACAGGTCGAACGGCACGTCGCGCTGGGTGACGGGAGCGGCGGCGGTGAGCACCAGGGTGCCGCCGCGGCGGGTCATCTCCTGCGCCGGGTTGAGCAGGTGCCCGTAGGCGATGTCGACGGTGATGATGACGACGTCGGCGCCCTGCCCCTCGGTGAGCTGGTCGACGACCTCTCGGCACTGTTCGAAGTTCTCGGTGGTGTGGGTGGCACCGAAGATCTTGGCCTGGTCGCGCTTGTACTCGACGGGGTCGATCGTGACGATGTTCTTGGCGCCCTTGTGCCGGGCGCCCTGGACCGCGTTCATGCCCACACCGCCGGTGCCGATGACGACGACGGTGTCCCCGAGCTGGATGTCGGCCGCATAGACGGACGAGCCCCAGCCGGTGGGGACGCCGCAGCCGATCAGTGCGGCCTTGTCGAGCGGGATGTCCTTGCCGATCTTGACGCACGAGTCGATGTTGACCACGACGTACGGGGAGAAGGTGCCGAGGTAGGAGAACGGGCCGACGCCCTGGCCCCGGGCGTGGACGCGGTGGGTGCCGTCGGGAGCGAAGCCGCCGAGCACGCCGGCGCCCATCTCGCACATGTTGGAACGGCCGATGGTGCACATCTTGCAGTGGCCACAGGACGGCAGGAAGGACAGGACGACGTGGTCGCCGACCTCGAAGCCGGTGACGTCGGGGCCGAGCTCCTCGATCACGCCCGCACCTTCGTGCCCGCCGATGATCGGCGCCCAGTCGAGGGGGATGTCGCCGGTGTCGACGTGGTCGTCGCTGTGGCAGATGCCGGAGGCGGCGAGCTTGACCCGCACCTCCCGGCTCTTCGGGGGATCGATCTCGATTTCCTCGACGCTCCAACCGGACCGGGTTCCCGGCTCCCACAGCAGCGCTCCGATGGTCTTCATGGCTTCTCCTCGTGACGAACGGGGGTGAAGGCGCGAGCGGCGGCCGGCGTAGGGCGCCGGCACGGGCTCGACGGTGTTGATCGCTATGCATGCATGTGATCGCTATCACCATAACCATATGCATGGATATAAGCAATAGCGGTGTCGTCGGAGTTCGCCGGACCTCGGGAGCCGGGCCGCCGGTCGCGAATCGGCCCGGAAACCCGGCGGGCCCGCGCCGAGACGATGCTCGGTGCGGGCCCGTGGGGTCCGTGTCGCCGGACGGCGGCGACAGTGGTGTTCAGCCGCCGAGCGCCTGGTTCCAGGGCAGGACCTGGCTCAGGAGTTCGGGGAACTTGCGCTCGGCGTACCGGACGTATTCGTTGATGTGGTCGCGCATCCGGTCCTCGGACAGGTCCGCGTCGTGCGAATGCAGCGCCTCGTAGATCTGGATGTGCGCCTTGAGGGTCGTCTCCCGCAGCGGGGCGGGGTGGTCGACGCCCATCACCGTGCCGCCGGTGATCCGCAGCAGCGCGTCCGTCAGGTAGCCGAAGAGCGCGTTGCCGGTGGACCAGGCGATGACGTCGTGGAACTGCTTGTTCGTCTCGAGGAACGTGTCGATGTCCGCGGTGTCGAACGACTGCTGCATGCGGTCGACGGACTGCTTGAGCTCGAGCAGGTTCTCGTCGCTGATCCGTTCGGCGGCCAGGCGGCAGATGACGGGCTCGAGGGCGGTGCGGGCCTCCACGATCGTGCTGAGCGAGGCGTTCTGGAGCTGCATCAGCAGGATGATGGTGCTCGCCAGATGGGACGCGTCCGGATCGAGGAGAACGGGACCGCCCTTGGGCCCCGGCTTGAGGGCGATCATCCCCTGGAACTCCAGCAGCCGCAGTCCCTCGCGGAGGGTGCCGCGGCCGATCTGGTACTCCTCGAGCATCGCCTTCTCCGGGGGCAGCAGGTCCCCGGGCTGCAGACCTTTTCGCGCCGTATCCCGGACGATCTGCTGGGCGACCACCAGCGATGTCTTCGGGCCTCTCGACATTGCAGCCACGGAACCTCCTTAGCCTCGTGGCCTCCTGACTTCCGGGAAGCGGAGGCTGTCACGGCGCAGCGGGTGCTCGCCGTGTCGGCGGATCGGGCGGGCAACTTCCCCGGACGATCCGAATTGTGCACTGTACTCATTGTGCACGCGATTGTGCACATTGATGTGCACCATTATCGAACGTGTGCCTATTCGGCGGGCGGGAACTGCGGCTTACGCTTTTCCAGGAAGGCCTGCGCACCCTCGATCATGTCGGCGCTGCCGATCGCCTGGACGAGCATGCCGAGCCCGTTGCTGAACGAGTCCCGGGCGGAGTTCCACCAGATGTTCGAGCTGACCTTGGTGATCTCGAGGTAGCGCGGGCTCAGGGCCTCGAACTCGCGGCACAGCGAGCGGACGGATTCCTCGAGAAGCTCGTCGTCGACCACCTCGTTCACCAGTCCCATCTCGTAGGCGCGCTCCGCCGGGTAGCGCCGGCACAGCAGCGACAGTTCCTTGGCGCGCTTCTCGCCGATCTGGACTCCCATCACGTTCGTGGCGCCGCTGACCGGAGAGCTGCCGACGCGGGGACCCGTCTGACCGAATGTCGCCGAGCGGGCGGCGACGGCGAGATCGCAGGCCACCACCAGTTCGTTGCCGCCACCTGCCGCGGCACCGTTGACGGCCGCGACGACCGGGCGGGGGCAGGTGCGGATCGCGTCGAAGAGTTCGAGCGATGAACGGTAGAGACCCCGCAATTCCTTGACGGTGGGCTGGCTGAGCTGGCCGAGCGAGCCGCCGGCGCAGAAGCTTCCCCCCGATCCGGTGATGACCACCGAGCGGTACTCGGTGGCCTCGTGGAGCGCGTCGACCATGACAGCGCACATCTCGGCGTCGAAGGCGTTGCGGCGCTCGGGCCGGTTGAGCCGGATCCACAGGCTGGAGTCGACGGATTCGAGAACGACGCTCGTGGTGGTGGAGGTGGGGCTGCTCATGGGAACTCCTTCGGTCGAGGTTCACGGTTCGGCTCGGCGGGGTACGAGAGAGGCGGGGTGTGGGAG
>NZ_JAALEG010000003.1 GCF_011058165.1 Rhodococcus aetherivorans
GTGTACACGCCCGAGGACCTGCAGCAGGTCCAGGACGAGTTCAACGGCCGCCCCCGGCAGACGCTACGCTGGCGCACGCCAACCGAAGCGTTCACCGAGCTTGTCGCATCGGCCGCCTGAAACCGCCCAGATCGAACGCGTGTGACATTCGGCCACAACAGGTGGACCGTGGGGTCAGAAGTCCCAGTCCTCGTCCTCGGTGACGACGGCCTTGCCGATCACGTACGAGCTGCCCGAGCCGGAGAAGAAGTCGTGGTTCTCGTCGGCATTCGGGGACAGCGCGGACAGGATCGCCGGGTTCACGTCGGTCTCGTCCTTGGGGAACAGCGCCTCGTAGCCGAGGTTCATCAGGGCCTTGTTGGCGTTGTACCGCAGGAACTTCTTGACGTCCTCGGTGAGCCCGGCCTCGTCGTAGAGGTCCGCGGTGTACTGGGTTTCGTTGTCGTACAGCTCGAACAGCAGATCGAAGACCCAGTCCTTGAGCTCGTCGCGCTCGGCCTGGGTGACCTGCTCGAGGCCGCGCTGGTACTTGTAGCCGATGTAGTAGCCGTGCACGGCCTCGTCGCGGATGATCAGCCGGATCATGTCCGCGGTGTTGGTCAGCTTCGCCCGCGACGACCAGTACATCGGCAGGTAGAAGCCCGAGTAGAACAGGAACGACTCGAGCAGCGTCGAGGCAGCCTTGCGCTTGAGCGGGCTGTCGCCCTGGTAGTAGTCGAGGACGATCTGCGCCTTGCGCTGCAGGTTGTCGTTCTCCTCCGACCAGCGGAACGCGTCGTCGATCTGGCGGGTGGAGCACAGCGTCGAGAAGATGCTCGAGTAC
This sequence comes from Rhodococcus aetherivorans, assembly GCF_011058165.1. Taxonomy (GTDB): domain Bacteria; phylum Actinomycetota; class Actinomycetes; order Mycobacteriales; family Mycobacteriaceae; genus Rhodococcus; species Rhodococcus aetherivorans. Next base: position 824 of record NZ_JAALEG010000003.1, read on the forward strand.
GACTTGGCGTGCACCGACTCCATGAACGCGATGTTGGTGAGCACCGCCTCCTCGTGCGGGGTCACCGCGTCCGGGATCAGCGACACCGCGCCGACGGTGCCCTGGATCGTGTCGAGCAGGGTCAGACCGGTGAACACGCGCATGGTCAGTTCCTGCTCGTACTCGGTGAGCGTGCCCCACGACGGGATGTCGTTGGACACCGGGACCTTCTCCGGCAACCAGAAGTTGCCGGTGAGGCGGTCCCACACCTCCGAGTCCTTCTCGTCCGGAACGCGGTTCCAGTTGATCGCCGAGACGCGGTCGATCAGTTTGACGTGGGCGCCGTCGGCCGGCGAGTGCGCGCGGGGTGCGGAGGTCATCTGTCTTTCCCTACCTGAGTTTCGATGTGTACCGGCAAGATTCGTCACAGCATGCAGGAGACGCAGCCCTCGACCTCGGTGCCCTCGAGCGCCATCTGCCGCAGCCGGATGTAGTACAGCGTCTTGATTCCCTTGCGCCAGGCGTAGATCTGCGCCTTGTTCACGTCGCGGGTGGTGACGGTGTCCTTGAAGAACAACGTCAGCGACAGGCCCTGGTCGACGTGCTGGGTGGCCGCCGCGTACGTGTCGATGATCTTCTCGTACCCGATCTCGTACGCGTCCTGGAAGTACTCCAGGTTGTCGTTGGTCAGGTAGGGAGCGGGGTAGTAGACGCGGCCGATCTTGCCCTCCTTGCGGATCTCGATCTTCGACGCCACCGGGTGGATGGAACTGGTGGAGTTGTTGATGTACGAGATCGACCCGGTCGGCGGCACGGCCTGCAGGTTCTGGTTGTAGATGCCGTGCTCCTGGACCGACGCCTTCAGCGCACGCCAGTCGTCCTGCGTGGGAATCGCCACGTCGGCGTCGGCGAAGAGCTGCCGCACGCGGGCGGTGGCCGGCTCCCACACCTGGTCGGTGTACTTGTCGAAGAACTCGCCCGAGGCATACTTCGACTCGGGGAAGCCCTTGAAGTACGTGCCCCGCTCGATGGCGAGCCGGTTCGACGCGCGCAGCGCGTGGAACAGCACGGTGTAGAAGTAGATGTTCGTGAAGTCGACGCCCTCTTCGGAGCCGTAGAAGATGCGCTCACGGGCGAGGTAGCCGTGCAGGTTCATCTGTCCGAGGCCGATCGCGTGGGAGTCGTTGTTGCCCTGCTCGATCGACGGCACCGAGTAGATGTGGGTCTGGTCCGACACGGCGGTCAGCGCCCGGATCGCCACCTCGATGGTGTGCGCGAAGTCCGGCGAGTCCATCGCCTTGGCGATGTTCAGCGAGCCGAGATTGCACGAGATGTCCTTGCCCACATGGCTGTAGGACAGGTCCTCGTTGAACGTCGACGGCGTGGAGACCTGCAGGATCTCCGAGCACAGGTTCGAGTGGGTGATCTTGCCCTGAATGGGATTGGCCCGGTTGACGGTGTCCTCGAACATGATGTACGGGTAGCCGGACTCGAACTGCAGTTCCGCAACCGTCTGGAAGAACTCGCGCGCCTTGATCTTCGACTTGCGGATGCGCTTGTCGTCGACCATCTCGTAGTACTTCTCGGTGACGTCGATGTCGGCGAACGGCACACCGTAGATGCGCTCGACGTCGTACGGCGAGAACAGGTACATGTCCTCGTTGCGCTTCGCCAGCTCGAACGTGATGTCGGGGATGACGATGCCCAGCGAGAGGGTCTTGATGCGGATCTTCTCGTCCGCGTTCTCGCGCTTGGTGTCGAGGAAGCGGTAGATGTCGGGGTGGTGGGCGTGCAGATACACCGCGCCGGCGCCCTGGCGGGCCCCGAGCTGGTTGGCGTAGGAGAAGGAGTCCTCGAGCAGCTTCATGATCGGGATGACGCCGGAGGACTGGTTCTCGATCTGCTTGATCGGCGCCCCGTGCTCTCGGATGTTGCTCAGCAGCAACGCAACCCCGCCTCCGCGCTTGGACAGCTGCAGTGCCGAGTTGATCGAGCGGCCGATGGACTCCATGTTGTCCTCGATGCGCAGCAGGAAGCAGGAGACGGGCTCGCCGCGCTGCTTCTTGCCGGAGTTGAGGAACGTCGGGGTCGCGGGCTGGAACCGGCCGGAGATGATCTCGTCGACGAGGTGGGTCGCGAGCTGCTCGTCGCCGGCGGCCAGGGTCAGGGCGACCATGCAGACGCGGTCCTCGAACCGCTCCAGGTAGCGCTTGCCGTCGAACGTCTTGAGCGTGTACGAGGTGTAGTACTTGAACGCACCCAGGAACGTCGGGAAGCGGAACTTCTTCGAGTAGGCGTGCTCGAAGAGCTGCTTGACGAACGGGCGGGAGTACTGCTCGAGCACCTCGGGCTCGTAGTAGTTCTCCTCCACGAGGTAGTCGAGCTTCTCCTCGAGGTTGTGGAAGAACACCGTGTTCTGGTTGACGTGCTGCAGGAAGTACTGGCGCGCGGCGGCGACGTCCTTGTCGAACTGGATCTCGCCGTTGGGCCCGTAGAGGTTCAACATCGCGTTGAGCGCGTGGTAGTCGAGTCCCTTGAGGGATTCGTCGATCTTGGCGCTCGCTGCCGGCGCGGCATCGGTGACGGTCACGGTGCTTGCTCCCACTGTGAGTAGACGGGTTCGCCGCGCACCCGTATCCCCGACGGTGACGCAGCGTTGATGGAGTGGACGAGTGTGGGTGAGGTCGCGGTTACGCCGACTGCAACGCCTGCGCCCAGAACTGTGCCAGGCCCTCGCGGACGCGCTCGACGTCCTCGGCGGTACCCATCAGTTCGAACCGGTAGAGGTACGGGACCTTGCACTTCTGGGAGACCACATCCCCGGCGTAACAATAGGATTCGCCGAAGTTGGTGTTGCCGGCGGCGATGACCCCGCGAATCAGCGCACGGTTGCGCGGATTGTTGAGGAACCGGATGACCTGCTTGGGCACGAAGTTCGTGTCCCGGCCGGTCGCGGTGGTGCCGCCGCCGTAGGTCGGCAGGATCAGCACGTACGGCTCGTGCACCTCGAAGGTGCCGTCACGGTCGTGCAGCGGAATCCGGGTGGCCGGCAACCCCAGTCGCCGGACGAATCGGTGCGTGTTCTCCGATGTGCTCGAGAAGTACACCAACGAGGTCATGGATGTCTCACATCACTTCGCTCGGGTCCGGCGACCGGCCGCAGGGGCGGTGGGTCGGCGCGCGACGGGTCAGGCGGCGACGGCGAGGGCCTTGATCCGGTCCGGGCGGAAGCCGGACCAGTGCTCGTCACCGGCGACCACCACGGGGGCCTGCAGGTAACCGAGGGCCATCACGAAGTCCCGCGCTTCCGGGTTCTCCGAGATGTCGACGACGGCGTACTCGATACCGGCCTTGTCGAGGGCACGGTAGGTGGCATTGCACTGAACGCAGGCAGGCTTGGTGTAGACGGTGATGTTCATGGTTTCCCCTTTTCGACAACCTGACGACTGACTGCACAGCAGTGCCTCGAGGCCCGTCGTACCAGCACGATCCCGCTTCCCCGAGGGACCGGAAACGATCAAGCCTTCCAGCGCTCTAGACACTACACCTAGTGGCCGACAGATTCATAGAACGCGAGATGTTGTGAGTTACAGCCGTGATATTCCCAGGTCGTTATTCACCGCGCGGGGCTGTCGGGCAGGTACGGGAGCACGTCCTCGAGGTGCACCGGAAGCCGGCGCACCCGCGCCCCGGTGGCGTGCCGGAGGGCATTGACGACCGCCGCGGCGCTGCCGACGATGCCGATCTCCCCGACCCCGCGCGACCCCATCGGTGTGGCGTGCAGGTCGTCCTCGTCGAGCCAGGTCGCGTCCACGTCGCCGACGTCGGCATTGGTGGGGATGTGGTACTCCGCAAGGTCGTGGTTGACCACGTGGCCGGTGCGGGGATCGCGGATGCTCTCCTCGTGCAGGGCCATGGAGATGCCGAAGCACATCCCGCCGATCAGCTGCGAACGGGCGGTGCGGGGGTTGACCACCCGGCCCACGGAGAACACGCCGAGCATCCTCGGCACCCGGATCTCGCCCGTGTCGACATCCACCCGCACCTCGGCGAAATGCGCGCCGAACGACTGGATGCGGTAGTGCTCGAGCGCGGGATTCTCCTCGGCCGTCGCCGATGCCTCGGCACCCGGCTCCGGTCGATCCCCGTGCCGCTTGCGGAACGCGTGGGCCGCGGCGACGATCGCGGTGCCCCACGACGAGGTACCGGAGGATCCGCCGGCGACGGTGGCGTTCGGCAGGGCCGAGTCACCGATCTCGAGATGGATGTCCTCGGGCCGGCAGCCGAGCGCGTCGGCCGCGACGAGGGTGAGCGTGGTCCATGCTCCGGTCCCGATGTCCGCGGCGCCGGTGCGGACGGTGAAGCGCCCGTCGCCGTCGTGCCGGACCGCGACCTCGGTGCCGGGGTTGACCAGGTGCGGGTAGCTCGCCGCGGCCACTCCGGTCCCCACGAGCCACCGGCCGTCGCGGCGGGTGCCGGGCGTGCGGTCGGCGGCGTCCCAGCCGAAACTGCGACTCCCCTCCCGCAGGCACTCCACCAGCCGGCGCGAGGACCAGGGCCGGCCGGACTCGGGATCGGCGGGCGGGTCGTTGCGGACCCGCAGTTCGATCGGGTCCATGCCGCACGCCACCGCCAGCTCGTCCATCGCGACCTCGCCGGCGAACATCCCGGGGGCCTCCCCCGGCGCACGCATCCAGTAGGGCGCGGGCACGTCGAGCGCGACGATGCGGTGCGAGGTGCGCCGATACGGCGAGGCGTACATCCCCCGTGACGACACCGCCGTCTGCTCCGCGTACTCGCGCACGTGCGAGGACTGCGAGAAGGCCTCGTGCACCATGGCTTCGAGACGCCCTTCCCGGCTCGCGACGAGGCGGACGTGCGAGACGGTGGGCGGCCGGTAGCCGACGTACCCGAACATGTCCTGCCGGGACACGGCGAACTTGACCGCCCGACCGGGCAGCAGGCGCGCCGCCATCGCCGCCACGACGTCGTGCGCGTGCGGCGCCCCCTTGGACCCGAAACCACCCCCGACGTAGGGACTGATCACCCGCATCTGCTGGGGGCGCAGACCGAGCACGGGAGCCAGCGTGGAGACGACGCCGTGGGCGCTCTGCGTGGAGTCGTACAACGTCAACGACTCGCCGGACCACTCGGCCACGACCGTGTGCGGTTCGAGGGGGTTGTTGTGCTCCTCCGGGGTGGAATACCAGCCGTCGACCACGACGCCGTCGCGCTCCGCGGCCTCGGCCGCTGCGGCATCGCCCTGTTCCGTGTCGGTCGGATATCCGCCGTTGGCCTGTTCCGGGGCATAGCTGCGCGGGTGGTCGTGCCGGAACGCGACGTCGTGCGGCGCGGACTCGTACTCCACCCGGACCAGTTCGCTTGCGTGTCGCGCGATCTCGGGCGTCTCGGCGACTACGGCGGCGACGATCTGCCCCCGGAAGGCGACGTCCGGGCTCTGCAGGACCGCGTACTCGGCCTCCGAGGTGTCCGCCAGGCGGGGGGCATTCCACGGGGTGAGAACGACGAGCACGCCGGGCAGGGCCTCCGCCTCCGCGGTCTCGATGCGGGTCACCGTTCCCCGCGCCACGGTTGCCGTGACCGGGACGAGGTAGGCCGGGTCGTCGACCGGATGCTCGTACGCGTAGGGCGCGGTTCCGGCCACCTTCTGCGGGCCGTCCACCCGCGGCGTCGACGTGCCGATCGGGCGCTGGGCCGAGTTGGTCATGCGACTGCCTCCGAGGTGAGTTCACGCAGTACCGAGACGAGGGTGCGGCGCAACAGCGGCACCTTGAACTCGTTGCCGTCGAGGGGCCGGGCATCGGCGAGTTCCGCGTCGGCGGCCGCAGCGAAGACGCCGTCACCGGGGGCGCTCCCCAGCAGGATGTGCTCGGCGCGATGGGCGCGCCACGGCCGGTGCGCGACGCCGCCGAGGGCGATGCGGCATCCGGTGACGACGCCGTCGGCGACCGTCAGGTCCGCCGCCACCGAGACGAGCGCGAACGCGTACGACGCCCGGTCGCGCACCTTGCGGTACGTCGAGACGGCGCCTTCGGGCGCCGGGATCTCGACGTCCAGGATCAGCTCGTCGCGCTCGAGCACCGTGTCGTACTCGGGGCTTTCGCCGGGAAGCCGGTAGAGCTGCTCGACGGGGATGCACCGCTCCCCCTGCGATCCGAGCACCGTCACCTGGGCGTCGAGCGCGAGCAGCGCCACCGCCATATCCGACGGGTGGGTGGCGACGCACTGTTCGGAGGCGCCGAGGATGGCGTGGTAGCGGGTGTAGCCACCGATCGCGGTGCAGCCGCTGCCCGGGGTGCGCTTGTTGCACGGGGTCGACGGGTCCCGGAAGTACACGCAGCGGGTGCGCTGAAGCAGATTGCCGGCGGTGGTGGCCATGTTGCGCAGCTGCGGGGAGGCGCCGGCCAGCAGGGCCCGGGCCAGGACCGGGTACCGGCGACGGACGATCGGGTGGGCGGCCAGGTCGCTGTTGCGCACGTTGGCGCCGACGCGCAGCCCGCCTTCGGCGGTCTCCTCCACGACGTCGAGCGACAGGCGGGAGACGTCGACGAGGACGTCGGGCGCGGTGACGCCGAGCTTGAGGTGGTCCACCAGGTTCGTGCCGCCGGCGAGGAAGGCGGCACCCGGGTGGCCGGCGACCGCGGCGACCGCGGCGGCGGGATCGGCGGGCGTCTCGTAGCGGAACGTCTTCACGAGCAGTGCCCCTCCCCGCGCGCGACGTGGCGGAGCGCTTCGACGATGTTGGGGTAGGCCGCGCAGCGGCACAGGTTTCCGCTCATGCGTTCGCGGATCTCGTCGTCGGTCAGTTCCGGGTCCTGTGTGAGGTCCGCGGTGACGTGGCTCGGGGAACCCTTGGCGGCCTCGTCGAACATCCCGACGGCGGAGCAGATCTGGCCCGGTGTGCAGTAGCCGCACTGGAAGGCGTCGCATTCGACGAACGCCTGGGGCAGGTGCGAGGGACCGTCGTCCGCGATGCCGGCGGCGGTGACGACGTCGGCGCCGTCGTGGGCGACCGCGAGCGACAGGCAACTCACGATGCGCCGGGAGTCGAGCAGGACCGTGCACGCGCCGCACTGGCCGTGGTCGCAGCCCTTCTTCGGGGAGTAGATCCCGAGCCGGTCGCGCAGGGCATCGAGGAGCGTGGTGCGCACGTCGACGATGCAGCGGCGCTCACGGCCGTCGACGCGCAGGGTGATCGTGTGCTCGTGTTCGCCGGGACTGTCGCTCTCGTGCGCCATGGGCTCCTCCGTCGCGGTGGGGACTGGCGAGGTATTCCCCGCAGCATGCCCCGGCAATCACGGCTGCGGGCGCGAATGGGGTACGGACGGTGACGGCCCCGGACCTGGCGTGGTCCGGGGCCGTTCGGTGTGCAGCCGGCTCAGGCGTCGACGAGTTCCCGGCGGGCGTCGGCGAGCTGGGCGAGCAGCGCGGAGATCTGCTCGGCGACCTCGGCGTTCTCCTTGGGGTGGGCGTCGCCGAACTTGTCGATGGTGCCGCCGATGGACAGCTGCAGGCCCGTCCGGCTGCCGGCGATGCCGAGCGCCTTGACGGTCTCCTCGAGCGCCCACTTCGCGCCGTTGCCGCTGGGCGAGGCGCTGATGACGGCGACGGGCTTGCCGGCCAGGGCGCCGGCGCCGTACGGGCGGGAGAGCCAGTCGATGGCGTTCTTGAGCACGGCGGGGATGGTGCCGTTGTACTCGGGGGTGACGAGCAGGAGGGCGTCGGCCTCGCTCGCCGCGACGCGCAGCGCCCCGGCGGCGACGGGCGCGCCGGTCTCGCCGTCGAGGTCCTCGTTGTAGAAGGGCACCTCGCCGAGGCCTTCGTACACGGAGACCTCGACGCCCTGCGGCGCGACGGCGGCCGCGGTCTCGGCGAGGCGGCGGTTGACGGAGGCGGAGCGCAGGCTGCCGACGAGAGCGAGAACGCGGGTCTGGGACATGGGGGTGTTTCCTTCGGTTCGGGTGTCCGGGTCTGACTCCACTCTAAACGGACCGCGGTCCACTTCCATTCCCGGGCGGTACTGTGACGTGGTGAACATTCCGCTGCTGCCGCTGGTCGGGGACGAGGGCGCCGAACGGTGCGACGCGGCCCGCAACCGGCGCCGGCTCCTCGAGGCGGCCTCGCTCCTCGTCGCCGAACGCGGCGTCGACGCGGTCACGATGGACGCCGTCGCCGCGCGCGCCGGGGTCGGCAAGGGCACCGTCTTCCGCCGCTTCGGCTCCCGTGCGGGACTCATGCGCGCCCTGCTCGACCATTCCGAACAGGCCCTGCAGCAGCAGTTCCTCACCGGTCCCCCGCCGCTCGGACCCGGCGCCGATCCCGTCGACCGGCTCGTCGCGTTCGGTCGTGCCCGCATCCGTCTCGTGGAGGTGCAGGGCGAGGTGCTCCGCGCCGCGGAGAGTTCCGCCGAGGCCCGGTTCAATGCCCCGGCACGGGCCGTCAGCCTGACCCACATCGAGGTCCTGCTTCGCACTGCGGGTGTCGACGGCGACCTCCCGCTGCTGGCCCAGGCCCTGTTCGCCCCGCTCGAGGCCACCCTGGTCCTGCATCAGTGGCGCGATCTGGGGTTCTCGCTCGACCGGCTCGCCGACGGGTGGGCGGACCTGGCCCGCCGCGTCGTCACGGCGCCGCCCGCCGCCGGGCGGGCGGTACCGTGACCGGCATGCGGCGGACTCTCGGGCTCTCGATTCTCCTCGCGCTGGCCGCGACGACGGCCGCCTGCGCGGGCGACGGCGCCGCCGCCCCGCCCCAGGACCCGGCCGTGCTCGTGGGGCGGGCGTTCGTCTCCACCGCCGTGTCGGGCCCGCAGATTCCCGGCGGCGGCCCACTGGTCGTGGAGTTCCCCGATGCGGGCCGGATCGCCGCCACCGCCGGCTGCAACCGTTCGTTCGGGTCGGTGGAACTCGGCGACGGCGTGCTGCGCGCCGATCGGCTCGGCAGCACTCTCATGTCGTGCCCGCCGCCGCTCGACCGCGCCGACACCTGGCTGTCCGATCTGCTGGCGTCGGAACCGCGCTGGCGTCTCGACGGCGACGTACTCACCCTCGACGGCGGCGAAGTGTCCGTCTCACTGCTCGACCGCACGGTCGCCGACCCCGACCGTCCCGTCGTGGACACGCACTGGGTGCTCACCGAACTCGTCACGGCCGACGCGGTGTCGACCTCCCGCGCCCTCGAGGACGCCGCGCCCACCCTGACCGTCGCCGGCGACGGCACGGTCTCGGGCAGCACCGGCTGCAACCGGTTCACCGGTACCGCCACCGTCGGAGACACCGTGGTCACGTTCGGGCCGCTGGCCACCACCCGCGCGGCGTGCCCCGACCCGGAGCTCGCGCGGATCGAGTCGGCCGTCCTGGGAGTGCTGTCCGGCGAGGTGCGGTACACGGTCGAGGGTGCGGCGATGCGGCTGACCGCCGCCGACGGTGTCACCGGTCTCGGATACACCGCCCGCTGACGAGCCGGCTTCGGCTCAGTACCGCTCGACCAGCCACTGCGCGAGTGCGCGGGCACTGGCATCGACCTTGGCCGGCCAGTCCAGGGCGGTCTCGTCGGCGTGGTCGCTCACGTGCTTGACGAGCCGGCACTGCGCGCCCATGCGGGATGCGGCGAGCGCGACCGCGAAGCCCTCCATGTCGACGAGGTCGGCGCGGGCGGCGAGCGCGTCACGCACCTGCGCGTCCGAGACGAAGGAATCGCCCGTGGCGAGCACCGTCCCGTCCCCGTCGTCGAGTTCGAGCACGTCCTCGACCGGGTAGCCGAGGCTGCGCAGCACCTCGCTGCTGATGTCGTGATTGATCACCGCCGAGGGGACGTAGAGGCCGCCGTGGTGCAGGTGTAGCGCCCCGGCGGTCCCGATGTTGACCACCACCGGCGGGGTCCCGCGCCGGTGCCGCGCCAGCGCCTCGGTCACCGCGACGGCCGCGTGCACCTTGCCGATGCCGGTGATCACCGTCTCGTAGTGCGCCGGCACGTGCGCTGCCTCGGACTTCGTGGCGGCGACGACGAGGATCTCGGTCAACTCTTCTCTCCCAGCGCGAGGGTCGCGAGCGCCGCCCGGTGCAGCGCCCGCCCGTACCCCGCACCGTAGCCCGCCGCGTGCACCGCCAGCGGATGCAGCTGGTGCATCGGCACGCGCTCGCGCCATCCGGCTCGCAGCGGGCACGTGGCGTCGTAGGCCGCGACGATCTCGTCGAGCCGGGGGCAGCCGAACAGCGCCAGCATCGCCAGGTCCGTCTCGCGATGACCGCCGTGCGCCGCCGGGTCGATCAGCACCACCCCCGCGGCGGTCCACAGCACGTTGCCGTTCCACAGGTCGCCGTGCAGGCGGGCGGGGGGTGCACCGTCGTCGAACTCCCCGGCGGCGACGCGCGCGCAGGCCCGCTCGACGTCGGGCAGCTGCGCGGCGGTGACGCTGCCGGCGTCCACCGCGATCCGCAGGAACGGCTCGACCCGTTCCACCACGTAGAACTCGCCCCAGCTCGCGTGGACCGTGCTACTCATCGGCCGCTTGCCGATGAACAGCTGGCCGTCGAATCCGTCCGGTGCGCAACCGAATCCGGCGGCGCCCGCGGCGTGCATACGCGCCAGGCGAGCGCCGAACTCCCGAGCCGCCGCGGCGGTGGGGGCCGCCTCGGTCAACCGCTCGAGGTCGATGTGGTCCACCCCGACGTCGCGGACACCGGCAACGGGCATGCCGGCGTCCGCGAGCCAGGCCAGCCCGGCGGCCTCGGCGCGGAAGAAGTCGGGGTGAGCCCCGGCCCGGTGCTTGCGGAAGACGTCGCTGCTCATCGCCACGAGTGTGCCCGCGGCGCGCCGCGCATGTCACCCGAGCAGACCGTCGGGCGTCCCGCTAGGGTTCGGAATATGGCGAACCTTCGCGAGCAGATCATCGAGGAACTCGGCGTCCGGCCGACGATCGACCCCCGGGCGGAGGTCCGGTCCCGCGTGCAGTTCCTGAAGGACTACGTCGTGTCGACCCCCGCCAAGGGGTTCGTTCTCGGCATCAGCGGCGGTCAGGACAGCACCCTCGCCGGCCGGCTCGCCCAGCTCGCGGCGGAGGAACTGCGGGCCGAGGGCCGCGAGGCCGAGTTCGTCGCGGTGCGGCTGCCCTACGGCGAGCAGGCCGACGAGCACGACGCGCAGGTCGCGCTGGAGTTCATCGGTCCCGACCGCTCGTTGCGGATCAACGTCAAGCCCGGTGCCGACGCCTCGGCCGCCGAGGTCGGGCAGGCCATGCACGAGATCTACGGCAACGGATCGCAGCTGAGCGACTTCGTGCGGGGCAACATCAAGGCCCGCGAGCGGATGATCCTGCAGTACGCGATCGCCGGCGAGCTCGGCTACCTGGTGGTCGGGACGGACCACGCCGCCGAGGCGGTGACCGGGTTCTTCACCAAGCACGGCGACGGCGGGGTGGACCTGACCCCGCTCGCCGGCCTGACGAAGCGGCAGGGCGCAGCGCTGCTGCGCGAACTCGGGGCTCCCGACAGCACCTGGCAGAAGGTGCCGACCGCGGATCTCGAGGAGGACCGGCCGGCCCTTCCGGACGAGGTGGCCCTGGGTATGACCTATGCGGAGATCGACGACTACCTCGAGGGCAAGGACGTCACCCCGGAGCTGGCCGAGAAGCTCGAGCGGACGTTCCTGAACACCCGGCACAAGCGGACGGTGCCGGTGTCGCCGTTCGACACCTGGTGGCGCTGACAGCCACCCCGCCCGGCGGCCGGGCCGATCCGCCCCGCCCGGCGGGCCGGGCCTGATCCGCTCAGCCCGGCGGCCGGGCCTGATCCCGTCAGCCGCCGGCGAACGGCGGGAGGACGTCGACCGTAGGTCCGGCGGCGCGTCCGAGGTCGCGGGTGAGTTCGGAGTCGATGAGGAACGCGGCCACCGACAACACCCGCGCCATCTCGGCGCCGTGACGGTCGATCAGGGCGGTCTTGAGGGTGCCCAGATCCACCGACGGCGCCAGCGCCACCGTCTCCTTCTCCACTCCGGCCGCGTCCGCCGCCGCCGCGAAATACCGCACCTCGATGCCCGTCACGGTCTCACCCACCGATAGCTCCCATGCTGCGCTGCGGCGGGGTGAAGTCCGCCGCGTCGATGCCGTGTCCGGCCCACTTGTTCCACATTGCACCACGCCACAGCGCGGCGAGCTCGTCGTCGTTCGCGCCGCCGCGCAGCGCCGCCCGCAGGTCGGTCTCCCGGTCGCTGAACAGGCACGAGCGCACGGTGCCCTCCGACGTCAGGCGGGTGCGGTCGCAGTCCGAGCAGAACGACCGGGTCACCGACGCGATGATGCCGACCGTCGCGGGCCCGCCGTCGACCGCCCAGCGTTCGGCCGGCGCCGACGGGTCCTCGCGGCCGACCTCGGTGAGGGCGAAGCGGGCGGAGAGCACGTCGAGCAGCCGCTGCGCGGGCACCATGTTCGCCCGGGCCCACTCGTGGTCGGCGTCGAGCGGCATCTGCTCGATGAACCGCAGCTGCACGCCCTCGTCGAGGCACCAGGCCAGCAGGGCCGCGGCCCCGTCGAGGGTCTGCGGCATGAGCACCGCGTTGACCTTCACCGGCGCGAACCCGGCCGCCTTGGCCGCGCGGATCCCGTCGAGCACCGAATCCAGCCGATCGCGCCGGGTCAGCCGGGCGAACCGCGCGCGGTCGACCGAGTCCAGGGAGATGTTGACCCGGGTCAGGCCCGCCTCCGCCAGCGCCCGGGCACGATGGGCGAGTCCCACCGCGTTGGTCGTCACCGCCAGCGGGATGCCGGGGACGGCGCGCGCACACCCGGCGACGATCTGCTCGAGGTCCCGCCGCATGAGCGGCTCCCCGCCGGTGAAGCGCACCTCCCGGACCCCGAGCCGGTGCACCGCGACGGCCACGAGCCGCACGATCTCGTCGGCGCTGAGCAGCCGCTCGCGCGGGATCGCCGGCAGCCCCTCCTCGGGCATGCAGTACGTGCAGCGCAGCGAGCACTTCTCGGTGATCGACACCCGCAGGTCGCGCGCGACACGCCCGAACCGGTCCAGCAGTTCGGGAGTGTCGGGCCGGTCGGAGACGTCGTCGACAGCGGCAGGGCGCACCGCCGGGATCCCCACGTGCACCGCGGTCATCGGGCCTCCGTCCTCATGACCCTCAGTATGCCGTCGCGGGCCCCGTCGTGCGGGAGGAGCAGAAACCACGACCCGGACGAGGACGCACGGCGCCGCGAGCGATGTGCCTAGGATTGGCCCATGGCGGGCGGCAGGCGGTCGGTGGAGGAGCATGCGCGACACGTGGCGACGTTGCTCTCCCCGTTGCTGATCCGCGGTACCGAACCGGTGCCGCTGCTCGAAGCGCTCGGCCGGGTGCTGGCCGAGGACGTCGTCGCTCCGATCGACCTCCCCACCTTCCGCAATTCGCAGATGGACGGCTACGCGGTCGACACGGCCTCGCTCACCGCGGCGCCCGCGACCCTGCCCGTGCGTGCCGTCCTCGCGGCCGGCGACGGGGTCGTCGCGCACGTGCCCGGGACCGCCACCAAGATCATGACCGGCGCGCCACTGCCCACCGGTGCCGACGCCGTCGTTCCCGTCGAGGACACCGTGCCGGTCGAGGACACCGTGCCGGTCGAGGACACCGTGCCGGTCGAGGACACCGTGCCGGTCGAGGACACCGCGGCCGAGGGGCGGGGACTCCGGGTCACGGTGTGCAGGCTGCCCGAACCGGGGGCATACGTGCGCGAGCGCGGCAGCGACATCCACCGCGGTCGCACGCTGCTGCCCGCGGGCACCGTCGTCGCGGCCCGGCACGTCGCGGCGCTCGCCGCCGTCGGCCTGACCCACGTGTCCGTCCGGACTCGGCCGCGCGTGGCGGTGATCTCGACCGGCAGCGAACTGGTGCCCGGAGGAAGCGTTCTCGCCCCGGGCAAGATCCACGACTCGAACGGGCCGGCCCTGGCCGCCAGCGCGGCCGCCAACGGGGCGCTGGTGGTCTCGGTGGATCGCAGCGGCGACGATGCGGAGGTGTTCGCGGCGAAACTCGCTCGCGCCGCCGCCGTCGCCGAGGTGGTGTTCACCTCGGGCGGGGTGTCGAAGGGCGACTTCGAGGTCGTCAAGGACGTGCTCGGCCCGCGAGGGGCCGAATTCGTGTCGGTGGCGATGCAGCCGGGCGGTCCGCAGGGCACGGCACTGGTGGATTCCGTGCCGGTGCTGACCTTCCCCGGCAATCCGGTCAGCGCGCTGGTCTCGTTCGAGGTGTTCGCCCGGCCGGTACTGCGAGCCGCCGCGGGGCTGCCCGCCGTCGAGCCCGAGACCCGGCCTCTGTCAACAGGTCTCAGCTCCGTGCCGGGCAAGCGCCAGTTCCTGCGCGCTCGCCGCGACGGCGGCGCCGTGGTGGCGATCCCCGGCGCCGGGTCCCACCTGATCGCCGCGATGGCCACCGCGGACGTACTGCTCGACATCCCTGCCGACACCTCGGACCTCGAACCCGGAGAACTCGTGAAGGTACTACCGCTATGACCGAACCGCACGACCTCACCCCGCCCGACGGCGGGGCCCTGAGTCACCTCGACGACCGGGGCCGCGCCCGCATGGTCGACGTGTCCGGCAAGGCCGACACCGCCCGCGTCGCGGTCGCCGCCGGCGAACTCGTCACCACCGCGGAGGTGGTGTCGCTGGTGCGGGCCGACGACATGCCCAAGGCGGACGTGCTCGCCACCGCGCGGATCGCCGGGATCGCGGCGGCCAAGCGCACGTGGGAGCTGATTCCGCTGTGCCACCAGTTGGCGCTGTCGTCGGTGAAGGTCACCTTCGGGTTCACCGACACCGCGATCACGATCGAGGCGACGGCAAAGACGAAGGGCCCCACAGGCGTCGAGATGGAGGCCCTCACCGCCGTCGCGGTGGCCGGGCTGACGTTGCACGACATGGTCAAGGCCGTCGACCCCGCCGCGGTGCTGAACGGAGTGCGGTTGGTCTCGAAGGAGGGCGGCAAGCGCGGGCACTGGCAGCGCGACGAGGCGGAGACCGCCGCACCGGCGGAGGACGAGACCGTCACGCCGGACGAGGACGACATCCTGGAGCAGGCCGGCGTGCCGGCGACGGTGCTCGTCGCGTCCACGGGTGTGGCTGCCGGTACGCGGGAGGACAGGACGGGCCCGCTGATCGCGGACTTTCTCGAGGCGCGCGGCTTCACGGTGCGGGGTCCTCTGGTGTATGCCGACGCGGACATCGCGTGGGGCCTCGAGGACGCGCTCGCCGGCGACCCGGCCCTGGTGATCTCCACCGGCGGGACCGGCGCCTCCCCCACGGACGCGACCCCGGAGGCGACGCTGGCGCTGCTGGACCGCGAGCTGCCGGGGGTCGCCGAGGCCATCCGCCTGCGCGGCCTGCAGGCCACCCCGCACGCCTCGCTGTCACGCGGCGTGGCCGGGCTGGTGGGCCGCACGGTGGTGGTCAATCTGCCCGGCTCACCGGGTGGCGTGAAGGACGGGCTGGCGGTGCTCGAGCCGATTCTCGGCCACCTGCTGGCCCAGGTCGCCGGAGGAGGCGCGCATGAATGAGCTGCTGGCACGGATCTCGGCCGAGCCGCTCGACCCGGCGTCGGTGGACGCCGCGGTCGCCGGCCCCCAGCACGGGGCGGTGGTGCTGTTCAGCGGGGTGGTGCGCAACCACGACGGCGGGCGCGCGGTGAGCGCGCTCGAGTACCGGGCGCACCCCGAGGCGGAGCGATTCCTGCGTCGCTGTTGCGAACAGGTGGCGGCGGAGTCGGGACTGCCGGTCGCCGCGGTCCACAGAGTGGGCGATCTCACCATCGGCGATCTCGCGCTGGTGGCGGCGGTGGCGGCACCGCACCGGGCCGAAGCCTTCGCTGTGTGCGCCGAACTGGTCGAACGCATCAAACGCGAGGTCCCCATCTGGAAGCGGCAGCGATTCGAGGACGGTCTGTCCGAGTGGGTCGGCCTCGACGCGTGCGCCGACGAGCATCCCGGCGTGGGGTAGGCTGCGGTAGTTCGGGCATCACGACGATGCTCACCGTCGTGGGATACCGGCGGGCCGGGATCGTGCCCGGTTCCGCATGCAATACCGGCATCGGCTTTCCTTGCGGCGATCCACTGCGCCCTCCGAGATCGTCTCGGGGTGCGTGCACGCTGCATCGAAAGGCAGTTCTGTACCTATGACCGTTTCCTTCTCCGACCTCGGCGTCCCCCGGACCCTGGTGGCCTCCCTGGGCGACAGCGGCATCACGAGCCCGTTCCCGATCCAGGTCGACACGCTGCCCGACACGCTGGACGGCCGTGACGTGCTCGGCCGGGGCCGCACGGGCAGTGGCAAGACGCTGGCGTTCTCCATTCCGCTCGCCGCGCGCCTGGCCGGCCGCGCCACCCGCGAGGCCGGCCGCCCGCGTGGGCTGGTGCTGGCCCCCACCCGCGAGCTGGCCACGCAGATCGCCGCGGTCGTCGAGCCCCTCGCGCGGGTCGCCGGGCTGCGGGTGACCACCATCTTCGGCGGAGTGTCGCAGAACCGGCAGGTCGACGCGCTGCGCCGCGGCGTGGACATCGTGATCGCCTGCCCGGGCCGCCTCGAGGACCTGATGCGGCAGAAGTTCGTCACGCTCGACGCGGTGGAGATCACCGTGCTCGACGAGGCGGACCACATGGCCGATCTCGGCTTCCTGCCCGGCGTGACGCGCATCATGAACGCGACCCCCAAGGACGGTCAGCGCCTGCTGTTCTCGGCCACGCTGGACAACGGCGTCGACAAGCTCGTCAAGCGGTTCCTGCGCAACGAGGTGCTGCACTCGGTCGACGAGGCGCACTCCCCGGTGGCGGCGATGACCCATCACGTGTTCGACGTCGACAACGCCGACACGAAGAAGGACCTCGTGCGGACCCTGGCGTCCGGTACGGGCCGGCGAATCCTGTTCATGCGCACCAAGCATCAGGCCCGCAAGCTCGCCCGTCAGCTCACCGAGTCCGGCATCCCGGCGGTCGATCTGCACGGCAACCTGTCGCAGAACGCGCGCGACCGCAACCTCGCGGCGTTCTCCTCCGGTGAGGCGCGTGTGCTCGTGGCCACCGACGTCGCGGCCCGCGGCGTCCACGTCGACGACGTGGAACTGGTGGTGCACGTCGACCCGCCGGCCGAGCACAAGGCGTACCTGCACCGTTCGGGCCGTACGGCCCGCGCCGGGAGCACCGGCGACGTCGTGACCGTGGTGCTGCCCGAGCAGCGCAAGGATCTGGCCGTCATCATGCGCAAGGCCGCGATCAAGGTCACTCCGGTGCGGGTGACGGCGAAGTCGGAGCACGTGCTGGACCTGGTCGGCGAGATCGCCCCGCACGTGAGCCCGTCGGTCAAGCAGGCCGCACCGGCCCCGTCCGGCGGTGGATCGCGACGGCCGGCCCGGCGCAGCGGCAGCGGGGCCGCCGCTCAGCGCGGCGCCCGGCAGCACGGCGGCGGGGCCGCCCGGCAGCACGGCGGCGGGGCCGCCCGGCAGCAGGGCGCGTCGCGGCAGGAGCAGCCGGCGGCCCGGCAGGAACGCGCCGGCCAGGCCGGGGGGCGCCGGCGTCGCCCGAATCACACGTCGGCGACC
Organism: Rhodococcus aetherivorans; assembly: GCF_011058165.1. Taxonomy (GTDB): domain Bacteria; phylum Actinomycetota; class Actinomycetes; order Mycobacteriales; family Mycobacteriaceae; genus Rhodococcus; species Rhodococcus aetherivorans. The sequence goes on from NZ_JAALEG010000003.1 coordinate 18,392, forward strand.
GCCGCACGGTAGGTAGGTCCCCGCTTCCGGACCCGCTCAGCGCGGGGTGAACCGGTGCACGGCCAGCATCGCGTCTGCCGGCACCGGTTCGGTCGGGACACATTCGGCGAGCCGGGCGCGTACCGCCTCGGGGTCCAGATCGGCGCCGATCACGACGAGCCGGGTGGTGGCAGGGACGTCGCCCGTGCGCCGGACGGGGTCGAAGCGGATGTGGTCGCCGACGGTGTGCAGCAGGTAGGTGCGCGTGCGTCCCCCGGCGACGACGTGGACGTACCCCTTGATGCGGAACACCCCGGCCGGCTGGTCCTCGAGGAAGTCGACGAGGGCACGCGGGTGCAGCGGGACGGGGGACTCGAAGTCGACGGCTTCGTAGCCGTCGTGCAGGTGCGTGTGGTCTCCGTCCTCGTCGTGTTCCTCGTACAGCAACCGGTCGAGGCTGAGTTGTTCGCCGGGTTGCGGCTCGGGGCGTTCGGGGATGTCGAACAGCAACGCCGGGTCGATGCGCCCGTGCACGGTGGACACGATCGCGGCGCGGTCGTTGAGGCGGCACAGCAGTTCGAGCAACTCGTCGTGGGCGTCGCCGTCGATGCGGTCGGTCTTGTTGAGCAGCACGAGGTCCGCGAGCGCGACGTGCTGATCGAGTTCGGGATGCCGGCCCCGGACGGTGCCGAACTCGGCGGCATCGACGACGAGGACGAGACCGCCGTAACCCACGTGTTCGTTGCCCGAGCCGACGACGAGCCGGATCATGTTGCGCGGCTCGGCGAGTCCGCTGGCTTCGACGACGATGACGTCGATGCCGGAGGTACGGTGCGCGAGCCGGTCGAGCATCGCGTCCATGTCGGCGACGTCGACGGCGCAGCACAGGCAGCCGTTGCTCAGCGAGACCATGGAGTCGACCTGCCCGGCGACCATCATCGAGTCGATGTTGACCGAGCCGAAGTCGTTGACGATCACGCCGATTCGCGCGCCGCGGTTGTTGCGCAGCAGGTGATTGAGCAGGGTGGTCTTCCCGGAGCCCAGGAATCCTGCGACGATCACCACGGGGGTCCGCTTGTTCGCCATGAGGCGAGCCTAGCGGTGCGTCCCGCCGGCCGGTCCGGGACGGGACGCACCACGGGCCTCGTCAGTTGCCCCGGCGGATCCATTCCTCGAGATGCGGGGACTCGGTGCCGATCGTCGTGCCGTCGCCGTGACCGGTGTGCACCTTCGTCTCGGCGGGCAGGGCGAACAGCTTGTCGCGGATCGAGCCGATGATGGTCGGGAAGTCCGAGTACGAGCGTCCCGTCGCACCGGGACCGCCGGAGAACAGGGTGTCGCCGGTGAACAGCTCGCCCGCCTCCGGCAGGTACAGGCACGTCGAGCCGGGCGAGTGCCCGGGGGTGTGGATGACCTGGATGTCGGTGCCCGCCACCGTGATCCGATCCCCGTCCGCGAGCGGCCGGTGCGCGACACCGGGGTGGGTCATCTCCCACAGCACGTCGTCGGCGGGGTTGAGCAGGATCGGGGCGTCGAGCTTGTCGGCCAGCTCGGGGGCGACGGTGACGTGGTCGTTGTGCCCGTGCGTGCACACGATCGCCACCACCTTCCGGCCACCGACGGCGTCGATGATCGGCTGCGCGGTGTGCGCGGCATCGATCACGACCACCTCGTCGTCGTCGCCGACGAGCCAGATGTTGTTGTCGACCTCCCACTCGCCGCCGTCGAGGGCGAAGGTGCCGTGGGTGACGACCCGATCGATACGCAGAGTCACAGGACCACCACCGAGCGCAGCACCTCGCCGCGGTGCATGGTCTCGAACGCCTTCTCCACCTGGTCGAGGGCGATGCGCTCGGTGACGAACTTCTCGAGCGGCAGCCGGCCCTGCTGGTAGAGGTCGACGAGCATGGGGAAGTCCCGCTCGGGCAGGCAGTCGCCGTACCAGGACGACTTGAGGGACCCGCCGCGGGAGAAGAAGTCGATCAGCGGCATCTCGAGGGTCATCTCCGGGGTGGGCACCCCGACGAGGACGACGGTGCCGGCCAGGTCGCGGGCGTAGAACGCCTGCTTCCACGTCTCCGGGCGGCCGACCGCGTCGATGACCACGTCGGCGCCGAAGCCGCCGGTCAGCTCCTGGATCGCCTCGACCGCGTCGACCTCGGCCCCGTTGATGGTGTGGGTAGCCCCGAGGTCGGTGGCCCACTCGAGCTTCCTCGGGTCCCGGTCGACCGCGATGATCTTGTTGGCGCCGGCGAGGCGGGCGCCCATGATCGCGGCGTCGCCCACGCCGCCGCAGCCGATCACCGCGACGGAGTCGCCGCGGGTCACCCCGCCGGTGTTCACCGCGGCACCGAGGCCTGCCATCACCCCGCAGCCGAGCAGGCCGACGACGGCCGGGTCGGCGCTGGGGTCGACCTTGGTGCACTGCCCTGCGTGCACGAGGGTCTTGTCGGCGAACGCGCCGATGCCCAGGGCCGGGGTCAGCTCGGTGCCGTCCTCGAGGGTCATCTTCTGCGTGGCGTTGTGGGTGTCGAAGCAGTACTGCGGGCGGCCGCGCTTGCAGGCGCGGCACTGCCCGCACACGGCCCGCCAGTTGAGGACGACGAAGTCCCCGACGGCGACCGAGTCGACGCCCGCACCGACGGACTCGACGACACCGGCGGCCTCGTGCCCGAGCAGGAACGGGAACTCGTCGTTGATGCCGCCCTCCCGGTAGTGCAGGTCGGTGTGGCACACGCCGCACGCGGCGATCGCGACGACGACCTCCCCCGGCCCCGGGTCGGGGATGACGATCGGCACGACCTCGACGGGAGCGCCCTTCGCGCGGGCGACGACGCCCCGGACCTGCTGTGGCATGACGGTGTCTCCTTCTTCTCGTGCGGTGCTCGCGCGACGTCGGCGACGTATCGCGGTATGCGCACACGCTATCGGCGGCGCGGCACCCCGGTACCTGATCGAAGGAGTGGATCGACCTGACCGAAAGACCAGTCCCCCACTTTCGACCCCGAAATGCCGAAGTGTCGTTGATCGAGTACGGAAGTCCGGCTAAGCTTCGGTATGACCGCCCTCACAGGGCGCAGCGTCCAGGCGAGGCGACCCCTCGCAGGCCCGAGGAGTGCAATGTCGATCGCCAACACGGTGACCCTCCCCCACCCCCGCAGCGAAAGCTGGGACTGGCAGCTGCACGCGGCGTGCCGGGGCCACGAGTCGTCGGCCTTCTTCCATCCCGAGGGGGAACGTGGCCGCGCACGCGAACTGCGCGAGTACCGCGCCAAGCTCGTCTGCGCCCGGTGTCCGGTTCTCGAGCGCTGCCGCACCCACGCACTGGAAGTCGGTGAGCCGTACGGCATCTGGGGTGGCATGTCGGAGTCCGAGCGCCGCTCGTGCCGCGCCGCCGTGGATCGGTCGGCCCGGTGGGGCATGCTGGGGCGCTGACGCGACCCGCCTGCGCCGCGACGCGACGCAGGCGCCACCAGGGAGGCACGAATGGACTCACCCGGCCACCCCGGCCCGCCGATTCTCGTCGTCATGGGGGTGTCCGGCTCCGGCAAATCGACCGTCGCGGCACTCGTCGCCGAGGCCACCGGATGGGACCTGCTCGAGGGCGACGACCTGCATCCGCGTGCCAACGTGGAGAAGATGGCCGCCGGCCGGCCGCTCAGCGACGCGGACCGGGCGCCGTGGCTCGCGGCGGTCGGCGCGTGGATCCGGGACCACACCGGCCGGGGCAGGCCGGGGGTGGTGACGTGCTCGGCGCTGCGCCGCCGCTACCGGGACGACCTCGCCGGCGAGAACGTGGTCTTCGTGCACCTGGCGGGCACGCGCGAGCAGATCCGGGAACGGCTCCGCACGCGGCGCGGCCACTACATGCCGGCCGACCTGCTGGACTCGCAGTTCGACACGTTCGAGCCGCTCGAACCCGACGAGGCGGCGATCGTCGTCGGCATCGACGCCGAGCCCGCCGACGTCGCCGCCGAGATCGTGGCGCGGGCGGCCGAGTGGACGCGCGGGACGGACGTCAGCCCGCGGCCTTGATCCCCGCCTCGGCGCCGAGCGCGGCCGCCTCGCCGCGGGTGCTCACCCCGAGCTTGCGGAGCACCGAGGCCACGTGGAACTTGACCGTCGACTCGCTGACACCGAGCCGCTCGGCGATCACCCGGTTCCGCCGGCCCGCGACGAGGTGCTCGAGCACCTCCACCTCGCGTGGCGCGAGGACCGCCAGCGCCTCGAGTGCGGGGCTGCCGGCCACGGGTGCGGGCATGTCGAGCGGTAGCCGGGCCGCGACCCGGCAGCCCCAGCCGGGCGTGGACTCGGCCTCCACGGTGCCGCCGAGGGTTTCGGCCCGGTCCCGTAGCTGCCGCGCGAGGTCGGCGGCGTCGGCCTCGCCGTCACCGTCGTCCCGGATGTCGATCAGCAGGTCGGTTCCGTCGCAGTTCCAGGCGACCCGGACGCGGCCGAGGTTCGCCTGCGCGGACATCGCGAGGACCGCGCCGCGGGCGAGGGCCCGGGCCGCATGCGCGACCTCGCCCGGCAGCGCCCGCCCGTCCACCGGCGGGGCGACCATCTCGAGGACCACCTCGCGGTGCCGGAGCAGACCGCGCAGTTCACCGTGCAGCCTAGCGAAGGCGGTGGTCACCGCCTCCTCGGCGAGTTCGCGGTGCCGGTCGACGGCCGAGCGCAGCCCGATGAGGGCATTGGTGGCGGTTTCGCGTGCGGTGATGCGGGCCCGGGTGTCGTCGAGGTCCCTCGACCGCAGCGTCGCGAGGATCGACTCGAGCGTCATCGCATGGGCCTCGGTGAGCTCGGCAACGGTCCGTGCGCGTTCGGAGGAGGCGGCGCGGGATTCGGCGAGGTACGCCGGGCTGGCGTTGCGGACCTGCAGCTGGATGCCGGTGGCCACCACAGCGAACAGGGCCCGGACCAGCTCGAGGGGAATCGAGCCGGTGCGGGCACCGCCCGGGACGAGCACGAGCAGCGTGTCGGTGGCGTCGAGGATCGCCCACACGTCGCGGTCCCGGCCCGCGATCCGGGCCGGGCCGCGACGGATCTGCCCGGTCGCGAGTTCGCTTCGGACGCGGTCGAGTTCGGCGATGGTCACGCGGTCGACGATCGCCGGGTCGCCGGCCACCTTGCGGGGCCGGCCGGTGCATTCCCGCGTGAAGATCACCAGGGCGGTGTGCGGGACCAGGTCGGTGAGCAGCGCCGAGAAGCGCTGGCCGATCTCGGTGAGCGGCCCGACCAGTACGTCCCGCAGATTCGTGATCAGCGTGTCGGGGGCCGGGATCGGGGTGTTCACTCCGGTCACGATAGCGCGCGCAGCCCGGCGACCGGCCCCGCCGATCAGTGTGTGGCCACCGAGGCGGGTGTGTCGGCGGACCGGGCGTCGGCGGTGTGCGCCTCGAACCGCAGCCGTCCCACGGCGACGGCGGCGAGCACGAGGGCGCCGGCGACGAGCAGGTAGAGCTGGGTGGGCGACCAGTGCAGGTCGAGCAGCGCACCGGCGACGATCGGCGAGGCGATGGCCCCGAGCCGGCCGACGCCGATGCCCCAGCCGACGCCGGTCGCCCGCACCGACGGCGCATACACCGAGGGCGTGATCGCGTACAGGCCCGCGATGCACCCGTTGACGAACACGCCGATGAGGGCGCCGAGGGCGAACGCGACGACCACCGCGACGGTGGCGGGGACGAAGACCACGAGCAGAGCGCCGGCGATCACCATGTACGACGCCAGGACCCGCTTCAGCGCGAATCGCGCGGACAGCGCGCCGAGCAGCGTTGCGCCGAAGATGCCGCCGAGGTTCAGCAGCACGCCCCCGGTGATGCCCTGGTCGGCCGACAGGCCCGCTTCGACGAGCAGCTTCGGCGTCCAGCTCGTCACGAAGTAGAAGGCGAACATGGTCAGGAAGAACGCGGCCCAGACGAGCACCGTCGAGCGACGCTGCCGCGGTGCGAGGAGGCTGCCGACCCTGACGCCGGACCGCGGCCCGGAATCGTCGGCCTGTCGCGGCGCGGGCAGCGCGGCGAGCGGCTGGTGCCCGGCGCGGACCGCGAACGCGTTGATGCGGGCGAGGGCGTGGGCGGGCCGCCGGGCGAGCAGGAAGTCGAGGGATTCGGGCAGGCGGAGGTACACGACCGGGATGATCACCGCGGTGCAGACGCCGCCGAACAGGAAGACGGATCGCCATCCGTAGGAGTTCTGCAGCACGACGGCGATGATGCCGCCGACGGTGGCGCCGACGGCGTAGCCGGTGGAGTTCAGGCTCACCGCCAGCGCGCGCCACCGGTTGGAGGCGTACTCGCTGGCGATGACGTTGCTGCTGGCGAGGATTCCCCCGATGCCGACGCCGGTGAGGGCGCGCAGCAGCCCCAGCTGCAGGGCGCTCTGGCTGACCGCGGAGGCAAGCATGCCGATCGACGCGATCCCCAGGCAGAGCAGGATCATGCCGCGGCGGCCGATCGTGTCGGCCCACGGCGCGAGGAACAGCGAGCCCGCGGCCATGCCGAACAGGCCTGCGCTGAGCAGCAGGCCGAGCGCCGAACCGGACAGGCCCCACTCCTGGGACACCGACTGGGCGGTGAAGGCCATGACGAGCACGTCGAAGCCGTCGAGGACGTTGAGCAGCACGCAGATCGCCACCGCGCCCCATTGGAAGCGCGTCATCGGGCTGGTGTCGATGCGTTCACGTAGATCGATTGCCATGTATCGGGCCCCTGTTCGAAGGATGTGAGGCGAGTCACCTGCGAGGAGCGTGATGGATCGGATCACAACGAATCCACCCTCCTTCCGGATACCGGAAGGGCGCCGCCCGACTTTCCGCCATCCGGAAGTCGGGTGGCGCCCGTCACGTGCCGCCCGTCACGGTGGAGGCATCCGCCGGTCGCTCGGACCGGAACCATCCCCGTGGAGACGAGACAACCATGACGAAGATCGCCCGGAACCAGTGGTATGTGGCCGCCTACGGCCGCGAGATCGACCGGGAACTGTTCGCCCGGACCATCTGCGACGAGCCGATCCTGTTCTGGCGCACCGAATCCGGTGAGGTCACCGCAATGTCGGACCGGTGCGTGCACCGCCGCTTCCCGCTCTCGCAGGCGCCGAGCCGCCTCGCGGGCGACACGGTCGTATGCGGCTACCACGGCTTCACCTACGGGTCCGACGGCGGCTGCGTGGCCGTGCCGGGCCAGAAGCGGGTGCCCCGCACCGCGCGACTGAAGTCGTACCCGGTGGTCGAGCAGGACTCGTTCGTGTGGATCTGGATCGCCGACCCGGACCGTCCGGCCGAGCCCGATCCGACCCGCATCCCCCGGGCGCCGTGGCTCGACGCGCCCGGCTACGCCGTGGCCTCGGGCATGGAGCCGCTGCGGGCGCGCTACAGCCTGCTCGTCGACAACCTGATGGACCTCTCCCACGAGACGTACCTGCACGGCGGCTACATCGGCACCCCCGAGGTGGCCGAGACCCCCATCACCACCGAGGTCGACGACGAGGCCGGGATCGTCTACGTCTCCCGGCACATCGCCGACGCGGAATGCCCGCCCTTCTACGCCGAATCGACCGGCCTCGAGGGCCGCATCACCCGGTGGCAGGACATCGAGTACCACCCGCCGTGCCTGTACCTGCTGCACAGCCGGATCGCGCCCGTCGGCGTGCTGCCGCCCGAGACCGGACCCGACAGCGACGCGTTCCACGTCGAGGTGGTCTACGCGATCACCCCGGAGACCGAACACTCCACTCACGATTTCTGGTCGGTGGCAAGGGATTTTGCGCTCGAGGACGAGAAGGTCACCGAGTTCCTGCGCGAGAACAACCGCACCGTCGTGCTGCAGGACGTCGTCGCGCTCGACCGGCTCGAACAGGTGCTCGCCACCGAACCAGAGGGGTACCAGGAACTGAGCATCAACATCGACGCCGGCGCTCTGGCCGCGCGGCGGATCCTGCAGGCGATGACGGCGGGCGGCACCCTCGCCGAGACGAGGTAACCGATGTCCTCGCAACCGAACCGGATGCTGCGCGGGCCCAACGTGATGCGCGTCGTGTGGCTGCCCGGCTCCGACCGCCTCGAGGGAACGTGCCATTGCGGTGCCCGGCACGTCGCCGAGGATCCCGTCACGCTGTGGGACTGGCTGCTCGCTCATCCCGTCGGCCACGCCGACGCCCTCCCCCGGCCGCCCGAACCGACCCGCGAAGTCGCTCACGCGTAAGGACCCGACCATGACATTTCCGGAAAACAACTCCCCGGCAAACGAATTCGGCACCGACCTCGAAATCGTCGAGCGGACGGAACCCGCGGACGGCGTCGTCGCGCTGTGCCTGCGGCACCCGGACGGCGGGCCCCTGCCGCCGTGGAGTCCCGGCGCGCACATCGATCTCGTGCTCGACGAGGACCTCGTCCGTCAGTACTCGCTGTGCGGCGACCCGGCCGACACCGGGACGTGGCGCATCGCCGTCCTGCGCGAGGCCGACGGCCGCGGCGGCTCGCAGTACGTGCACGACAAACTCGCCGTCGGTGACCGCGTCCGCGTTCACGGACCCCGCAACAACTTCGACCTCGCCCCGGCGCCGCGCTACCTCTTCCTCGCCGGCGGGATCGGGATCACCCCGATAGTGCCGATGATCGCCGCGGCCGAGGCGGCCGGCGCCGACTGGTCCCTCGTCTACGGCGGCCGCCGCCGCGCCTCGATGGCGTTCGCCGACGACCTCGTCACCCGCTACCCGGGCCGGGTCACCCTCGTGCCGCAGGACGAACGGGGCCCGCTCGATCTGCCGTCGCTGCTCGGGGACCCGCGTCCCGGCACCCTCGTCTACTGCTGCGGCCCCGCCGGGCTGCTCGACGCCGTCACCACCGCCTGCGCCGACCGGCCCGCCGGGTCGCTGCGGATCGAACGGTTCGCCGCGAAGGAACAGTCCGCTCCGGTGCGCTCGGACGGCTTCGAGGTGGAGCTGGCCCTGAGCGGTACCACCGTCACCGTCGCGCCCGACGAGAGCGTCCTGGACGCCGTCGCCGCCGCGGGTGTGCAGGTGCTCTCGTCCTGCCGCGAAGGTACCTGCGGCACCTGCGAGACCACCGTGCTCGCCGGCACGGTGGACCACCGCGACTCCCTGCTGACCCCCGAAGAACAGGCCGCGCACGACACCATGCTGATCTGCGTGTCCCGCGCCGCCTGCCCCCGCCTGGTTCTCGAACTCTGACTGCCCGAATCCCGAGGTGACCGCCGTGACCGTCGCAATGCACCCGCCCACCCTCGACGACGACCCGTTCGACGACGCCGTCCTCGCCGACCCGTACGAGTTCCACGCCCGGCTGCGCGCCGCCGGACCGGTGGTGTACCTGCCCCGATACGACGTGTACGCGACGGGCAGGTTCGAGGAGGTCCACGCCTGCCTCACCGACTGGCGCACCTTCGTCTCCGGACGAGGGGTCGGCCTCGCCGACTTCGCCCACGAGACGCCGTGGCGTACCCCGAGCCTGCTGCTCGAGGCCGACCCGCCGGACCACACGGTGGTGCGGGCGGCCATGGGGGCCGTCGTCTCGCCGCGCACCGTGCGCGCGCTACGCGCCGGGTTCGAGGCCGAGGCCGACGCCCTGGCCGACGCGCTCGTGGCCCGCGGTGAGTTCGACGCCGTCACCGATCTCGCCGAGGTGTTCCCCCTGCGGGTGTTCCCGGACGCGGTGGGGATCCGGGAGGACGGCCGCGAGCATCTGTTGCCGTACGGCGCCATGGCGTTCAACGCCTTCGGGCCCCGCAACGACCGCGTGGAGAGGGCACTCGCCGCGTCCGGGCCGACGCAGGAGTGGGTCGCGGAGTCGTGCCGGCGGGAGAATCTCGCGCCGGGCGGGTTCGGCGCGCAGATCTGGGCGGCCGCCGACCGTGGTGACATCACCGCCGAACAGGCGCCTATGCTCGTTCGATCCCTGCTCACCGCCGGCGTGGACACCACCGTTCACGGCATCGCCAACACCGTCTACGCCATGACGCGGTTCCCCGGGCAGTGGCAGGCGCTGCACGCCCGGCCGGCGCTCGCGAAGTTCGCGTTCGACGAGGCGCTGCGCTGGGAATCGCCCGTGCAGACCTTCTTCCGCACCACCCCCACCGACACCGAGGTGGCCGGCGTCCCCATCGGCGAGGGCCGCAAGGTCCTGCTGTTCCTCGGCGCCGCCAACCGCGACGAACGGCGATGGGGACCCGATGCGCACGTCGTCGACATCCACCGCTCCGCCGGCGGACACGTCGCGTTCGGCATGGGCATCCACCAGTGCGTCGGTCAGCCGATCGCGCGGCTCGAGGCCGAGGTGCTGCTCACCGCGCTGGCACAGCGGATCCGGCGGATCGAACCGGCCGGGGATCCGGTGCCGCAACCGAACAACACGCTCAAGGGCTGGGCTAGCATTCCGCTCAGAGTCGAACCGGCCTGACCGGAGCAGTTCCCGAGGAAGGGGTGAGCACACCGTGACCCCCACCGGCGCCGCCCGCCCGGCCACCGGTTCCGTCACGGTACGCGCGCTCACCCTCCTGGAGGCGTTCACGCGCGAGCAACCCAACCTGACCCTGAGCGAGATTTCCCGGCGCACCGGCCTGCCGCTCACCACGGTGCACCGGCTCGCCGGGGATCTCACCGAGTGGGGCGCGCTGGAACGCGACTCGTCCGGCCGATTCAGCATCGGCCTCCGGCTGTGGCAGGTCGCGGCGCTCGCGCCGCGCGGCACGCTGCTGCGTGAGCTGGCGCTGCCCGTGATGGAGGACCTGTCGCAGATCACCCAGGAGAACGTGCAGCTCGGTGTGCGTGAGGGGACCGAGGTGGTGTTCGTCGAACGCCTGCGCGGTCAGCGGGCGGTGAAGACCCTCACCCGGGTCGGCAGCCCCTTTCCCATCCACGCGTCCGGCCTGGGACTCGTGCTGCTCGCGTTCGCACCGCGCTCCGTTCAGGAGGAGGTGCTGGCCCGGCCGCTGGAGCGGTTCACCGAACGCACCCTCACCTCCCCCGCCGAGCTGCGCCGGGTCCTGGCCGAGGTACGCCGCTCCGAGATCGCGGTGAGCGACCGGCAGGTGACGATGGAGGCGGTCTCCGTGGCCGCACCCATCTTCGAGCGGCCCGGCGTCGCCATCGCGGCGCTGTCGATCGTCGCCGCCGCGGACACCGCGCAGGTCACCGCACTGTCCCAACTGGTCCGCGCCGCGGCCCGCGCGATCGGCCGCTCCCTGCGGCCCGGCGGATTGACGAGCAGCGATGGGTGAACCCGCCCGCACCGTGCCGCGGCTGCTGCTCGACCGGGTGGCCCGCACGCCCCACGCGGAGGCATTCCGGCACCCCAGCGGCGACGACTGGACGAGCGTGTCGTGGACCGAGGTGGCCGGCCGGGTCACCGCCCTCGCCGCCGGGTTGATCGGCCGTGGAATTCGCCCGGGCGCGCACGTCGCCGTCTGCGCCGCCACCAGCTACGAGTGGATCCTCGCCGACCTCGCGATCGTGTGCGCCGGGGCGGTCACCGTGCCGGTCTATCCCGCCACCCCGCCGACAGAGGTGGTGGCACTGCTCCGGCACTCGGGCAGCGTGCTGACCTTCACCGACCGGCCGCTGCCCACCGCGCCGGTGCTGCACCTGGACCGGCTCGGCGAACTCGAGGCCGAGGGCCGACGGCTCCTGGCCGCCGATCCCGGAGCGGTCGCGGCCCGCATCGCGGGCGTGACGCCCGACCACCTGGCCACCCTGATCTACACCTCCGCCTCCGACGGCACCGCCAAGGGCGCGTGCCTGCCGCACGCCGCCGTCACCTACGAGGCCCGGGCCATGGCCCGCCTGGGCATGCTCACGCCCTCGGACCTGCAACTGCTGTGGCTGCCGCTCTCCCACGTCTTCGGACGTGCGCTGCTGTTCGTGGGCGTGCACCTGGGCGTGCCGACGATCGTCGACGGCCGTGCCGATCGGGTCGTGCAGCGCCTCGGCGAGGTCCGGCCGACATTCCTCGGGTCCGTTCCCCACGTGCTGGGCAAGATCCGCGCCGGCGTGGAGTCCGGTGCCGCGGATCTGGGCCGGTTGCGGTTCGTGATCTCCGGCTCGGCGCGGCTCGACCGTCCGCTGGCCGAGTGGTTCGAAGGGGCCGGCGTGCCGGCACTCGAGGGATACGGCCTCACCGAGACCGCGGGTCCGTGCTGCGTCAACCGCCCGGACAGCCGGCGCCTCGGTTCCATGGGCCGGCCGCTGCCCGGCACGCAGGTGCGCATCGCCGCCGACGGGGAACTGCTCGTCCGCAGCCCCGCCGTCATGTCCGGATACCACGACGACGCCGAGCGCACCGCCGCAGTCCTCGACCGCGACGGGTGGTTCCACACCGGCGATCGCGCCGTCGTCGACGACGACGGTTTCGTCACCCTGCGCGCCCGCAAGAAGGAGGTGTTCAAGACCTCCACCGGCAAGTACGTCGCGCCGGTCGCCGTCGCACGCCGGTTCCGGGCACTGTTGCCCGGCGCGGACCTCGTCGTGGTGGGCGAGCACCGCCCCTACTGCGTAGGACTGGTGGTCCCCACCTCGGGCCGGGCGATCCCCCCGGCCGAGGCCGCGGCCGCCGTCGCCCGGCTCAATGCGGAGCTCGGCCGCTGGGAACGCATCCGCCGGTTCACCGTGCTGCCCGCACCGCTGCCGCCCACGGAGGTCGACGCGCACGGACGCCCGCTGCGGGAGCGGGTGCTCGCGCGCTGCGCCGAGGTGGTGCGCCGGCTGTACGAGGGTTGATCAGGGGCGGTAGCCCGGCTCGGTGCGACCGGCGTCCCAGGTGCGATCGGCGTCCCAGGTGGACACCGCCCAGATCACCACCACGTCGATCGCGATGATCGCGAGCGACCATCCCGGGTAGTAGGGCAACCACAGGAAGTTCGCGATGATCGACAGCGCCGCGATGACGATCGCGGCGACGCGCGCCCACGTGGCTCCCGTGACGAGAGCGAGACCGATCACGGCCACGAGGATGCCCAGGATCAGATGCACCCAGCCCCACGCCGAGACGCTCCAGGAGAAGGTGTACTCCTGGCCGACCACGATGATGTCGTCCTTGGCGATCGCGGCGATGCCCTGCAGAACCTGCAGGACGCCGACCGTCGCGAGCAGGATGCCGGCCGCGATCGACGTGCCCGCGGCGAAGCCCTGCTTCAGGCCGGACCCCGTTGCAGGTCCACTGTCGTGGCGGACCGCGGCGGGGCCGCCGGCCTCGTGGGCACCACCACCGTGGCGCGCGGACGCACCCGCCGCTGCCGTGGAACCTGCACCGGCGGTGGCACCTGCACCAGCCTTCGAACCTGTGCCGGCCGTCGAACCTGCACCGGCCGTGGCACCCGCACCGGTTGGAGAACCCGGGGTAACGCTCGAACCTTCGGACACGACAGCTCACCTCTCCCGTTTTCGAAGCGATCCCTCACAGTGTGCGCCGCCGGACGAGAGCGTGGAGCAGGTTCCGAGGGTGAAAAATGTCGGCATTGCCCGGAGAAGGGGGCCGCCGCGGTGGGAGAAGGATCCGGAGAGTGCCGGAGGGAGTGGAGCTAAGGGGACTCGAACCCCTGACCCCCACACTGCCAGTGTGGTGCGCTACCAGCTGCGCCATAGCCCCGTGCAGAACAACCGTGCCACCCGCGGTGGCCTCTCACGACGAGAGGCGAGAGCATTCACTCTCGCCTCTCGCGGTGATGGTGGAGCTAAGGGGACTCGAACCCCTGACCCCCACACTGCCAGTGTGGTGCGCTACCAGCTGCGCCATAGCCCCGTACTCGGATCGTCACCCGGGATTCACTCCCCGGTGCGAGAAGAAAATTACACCATCGCCGTCGACGACAACAAATCGCCTGGTCAGTGGCGACGGTGCGGGCGACGGTGATCGGACGGCCGACCACCGTCGCCGCCGCCTCAGCCGAGTTCAGCCACCCAGTTGTCGTTGCCGAGGGCGTCGATCACCGTGCCGTTGTGCACCACCGCGGGGGTGCCGGACGCGCCCGCCGCAGCGAGCGCCTGCCGTCCCGCCTCCGCGTCGACGGCGGCCTGCTCGACGCGCGCGCCGTCGGCGACGCACTGCGCCGCCTCGTCGGACGCCCCGGCGTCCCGCGCCATCTGTGCCAGCTCGGCGTTGGTGAGGTCGCTGTCGCTCCGCTCGGCGGGCTGGTTCTCCGGCGAGAGCAACGCGGCGTGGAACGCGGAGAACGCCGTCGCATCACCGGTCTGCGCGACGCACTGGCCGGCCGCGACCGCGCGGGTCGAGTAGTCGCCGCTCGCGGAGAGCTGATCGAGGAACGCGAGCATGTGGTACCGCACGGCGACGTCGCCGGCGTCGACCGCCTGCGCGAGTTCCTGGCCGTGCTTGTGCTCGAGCTCGGCGCAGTACGGACACAGCGGATCCTCGAACAGGTCGATCGTGGTCGCGGCGTCGGGAAGACCGAGCACGATGACACCGTCGTCCTGCAGCTCCACCTGCACCGCGGTGTTCTGCACCGTCCCGTAGCCCTCGTTGCGCGCCTTGCCCCGGTTCGACTGCCACAACACCCCCCCGATGACCAGCACCGCGATGACCAGGACCGCGATGCCGCCGAGGATGAAGGTGGACTTGCTCGACGTCGGCTCCGGCGTGTACTTGACCGGTTTGACCTTCTTCGCGCTCACGGAATCTGCCCTTCGCTGCTCGGGGATCGATGCGGGATCACTCTGCCATCGCGGGCTGAGTGCGTGCTGAGAGCCTCGCCCGTGAGCCGAGACCGAGCGCGAACGGACTGCGCGGGAACACCGTCAACCACCCGGCCAGGGCGAGGAAGCCGAGGTCTCGTGCGATCTCCCCGGCGTAGTCCCAGCCGTTCACGTCCGCCGCTCCACCGCCGCCGAAGCATCCGCAGTCGATGGACAGGCCGCGGGCCCAGACCGAGGCGATCACCGCGATCAAGGTCAGCAGCGCAGCCGCGCCCACGACCGCTGCGGCGCGCACCGCGAGTCCGATCAGCAGCAGCAGGCCGAGCACGAGTTCGAGGATCGGCAGACCGGCCGCAACGGGCCGTACGAGCGCCTCGGGCAACAACTGGTATGCGCGGACGGCCACGACGGTCTGTGACGGATCGGCGAACTTGATCCATCCGGAGATCAGCCACACGGCAGCGAGACCGAGCCGGGCGATCAGGCTGAACAGGGGAATCCACACCCCTTCGACAGTACCGACGACTGGGGTCAGATCTCCGTGGCTTCGGTCACTGTAGGTTTCCGGGCGGGCCGCGGCGCCAGCGCCCAGGGCACGGCGACGAGCAGCATGACGGCGCCGGTCACGGCGAAGGCGGCCCCGTACGACACCTGCTGAGCCAGGATTCCGGCGGCGACCGGTCCGATCACCGCCCCCACATCCGCGGTCATCTGGAACGTCGCCAGCACCGGGCCCCCGCGCGCCCTGCTGCCGACCACGTCGGCGACGGACGCCTGCTGGGCCGGGTTCATCAGGCCGGACCCGACGCCGGCCAGCAGCGACGTCGCGAAGAACAGCGCGAGGTTCGTGGTGAGGCCCATCGCGATCGTGCTGGTCCCGCACACCACCAGCCCCAGCAGGACGAACGGGCGGCGGCCGAACCGGTCGGACAACCGCCCGGAGACCATCAGGACCAGGGCATTGCCCACGGCGAACACCGTCAGTGCCACCCCGGCGAGGCCGGCGTCGCGCCCGAGGACCTCCACGACGAACAGCGGCACCATCGCCACCCGCACGCCGAAGACGACCCAGCCGTTGGCGAAGTTCGACCCGAGCGCGGCCCGGTACACCGGCGACCGCAGAGCCTCCCGCAGCCGCATCACCGGCATGGCGCCGCCGGAGTCCGGCACGGCAAGCGCGGAGTGGCGCAGGCTCACGAACACGACCGCCGCCGCGACGAGCAGCGCCACCGCATAGATGAGGAACGGTGCCCGCAGGCCCAGCCCGACCAGGGCGCCCCCGGCGAGGGGGCCACCGATGTTGCCGAGCAGGAAGCTCGTCGCGTAGAGCCCCGACACCCGGCCCCGCGCGTTCGGCGGCGAGATGCGGATCAGCAACCCGAGCGCCGAGACGGTGAACATGGTGGAGCCGATGCCGCCGAGCGCCCGGAACAGCAGCAGCTGCCAGTAGTCCGTCGCGAAGGCGCAGGCGCCGGTGGACAGCGCCACGATGAGCACACCGGCGGTGTACACCGGCCGCTCCCCCAGCCGCTGCACGAGGTTTCCGCTCGCGGGGGCGAACAGCAGGCGCATCGCCGCGAACGCCGAGATGACGACGGACGCCGCGGTGACCCCCACCCCGAAGCTGCGCGCGAACTGCGGCAGCGCGGGTGCGACGAGACCGAAACCGAGGGCGATGACGAAGGCCGCGCTGACCAGGACCCAGATCTCCCGCGGCAGGGCGGCGTCGCGTGTTCGCATGATGGCCTGATGTTAGCGACGCGCACGACCGGGAGGGCGGGCGCGTCCCGCCGGTGCGGGCTCAGCCGAGGACGTGGGACACCAGGTCCCGCGCCGCGTCCTGGACGCGGGCGAGGTGCTCCGGGCCGAGGAACGATTCGGCGTAGATCTTGTACACGTCCTCGGTGCCGGAGGGCCGGGCCGCGAACCACGCGTTCTCCGTCGTGACCTTCAGGCCCCCGAGCGCGGCACCGTTGCCCGGCGCGGCGGTGAGGGTCGCGGTGATCGGCTCGCCGGCGAGTTCGGTGGCGTCGACCTGGTCGGGCGAGAGCTTCGCCAGGACGGCCTTCTGCTCGCGCGTCGCGGGCGCGTCGACCCGGGCGTACGACGGGTCGCCGTAGCGCTCGGCGAGCTCGGCGTAGCGCCGGGAGGGGGTCGTGCCGGTCACGGCGGTGATCTCGGACGCGAGCAGGGCCAGCAGGATGCCGTCCTTGTCGGTGGTCCACACCGAGCCGTCGCGCCGCAGGAAGGAGGCGCCGGCGCTCTCCTCTCCACCGAAGCCGAGGCTGCCGTCGAGCAGGCCGGGAACGAACCACTTGAAGCCCACCGGCACCTCGAGCAGACCCCGGCCCAGGCCCGCGGCCACGCGGTCGATCATCGACGAGCTCACGAGGGTCTTGCCGACCTTCGCCTCGGCCGACCATCCGGACCGGTGCCGGTACAGGTAGTCGATGGCGACCGCGAGGTAGTGGTTCGGGTTCATCAGCCCCCCGTCGGGGGTGACGATGCCGTGCCGGTCGGCGTCGGCGTCGTTGCCGGTCGCCAGGTCGTAGCGGTCGCGGGCGCCGATCAGCGACGCCATCGCGTTGGGCGACGAGCAGTCCATCCGGATCCTGCCGTCGGTGTCGAGGGTCATGAACCGCCAGGTGGCGTCGACGAGCGGGTTGACGACGGTCAGGTCCAGCCGGTGCCGCTCGGCGATCTCGCCCCAGTAGTCGACGCTGGCGCCGCCGAGCGGATCGGCGCCGACGCGCAACCCGGCGTCGCGGACGGCGTCGAGATCCACGACGTTCGGCAGGTCGTCGATGTAGGCGGCGAGGAAATCGTGCCGGCCGGCGTCGGCGAGCGCCCGGACGGCGGGCACCCGGCGCACCCCGTTCAGCCCCGCGGCGAGCAGTTCGTTGGCGCGCGCCGCGATCGCCGACGTCGCATCGGTGTCGGCGGGCCCGCCGTGCGGCGGGTTGTACTTGAAGCCGCCGTCGCGGGGTGGATTGTGCGACGGGGTGACGACGATGCCGTCGGCGCGGGCACCGGATCCAGCGCCGGCGTTGTGCCGCAGGATCGCGTGGCTCACGGCCGGGGTCGGCGTGTAGCGGTCGCGAGCGTCGATCACCACGTCGACGCCGTTGGCGGCGAGCACCTCGAGTGCGCTCGTCCACGCCGGCTCCGACAACGCGTGGGTGTCGCGGCCGAGGAACAGCGGACCGGTGATCTGCTGCGCCGCCCGGTACTCGACGATCGCCTGGGTGGTGGCGAGGATGTGCTGCTCGTTGAAGGCGCCGTCGAGGCTGGAACCGCGGTGACCGGAGGTGCCGAAGGCCACCTGCTGCATCGGATCCTGCGGGTCCGGCGTCACCGTGTAGTACGCGGTGACCAGGTGCGCGAGGTCCTCCAGATCCTCCGCCGCCGCCGGTTGTCCCGCTCGTTCGTGCGCCATGTGACCTCCTCGTCCACCCGACCTTGCCCTGCTCATCTTGCCCGCCCGGCGTGCCCGGCGCGCGCCGATCGCCGTCGGTCAGGACGTGAGGGCATACCCGGCCCAGGCCGCGGCCGTGCCGGCGAGCACGCTCACCGCCGCATACACCGTCGCGGTGACCGGGCGGCGCACCCGGACGAGACCGACCGTCTCGACGGCGAACGTCGAGTAGGTGGTCAGGCCCCCGCAGAACCCCGTGCCGAGCAGCGCGAACGTCGAGGGCGCGAGCGCGGCCCCGGACAGCACACCGAGCAGCAGGCAACCGAGGAGGTTGACGGTCAGGGTCGCCACCGGGACGCTGCGGTAGGAGCGGACGTGCCGGCCCGCGAGATAGCGCAGGACCGCTCCGGCACCGCCGCCCAGGGCGACGAGCAGGACGGTCATCGGGCCGTCCGGTGCCGCCACGCCTCGCCGGCCGCCATGCCGGCGCGCGCCGCCGCGAGTGCCCCCACGAGTGTCACGGCCACATAGACGACGGCAGTCGCGGGGTGGCGGACCGCGTCGACGGCGAACGTGGAGAAGGTGGTGAAGCCGCCGAGCACACCGACGCCGAGGAACAGGCGCCACAGCCGGTCGGGACCGAGCATCGCTGCGACGACGCCGAGCAGCAGCGAACCGGCGATGTTGATCGCCGCGATCGTCCAGATGCCGGGGAATTGCACGGACAGCGCGTATCGGGTGACGGCGCCCACCGCGCCGCCCGCGGCGACGACGGCCGTCGGCTTGTACTCCATGCCGGTAACCGTAGAGGTCCGGCATATGCGAAGGACCCCGGCCGGGTGGCCGGGGTCCTTCGCGTTTCCGGTGGAGCTGCCGGGAATCGAACCCGGGTCCTCCGCCGCCTCGCCAGGGCTTCTCCGTGTGCAGTTCGCTATGTCTCTACTTGGATCTCCCGGTCCCGCGAACAAGCCGAGATGACGATCCCAGTCGCTGTTTGTTGTCCCGTCCGGCTCCGCGACCGAGCCGTACGGTGGAGCTCCCTAGTCGATGCCAGGATCCGGGGCGGGAGCACACCCGGTCTGACAGAGACGCACTCGCTTAGGCAGCGAGGGCGTACTCGCGCTGAGTAGACTCGGCGCTTATTGGTTTGCAGCGACGCTTACGGTGGTCTCTTGCCTGCACCGACACGCTTCCCCTAGCTCAACGTACGCAGTCGAAACCGTTCAGCCCCGTACGTACCTGCGGCCTTCGCAGGACTACCCACTCTAACGCGCGGGCCCCCCTCCGTCATTCCCATTTCCACCGTGATGCGAATGACGTGGCTCACAGCCCTCAGGCGGCCGCGGTGATCATGCCGACGGCGGTGAGGGCGAGCACCATTCCGGTCATCTGGCCCCGCCCGATGCGCTCGCCCAGCACGACCATCGCCAGCAGCACGGTCGCCGCCGGGTACAGCGCGCCGATGACGCTCACCAGCGACAGCATGCCGCCCTGGAAGGCGAACATCAGCGCACCGTTGGCGATCACGTCCAGCACCGCGACCGCGATGATGTGCGGATAGACCCGGCTCGGCGGCCGGATCATCTGCCGCACGCCCAGGGCCACCGCCCACACGACGAGTGTCGCCGTGAGCCGGGACATGCCGAGGGGCCACAGGCCGGTGCCCGCGGGGACGCGGTGCAGCGCGACGAACATCAGCGCGAACGCGACTCCGGAGCCGACGGTCAGCCACGCCACGTTCGCGGTGAATCGGGGTTGCTCGTCCCCGGCGACGCCTTCCTTCGATTCGCGACTGACCAGCACGACGGCGACGAGGGCGATCGCGATGCCGGCGTAGGCGACCGGTCCGGGCCGCTCCCCCGTCGCGATCCCGACGAGCACCGGGATACCGGCCACGAGCACGGCGGTGAGCGGGGACACCACCGACATCGGGCCCGCGGCGAGCGCGAGATAGAACCACCAGATCGCGAGCCCGCCGGCGACACCGGCCGCCGCACCCCAGCCGAGGGACTCGGGGGTGAGGTCGCCGCCCACGAGCGGCGCGACGGCGAGCACCAGCAGCAGCGACAGCGGGTACGAGACGATCACGAACCGCAGCGCCGCCACCCGGCGGGACGCGACCCCGCCGAGGAAGTCGCTCACCCCGTAGCCGACCGCGGCCACCAGGGCGAGCACGATCGCCGTCAGCGCATGCCCTTCACCCGCCGGCCGAGCTCGCGGGTCACCTCGCGCTCGGCGGTGCGACGGGCCAGGTCCTGCCGCTTGTCGTAGTCCTGCTTGCCCTTGGCCAGCGCCAATTCGACCTTCACCTTGCCGTCGGAGAAGTACATCGACAGCGGGACCAGGGTCTGGTTGCCCTCACGGGTCTTGCCGACGAGGTTGTCGATCTCCCGGCGGTGCAGCAGCAGCTTGCGGGTGCGCCGGGGCGCGTGGTTGGTCCACGTGCCGTGCCCGTACTCGGGGATGTGCAGCCCGCGCAGCCACACCTCGCCGTCGTCGACGGTGGCGAACGCGTCGACGAGCGACGCCTTGCCCTCGCGCAGGCTCTTGACCTCGGTGCCCAGGAGCGCGACTCCGGCCTCGTACGTGTCGAGAATGGTGTAGTTGTGCCGTGCCTTGCGATTCGTGGCGATGACCTTGCGGCCCTTTTCCTTCACTTTCGGGCCCCTCCGGTCCTCGATGCGTCCGACAGATCTGTGTACAGCATAGGTAGCGGACGCAACGAGATATTCCCGCGCACCGACGCGCGGCTATTCACGCACGTACAGGCGCAGGGTGACGTAGGCGGTCAGGGCCGCCATGCCGACGCCCACCAGCACCAGGATCGGCGAGACCAGCAGCACGTCGCTGTTGGAGATGCGGGCGACGATGTTGGCCTCGTAGACCTCCGAGAGCACCTCGTCGACGAAGGCGCCCTTCGCGACGAACAACCCCGCGATCGCCAGCGCCGCGCCGATCACGGCCGCCACGACGGCCTCGAGCAGGAACGGCAGCTGGGTGTACCAGCGGGTGGCGCCGACCAGCCGCATGATGCCCACCTCGGTGCGGCGGGTGAACGCGGCGATCTGCACCATGTTCGCGATGAGCAGGATCGCAGCGACCGCCTGGACCGTGGCGATCGCGAATGCGGCGTTGCGGACGCCGCCCAGCACGCTGAACAGCCGCTCGACGAGGTCCTTCTGATTGAGCACGCTGTCGACGCCGGGACGGACGGCGAACTGGTCCTCGATCACCCCGAAGCGGTCGGGATCCGAGAGCTTGATCTTGAACGAGGCCGGGAAGCTCTCGGCACTGACGAGCTCGGCGAGCTCCGGCTGGTCCTTGAAGACCCGCTCGGTCGCGTCGGCGACGGCGTCCTCGCGGTTGAGGTACTGCACCGACACCACCGCCGGGGTGTTCTCGAGGTCCGAGCGCAGGGTGCGGCAGATGTCCTGTTCGCAGTCGGGGTCGAGGGTCGAGATGTCGTCGGTGAGGAACACCTGCACCTCGACCCGGTCGAGGAAGATCTGCTGCGTCTTGTCGGCCATCTGCACGACGAGCAGACCCGCGCCGAACAGGCCGAGGGAGATCGCGGTGGTCAGGATCATCGCGACGGTCATGGTCAGGTTGCGGCGCAGGCCGGTGACGACCTCGCTCAGGATGAAGCTGGCACGCATGGAGTGTCGAAGTCCTTCGGTTGCCGGAGGGGCGAGAGCGATGGGAGCGGAGGAGCGCGGTCAGCGACCGACGCCGTAGACGCCGCGCGCCTCGTCGCGCACGACCCGACCGAGATCGAGCTCGACCACGCGGCGCCGCATGGAGTCGACGATGTGGTGGTCATGGGTGGCCATGAGCACGGTGGTGCCCGTGCGGTTGATGCGCTCGAGCAGCATCATGATGTCCTGGCTGGTGTCCGGGTCGAGATTGCCGGTCGGTTCGTCGGCCATGAGCACCAGGGGCCGGTTCACGAAGGCCCGGGCGATCGCGACGCGCTGCTGTTCGCCGCCGGACAGTTCGGTGGGCAGGCGGTCGGCCTTGCCGGACAGGCCGACGAGGTCGAGCACCTCGGGCACGGTGCGAGCGACGACCGAGCGGGGCTTGCCGATCACCTCGAGCGCGAACGCGACGTTCTCGGCCACCGTCTTGCGCTGCAGCAGCCGGAAGTCCTGGAATACGCAGCCGAGGTTCTGCCGCAACCTGGGCACCCGGCGCGCCGACAGGCGGTTGACGTGGAAGTCCGCCACGTGGATGTCACCGGAGGTGGGCGTGTCGTCACGCAGGAGCAGCCGCAGGAAGGTCGACTTCCCGGAACCGGACGGGCCGATGAGGAAGACGAACTCGCCCTTGTCGATCTCGACGCTCACCTTGTCGAGGGCGGGCCGGGTCGACGTCTTGTACGACTTGGACACATTCTCCAGGCGGATCACGCCGCCATGCTAGCCGTTATCGGACGGTGACCTAAGGAACCGACTCGCCGGTAGGTTCGGCGGGGGACGAATCGCCGAGGCCGGGAATCGGAATCTCGGGCAGCCGCAGGCCGGGCTGAGTCGTCGTGGTCGTCGGGGCCGGGGCCTCGGGAACGGTGCGCGAACCCGCTCCGCCGGGCGTGGATCCGGTCCCGGTCGGCGCCGGCGTGGTCGTCGTCGGGGTCGGCTCCGTAGTGGTCGACGTGGGGCTCGGTTCGGCGGTGGTGGGCTCGGGCACGTACGGCACGTACGGCGTCTCGCTGACGACCACCGCGCCCGGCGGCGCCGTCGCCGTGCCCTGTTCCTCCTCCGGGTTGAGGTACAGGTAGAGCACCCACAGCCCCAGCCACACCAGGCACAGGGCCAGGGTGGCGGTACGCAGCCGGCCGCCGAAGACGTGGTCCGGGATGTGGAACCTGCGAGGCTCGCTCACCGCACCGCCTCGATCCCGTGGATCGGGGTGGACGTGTCGAGCTGTGGATGGACGGTGAGGCCCTGCCGGCGCAACGCGAGCGCGACCCGCACGCGCAGTTCCCGTCCCACCTGGAACTGCTTGCCGGGCAGGGTGCGCGCGACCATGCGAACGCTGACCTGGTCGACCTCGAGGCTCTCGACGCCCATCACGGTGGGCTCGTCGAGCAGCAGTTCCTTCAGCTTCTCGTCCTCGAAGGCATTGACGCCGACCTCGTGCAGGATGTCGTTGACCTCCGCGATGTCGGCCGTGACCGGGATCGGCACGTCGACGACCGCACGGGCCCAGTCCTTGGAGAGGTTGACGGCCTTGTTGATCTGCCCGTTGGGCACGGTGATGACCTCGCCGGCGGCGTTGCGCAGCTTGGTGACGCGCAGGGTGACGTCCTCGACCGTGCCGACGGCGTCGGCGGAGGCCCCGGTGACCGAGATCTGGACCGTGTCACCGAACCCGTACTGCCGTTCGGTGATGATGAAGAATCCGGCGAGAATGTCCTGGACGATGCGCTGGGCGCCGAAGCCGAGCGCCGCGCCGAGGACGGTCGCGGGGGCCACCAGGCTGCCGATGGGCAGCGCGAGGTAGTCGAACACCTTCAGGGTGGCGACGATGTAGACGAACGTGATGACCACCCAGGTGATCACCTGCGCCACCGAGTGCCGGTGTTTCGTCACCTCCGAGCGCACCAGCGCGTCGGACTGCTGATACGTCTCGTCGATGCGGCGGGTGATGCGGCCGCCGGTCCAGCTGACGAACCGCGCGACGAGGACAGCGCCGAGCACGGTCAGCGCGATCTGCAGACCGCTGGTCGACAGCCAGTCGAGGAGCCTGGTACCGGGAAACAGGGTGGATCCTCCGTAGCCGTGTTATTGATTCTGCTTCTGGTTCTCGCGCATGCGCCACCGGATGCCCTCTTCGAGGAACCCGTCGATGTCGCCGTCGAGGACGGCGGCCGGGTTGTTCACCTCGTACTCGGTGCGCAGGTCCTTGACCATCTGGTACGGGTGCAGGACGTAGGAGCGCATCTGGTTGCCCCACGAGCTGCCGCCGTCGCCCTTGAGCGCGTCCATCTCCGCGCGCTCCTCCTGCCGCTTGCGTTCGAGCAGCTTGGCCTGCAGCACGCGCATGGCCGAAACCTTGTTCTGCAACTGCGACTTCTCGTTCTGGCAGGTGACGACGATGCCCGTGGGGATGTGGGTCAGGCGCACCGCGGAGTCGGTGGTGTTGACGGACTGCCCGCCCGGGCCGGACGAGCGGTACACGTCGACGCGGATGTCGTTCTCGTCGACGTCGATGTGGTCGGTGGTCTCGACGACCGGCAGCACCTCGACCTCGGCGAACGACGTCTGGCGGCGGCCCTGGTTGTCGAAGGGGCTGATCCGCACGAGCCGGTGGGTGCCCATCTCGACCGACAGGGTGCCGTACGTGTAGGGCGCCTTGATCGCGAAGGTCGCGGACTTGATGCCGGCCTCCTCCGCGTACGAGGTGTCGTACACCTCGACCGGGTAGCCGTGCTTGTCGGCCCACCGGATGTACATGCGCATGAGCATCTCGGCCCAGTCCGCGGCGTCGACGCCGCCGGCGCCGGCGCGGATGTTGACCAGCGCGTCGCGCTGGTCGTACTCGCCGGACAGGAGCGTGCGCACCTCCATCGCCTCGATGTCGGTGCGCAGGCCGGCCCGCTCGGCGTCGGCGTCGGCCATGGCGGCGGCGCGGTCCTCACCCTCCTCGCCCTCGGCGAGTTCGTAGAGCACCGGTAGGTCGTCGAGCCGGGAGCGCAGCTCCTCGACGCGGCGCAGTTCGCCCTGGGCGTGCGAGAGCTGGCTGGTGACCTGCTGCGCGTGCTCCTGGTCGTTCCACAGCTCCGGGTCGGCGGCCTGGTGCTCGAGTTCGTCGATACGCCGACGCAGCTCGTCCACGTCGAGAACCGCCTCGACGGTCTCGAGGGTGGTCGCCAGTTCGGCCAGGTCTGCGGAAACATCGGGATGCACGATTCCCAAGGTTACCGGGTGTGCGGCGGTACCTCGCCACCGCTCGGGGCCCGGTGGGCTCTCGGCTAGCGTCTGAGGCATGAGCACCGACCTCTCGGCCGATCTGGACCTCGCCCTGCGCCTCGCCGACGAGGCGGACGCCATCACGCGCACCCGGTTCGGCGCCCTCGACCTGACCGTCACCGACAAGCCGGACCTGACACCGGTGTCGGATGCCGATCTCGGCGTCGAACGCGCCGTGCGCGGCACCCTCGGCGCCGAGCGCCCGGGCGACGCGATCCTCGGCGAGGAGTTCGGCGGCGACGCGGTGTTCACCGGCCGGCAGTGGGTGGTCGATCCGATCGACGGGACGAAGAACTTCGTGCGCGGCGTGCCGGTGTGGGCCAGCCTCATCGCCCTGCTCGACGACGGCGTGCCCGTGGTGGGGGTGGTGAGCGCCCCGGCGCTGAACCGTCGCTGGTGGGCCGCGGCGGGCGCGGGCGCGTGGATGGCGCACGACGGCGCAGAGCCGCGCCGCATCGCCGTCTCGCAGGTCACCGACCTGTCCGCGGCGTCGCTGAGCTTCTCGAGCCTGTCCGGCTGGCGCGATCGCGGTCGGCGCGACGAGTTCGTCGCGCTCACCGACGAGGTGTGGCGGGTGCGGGCCTACGGCGACTTCTATTCGTACTGCCTGCTCGCGGAGGGTGCGGTCGACATCGCACTTGAGCCCGAGGTGTCCCTGTGGGACCTGGCCGCGCTCGACGTGCTGATCCGGGAGGCGGGAGGCCGGTTCACGAATCTGGACGGTGCGGCCGGCCCGCACGGCGGCAGCGCGGTAGCCACCAACGGGGCGCTGCACGAGGGCGTGCTCACGCGCCTGCGGTGATCCGCGCGGCTCCCGCCCACCCCGAACTTACTCGATAGTAGACACCTACCTTACTCCGGAGTAAGGTAGTGGTGTCCGTCCCCACATCGAGAAACTTCTGGTGATCATGAGCAAGCAAGAGAGTGTGGCCCGGAACACCCCTCGCGACACGTCCGCGGTGGGCCTGAATCCCCTCCGACGGGACGCCATGGGCGCCGCGATGCGGGTGCTCACGCGGATCACCGGTTCGGAGCTCGCGGACCGGTACAACCTCCGACAGGCCATCGACCGGGTGACCTACCAGTCCACCAAGACCGGCTTCAAGACGCTCGGCGCCGCCACCCGCACCTTCAAGAAGGTCACCGGCGGCAACGCACCTCAGCGCCTCGACCCCGCCGTCCGCACCGACCTGTTCGACCTGACCCCCACCGACGATCAGCAGATGATCGCCGAGACCGTCCGCGAGTTCGCCGCCGAGATCCTGCGGCCCGCCGCGCACGACGCCGACGAGGCGGCCGCCGCCCCCACCGACCTCCTCGCCCGGGCCGCCGAACTCGGCATCACCCTCGTCAATGTGCCCGAGACGTTCGAAGGAGCCGCCACCGAGCGGGGCGCCGTCACCAACGCGCTCGTCGCCGAGGCGCTCGCCCACGGCGACATGGGGCTGGCCCTGCCGATCCTCGCGCCGAGCGGCGTCGCGGTCGCCCTGACCCAGTGGGGCACCGAGGAGCAGCAGCGGACCTACCTGCCGGCGTTCGCCGGGGACGACGTCCCGCAGGCCTGTGTCGTGATCACCGAGCCGCGCGCCCTGTTCGACCCGTTCGCGCTGCAGACCAAGGCGGTGCGCTCCCCCAGCGGTTACCGGCTCAACGGCGTCAAGTCCCTCGTGCCGGCCGCCGGCAGCGCCGAGCTGTTCGTCGTCGCCGCCGAGCTCGACGGAAAGCCGTCGCTGTTCCTGGTCGAGTCCGACAGCAAGGGCGTCGCGATCGAGGCCGACCCGTCGATGGGCCTGCGTGCCGCCGGGCTCGGCCGGCTGCATCTGACCGACGTCGCCGTCCCGCAGGCCGCCCTGCTCGGCGACGCGGACGCCGACGCACGCGCCGAGCAGTACGCGGACGCGGTCCGCCTCGCCCGCCTGGGCTGGGCCTCCCTCGCCATGGGTACCGGGCAGGCCGTGCTCGACTACGTCGTCCCCTACGTCAACGAACGGGAGGCGTTCGGCGAACCGATCAGCCACCGGCAGGCCGTCGCCTTCATGGTCGCCGACATGAAGATCGAGCTCGACGGCATCCGGCTGGTCACGCTGCGCGGCGCGGCCCGCGCCGAGCAGGGCCTGTCCTTCGCCCGGGAGGCGGCGCTGGCCCGCAAGCTCGCCACCGACAAGGGCATGCGGATCGGCCTCGACGGCGTCCAGCTGCTCGGTGGCCACGGCTTCACCAAGGAACACCCCGTCGAACGCTGGTACCGCGACCTGCGCGCCGTGGGCGTCGCCGAGGGCGTCGTCCTCGTCTGAGCCGCCCGATCCGGCAGCGTCACCTCACACCTAGGAATCTGTGATGATCAATCTCGAACTTCCCAAGAGGCTCAAGGCGTCGGCGAACCAGGCGCACCAGGTCGCCGCGCAGATCTTCCGTCCCGTCTCGCGCAAGTACGACCTCGCCGAGCACGTGTACCCGGTCGAGCTCGACACGATGGCCGCGATGGTCGAGGGGTTGAACGACTCCGGCCAGGGCGCCTCGGGCGCGGCGCTCGGCCGCGGCGACGAGCCGAAGAAGCAGGCCGGCAACGTCAACGGCGGCAACATGGCGTCGCTGCTCAATGTGATCGAAACCTGCTGGGGCGACGTGGGGCTCACCCTGTCGATCCCCTACCAGGGGCTCGGCAACTCGGCGATCGCCGCCGTCGCCACCGACGAGCAGCTCGAACGCTTCGGCAAGGTGTGGGCGTCGATGGCGATCACCGAGCCGAGCTTCGGCTCCGATTCCGCCGCCGTGACCACCACCGCCGTCCTCGACGGCGACGAGTGGGTCCTCAACGGCGAGAAGATCTTCGTCACCGCCGGCGAGCGCTCGACCCACGTGGTGGTGTGGGCGAGCGTCGACAGGTCGAAGGGGCGCGCGGCGATCAAGTCGTTCGTCGTCCCGCGGGACGCCCCCGGCCTGAGCGTGGCGCGCCTCGAGCACAAGCTCGGCATCAAGGCCTCCGACACCGCCGTCCTGGTGCTCGACAACTGCCGGATCCCGAAGGACAACCTGCTCGGCAGCCCCGAGGTGAACGTCGAGAAGGGGTTCGCGGGGGTCATGCAGACCTTCGACAACACCCGCCCGATCGTCGCCGGCATGGCCGTCGGCGTCGCCCGCGCGGCGCTCGAGGAACTGCGCGGCATCCTCGCCGAGGCCGGCGTCGAGGTGTCCTACGACATCCCGGCCTGCAACCAGCACGCCGCGGCCGCCGAGTTCCTCGCACTCGAGGCCGACTGGGAGGCGGCCTACCTGCAGGCGCTGCGGGCCGCGTGGATGGCCGACAACAAGCATCCCAACTCGCTCGAGGCCTCGATCTCCAAGGCCAAGGCCGGCCGCACCGGCACCGCGGTCACCCTCAAGGCCGTCGAACTGGCCGGCACCTACGGCTACTCCGAGCGTCCGCTGCTCGAGAAGTGGGCGCGCGACTCGAAGATCCTCGACATCTTCGAGGGCACCCAGCAGATCCAGCAGCTCATCATCGCGCGGCGGCTGCTGGGCCTGTCGAGCACCGAGCTGAAGTAGCAGGTCACAGACCACTTCTCCGAGGGGTCGGGCCCCCGCCGTAGGCACCGACGGTGGGGGCCCTCTCGCGCTCCGGGGGCGGTCCGCTACACGCGAGAGCCGGCGGAATCGTCCTCACGTGCGCGGCGGAGATCTTCGCGGAGGGCGACCACCTCGACCGTCAGCGCGGCCACCTGCGCCCGTGTCACCGCCTGGCTCGCCTCGTCCTGCTCGCCCACACGCTCGACCGGCCAGGACGCCAACGTGACCGTCACGACACCGAGCAGGGCGATGCCCGCGATCATCAGGGCGGCCGCGATCAGCCGGCCGGTGGCCGTGACGGGGGCGAAATCGCCGTAGCCGACCGTGGTGACACCCAGGTGAGCACCATCACCGCCTCGCCCACCCGCGCCGTGCCGTCCGCCGGCTGGGCGAGCACCAGCCATGCGTACGCGGCCAGGAACATCCCCGCCGCGGTGGCCATCGGCCATTCGGACAGGCGGCGCCACCGTTCCTCGGTCACTCGAACGCCCCGGAGGCGAGGTATCGGATCACGAACGGATCCTGCCGTCACCGCCGCGCGGGCCGGAATCGCCTCCCGTCCGGGTGCCCGCCGGCAATTCGGACGAATGTCCATGACTGTGAGGCGCGTCACCACTAGGGTTGCGGTGACGCGAATCCGGCACGAGCTCGAAGGGGACAGCATGCCCGGGCAGGACATCATCGACAGGATCACCGGTGCCGCCGGGGGGGTGACCGACACGCTGGGCGCCGTACGGGTGCTCGCCCGCTCCGGGCTGCTGCACTTCCCCCGGGTGGACCACGGGATCGGCACCCTCGTCGCGGTGAGCCGCTACGGTCCGTTCGCCGGACCGGTGCACGCCCACGCCGCGCGTGGCTTCGACGCCGTCGCCCTCGTCGACGAGCGTGGCCGGCTGAGCTACCAGGAACTCGAGGCGCAGTCGAACGCGCTCGTGCGGGCGCTGCAGGCCGACGGCGTCGCGGCGGGGGACGTGATGGGCCTGATGGCCCGCAACCATCGCGGACTCGTTCTCACCATGCTCGCCGCCGCCAAGCTCGGCGCCAAGCTGGTCATGATGAACACCGGGTTCGCTCCGCGGCAGCTCGCGGACGTCGCCGCGCGCGAAGGTGTGGGCACCTTCGTCTACGACGCCGAGTTCGCGGCGGTGGCGGCCGCCCTGCCGCCGGAGGTACGGACCTACAGCTCGTGGCCCGAGGGCGACGAGCCGGGCCCACCGGGCATCGAGTCCGTGCTCGCGCAGTTCGATGGGTCCGCCGTTCCGCCGCCGAGCACGCTGGGCGGTTTCGTTCTGCTCACCAGCGGCACCACCGGCACACCCAAGGGCGCCCCGCGCGAGCGCACGTCGCCGCTCGCCTCGGCGCAGTTCCTGGACCGGGTACCGCTGCGGCCGGGACAGACGATGCTGATGGCGGCGCCGGCGTTCCACGGGACCGGAATCTCGCAGTTCGGGCTCGCCCTGGCGTTGGGGCAGACGGTGGTGATGGAGCGACGGTTCGATCCGCTCGAGACGGTTCGCCTGATCGAGCGGCACCGGGCCAACGTGCTGGTCGTCGTGCCGACCATGCTGCAGCGGATCCTGGACCTCGGCGGCGAGACGATCGGGCGGTACGACACGTCGAGCCTGCAGATCATCTTCTCCGCCGGGTCCGCGCTGTCGCCGGACGTGTGCCGGCGTACCCGTGAATACTTCGGCGACGTGCTGCACAACCTGTACGGCTCCACCGAATGCGCGGTGGCCACGGTCGCTACTCCCGAGGACATCCGCCGGGCGCCGGGCACGGCCGGACGGCCGCCGGTGACGTGCCGGGTCGAACTGTACGACGAGGCCGGCAACCGGATCACGACGCCCGGCGAGGTGGGCCGGATCTTCGTCGCGAGCGGTCTGAGCTTCGACGGCTACACCGACGGCCGGGACAAGGAGCGCATCAACGGTCTGCTCTCGACCGGCGACGTGGGGCACTTCGACGAGGACGGGCTGCTGTTCGTCGACGGCCGAGACGACGACATGATCGTCTCCGGCGGCGAGAACGTGTACCCGCTCGAGGTGGAGAACCTCCTCGTCGAGCGGGACGACGTGTTCGACGCCGCGGTGGTCGGCGTGGAGGATCCGGACTTCGGTCACCGGTTGCGCGCCTTCGTGGTGCCGGCGGAGGGCTCCGAGCGCGACGCCGAGGAGATCAAGGAGTACGTCAAGGCGAACCTGGCCCGCTACAAGGTCCCGCGCGACGTCGTCTTCCTCGACGAACTGCCGCGCA
Organism: Rhodococcus aetherivorans; assembly: GCF_011058165.1. Lineage (GTDB taxonomy): Bacteria > Actinomycetota > Actinomycetes > Mycobacteriales > Mycobacteriaceae > Rhodococcus > Rhodococcus aetherivorans. The sequence goes on from NZ_JAALEG010000003.1 coordinate 49,238, forward strand.
ACGCGACGGGAAAGCTGCTGCGACGCGTGCTTGTCGACATGAAGCCCTGAGCACATGGGAAGGGCCCGGCACCGGATGATCCGGTGCCGGGCCCTTCCACTTGGTAGCGGGGACAGGATTTGAACCTGCGACCTCTGGGTTATGAGCCCAGCGAGCTACCGAGCTGCTCCACCCCGCGTTGCAAGAACGAAGTTACACGGCCCGATGAACGGAATGCAAATCGCCTGGGCGAAGGCCGTTTTCGCCCCTCATCCTGTGTCCTGGGACACACTCGCGCGACGACCCCGCTCACATAACGGTGGAATAACAATCGCGTGGCGAGGCGGCCGACCTGCAGTGCGAGAGCGGCTGCCCCGGCCGGACGCCGAGTCGTCCTCGAACCGACGGGGCCCCGCGCACCTCGTGCGCGGGGCCCCGTTCGTCGCGGAAGGGATCAGCCGCCGGTGGACTGGTACGCGTCCACGGCCGCCTGCACCCGTTGCAGCGCCCGGCCGTAGGCGGCGAAGTCGCCCGTGCTCTGGGCCGCACTGAGCTCGGCCAGCGCCGCGTCGAGTTCGGCGACCGCGGCCGCCCGGTCCGCGGGAGCCGGGGCGGGAGCGGGGTTCGGCGCCGGAGCGGGCGCCGGAGCCGCTGCCTGACCGTCCTGCTCCGTCCCCTCGACCGGCGCGGTGGGCGCCGACTCGCCACCCGGCGCGGTGGCCGCACTGCCGACACCGGCCCCGAAGACCTGGTCCAGCGCCGAGGCGAGGGTGGGGGCGTAGCCGATGCGCACGCCGCCGGCAGGGCCGGGCTCGCGATAGCTGACGATCACCCGGGACAGCTGCGGGAACGTCGACGTGCTCCCCGTCGCCGAACTGCGTTCCGTGTACATCGGCTGGACGTAGAGGATCCCGCCCTGGGCGATGGGCAACGTCAGCAGGTTGCCGTACTGGATCCGGTTGGATCTCTCGAGCAGGGTCCGCTCCGACGCGACGCGCGTGTCGGAGATCATCGCGTTCTGCGTCTGTTCGGGACCGAACGTCTGGGTGTCGGTCGGCAGCCGCAGGATCGTGAACCTGCCGTAGTTGTCCGGGTCCGAGTCCACCGAGATGTACGCGGACAGGAACTGCCGGTTGAAGCCCACCATCGCCGAGGTGAGCCGGAACGACGGGCGGGCCGTCTCCTCGTCACCGATCAGCACGTAGTACGGCGGCTGGTTCGCGGTCGTGTCCACCGTCGGATCGCTCGGCACCGACCAGAACGCGTTGTTGGTGAAGAACTCGCGCGGGTCGTCCACGTGATACTTCGCCAGCATCTCGCGCTGCACCTTGAACAGGTCCTCCGGGTACCGGAAGTGCGAGCGGAGCTCGTCGGAGATCTGATCCTGCGGGGTCACCGCATCGGGGAAGACACCCATCCACGCCTTCAGGACCGGGTCCTGGTCGTCGACCTGGTAGAGGGTCACGGTGCCGTCGTACGCGTCGACCGTCGCCTTCACCGAGTTCCGGATGTAGGAGACCTCCTTGCGGGGCAGCAGCCGGCCGGTGTTCTGGTCGACGCTGTCCTCGACGAGCCCTTCGAGGGAACTGCGCTGCGCGTACGGGTAGTTGTCGAGCGTGGTGTAGGCGTCGACGATCCACACGATGCGCCCGTCGACCGCGGCGGGATAGGCGTCGCCGTCGGCGGTGAGCCACGGCGCGACCTTCGTCACCCGGTCCCGCGGGTCGCGGTTGAACAGCAGCTTCGACTCGCTGCCGATGGCGCTCGAGAACAGGATGTTGCGTTCGGCGTACTTGGACGCGAACGCGAGCCGGTTGAACCAGTTGCCGATCGAGACGCCACCCGAGCCGGTGTAGGTGTACTGCGCGGTGTCGGTGTCGTACTCCCGCGGGGCCTCCCCCTCGGCGGCACCGACGATCGCGTAGTCGGGCTCCTCCTGCGCGATGACCTCACCGAAGTAGATCCGCGGCTGCTCGACCGGAATCACCTGGTTGCCCGACTCGAGCGATGCGATGTCGCTGACCATGTACACCGGGTAGCCACTGTTGCTGTTCGCGGCCTCTTCCGCGGACTCGCTGGCGGCCGCGTTCACCCGGTTGGCGGGAGCCGCGACCAGGCCGTTGCCGTGGGTGTACACCGTGTGCTTGTTGATCCAGTCGGTCTGGTTGCCCGTCAGGCTCGACGGCGACAGCTCGCGGGCGGCGACGATGTAGTCCTCGCGCTCCCCGTCGATCTCGTACCGGTCGATGTCCAGCGACGGCGGGAACCCGTAGAAGTTCTTCAGCTGCTGCTGCTGGGTGAAGGTGCGCGGCAGCACGTTGGGATCGAGCAGGCGGGTGTTGGCGATGGTGGTCACGTCCGCCGGCACGTTGCGCGGTGACGTGGTGCCCACGCCGGGGTAATCCCGGTACTCCACGATCTCGTCCGTGATGCCGTAGGCCTCACGCGTCGCCGCGATGTTGCGCTCGATGTACTCGGACTCCTTGACGGCGGCGTTCGGCCGGACGGAGAACTGCTCGACCACCAGCGGCCACACGGCCCCGACGAGGATCGACGAGAGCACGAGCAGGGCCGTCGCCATCGCCGGGATGCGCAGGTCGCGCAGCACGATGGCCGCGAAGAACGCCACCGCGCAGATGACCGCGATCGCCATCAGGATCAGCTTCGCGGGCAGCACGGCATTGATGTCGGTGAAGCCCGCGCCCGTGAAGGTGGGCTCCTTGCGCCCGCTCCACAGCAGTGCGTACCGGTCGAGCCAGTACGCGATCGCCTTGAGCGCAACGAAGATCCCGGCCAGCACGGCCAGCTGGATGCGGGCGGCGCGGGTGAGGCTGCCGCCGCGGCCGGCGAGCCGGATGCCGCCGAAGATGTAGTGGGTGACCAGGCTGGCGAAGAGCGCCAGGATGACCGCCACGAACATCCAGTTCAGCAGGAAGCGGTAGAACGGCAGGTCGAAGGCGTAGAACCCGACGTCCAGCCCGAACTGGGGGTCCGTGGTGCCGAACGAGCCGCCGTTGAAGAACATCTGCACGGTCACCCAGCTCGCCTGCGCGATCAGGCCCGACAGCAGGCCGAGCACGATCGGAATGCCGAGGCCGAACGTGCGCAGCCGGGTCATCACCGTGGTGCGATACCGCGAGATGGGGTCGTTGGGCCCGGATGCGGGCACGAACACCGGCCGCGATCGGTACGCCAGCAGCAGCGCCAGCCACACCACACCGCCCACGAACAGGCTCACGAGGAGGAACAGGACGATCCGGGTCAACAGCACCTTCAGGTACACGTCACGGAAGTCGACCTCGCCGAACCACAGCCAGTTGGTGTAGGCGTCCACCAGTCGGGGACCGACCAGCAGCAGCACCGCGGCCACCACGGCCAGGCTCAGCAGGATCTTGCTGCGTTTCGACAGCGAAGGTACTCCGGTGGGGGGCCTCATGCCCACGTGCCACACTCCCAATTCTCCGGCGACGCGAACGCGCCGCAGCTGTTCACCCCGACTGTCACCCACGGCACTCGCGGTGACCGTTTCGCCCCACTCTACGGAATGAGGCGACCACCACGCCGCGCGGCGACGAGACCCGGCGACGATGCAAGGATATGTCCGTGAGCGACAGTCATCCCGTCCCGTCCGAAGACGCCCTGCGCCGGTGCGTCGGTGAGATCGTCGACTTCGTCGACGCCGGTGGCTGGGGACAGCCGCCGACGATGTTCGCGCTGGTGCCCACGGCCCTGCTGGCGGCGTCGGAACCCACCCTGCTCGACCAGCTCGACGAGGGCCACGAGTACACCCCGGTGGAGCAGGAGGCCTTCCCCGACGACGTCGAAGGCGGCAGCCCCGCCCTCGACGAGTTCCTCGCCACCACCAGCTGGCCCGATTCCGTCGCCGGCTGCGCCCTGGTGCAGGAGATCGTGGTGCTGCCCCCGAGCGCGGAGTCGGATCTCGACGACGCGCTGGTGCCGCTGCTCGCCGATCCGCACGCCGCCGACGAGGCCGCCCGGGCCGCGGCGCACGGGCACCCGGAGCGGCGCGATGCCCGCCTGATCGCGGCGGTCCTGCGCGACGGGCCGTCGCTGTCGCTGCTGCAGCTGAGGCCCACCGACGAGGACGACCCGTTCGCCGGGATCGAGCTGCGCACCTACGACAACCTCGCGCCGAACGTGGTGTCCGCCCTGTACGCGACCCTCGAACCGGGCGACGACTAGGACCGGTCCCGCACGACGGCCTAGCCGCAGGTGGGCGCGTCGCCGCCGGCGGCGAGGGAGCCGAGCGCGTCGATCGCGCCCTCGAGGGTCTCGACCTTGACCAGCCGCATCCCGTCGGGGGCGTCGCTCTGTGCCTCGGCGCAGTTGTCGGCGGGCACGAGGAACACCGTGGCGCCGTCCTCCGCGGCCCCGACGAGCTTGTGGGTGATGCCGCCGATCGGGCCGACGACCCCGTCGGAGTCGATGGTGCCGGTGCCTGCGACGACCTCGCCGCCGCTGAGCTCGCCGGGGCTGAGCTTGTCGACCACGGCGAGGCTGAAGATCAGCCCCGCCGACGGGCCACCGACGTCGGCGAGGTTGAACGTCACGTCGAACGGCACGTCCGGGACCTCCTCGGGGCTGATGCCGAGGAAGCCCTTGTCCGGGTCGTCGGGGCGGGCTCCCACGGTCACCGAGGCGGTCTGCTCGACCCCGTCGCGCACCAGCACGACGTCGACCGGGGTGCCGGGCGCGACGGCGGCGACGGCCCGCTGCACGCTGCCGGCGGTGGTCACCGGCTCCCCGGCGACGGTGACGAGCCGGTCGCCCTCGCGCAGCACGCCGGCGGAGGGCCCGGACTCGCCGACCCTGGCGACGCGCAGGACGACGGGCAGGTCGAGGTGGTGCAGGGCGGCGAGTTCCGCGCTGCGTTCGGACTGCTCGAACTGGGCGGCGTCCGCCTCCTTGACCTGTTCCCTGGTCGCGGTGGGCGGGTAGATCTGCTCGCGGGGGGCGATCCCGTACCGGCTGCCCAGCCACGCCGAGAGCGCCTGCGCCACGGTCAGGCGGTCGCTGACCCCGACCGTGGTCATCACGAGCTCGCCACTGGTGGGGTCGGTGTCGGCGCCCTCGATGGCGACGACAGCCTTGCCGTCGATCTCGCCGAGGGTGTCGAACGTCGGGCCCGGACCGAGCGCCACGTACGGCACCTTCACGTTCAGCGCCACCGTCACCAGCAGCAGCGCGGGGAACAGCGCCGCCAGGATCGTCACGAGCCGTCGATTCACCCGGCCAGGGTATCCGGAGCGGCGATGTTCGCGATCAGCGTGATCGCGGGGGCCGCCACCCCGCGGTGCGCCTTGTACCGTTGACGACATGAGCGACACGCCTTTCGGATTCTCGAATCCCGACGACGACCCGGACCGCAGGAAGGACTCCGGTTCCGGCGCCGAGGGATCCGGCGCCGAGGGCGCCGGCCCGGAGGGCGCCGGGTCCCAGGGCGGCGCCACCGGCGGGTTCCCCTTCGGTTTCGGGGCCCCCGGCGCAGGCGGTGCCCCGTTCGGCGCGGGCGGCGACAACCCGTTCGGCGCGCAGGGCTTCGACCCGGCGGCGCTCGGGCAGATGCTGACACAGTTCGGTCAGATGCTCAGCGGCATGGGCAGCGCGGTGGGGTCCGGCGGTTCCGGGCCGGTCAACTACGAGGTGGCCGGCAAGCTCGCCCGCCAGCAGATCGGCTCCGTCACCCCGGTGTCGTCCGGGTCGGCGGACGCCGTCCGGGACGCCGCACATCTGGCGGAGCTGTGGCTCGACGGGGCGACGACCCTGCCCGCGGGCGCGACCCGCACCGTCGCGTGGACGCCCGTCGACTGGCTCGACAACACGCTCGAGACGTGGAAACGCCTGTGCGATCCGGTGGCCGAGCAGGTCAACGGCATGTGGATGCAGGGCCTGCCGGAAGAGGCCCGGGCGATGGCCGGGCCGATGCTCGGCATGTTCTCCCAGATGGGCGGGCTGGCGTTCGGTTCCCAGCTCGGCCAGGCCCTCGGGCAGCTCGCCAAGGAGGTCCTGACCTCGACCGACATCGGCCTGCCGCTCGGGCCCGCGGGCACGGCGGCGCTGATGCCCGCCGCGATCGAGGCGTTCGGTGAGGGACTCGAGCAGCCGGCCCAGGAAGTCCTGGTCTTCCTCGCCGCCCGGGAGGCGGCACACCAACGGCTCTACAGCCACGTGCCGTGGCTGCGCTCGCGCCTGCTGTCCACTGTGGAGGACTACGCGCGTGGCATCCGGATGGACTTCTCCGCGATCGAGGACCTCGCCCAGGGTATCGATCCCATGGCGCTGACGGATCCGTCGAAGATCGAGGAACTGCTCAAGGGTGCGGCGTTCGAGCCGCAGACCACCCCCGAGCAGAAGCAGGCCCTCGAACGCCTCGAAACGCTGCTCGCCCTGGTCGAGGGCTGGGTGGAGACCGTGGTCGCCGACGCGCTCGGCGACCGGCTGCCCGGGGTGGCCGCGCTGAGCGAGACGCTGCGCCGCCGCCGCGCGAGCGGCGGGCCCGCCGAGCAGACCTTCGCGACTCTCGTCGGTCTCGAGTTGCGGCCGCGGAAGCTGCGCGAGGCCGCGGCCCTGTGGCGCCGGCTCACCACCGATGCCGGGCCGGACGCGCGGGACAAGGTATGGGCGCACCCGGATCTGCTGCCGGACTCGTCGGACCTCGACAACCCGGCCGCGTTCCTCGACCGCGTCATCGGCGGAGAAGCGGGGGCGTTCGACGATCCGATCGCCCAGCTGCGCGAGACCGAGGCGCGCGAACGCGCCGAGCGGGAGAAGGGCGAGCCGGGCTCCGGCGAGTCCACCGATCCCGACGAATCCGCCTGAACGCACATCGGGCCAGGTAGGCGCCAGTTTTACCCTGTGGACAACCCGCCTCGGGCACAGGTGGTGCGACGGGGGTTGCTGTCAGGCTGACGGCATGACCACGGCAACGCATCCACAGTCCGGACCGGCGCTCGACCCTGCCCTCGAGGTGCTCCACCGACCGGACGGGACGGTACAACTCGGGTGGGGTCCGGACACGGCGGCCGTCCTGTCCCCCGGCGCGGGGCTCGACGCGTTCGGACTCTCGACGGTGCTGCGCCTGCTCGACGGGCGCTCGTCGCGCGAGGAGATCCTCGCCCGCACCGCGCGGGCGGGGCTGCCGGGCGCCGCCGTCACCGCCCTGCTCGACGAGCTGACCGCCCTCGGTGCGGTCCGTGATCCCGGCGTAGCCGCGCTGCAGGTCCCCCGGGTGCGGGTGCACGGGCGCGGGCCGCTGGCAGACGCGCTGGTCGCCCAACTGACGGTGTCGGGCACGCGGCTGCGCCGGTCCGCCGTCTACACCGGCGACAGCGACGTCGCCCGCTGGGACGCGCAGTGCGTGCTGCTCACCGACGCGCTGGTGCCCGACCCCGGTCTCGTCCGCGAGCTGATGCGGCACCGTGTGCCGCATCTGCCCGTACTGCTGCGCGACGGCCGCGGCATCGTCGGCCCCTTCGTCGTCCCGGGCCGCACGAGCTGCCTGCGCTGCGCCGATCTGACCCGCACGGATCTCGATCCGCACTGGCCGCAGCTGGCCGCCCAGCTGTGCGACCGCGTCGGGTGTGCGGAGCCCGCAGCGGTGCTGGCGACCGCGGCCCTCGCCCTCGGACAGCTCGACGCGATTCTCGCCGCCTCGCCGTCCACGCCGCCCGCGACGTTGGACCGGACCCTCGAGGTGGATCTGCGCAGCCATCGACTCACGTCGCGGCGCTGGTTCCGGCACCCGGACTGCGGGTGCGGAGGCACACCCGCGTGAAGCGGCGCACCGCGCCGGTCACGCAGCGGCGCACCGCGCCGGTCGCGCAGCGGCGCACCGCGCCGGTCTGACGCCGTCAGGCATGATGGTGGGCGTGGCCGAAATCCCCCGCAGAAGCAGTTCCCGCACCGCCAAGCTCGCCAGCATCCCCCTCGGGATCGCCGGTCGCGCCGCGGTGGGATTCGGCCGGCGTCTGGCCGGCGGGGACCGCGAGGAGATCGATGCCGAGCTCGCGGCGAAGGCGGCCGAGCAGCTGTTCACGGTGCTCGGCGAGCTCAAGGGCGGAGCCATGAAGGTGGGCCAGGCGCTGAGCGTGATGGAAGCCGCGGTGCCGGAGGAGTTCGCCGAGCCGTACCGGGAGGCGCTGACGAAGCTGCAGTCGGCGGCGCCGCCGCTACCGGCCAAGGCGGTCCATCGCGTCCTCGATCAGCAGCTCGGCGCCCGCTGGCGGGAGCGCTTCGCCTCGTTCGACGACATTCCCACCGCCTCGGCGAGCATCGGCCAGGTCCACCGCGCGGTGTGGGCGGACGGCCGCGAGGTCGCGGTGAAGGTTCAGTACCCGGGCGCCGACGAGGCGCTGCGCGCCGATCTGCGCACCCTGTCGCGGTTCGCGGGACTGTTCGCGACGGTAATGCCGGGCACCGACGTGCGGGCCGTGCTCGACGAGCTGACCGCGCGCACCGAGGAGGAGCTCGACTACCGGATCGAGGCCGACAACCAGCGGACGTTCGCCAGGGTGTTCGCCGACGATCCCCGGTTCGTCGTGCCGCGGGTCGTCGCCAGCTCCCCGAAGGTCTTTGTCACCGAATGGCTCACGGCGACACCGCTTTCCATGATCATCGCCGAGGGAACCCGCGAGCAGCGCAACCGGGCCGGGGCGCTGCTGGCAGAGTTCCACTTCGCGTCCCCGGCACAGGTGGGGCTGCTGCACTGCGATCCGCACCCGGGCAACTTCATGCTGCTCGACGACGGCCGGCTCGGCGTCATCGACTTCGGTGCCACGGCCGCGATGCCGAACGGGTTGCCGCCGGTGCTGGGCCGGATGGTGCGGCTGGCCCTCGAGGAGCGCTTCGACGAGCTGACCACGCTGCTCTACGAGAACCGGTTCGTCCTGCCGGGCCGGGAGGTCACCGAGCAGGAGATCGCGGACTACCTGCGCCCGTTCACGGATCCGATCCACACGGAGTCGTTCCACTTCACCCGGGCCTGGCTGCAGAAGGCGGCGGGCACCGCCACCGACTTCTCCGGATCCAACTTCCGCACTGCGCGGGCACTGAACCTGCCGCCGGAGTACGCGAACATCGTCCGCGTACTCCTCGGCTCCGTCGGTATCTGCGCGCAACTGGACGCGCACGCGCCGTACATGCGGATCCTGTCGGCGTGGCTGCCGGGATTCACCGATCCGGTGGACTGACCTCCCGGCAGCCGGTCCGGCCTAGGCGCACACCAGTTCCTTGCGAGGGCGTCCCCGCGGACGCTTGCGGGCGACGACGACACCCCGTTCGAAGATCTCGCCGCCCCACACGCCCCACGGCTCGGCACGGTCGAGTGCCGCGGCGAGGCAGTGGGCGCGGATCGGGCACCGGCCGCACAGCGCCTTGGCTCGCTCCAGTTCGGTCGGTGATTCGGCGAACCACAGGTCCGGATCGCCGTCGCGGCAAGGCAACTCGCGCACGCGCGTCGTATGGTCGACGTCGAGCGTTGCGGTCTGCACGATGGATGTCTCCTCTGTCTGGTTCGGATGCGATGCGCGAACCGGGCAGAAGACGAAGAAGGCCACGGTCCGCTGGGCGGTGTCCGTGGCCGGAAGGCGAATGAAGATTACCGGGGTGAACCTCGGTGGCTTCGGGGCACGGACGAAGGGGCGGCTGCTCGCACGCGGGCGACGCGCGGAGTGCACGCGCCGGCGGCGACGGGGGCGCCGGCGACGGGGGCGGCGACCACCACTGCAGCTGCATCGAAGCCGAGCATCGGGGCCACCTCCTTCGTCGTCCGCGCACGGGCCTTTCCCGTGACATCGACCTCCAGCCTAGGAACTCGGCCGTCGATCGCACAACCCATTTTCTACCTGCGGTTTTACCGCAGCTTTGCGAACCGCTACAGATCGAGGGTATCGGGCGCGCGTTCACCGCGCACGACGGCGAGCACGTCCGCGCCGAACTGCTCGAGTTTCTTCGCCCCGATGCCGGGGATGGCGACGAGGGCACGGTCGTCGCCCGGCCGCTGCTCAGCGATCGCGATGAGCGTGTTGTCGCTGAACACCACGTAGGCGGGGACCTTCATCTCCTTGGAACGTTCCCGGCGCCAGTCCTTCAGCGCCATCAGCAGCGATTCGTCCAGGTCCGACGGGCAGCCCTCGCAGCGCCCGAGCATGGTCGCGGACGACCCCATCAGGGGCTTTCCGCACACGCGGCACTGCGGCCGCTTACGTTTCGGCGACGCGGGGGCCGCGATCCGGGAGGCCGGCGAGTCGTCGGGGATCAGACCGTGCAGGAACCGGGACCGCCGCCGCGACCGGCGGCCGCCCTCGGTGCGCGAGAGCGCCCAGGACAGTTGCAGGTGCACGCGGGCGCGGGTGACCCCGACGTACAGCAGGCGGCGCTCCTCCTCGATGCCGGCCTCGTCGGGCGGCGTGGAGCTGTCGCCGACGACGTGCACGATGGGCAGGGTCCCGTCGGTGAGGCCGACGAGGAAGACCGCGTCCCATTCCAGGCCCTTGGCCGCGTGCAGCGACGCGAGCGTCACGCCCTGCACCGTCGGCGGGTGCCGCGCCTCGGCCCGCGCCGCCAGGTCACGCAGCAGACCGTCGAGATCGAGGTCGGGCTCGTGCCCGAGAAGCTCCTCGGTCAGCTGCACGAGCGCCCGCAGCGATTCCCACCGTTCACGGGCCTGCGCACCGGCAGGCTCGGCCTCGGTCAGGCCGAGCGGGGCGAGCACCGCCCGCACCAGCGTGACGAGGGCGGCGCCGCGATCGGCGCCCTCGGGCAGGTCGTCGCGGCCGTGGGCCTGCCGCAGCGCGCCGACCGCCTGGCGCACCTCGGCGCGGGTGAAGAAGCCCTCGCCGCCGCGGACCTGATACGGGATACCGGCCTCGGTGAACGCCTGCTCGTAGGCCTCCGACTGGGCATTGATGCGGTAGAGCACCGCGATCTCGGCGGCGGACACCCCCGATCCCAGCAGCTTCGCGATCGACTTGGCCACGGCCTGCGCCTCGGCGGGCTCGTCGTCGTACTCGGCGAACGCCGGCTCGGGTCCGGGCGGGCGCTGGCCGACGAGCTGGAGCCGGGTCCCGGCGATGCGGCCGCGTGCCGCACCGATGACCCGGTTGGCGAGGGACACCACCTGCGGCGTGGAACGGTAGTCGCGTTCGAGCCGGACCACGGTGGCGTCCGGGAATCGGCGGGAGAAGTCGAGCAGATACTGCGGGGTGGCACCGGTGAACGAGTAGATCGTCTGATTCGCGTCGCCGACGACGGTGAGGTCGTCGCGGTCGCCGAGCCACGCGTCGAGCACGCGCTGCTGCAGGGGCGTGACGTCCTGGTACTCGTCGACGACGAAGCAGCGGTAACGGTCGCGGAACTCCTCGGCGACGGCGGTGTGCTCCTCGAGCGCGGCGGCCGTGTGCAGCAGCAGGTCGTCGAAGTCGAGGAAGATACCGTCGTCGCGCACCTTGAGGGACTCGTAGCCGGCGTAGACGGCAGCCACCCGTCCGGCGTCGGCGGGGGGCTCACGCCGGGCCCGGGCCACCGCGGCCGGGTAGTCCTCCGGCGCAACGAGCGAACCCTTGGCCCACTCGATCTCCGAGAGCAGGTCGCGCACGGTGTCGGTGTCGGTGGCGAACCCGGCACGGTGCGCGGCCTGGGAGACGACGGCGAACTTGCGGTCGAGCAGCTGCCACGGCGTGTCGCCGACCACTCGCGGCCAGAAGTAGCGCAGCTGCCGCAGCGCGGCGGCGTGGAAGGTACGCGCCTGCACCTGCGGCCCCGAGCCGCCCACCCCGAGTTCGCGCAGCCGGCTGCGCATCTCCCCGGCGGCGCGGGCGGTGAACGTGACGGCGAGGACCTGGCCGGCCGCGACGTGTCCGTGGGACACCAGGTGCGCGATGCGGCGGGTGATGGTCCGGGTCTTTCCCGTCCCGGCACCGGCGAGCACACACACCGGGCCCCGCGGCGCGAGGACCGCCGCCGCCTGCTGGGGATCCAGGCCCTCCACCGATGCATCTGCTCGCATGGGCTCCATCATGGCAGGACGCGGTGACAGGCCTCCGGCCCACACCGACTGTGGTGGAGAACACATTTCACCGTCGCGCGGAACAGCGGGTGCCCCGGAGTTGTTGTGCGCACCGTGACTACGACCGATGCTCCCGCCCTGACGCTCTACACCACCGACTGGTGCGGCTACTGCCGCCGCCTCAAGAGCCAGCTCGACGAGCACGGCATCGGCTACGCCGAGATCGACATCGAGGCCGACCCGTCCGCCGCCGAGTTCGTCGGCAGCGTCAACGACGGAAACCACGTCGTTCCCACCGTGCAGTACGCCGACGGCAGCACCGCGACCAATCCCCCGCTGTCCGCGGTCAAGCAGGCGCTCGGTCTCTAGCCGACGGCACCGCATCCGCCGGGAGCACCGAGGAGCTCAGGTGGTGTATCCCGGCGGGGCCGGCACGGCGTGTTCGGCCGCCCGGCTGACCTGCTCCCATGCCGCCCAGTCCCGGATGCGCTCCTGCGCGAGTCCGACCGCGGCGTCGTAGACGACGCTGCCGAGGATCAACCGTCGCGGCGGGGCGTCGCTGTCCACGGCTGCCCGGACCGCGGCCGCGGCGAGCGCCGGCTCGCTGTCGACGCCGCCGGCGGCCGACGTCGCTGCCATCTCGGCGCGCAGCGCCGCATAGTCGTCGAGCGGCGCGGTGGCGGGCATGTCCTTGTACAGGTCCGTCCAGTATCCGCCGGGTTCGACGATCGTCACGGCGACCCCGAAGTGTGCAGCCTCGGCAACGACCGCCTCGCTCAGTCCTTCCAGTGCGAACTTGCTGGCGCTGTACAACCCGGTGGTGGGAAATGCCGCGATCCCCGCAACACTGGAGATCTGCAGCAGGCGGCCCGGGCGCCGACGCAGCGCCGGCAACACCGCCTGCGTGACCCACAGCGCTCCGAAGAAGTTGGTCTCCATCTGAGCGCGTGCCTGCTCCTCGGTGAACTCCTCGACGAAGCCCGTCCACATCGTCCCAGCGTTGTTGACGACGACATCGAGGCGCCCGAAGTGGTCGACAACCCGATCGACCGCCGCGAACACCGCCGACCGGTCGGTCACGTCGACGTCGACGGTGAGCACCCGCTCGTCGTCCCGGAACTCGGGCACGGCGGTTGCGGTGCGGGCAAGAGCGGCCACCCGGTCTCCTGCGGTGAGCGCCTCCCGGGTGAACGCTCGGCCTAGCCCTCGGCTTGCCCCCGTGACCAGCCATATCCGCTGCTCGACCATACCGGCGCCTCCTCGGATCTAGACGAGACGGATCGTCTCGCCATGCGAGTATGCGACCCTCGTTCCCTTCTGTCAAGACGGTCCGTCTCGTCTCGGTTTGGCTATGCTGGGTTCCATGCCGCCGAGAACCACCCGCCGCAGCGACGCCGCCCGGACAGCGATCCTGACCGCCGCGGTGGAGTTGGTCGGTGAAGTGGGCTACAGCAAGTCGAGCATCGAGGCGATCGCTGCCCGAGCCGGCGTCGGGAAACAGACCATCTACCGGTGGTGGTCGTCGAAGGGATCGGTGCTGCTCGACGCCTACCTCAACGCAAACGTGGGCGGCGAACCGGAGGACCCGCAGGGCCTACCGAACACGGGCGATCTCGTCGCCGACATGAGGGCGGTGCTGCGCGCCACCGTCGACGAACTGAACGATCCCCGGTTCGAACGGCCGTTGCGCGCGCTGACCGTCGCCGTACTCGAGGACGAGTCCCTGGCCGCCGAATACTCCCGTCGTCTCGACGAGCCGATGCGGCAGATGAAGAAGGAGCGGCTGCGCGCGGCGCAGCGACAGGGTCAGCTGTCCCCCGATGTGGATCTCGACGCCGTCGTCGACACCCTCTTCGCCCCCGTCGCCCAGCGCTGGCTGCTGCGCTCCGGTTCGCTGACCTACGAATACACCGATCACCTCGTCGAGACCGTGCTCACCGGTCTGCCGAGGCCAGGGTCCTGACCGGTTCAGTTCCCCCGGACCCAGCCCTCCAGCATGCCCCGGGCGATCGAGATCGATCCCGGCAGCAACAACGGGGCGTCGGCCGGGGAGGCCCAGTCGCCGAGCGCCAGCGCGGCCCGCACCTCGTCGCGGGTGAACCAACGGGCCTCGGCGATCTCCCCGTCGAGGAAGGCCAGCGGATGCTCCGGATCGGCGACGGCGGAGAACCCGATCATCACCGACCGCGGGAACGGCCACGGCTGGCTGCCGAGGTACCGCACGTCTCGCACGTCGACGCCGACCTCCTCGCGGATCTCCCGCACGACGCAGGACTCGAGCGACTCCCCCGCCTCGACGAACCCGGCGAGCACGGAGAACCGTCGCTCCGGCCACACCGGCTGTCGCGCCAGCAGGACCCGGTCCGCGCCGTCGTGCACGAGACAGATGATCGCCGGGTCGGTACGCGGGAACTCCTCGTGACCGGTGCTGGTGCTGATCCTCGACCAGCCGGACAGGGTCGGCTCGGTCGGCGCTCCGTCCAGTGAACTGAAGCCCGCGTTGTCGTGCCAGTTGAGCAGGGCCACCGCGGTCACCATCAGACCCGCGTCGGCGTCGTCGAGCCGCTCCCCGACCCGGCGCAGGTCGGCGACCGTTCCGGTCTGCGCGAGCACCCGGATCGCCCACACGTGCCGGTCGCCGCGCACACCGAGGAACACCGCGCCGGGAACCGGCTCGGGTCCCAGCTCCACCGCCGCGGCGAACACCAGGGCGTCGCCGTCCACCGGCACCTGCCCGCGACGATCGACCCGCAGCAGATGGGCCCGGGACCAACCGTCGTGCAGGGCCGCGGCGTCGCCCCGCAGCTCCTCGGCGCGGTCGACGACCGCACGGGAGAGCAGGGGGGTGTCGGACAGCTGGAAACGGCTCACGACTGCACCCTAGCGGCGGCGCGGGCTCAGCCCGACACCCGCCGGATGTAGAGCAGCTTGTCGTCCGCCTCCACGGCGTCGACCTCGGGGGACCCCACGCGCAGCAGGCGGCCGTCGCGCACGACTCCGAGCACGATGTCGGACAGGTGCCGGGGCGATCCACCCACTTCGTTCGGTTCGACGTCGCGTTCGGCGATCGCGAATCCCGCCTCGGGGGTGAGCAGGTCCTCGATCATCTCCACGACGCTCGGTGTGGTGGTGGCGATGCCGAGCAACCGGCCCGCCGTCTCGGACGAGATGACCACCGAGTCCGCGCCCGATTGACGCAGCAGGTGCGTGTTTTCCGATTCGCGGATGGCCGCGACGATCTTCGCCCTCGGGGCGATCTCGCGGGCGCTGAGCGTGACGAGCACCGCGGTGTCGTCGCGGTTGGCGGCGACGATGATCGCGGCGGCGTGCTGAACGCCCGCCAGGCGCAGCACATCCGACTTCGTCGCCGAGCCCTGTACCGTCACCAGCCCCTGCCCGGCGGCGGTCTCGAGTACCACCGGATCGGTGTCGACGACGACGATGTCCGACGGCGGAACCCCGTCGCCCAGCATCGCATCCACCGCGGTACGGCCCTTGGTGCCGTATCCGACGACGACGGTGTGATTACGCACGCGGCGCCTCCAACGCTGAATCTTGAACGCCTGGCGCGAACTCTCGGTCAGTGCCGAGAGCGTCGTACCGACCAGGACGATGAGGAAGAAAATCCGCAACGGCGTGACGACCAGGACGTTGATCAGTCTCGCCTCGGGTGTGAACGGGGTGATGTCGCCGTAGCCGGTGGTCGACAGCGAGACGGTCGCGTAGTAGATGCAGTCCAGCAGCGACAGTGCGTCGCCCTGGGCGTCGCGGTAGCCGTCCCGGTCGAGGTAGACCACCAGCACGGCGAATGTCAACGCCACCACCGCATATCCGACGCGGCGAGTGATGGCCCGGCTCGGGCTCGTCTGCAGCTGCGGCACCCGCAGGATGCCCACCAGCGCGAAGTCCGGGCGCTCGGTGAGCACGTCGGAACGGCTGAAGCGGGCACGCAACCTACCCGGCATGGCGGCGCTCCCGCGGCGTTCTCGGCTCCGGTGACGCGGTCACCGACGTTCTCGTTGCTGACATCGGCTCGCAGCCTACGCGTCGGCCGCTAGTGTGGCGCGCATGTCCACACTCCCGTCCCAGCGCGCGGCGCTGCGGCTGTCCGCGCTCCTCCTCGGAGCGGGCGCGGCGCACTTCGCCTCCCCCCGGCCGTTCGACCGGATCGTGCCGACGGCGCTGCCGGGTTCGCCACGCACCTATACCTACGTCTCCGGGGTGGCCGAGCTGACCGCCGGGACGGCGCTTGCGATTCCGCGGACCCGGCGGCTCGGCGGGACGCTGGCCGCGGCCCTGCTGATCGCGGTGTTCCCCGCCAACGTGCAGATGGCCGTGACATGGCTGCGCAGCGAGCGGCTCTCCCCGGCCGCGAAGGCGGTCGCGGTGGCCCGGCTGCCGCTGCAGGTGCCCCTGATCGCCCAGGCTCTCACGGCGCGGCGCAACGCCCCGCGCCGCTGACCGCCGCTATCGCTCGCCGGCCGACGGGCGGTCCGCGCCGGCGCTGCGCACCAACCGGTCCAGCCGCTCGGCGCCGGGCAGGTCCTCCGGCGCGATGGTCCGCCCGGTGCGCACGTAGTGGAATGCGGCCCGCACCTTGTCGAGAGGCGGCACGGCCGGTCGGCCCGTCGCGCGGAACGTGCGGGCGGCCATCAGCTGCGCCCAGGCCAGTCGGTACGCGGCCAGCTGCATCGCCACCGCCTCGAGCCGGTCCTCGTCGGGCTCGGCGCCGGTCTTCCAGTCGATGACCGTCCAGCCGCCGTCCGAGTCCTCGAACACCGCGTCGATCCGGCCACGGATCACCACCCCGGCCAGCGACGTCTCGAACGGAACCTCCACCTCCACCGGGCTGCGCTGCGCCCACCGCGAGCGCAGGAACGCCTCCTGGAGCCGGTCGAGTTCGGTCTCGTCGCCGCCGGCGTCGTCCGCGCCGGGCAGTTCGTCGAGGTCGAGCAGCCGCGTGGCGCCGTATCGCCGTTCGAGCCACGCGTGGAAGGCGGTGCCGCGGCGCGCCAGCGGATTCGGCCGGAACGGCAACGGACGGCGCAGCCGCGCCGCCAGCGCGGCCGGGTCCGCGGCCAGATCCACCAGCTGGCTGACCGACATCTGGGCGGGCAGCATCACCTCGGCACGCTGCTCGGCGCGCCGGGCCCGCTCGGCGAGCAGCGCGTCGACGTCCGCGGCCCAGTCGTCGGGGTCGTCGTCCGGGGTCGCCGGGGGCTCGGGTTCGGGCTCCTCGAGCATCGCGAGGACCAGGGCCGCGCCCTGCTCGACGAAGGGACGCCGCACCCCGAGGGGATCGCGCGGCCACACGGCGGTGTGCGGATCCGCGGTCATCGGGTTCTCGGTGCCCGGCTCCGGCGCCGGGGCCCAGGTCTCGATGCGGCCGAGCCCGGGTCGCGCCGCCACCAGCTCGTGCAGTTCGGACAGGAACGGGGACGGTCCCTTCGGGTCCGTTCCGGACTCGGCCCAGTGGTGCCCGGAGACGAACAGGGCCCGCTCCGTGCGGGTGAGCGCGACGTAGAACAGGCGCCGGTCCTCGTCCAGTTTCCGGCGCTTGAGGGCGTCCTTGTGCGTGTCGATGCAGTTCTCGAGCGATTTGCGGTCGTAGACCTCGTCGAGATCGAGGACGGGGACGCCGTCGCTGTTCTCGCCCGGCAGCGCCCGGTCGCCGCGCAGCGACGGCGGCAGTTCCCCGAGGGCGCCGAGCCATGTGCTGCCGGCCGTCGACGAGGGGAACACCCCGGCGGTCAGGTGCGGGACCGCCACCACCTCCCATTCGAGGCCCTTGGCCGAGTGCACGGTCAGCACCTGCACCCGTTCGGTGGCGACCTGCACCTCGCCCGGAGCGAGTCCGCCCTCGATCGCCTCGGCGGCGGAGAGGTAGGCGAGCAGGCCGGTCAGCGTCGCCGAACCGCGGCTCGCGTACCCGGCGACCACGTCCGCGAAGGCGTCGAGGTTCTCCCGGCCGACACCGCCGTCGCTGCCCGCGCGGGCCTGCGCCTCGATGCCGATGCCGAGAACCCGCTCCACCTCGGCGACGAGCTCCGTCAGCGGCTGGCCCAGCCGCTCCCGCAGGGACGCCAGCTCCTTGCCCAGCGCGACGATGCGCGCGTAACCGAACTCCGAATACCGATGCGGCGGACCGGGATCGGAGAGTGCGTCGGCGATCCCGGCCTGTTCGGACTGCTCGCCCGGCAGGGCGCTGTCGAGCGCCTCGGCGAGGGCGGCCGAGTCGGTGACCGTGCCGGCGACGCCGAAGCGGCCGCCGATGGCGAGTTCGCCGGCCCGGCGCCACAGCGCCTTCAGGTCGGCGGCGCCGAGCTGCCAGCGGGCACCGGTCAGCACCCGCACGGCCGCGCTGCCGGCCGTGGGGTCCGCGGCCAGCCGCAGCATCGCGATCACGTCCGCCACCTCGGGGGTGTGCAGCAGGCCGCCGAGACCGACCACCTCGACGGGCAGGCCGTGGGCTCGCAGCGCCTCCGCGATCGGCGCGGCGTCGGCGTTGCGGCGCACCAGCACCGCCGCTGTCGGCGGCGACGCCTCGGCGGCCCGGGCGGCCGCGTACTCGGCGGCGATCCGCCCGGCCACCCATTCCCGTTCGGCCTCCACGTCCGGATGCAGGGCGAGCCGGACGTCGCCGGGGGTCGGCTCCGGCTTCGCCCGCAGCGTGCTGACCTGGACACCCTTGTGCCGCAACGGTTCCGATGCCAGATTTGCCAGCTCCAGCGCCTCTGGGGGGTTGCGCCAGCTGGTGAGCAACTCGAGCCGGGGCGCGGGGCTGCCGTCCGGCAGCGGGAAGTCCGTCGAGAACCGGGGCAGGTTTGCCGCGGACGCGCCACGCCATCCGTAGATCGACTGCATCGGATCCCCCACCGCGGTCACCGCGGGCATCCGCTCCGAGGCGCCGCCGGACAGGGGACCGCCGAACAGCGACGACAGGAGGACACGCTGCGCGTGGCCGGTGTCCTGGTACTCGTCGAGCAGCACCACCCGGAAGCGGGCCCGCTCGGCGCGGCCGACCTCCGGGTGGTCGCGGGCCATCCGGGCGGCGAGCGACATCTGGCTGCCGAAATCCAGCGCGCCCTCGCGGCGCAGCGTCTGCGCCAAGCGCTCGACCAGGGGCAGCAACTCGATCCGGGCCTGCTGCGCGTCGAGGATGTTCAGCAGGGTCTTCGACGGTCCCCCACGCTGATTCGGGCCGGCGGGCAGCGTGTGCACGAGCTTGTCCAGCTCGGTGTGCGCCACGCGCAGGTCCTCCGGCTCGACGAGGTGCTCGGCGAGCTGCCCCGACAGGGCCAGCACGCACTCGGTGACCGACGCGGGATTGCGGTCGGTGTCGAGGTCGCCGTCCCAGGCGCTGACCACGCGGTACGCGAGCTGCCACAGCTCGGTCTCGGACAGCAGGGTCGCCGACGGTTCGATGGGCAGCAGCAGCCCGTGCTCACCGAGCAGGCGCCCGGCGTACGCGTGATAGGTGCCCACCTCCGGCTCGCCGGCGAGGATGCGGGCGCGAAGCCCGCCGGTCGGGTCGAGGTCGCGCACCAGCGCCGATCCGGCGAGCTTCGCCAGCCGCCGGCGGATCCGGGTGGTGAGCTGCTGGGCGGCCTTGCGGGTGAACGTCAGGCCCAGCACCTGTTCCGGGTCGACGAAGCCGTTCGCGACGAGCCAGACCACGCGCGCCGCCATCGTCTCGGTCTTGCCGGCGCCGGCGCCGGCGACGACGAGCGTGGGCTGCAGCGGCGCCTCGATCACCGCGGCCTGCTCGCCGGTCGGCGGGAACTGCCCGAGCGCGGCGGCCAGCTCGACCGCACTCACCGTCGGTGGTGCCACTATCCCGTCACCTGCCTGCCCTCGTCGTGCGCCGGGCAGCTCGACAGGACCGGGCAGTGCCGGCACCCGTCGTTGACCCGGGCCAGGAACTGCGGTCCGCGGGTGGCCGCGGCTGCTTCGTGGATCACGTCGCGCCAACGGTCGAGCGCCTCGGCGTCCAGCGGGGGCTGTACCCGCTGGGTGGCGCCCTCCTTGTTGTGCGGTTTGGCGACGAACACCAACCGTGCCCCGCCGGGTTCGCCGGCGGGCTGCCCGTCGATCGCGCCGGCCGCGGCGGCGACCTGGTAGGCGGCCAGCTGCGCGTGCTGCTGCGCCGCCTCCTTGGTGACCGGATGGCGCGCGGTCTTGACGTCGATGATCACGGGCCGCCCGTCGGGGTCGCGCTCGAGCCGGTCGATCCGGCCGCGCAGCCGCACCCGAGGCTCGTCCTCGGTCCGGGGTTCGAGGATGCCGTCGACGGCGATCTCGACCCCGACCTCGGTGAGCTCGCCACGGGTGCCGCGCAGCCACGCCGAGAACGTGTCGAGCATGGCGCGGGTGCGTTCGAGCTCGCGACGGGCGTACCACTGGGAGCCGAGATCGACCGAGTCCCATGCCCGTTCGAGCGCCCGCTCCACCTGGTCGGGCGGGATCCGCCCGGCGAGCGCCTGCACCAGCGTGTGCACCAGGCTGCCCGCGACGGCGTGGGTGTTGTCGCCGTCGGAGCCGCCGTGCCGCTCGAACATCCACCGCAGCGGGCACGTGGTGAGCTGTTCGACCGTCGACGGCGACAACGGCACCGCGTCGGCCCCGGGGTCCCACAGTTCCTGTTGCGTGCTGGGCTCGGCGGTGCCGTACCACTGGTCCGGATGCGCGCCCCGCACACGGGCCCGGGCGAGCCGCGCGAGCTGTGCGGCCGCCCGGCGCTGCCGCTGCGGATCGTCCCGGGCCACCACGGGATCGCACACCACGCTGCGCAGCTCGGCGACGAGGGTGGGTAGGGCGAGCACCCGGGTGCGGGTCTCCTCGGGCAGCACCGAGACGTCCTCACCCGCCTCGTCGACGACGTCGTCGGAGTCCGCGCCCACCAGCTCGTCGACGAACCGGGACCGCACCATGTCGGTGTCGCCGCCCACCGATTCGACGGCGGTGACGAGCAGGGTGCGCCGCGCCCGGCTGCACGCGACGAGGAACAGGCGGCGCTCGTCGGCCAGTAGCGGCGCGGTGCGTGAGAGCCGCGTCGAGCCGTCGCCGCCGCCGTCGGCCCCGGACACCGCGTCGATCAGCGTCTCGATGCCCAGCAGGGTGCCGCGGGCGCGCAGGCTCGGCCACAGGCCCTCCTGCACGCCGGCGACCGCCACGACATCCCACTCCCGGCCGGCCGCCGAGTGGGCACTGACGACGGTGACCGCCTCCGCCGGCGCGACCAGGCGGGTGCGGACGGTGCCCGGGATCTCCTGCTCGGTGAGGTAGTCGACGAATCCGGCGAGCTGGGCGCGCGGCAGCCGGTCGACGTAGTCGGCGGCGGCGTCGAACAGCGCCACGATGCCGTCGAGGTCGCGGTCGGCCTGCGCGCCGACCGGACCGCCGCGTTCGGACGCCGCGGCCCACTTGCGCTCGAGTCCGGTGGCCTGCCACGCCTCCCACAGCACGTCCTCGATGCCGCCGCCGCGGCGCGCGGCCTCCCGGGCCTTGCGCAGCACGGCCTGGGCCTTCTTCAGCGGCGCCGCCTCGACGTCGGTGAGTCCGCGCTCGAGCCGTTCGGCGTTTTCGCCCTCGTCGTCGACGAGCAGCAGTCGCAGCAGTTCGGCGGAGTCGCGGTCGCCCCCGGCGGCGAGCTCGACACGGCGCAGGCCGCGGCGCAGGCGGCGCAGGGCGACCGGTTCGGCTCCGCCGACGGGCCCGGACAGCAGGGCGAGCGCCTCCTCGCCGCCGAACGGCAGCCCGGACAGTGCCCGCAGTACGAGCAGCAGCCCGGCGACGCCGTGCTGGCGGGCCAGCGGCAGCTCGGAGGCGGCCGTGGTCACCGGCACGCCGGCCGCCAGCAGGGCGCGCCGCAGCGGGGCGAGCGAGCGCGGCACCGACCGCACCACGACGGCCATCCGGGACCACGGCACCCCGTCGACGAGGTGGGCGCGGCGCAGCGTGTCGGCGACGAGCGCGGCTTCCTTCGCCGGCGTCGGCAGCACCCGGACCCGCACGGTGCCCGGGTCGTCCGACGGGACGGCGGGTGCGCCGCGGTGCGGCGGGAGGCCGGACAGCCGGCGGGTGATACGGCCGACGAGTTCGGCCACCTCGGGGGCGGCGCGGTGGTTGGTGCCGAGCACCACGCGGCGGCTCGGGTCGTCGTCGACCAACGCGGCGAGGAAGGCCGGGTCGGCGCCACGGAAGGTGAACACCGCCTGGTCCGGATCGCCGGCGACGGTGGTGGTGCGGGTGCCGAGCCCGACGACGCGCACCAGTTGCGCCGCCTGCGGGTCGAGATGCTGGGCGTCGTCGACGAGCAGGTGCCGGATCCGGGACCGTTCCCGTGCGAGCAGGTCGGGGTCGGTGACGAACGCGGCGAGGGCCGCCCCGACGAGTTCGGCGGCGTCGAGGGCGGGCGCGGTGGCCTCGGGCGCCTCGATGCCGACCGCGCCGCGCAGCAGCATGATCTGCTCGTACCGGGCGGCGAATTCGCCGACGGCGACCCACTCCGGCCGCGACCGCCGCTGCCCGAGCTCGATCAGGTCCTCGGGACCGAGGCCGCGTTCGTTGGCGCGCAGCATCAGGTCCCGCAGCTCCACCGCGAAGCCGGTCATGCCGAGCGCGGGCCGCAGCCGCTCGGGCCACATGCCCGCGCCGTCGTCGAGATCGCCGCGCAACAGCTCGCGCAGGACGGCGTCCTGCTCGGCGCCGGTGATCAGGCGGGGGGGCGGGTTGCCGTGCGTGGACGCCTGCAGCCGCAGCACCGCGAACGCGTACGAGTGGACGGTCCGCACCAGCGGTTCCCGCGTGGCCCGGGGACCACCGGGAACCGCCCCCACGCGGAGCAACCCGGCGGTGATCGCCTCTCGCACCTCGGTCGCGGCGCGCCGGGAATGGGTGAGCACCAGCACCGACTCCGGGTCGGCGCCGGCGGCGATCCGGGACACGGCCAGGTCCACGAGCAGCGCGGTCTTACCCGTCCCGGGGCCGCCCAGCACCTGCCACGGCCGCCACTGCGGCATGGGCGGCGAATCGGCGAACACCCGCTGCACGTCCTCGGGCCACTGTCGCTGCGGCGGCGCCTCGTCCGGCCTCGGCACCAGCCGCACCTCGGCCTGCCGGGGCCGGGCGTCGGGGCGGATGTCGGCGTCGGTCATGGGGCCATTCCAGCAGACGGGACCGACACCGCCGCGGAGCGGCGAATCCCGCACCGCCGCGGAGCGGCGAATCCCGCACCGCCGCGGAGCGGCGAATCCGACAAGGCCGCGGAGCGGCGAGTCAGCCGGGCAACGGAACGTTCTGCAGCCGGACCTGACCGCGCGCCAGGGTCCTGCCGCTCTCGGTGCCGGTGACGGTGACGAGCCACAGCTGCTGGACGCGGCCCTGCTGAAGCGGTTCGGCGACGACGTCGACGCGCTCCCCCGTGCTCGAGCGCAGGAAGTCGGTGCTGTTGTGCACCCCGACCGCGAACTGGCCGCGGTCCTGGACAGCGGCGCTGGCCCCGACGCTGGCCGCGGATTCGACGGCGGTGGTGTAGACACCGCCGTGCACGACGCCCCACGGAGTGTGATGGTCCCGGCTCAGATCGATGTGTCCGGTGACCCGGGTGCCGGAGACCTCGTCGAGCACGAGGCCCGCCGCCTGCAGGAAGGCGCTGCCGGCGGGGAGATCGGTAGAGGTGGTGTCCATGGCGTCACGCTAACTTCTGAAATTACAGTTAGCAAGGGTCTAGCCTCGATGCATGCGCTGGTTGGAGACGGACACGGCGAACTGTTCCGTGCAGCGGACACTGGACGTGATCGGCGAGAAGTGGACCCTGCTCGTCCTGCGGGAGGCGTTCAACGGCGTGCGCCGGTTCGACGACATGCGGCGGCACGTCGGGATGTCCGAGCCGATCCTGGCCGACCGCCTGCGCAAACTGGTGGCCGCGGGAATCCTGCGCCCGGTGCCGTACCGGCAGGCCGGACACCGCACCCGCAACGAGTACCGGCTCACCGACAAGGGTCTGGACCTCTTCCCCGTCCTCGTCGCCCTGCTCCAGTGGGGCGACCGCTACTGCGCCGACGAGGACGGGCCCCCCGTGGTGGTTCGCGACCGGGTGAGCGGCCGGCCCGTCGCCGCGGTGGTCGTTCCCGCCGGCACGGCCGGACTGACCGCCCGCGAGACCGAATCGACCCCGGGTCCGGGAGCCCGGCCCGTCCCCGCCGACCGGCCGCACCGGTCCCGCGCGAGCGCATCGGCTGCCACCGGAACCGGCCGCGGCCCTGACACAATCGACGGGTGAACGAACTGCACACCCATCTGTTCGGCCCCGCCGACGGTCCGCAGCTGCTCGCCCTGCACGGCCTCACCGGTCACGGCCGGCGCTGGGAGCACCTCGCGTCGGAGCACCTGCCCCAGGCCCGGGTCATCGCGCCGGACCTGCGCGGGCACGGCCGCTCCCCGTGGACGCCGCCGTGGAACTTCGAGACGCACGTGCGGGACCTGCTCGCCGTCCTCGACGCCCACGCCTCGGGTCCGGTGCTGGTGGTCGGGCATTCGTTCGGCGGCGCCCTCGCCGTGCATCTGGCGGCGACCGCCCCCGAGCGGGTGCGCGGGCTGGTGCTACTGGATCCGGCGATCGGGCTGCCGCCGGAACGCATGCTCGAGATCGCGGAGCTGACCGTGCAGCACCCCGACTACACCGACGCGGCCGAGGCCCGCGCCGACAAGACGAACGGCGCGTGGGGCGAGGTCGATCCCGCGCTGCTCGACGCCGAACTCGCCGAGCACCTGATCACCCTCGACTCGGGCCGGGTCAACTGGCGCCTGTGCGTTCCCGCCCTGGTGACGTCGTGGAGCGAGCTGGCGCGTGAGTTCGTCCTGCCACCGGCGCACCTGCCCACGATCGTCGCGCGGGCCGCGAAGGTGCAGCCGCCGTACGTGACCGACGAGTTCCGGGCCGCCCTCGCCGACCGCCTCGGCACGAACCTCACGGCGCTCGACATCGACTGCGACCACATGATCGATCAGGCACGACCGGAGGAGACCGCGGCCCTCGTCCGGAAGCTGCTGTAGATGCCGGCAACGAGCGAGGCGGACGTCGAACGCGTCCGGGAGCTGGTGGCCTCCGTCCCCGAGGGCCGCGTGACCACCTACGGCGACGTCGCCGCGGCGGCCGGCCTGTCCAGCCCGCGCACCGTGGGCTGGATCATGCGGACCGACAGCGCGGACCTGCCGTGGCACCGGGTGGTCCCGGCCTCCGGAAGGCCCGCCGCGCACCTGGCCCACCGGCAACTCGCCCGGCTCGAGCTCGAAGGGGTGCCGATCCGCGACGGCCGGGTCGATCTCGCGGCGGCGCGGCACCGCTTCTGAGCCGGCTCACACCAGCGGTGGTGCCGCTCGCCGGGGCTCGAGGACGGCCGCGCCGAGCCCGGCCAGCACGTCGACCGCGGCGAGCAGTTCCGCGACCGGCCGGGTGAACGGCAGGCGCTGATGGTCGTCGAACGCGTGGCCGGTGCCGAATCGGGTGCCCGGCAGCAGGACGAGTCCCTGCCGTTCCGCCGCGGCGACGAGGCGGGTGGAACCGATGCCGTCCGGCAGCCGGCACCACAGCGACAACCCGCCCGCGGGCGGGACGAACCGCCACCCGGGCAGGCGTGCGGCGACGGCCGCGGCGAGCGCCTCCTGACGGGCGCGCAGCCCGGCGCGACGCTCGTCGAGGATCCGCTGCCACTGCGCGAACAACTCCACGGCGGCGAGCTGGTCGAGGATCGAGACGCCGAGCTGGCGCCGCAGCAGCACCTCCCGCACGCGCGCGACGGTCGCCCGGTCGCCGCGCACCCAGCCGATCCGGATGCCGCCCCAGACCACCTTGCTCAACGAACCGACGTGCACGGTGGCCGCGTCCGGGACCGCCGCCCCGAACGGCTCGATGTCGTCGCCGGCGAACGACAGCTCCGCGGCGACCTCGTCGACGACGGTCAGGACGCGGTGCCGCCACAGGGTCGCGGCGAGGGACCGCCGCGCGGCCACGCTCAGGCTCGCACCGGTCGGATTGGCGTGGTCGGGCATCAGGTACGCGACGGTCGGGGCGTGCTGCCGCGCGGCGCGATCGGCCTCGTCGACGATCACATCCGGATCGTCGACGTCGACGGGCACGGCGACGGACTGGGCTCCGGTCGCCGCGATCGTCTCGAGCGCGCCGGGATGGCTCGGATGCTGGTGCAGCACCCGTCGTCCCGCCCCGACGACGGTGTGCAGGACGGCGTCGAGTCCGTCCGCCGCGGCGGCGGTGATCAGCACCTGCTCGGGGTCGGTCGGCAGTCCGCGGGCGGTGTACCGCGCCGCGACGGCGGCACGCAGCTCGGGCAGGCCGCTCGGCGCGTACCCGTGACCGGCCAGCAGGTCGGGCAGCCGGGTCTGCGCGACCGCGTAGGCGGCGGTCAGCAGGGACGACGCCTCCGGGGCGGCGTTGCCCAGGTCCAGCACGCCGGGCACGGGGGCGCCGAGCGCGGTGCCCCACGGCTGCCGGCCGTCGGGAGCGGCAACGAACGTGCCCGCCCCGTGCCGGGTGAGCGCCCAGCCGTCGTCGCGCAGGTCGCCGTAGGCGGCGGCCACCGTGACGCGGCTGACGCCGAGCGCGTCGGCCAGCGCCCGCTCGGCGGGCAGGCGCGCGCCGACCGGGAGCCGGCCGTCGGCGATGCGGCGGCGCAGCGCGGCGGCGACGGCCCGGTACAGCGGACCGCGGTCGGCTCCGACGTCGCCGAGCAGCGCCGCGAGCCGGGCAGCGGACGGGGTGGCGGACACGTCCTTCATACAGTCCACTTTCGCACGGTGGACCGGAATCTCCGGTCCACCGGCCCGAGAGAATAGGACCATGATCTTCCTGGTCGTTCTCCTCACCGCGCTCAGCCTGGCGGCGGCCACCTGGACAGTGCTGGACACCGCGCAGGGCGGCCGGTGCGGTATCGGCGGGCCGCCGCGCAGTCACCACACGCCCGACTGACCGCCCCGGCACACCGCGCCGGCCCGCGTCGGGCAGCATGAGCTCATGAGTTCGCTGACCGACGTCGAGGCCGTCATCGTCGCGGGCGGACGCGCGACCCGCATGGGCGGCGTCGACAAGCCCGCACTCGTCGTCGGGGGCCGGCGCATGCTCGACATCGCGCTGGCCGCGGTGGCCGGGTGCCGCCGGATCACCGTCGTCGGACCACGGCGCGACGATCTCGACCCGGCGGTGGTCCAGGTCCAGGAGCAGCCCGCCGGGGCCGGGCCCGTCGCCGCCCTCGCCGCCGCGGGTCTTCACGCACCGGTGGTGCTGGCCCTCGCCGCCGACCTGCCGTTCCTCACCGCGGACACGGTCACCGCACTGGTGGAGACCCTGCGCGGCGCCCCCGGAGCCGACGCGGCGTTCGCTGTCGACGACTCGGGCCGGATCCAGTTCCTGCTCGCCGCGTGGCGTGGTCCCGCGCTCGCCGGCCGCCTCGCCGCGCTGGGGACGGATCCGGCCAATCAGCCGATGAAGGCCCTGCTGCCGGAGCGCTACGTCACGGTCCCGGTGGCGGGGACCGCGGACTGCGACACCCCGCAGGAGCTCGCGCAGGCCCGCGCCGCGCGTCCCGGGCTCGTCGCGGCCGACCCCGCCGCCGCCCGCGCGGAGATCCGGCGGTCGTTGCCGCGGTTGCCGGTCCGCACCGTGGCGCCCCAGGCGGCGGAGGGTGCCACCCTCGCCGCGCCACTCGTCGCCGCCGAGGCCCTGCCGCGGGCCGCGGTGTCGGCGATGGACGGGTACGCCGTCGCCGGCGACGGTCCGTGGCTGCTGCGCGCCGAGGTCCACCGGGCCGGCGCGACCGAGCCGTTCACCCTGCACGACGGCCAGGCCGCGCGGATCGCCACCGGTGCCTACCTGCCGCCCGGCGCAACGACGGTGGTGCGCGACGAACACGTCGAGGTGACCGACGGCACCGTGACCCGGATGCCCGGCGCCCCGGTGCGCGACGACGCGCGCCGTCGCGGGGAGGACTGGGCGCCCGGTCACGTGCTCGCCGAGGCGGGCACTGCCCTGGGCCCGGCGGTGGTCTCCGCTGCGCTGAGCGGCGAGGTGACCGCGGTGCCGGTCCGCGGGCCCGTCCGGGTCCACGTGGTCGTCACCGGCGACGAGATCCGCCGCGACGGGCCGCTGCGCGACGGCCAGACCCGCGATTCTCTCGGCCCCGTCCTGCCGCGGTTCGTGCAGTGGTGCGGCGCCGCCGTCGCCGGCGAGGCGCACCTGCGCGACACCGTCGACGGGTTCGACCGGCTGCTCCGCGAAGCCACCGACGTCGACACGATCGTCGTCACCGGGGCGACCGGCGGCGGGGCCGCCGACCAGCTGCGGGCGGCGCTGGCCCGCGCCGGCGCGGCGATCGTCGTCGATCGGGTCCGGTGCAAGCCGGGCGGTTCCCAGGTGACAGCGGTGCTGCCGGACGGTCGTGTGGTGCTCGGCCTGCCCGGCAACCCGGTCGCGGCCGTCGCGACGCTGCTGGTGATGCTGCCCGCCGTCGTCGACGGGCTGACCGGACGACGGCCGGAGCCACCGTGGACCGCGCCGCTCGCCAACGCCTCGCAGGTGAGCGGCGACGTCACCCGGCTGCTGCCGGCGACACAGACCGACGACGGGCTGTGGGTGTGCGACAACGCGATCCGCACCGCACACCTGGCGGGGCTGATCGGGCGACGGGCGATCGCGCTCGTGCCGCGCGGCGCGGCGGACGGCGATCCGGTGGAACTGGTGCCGCTGCCACACTGACCGGCGCGCCGGTCAGGCCGGGTGCGCGAGGACCCGGTATCCGGTCTCGTGGAGCCGCCGGTGCTCCGGCCACCGGTCGCGGGTCCAGCCGGGTTCGGTGTGGGCCGCGACGATCGCGGCGGTCGTCGCGGCGTGCAGGTCGAACTCGAGGTCGCGGCGCAGTTCCGGCAGGACGGTCCGCTCCCCCGCCGTGCGCGCCTGCACGATGGTGGCGACCGTCTCCGCGACCCGCGCGTCGGCGCAGCGCAGCACGCGACGATGCGCGAACGGCAGCACGACCCACAGCACCGCGACGGCGACGAGCACGCCGATCACCGTCTCGAGCAGGCGGTCGCGGGCCACCACGGCGAAGTCGTGCGGCACCCCGGCGCCGCCGAGCAGCAGCGCGAGCGGAGTGATGAACACCATCGCCACGCCGTAGTTCCGGACCAGGTACTCCTCGGTTCCGGCGAGCAACACCGCGACCACCACGACGAGCGCGACGGCCGTCGGGGCGGCCCACACGACCGCGGCCAGCACGCCCAGACCCACGACGGTGCCGGCGAACCGGTGCAGGCCCCGGTAGCTGCCCAGCACCCGGTCGGGTCCCTGATGCAGCACCATCGCCGCCGTGATCACCGCCCAGTCCGGCCGCCCGACACCGCACGCGAGCGCCAGTGCGCCCGCGACGGGACCGGCCACGACGAGGCGAAGGACGATGGTCCAGGATCGACTGCCGGGCCGGGCGGCCCGCGCCAGCCGGTATCGCGCCGACGGGCGCGGCAGCGGTGGTTGCGGCCGCAGATCGTCGGTCTCGGAGGCGGCACCCTCGTCGGTTCCTGCGACGACCGTCGCGAGCCGCAGGTGCGCCGCTCGGAGCGTCCGGGTCAGCGGATGCGCGCCCCCGCCCAGCCGCCCGTCGTGCAGGCACATCCACGCGACGTGCAGCGCCCGGACCGCCTCGTGCCGCGGCCCGGTCTCCGCCGGGGCGCGCAGGCAGGCGTCGACGGCCTCCACGGCCGCCGCCACCGCGGCACGCTCGGGTGCGCGGGGCCGAGCCAGCGCGCCCGACATCGACACCACCACTGCCGTGCCCGCGCCGGCCGCGGTCCACGACACGACCGCACCGACCGGCACGCCGGCGCTCGGCAGTGCCGCCGCGATCTCCAGGGTGAGCAGCGGCAGGAACGCACCGGGTGCACCGAAGCGCAGCGCGTCGACCAGGAAGGCGCCCACGGCGACGACCGCCGTCATCACCGCCACGAGCAGGAGCCACGTCCATTCCGAGCCCGAATGCACGAGCGTGCCGACACCGGCGCCCAGACCGGCCAGCGCGACGAGCACCGCCGCGACGACCATCACCACCTGCCACCGCGCCCGGTAGGCGCGGCCCTCGCCGTAGACGACGGCGAACGCCCCGAGGGCGGCCGTCGCGGCGACGGGCCCGTGACCGAGCGCGAGGCCTGCCAGGCCGGGCAGCGCCACCGCGGCGGCCGCGCGCAGGGCACCGGGCCAGCGCCGGCCCCGCCGGGGCACTCCGAGCAGGAGCGTCCGCGCAGGCCCCGGCGCCGGGATCGGCGGGCTCGCCGCGTCACTCCGGGACCCGGCTCCCGGATCTGTCACCGCTTCGGACACGAGGATCGACGATACGGCGCGCACCCGCGGTCGGCGGCGCCGTGTCGGCAAGGTCACCCGCGCAGCGGGCCTCCGGCGAGCAGCGCCGTCGCCGCCGACCGGTACCGCTCGGCCACCAGGCGCACGATCGAGTCGTGCACCCCGAGCGGGGCCGCCACCCCGTCGGCGCCCGCATCGGCGAGACGCGCGTGGAACAGCCCGTCGGCGAGCAGGTACGAGGCGACGAACACCCGGCGCGCACCCGCGGCGCGCAGTCCGGCGACGACGTCCGGCACGCGCGGGGCACCCGTGGCGACGTACCCGACGCGCACGGCGACGCGCGCGAGGGCCGACAACATGTCCGCGGCCCGTCGCACGTCGCCGAGGGCGCGGGGGTCGGAGGAGCCCGCCGCGGCGAGCACCACCGCGTCACCGGGTTTCCAGCCGGCCGCGGAGAGCCGGTGCAGCAGCACCCGTGCGAGCACCGGGTCGGGTCCGAGCGCGCGGGTGACCGCCACGGCGGGATGCCCACTGTCGGCGACCTCGCGTGGCACGTCGGCGTGCACGTGGTAGCCGGAGGCGAGGAAGGCGGGCACCAGCACGGTGGGCCGGCTGGAATCGCGCAGCACCTCCGCCGGCGAGGGTCCGAGGACATCGACGAACGCGACGCGGGTGGCGCCCACGTCGCGGGAGACGGCGTCGGCGAGGGACGCGATCATCTCGACGCCGCGCGGATTGCGCGTGCCGTGAGCGACGAGCAGCAGGGCCGGGTCGATCATGGTCACAACTCCTGATCCGGAACGGGGTCGGCCGGAGAGATGCCCCTAGCCGAGCGGGTATTCCTTGTCGGCGCAGCCCACCGGGTCGACCGCGAGCCGGTAGCCACGCTTGACGACGGTCTGCACGATCGTGGGGGCGCCGAGCGCGGACCGCAGCCGCGCCACGGCGGTCTCCACGGCGTGGGTGTCGCCGCCGCCGCCGGGCAGCGCGGCGAGCAGTTCCTCACGCGAGACGACCCGGCCGGGCCGGGCGGCGAGGGTGCGCATCAGCGCCATCGCGGCGGGCGCCAGGCAGCGGATCTCGCCGTCGACCACGACGCAGCGGCCGCGGACGCTGAGGACGTGCCCCCCGGCCTCGATGCGATGGGCGCGCCGCGGCAGCTCTTCGGCCAGGTGCCGGGCGAGGGATCCGAGCCGGGCCCGGGCCGGTGCCGAGACCGGCACCTCCAGCTCGACCAGCGGCGCGGCCGTCACGGGCCCCACGCACACCGCGGTGACCCCGGTGCGCAGCGCGCGCAGCATCAACTCGAGCATGCCGGTGGCCTTGGAACGCATCAGCAGCGACGCGACGGCCGGCGCGCTGGTGAAGCTCACCGCGTCGATGCTGTGGTCGGCGATCTGCTCGATGAGCCGGTCCAGCGCGGTGGGGTCGTCGGGCGGGGTCCACCGGTACACCGGGACCGCCACCACGTCGGCACCGGCGTCGCGCAGCACCTCGCACAGGTCCGCGCCGGGTTCCCACTCGGTGCGGGCGCCGTGCAGCTGCACCGCGATCCGCACCCCCTCCACACCCTCGGCCAGCAGGTGCTCGAGCACCTCCGCGGACGACTCCGACGCCGGCGACCACTCCTCCCGCAGGTCGGCGGCCCGGATCGCGCCGGTGACCTTCGGCCCGCGGGCCAGGATGCGGCTGCCGCCCAGGGCCTCGCCGAGCTGCTCGGCGAGGCCCCAGCCGTCCGCGGCCCCCATCCAGCCGCGGAAGCCGATCGCCGTGGTGGCCACGGTGATGTCCGGCGGGGTGTCGAGGATGTCGCGCGTCACGCGCTCGAGCTCGGCGTCGTCCGCGAGCGGGATGATGCGGATGGCGGGTGCGTGGACAACCTCCGCGCCGCGCCGGGTGAGCAGGGTGGCGAACTCGTCGGCGCGGCGTGCGGCGGTGATGCCGATCGTGAAGCCGTGCAGCGGCGCGTTGTCCTCGCTCACGAACGCTCGCCGTAACCGCGGTGCACGGGCACGAGGCTGTGGATCTGGACGACACCGGCCCACACCCGCACGTCGTACACGGGCAGGCGGACCGACGGATCGTCGAGGCAGCGTCCGTCGTCCAGCGAGAAGACCTGCTTGAGCAGCGGCGAGGCGACGGTGGGCTCGCCGCTGCGGTCGCCGACGATCCCACGCGACATCACCGCGGCGCGGCCGAACGGATCGAAGTTGCCCACCGCCCGCAGACTGCCGTCGTCGAGCCGGAACAGCGCGGCCTGCTCGCCGCCGCGCAACAGCACGGCGACGCCGCGGCCGGGGATGAGGTGACTGAGCGGGCACGCCGACGTCCACTCCAGACGCCCGTCGTACACGCTGGCACGCGACGCGCGCTCGGGGGTGTGCGTCTCGATGACGGTCATGAATGTCCTCCTTGGAACTACGGACGGAATTCTCCGGGGCCGGTGTTTCTCGGGCGTTAACCCGAGATTCCCTCACGGTAAGAGGGCATTCCGACCAGCACCGGCACCTTCCGCTTGCCCGAGTCGTCGAACCGCACGGTCGGGTCGGCCACCTCGGGCGCGTTGACGAACGACACGAACCGGGACAGCTTCTCGGGGTCCTCGAGCACTCCCTTCCACTCGTCCCGGTACCCGGCGACGTGCTTGGCCATCGCCGCCTCGAGCTCGTCGCCGATGCCGAGGCTGTCCTCGCACACCACCGCCCGGAGGTGCTCGAGCCCACCCTCGAGGGACTCGAGCCAGGGCGCGGTGCGCTGCAGGCGATCGGCGGTGCGCACGTAGAACATCAGGAACCGGTCGATGTACTTGACGAGCGTCTCGTCGTCGAGACCACCGGCGAGCAGCTGCGCATGCTTGGGCGACTGGCCGCCGTTGCCGCACACGTACAGGTTCCAGCCGTTCTCCGTGGCGATCACCCCGACGTCCTTGCCGCGCGCCTCGGCGCACTCGCGGGCGCAGCCGGAAACGCCGAACTTGAGCTTGTGCGGTGAGCGCAGCCCGCGGTAGCGCAGCTCGAGGTCGACCGCCATGCCGACCGAGTCCTGCACGCCGTACCGGCACCACGTCGAGCCCACGCAGCTCTTCACGGTGCGCAGGGACTTGCCGTACGCCTGGCCGGATTCCATGCCGGCGTCGACGAGCCGCTGCCAGATGAGCGGCAGCTGCTCGACCCGCGCACCGAACAGGTCGATGCGCTGGCCGCCGGTCATCTTGACGTACAAGCCGAAGTCGCGGGCGATCTCGCCGATGACGATGAGCTGCTCGGGGGTGCACTCCCCGCCGGGCATCCGCGGCACCACCGAGTAGGTGCCGTTCTTCTGGATGTTGGCCAGGAAGTGGTCGTTGGTGTCCTGCAGCGCCGCCTGCTGCCGGCCCAGGATGTGGTCCGAGTCGGTCGAGGCGAGGATCGAGGCGACGACGGGCTTGCAGATGTCGCAGCCGGTCCCCTGGCCGTACTTGGAGATCAGTGCCGAGAACGTGCGGGTGTTCGTGGCCTGCACGATCTGGAACAGCTCGGCCCGGGACTGCTCGAAGTGCTCGCACAAGGACTTCGACATGACCACACCGGACGCCGCGAGGAGCTGCTTGACGGTGGGCAGGCAGCCGCCGCACGTGGTGCCGGCGCCGGTGCAGGCCTTGACCTGGGCGATGTCGCACGCGCCGTCCGCGATGGCACCGCAGATCGTCCCCTTGGTGACTCCGTTGCAGGAGCACACCTCGGCGTCGTCGGGCAGCGACCCGGCGCCCGGCTTCTCTCCCGCCGGGGAGATCAGCGCCGCGGGGTCGCCGGGCAGCTCCCGGCCGACGAGCGGCCGCAGCGACCCGTACGCGGAGGCGTCGCCGACGAGGATGCCGCCGAGCAGTGTCTTCGCGTCGTCCGAGACGACCAGCTTGGCGTAGGTGCCCTTCGCGGCGTCCGACAGCACGACCTCGAGGGCGCCGGGAGTGGTGGCGTGCGCGTCGCCGAAGCTCGCGACGTCGACGCCGAGCAGCTTGAGCTTCGTGGACAGGTCGGCGCCCGGGAACTCGGCGGCGCCGCCGAGGAGCCGGTCGGCCACCACCTCGGCCGTGCTGTAGCCGGGGGCGACGAGGCCGTAGCAGGTGCCCTCGACGGCCGCGCACTCGCCGATCGCGTAGACCGCGTCGTCGGTCGTGCTGCGGCAGCCGAGGTCGGTGCGGACACCGCCGCGCGGGCCCAGCTCGAGCCCCGCGTCGCGGGCCAGCCCGTCCTGGGGACGGACGCCTGCGGAGAACACGAGCAGCGCGGCGTCGATCACCGACCCGTCGGACAGTTCCACCCTCAACCCGCCGGGACCCTCGGTGATGCCGGCGGTGCCGACGCCCGTGTGCACCGTCAGCCCGAGATCGGTGACGAGCCGGGCGAGGAGCGCACCACCGCCCTCGTCGACCTGCAGCGGCATGAGCCGGGGGGCGAACTCGACGACGTGCGGCGTCATGCCCAGCATCCGCAGCGCGTTGGCCGCCTCGAGGCCGAGGAGCCCGCCGCCGACGACGACGCCGACCGCTCCCGGAGCGGCCCGCTCCGCGCCGGCCCGGATGCCGTCCAGGTCGTCGAGGGTCCGGTAGACGAAGCACCCGGCCAGATCCTTGCCGGGAATCGGCGGGACGAAGGGGTACGAGCCGGTGGCCAGGACGAGCGCGTCGTACCCGATCACCTCACCGGCGTCGGTGGTGACGGTGCGCCCGGCACGGTCGATCGCCGCGGCCCGGGTGCCGATCCTCAGCTCGACCAGGTCGTCGCCCTCGTACTCGTTGCCGGCGAGGGCGAGTTCCTTCGAATCCCACGAGCCGACATAGGAGGACAGTCCCACGCGGTCGTAGGCGGGCAGCGGTTCCTCGCACAGCACCGTCACCGACCAGAGGTTCTTCTCGTCGCGGGCGCGCAGCGCCTCGACGAAGCGGTGGCCCACCATGCCGTGTCCGACGACGACAACAGACTTGTGGCTCATACCGTTTCCTTCTTCCTTGCGTACGTGATGGGGGCCGGCCGCGGTCAGACGCGGGTGGCCACCGTGTCGGCGGTGACGTCGCGCGGTGCGGGCGTCTCCGCGGGCGGGGCGGTGGGTCGGCGCAGGAACACGGCCCAGGTGACGACGATGCAGACCAGGTAGAAGGCGAGGAACACCCAGAACGCCATGGTCGCCGACTTGGCTTCGCTGCTGTAGGACGCGCGCAGCACCAGGTTGATCCCGACGCCGCCGAGTCCGCCGATGGCGCCGGCGAATCCGATCAGGGCGCCGGACATGCTGCGCGCCCATGCGGCCTTCCCGGCCCGGTCGAGCGAGTCGAGGCTCTGCGCCTTGGCCTCGAAGATGGACGGGATCATCTTGTAGACGGAGCCGTTGCCGATGCCCGAGAGCAGGAACAGGGCGATGAACCCGAGGACGAAGGTCACCATGATGCCGCCGGTGGCGGCGCCGGCGGTGGCGTCGTCGAGGGTGCCGGCGGTGACGAGCAGTCCCGCCGCGAGGGCCATTGCCGCGAACGTGTACAGCGTGATCCGGCCGCCCCCGATCCGGTCGGCCAGCTTGCCGCCGAGGGGCCGGGCGATCGAGCCGAGCAGCGGGCCGATGAACGCGATCTGCGCGGCGTGCAGGGAGGCCTCGGCGGCGGTCGCGCCCCCGGCCAGGAAGTTGATCTGCAGCACCTGCCCGAACGCGAAGCTGAAGCCGATGAAGGAGCCGAAGGTGCCGATGTAGAGGAAGCTGAGGATCCACGAGTCGCGGTACCTCAGGGATTCGCCCATCGCCCGCAGGTCGGCGCGCTGGTCACCGAGGTTGTCCATGAACAGGGCCGCGCCGAGCGCGGCGAAGGCACACAGCACCAGGTAGACGGCACACACGATCCACGGCTCGGTGTTGCCGACGGTGGCGATGACGAGCAGGCCGACGAGCTGGACCACCGGCACGCCGATGTTGCCGCCGCCCGCGTTCAGGCCCAGCGCCCAGCCCTTGAGCCGCTGCGGGTAGAAGGCGTTGATGTTGGTCATCGACGAGGCGAAGTTGCCGCCGCCGAGTCCGGCGACCGCGGCCACCACCAGGAAGGTGGTGTACGAGAAGCCGGGGTTGAGCATCAGGTACAGGGCCGCGAGGGTGGGGATCAGCAGCACCAGCGCGCTGAACACCGTCCAGTTCCGACCGCCGAACCGGGCCGTGGCGACGGTGTAGGGAATGCGCAGCAGCGAGCCCACGAGGGTGGGCACCGCGACGAGGAAGAACTTGCCGGCGGGATCGATGCCGTAGACGTCGGCCGGCATGAACAGCACCATCACGGACCAGATGGACCAGACGGAGAAGCCGACGTGCTCGGCCAGGACGGACCAGATCAGGTTCCGCTTCGCGATCTCCTTGCCGCCGGCTTCCCATGCCGCCGTGTCCTCGGCGTCCCAGTGTTCGATGCGGTGCTTGCGCGCGAACTTCGCACGCAGGCCTTCGGTCGGTGATACTCCGGTCGTTGCGGCCACCCCATGCCCCTTCCTCGGGTCGGTATCGATGGACCCAAGGTAGGAAACGGGTGTTGCCGCGGTGCTGCCCTCGGTGACTGCCGCGTCAAGAGATGCTCACCTGCGGCAGGAGGCCTCCGTGAGGTCGGCGCCGCGGGTGCTCGCGGGCTGTGGACCGGCACCGGAACCGCCCCAGGTGTCCTCGACGTACCGGGGCCGGCAGGCGACCCGGCCGGCGACGAGCACCACGAGCGCCGCACACCCGAGGAACGCGAACGGCGCCGTCCAGCCGCCGGTGGCCTCGCGCAGCACACCGACCAGCACCGGGCCGAGACACGCGACGGTGTAGCCGAGACCCTGGGTGAAGCCGGACAGGGCGGCGGACGCTGCGTGGGTGCGGGTGCGCAGATTGATCAGGGTGAGCGCCATGGGGAACGTGGTCGGCCCGACGCCGATCGCCAGCACCCACAGCGCCGTGGCCGTCAGCGGCGCGAGCAGCAGACCGGTGAACCCCACCGCGTAGCACGCCACGCACACGACGACGAGCGGGAACGGATCCCGCATGCGGGCGCACGCGGCGGGAGCGACGAACGAGGCGGTCAGGCCGACGAACGAGAACAGGGCGATCATGGCGCCGCCGAGCGCCTCGCTGCCGCCGGCGTCGAGCAGCACCGCGGGGATCCAGGTGAACATCGAGTAGGTGATCAGCGAGGTCATGCCGAACATGCCGGCCATGCCCCACGCGACGGGCGAGCGCCACACCCGGCCGGGCGTGGGCTGGGAGTGCGGCGCGTCGCCGGCAGCCGGACGCGTGCCGCGGGCCCGGTACAGGACGCCGATCCACGGGATCGCCGCGGCGAACGCCCACGCCGCCCACAGCCCGATGGACCAGCGCCACCCGGCGGCCTCGGCGACGGGGACCGCCGCGAGGGCCGGCAGCACCGTCCCGATCTGGACACCGACGATGTACACGGTGCTCACGACCGCGAGCCGGTCGGAGAAGTACCTCTTGACCAGTGGCGGGATCACCACGTTGCCGACCCCCATCCCGGCGAGCGCGAGCGCGGAGAACGCGAGCAGTGTCCACGTCTCGTGGGTCAGCGCGCGCGCTGCCATGCCGAATCCGGCGGCCAGCATCGCGACGAGGGCCGTGGCCTCGAGCCCGGCCCGGCGCGCGATGACGGGGGTGAGCAGCCCGAACACCGCGAACATCGCGGTCGGCACCATGCCGAACACGCCCACCACGGCGGGCGCGAAACCGAGCTCGGCGCGGATCTGCTCGGCGAGCGGGCTGAACGAGGTCACGGCGAGGCGCAACGTGAGCGCGGACATCACGATCGCAACGAAGACCAGGAGCCGTCCCCGCAGGAGGGACGGGGACGAGGATCCGGCACCGGTGACAGCCACGAGCGAAATCATAGGATGACCCGACGTCTATCGTCGAAGGTGTTTTCCGGATGCAGGAAGGATCCCCATGCGCACCGTGCGACGCACCAGCCTCATCGCCCAGGTCACCGAGCAGTTGCGCGACCAGATCCGCACCGGCGCCTGGGCGGTGGGCACCCGCATCCCTCCCGAACCCGCCCTGGCCGAGCTGACCGGGACGGGCCGCAACACCGTGCGCGAAGCCGTGCAGGCGCTCGTGCACTCGGGGCTGCTGGAGCGGCGGCAGGGCTCGGGCACCTACGTCGTCGCCACCTCGGAGGTGGGCAGCGCTCTCGGCACCTACTTCGCCGACGCCCACGAGCAGGACGTGCTCGAACTGCGGCAGGCGCTGGACGTCACCGCCGCAGCGCTCGCCGCCCGGCGCCGCACCGACGCGGACGCCGCGCACCTGACCGAACTGTTCGACGCGCGGATGCGCGCGTGGGCCGACCCGCGTTCGGCCGCCGCCCTCGCCGCCGACGTCGCCCTGCACCGCGCGATCGTCGAGGCCAGCCACAACGCCGTGTACCTCGAGTTCTACGACTCGCTGCTGCCCGTCATCGAGGAGACGATCCGGCGCCGCGTCGACGAGACGGGGGCGGGGTTCCACGACGAGCACCGCGAGCTGGTGCTCGCCGTCGTCGCGGGAGAGCCCGGCCGCGCCACCGCCGCCGCGCTCGCGATGTTCGGGGAGCTGCGCGGCGGCGAAGGCTAGAGGAGCAGCCGCACCAGATCCGAGGTGTGTGCCAGCCCCGGGAACGCCTCCTCCGTGGAGCGCGGATGCAGGGCGTGCACGGCGAGCCGGAACATCACCGCGCGCAACAGCATCTGCGGCCATTCCGGCAGGTCCTCCCACCGGCCGATGAGCTCGTCGTCGGCCCCGCCCCACGACAGCGCGTCGACGACGGCGACACCGGCCGCCCACGACGCGGGCCGCCAGTAGGGGGTGATGTCGGTCAGGCCCGGCGCGGCGCTGCCGGCGAAGAGCACGGTGCCGAACAGGTCACCGTGCACGAGCTGATCGGGCAGGTGGACCGGCTTGCGCAGCGTCGCGAGCTGGTTGATCAGGTCGATGCTCTTGCGTCCGTCGGGAGTGACGGTTTCCGGGGCGCCGGCGGCGCGGGCGGTGCGCAGGGGCACCGCCTCCCACGCCGCGCGGTCGGCGGCGACGAACACGTCGACGTCCTCCCACGGCGCCACGGGCGGCTGCATGAGGAAGCGCGGCCGCTCCAGCTGGGCGGTGGCCGCGTGCAGCCGCAGCGACAGGGCCACCACCTCGTCGTGCCGCGGTTCGGAGGTGCCCACGATGTAGGTGTCGGCGCGCCAACCGGAGACGACGTAGCGGCCGTCGGTGGAGCGGACGGGCCGCGCCAGTCGCACCCCGTCGACCCCGAGGGTCTCGCGCACCTTCGCCGACCACGCTGCGCGGGCATGGTCGGCGACCGGCGAGAGCACGACGTCGCCGCACCGCCAGCCACCGTCCCAGTCCGCCCCGAGCGGGACCGGTTCGACGTCGCGGAGGCCGAAGGTCGAGCGCACGTGCTGCGGGGGTTCGAGGGGACTCACGGGGCACACCGTACAGTCGGCGCCGCCCCGTTGAGGGGAAGGCACTCCGTTACCCGGGGACACCATTCCCGCATCGTTATCTTCCCCGTATTCCCTCAGTACACGGGCAGCGAAGGGTCCACCTGCTGCGCCCACGCGAGCACCCCGCCCTGCAGATGCGTGGCGTCCGCGAACCCGGCCTCCTTCAGCACCGCGAGGGCCTCGGCCGAGCGGATCCCCGTCTTGCAGTGCAGCACGATCGGCCTGTGCTGCGGCAGCTCCGCCAGCGCCTCGCCGGAGAGGATGCGGTCCTTCGGGATCAGCCGCGCCCCCTCGATGTGGACGATGTCCCACTCGACCGGCTCGCGCACGTCGATCAGCTCGATCTCCCGGTCCGACTCGAGCAGCCGGCGCAGCTCGGTCGGGGTGATGGTGGACTCGGCGAGGGCGGCTGCGCCGTCGTCCGGCACCACACCGCAGAAGGACTCGTAGTCGACCAGCTCGGTCACCGGCACCCGGCCCGGGTCGCGGCGCAACGTCACCGTCCGGTAGCTCATCGCGAGAGCGTCGTAGATCATCAGGCGTCCGAGCAGCGACTCGCCGATGCCGGTGATCAGCTTGACCGCCTCGGTGGCCATGATCGACCCGACGGACGCGCAGAGCACCCCGAGCACGCCGCCCTCGGCGCAGGACGGGACCATCCCGGGCGGCGGCGCCTCCGGGTACAGGTCCCGGTAGTTCAGCCCCCGCCCGTCCGGTGCGGCCTCCCAGAACACCGACACCTGTCCCTCGAACCGGAAGATCGACCCCCATACGTACGGCTTGC
Organism: Rhodococcus aetherivorans; assembly: GCF_011058165.1. Classification (GTDB taxonomy): domain Bacteria; phylum Actinomycetota; class Actinomycetes; order Mycobacteriales; family Mycobacteriaceae; genus Rhodococcus; species Rhodococcus aetherivorans. Next base: position 89,863 of record NZ_JAALEG010000003.1, read on the forward strand.
CGGCGAGGACCGCGGCGTCGTTGACGAGGTAGCGGGTGGCGAAGTTGTCGGTGCCGTCGAGGATCAGGTCGTACTGCTCGAACAGTGCGACGGCGTTGCCGGGGTCCAGGCGCACCGGGTGCAGCCGCACCTCCACGTTGTCGTTGATCCCGCGGATCGTGTCGCGGGCGCTCTCCCCCTTGGGGCGGCCCACGTCGGCGATCCCGTGGATCACCTGCCGTTGCAGGTTGGACGATTCGACATCGTCGAACTCGACGATGCCGAGGGTGCCGACACCCGCCGCGGCGAGGTAGAGCAGCACCGGCGAACCGAGGCCGCCGGCGCCGATGCACAGCACCCGCGCGTTCTTCAGCCGCCGCTGCCCCACCACCCCCACCCCGGGGATGATCAGGTGCCGGCTGTAGCGGGCCACCTCCTCGCGCGTCAGGTCCGCAGCGGGTTCCACCAGAGGTGGTAATGGGCTCACGACAGCTCCTCGGCCGGCTCGATCGGGCGGTTACCCGATTGTCCCATCCTCACGCCCGCGGATACGGCCACGGGTTGAACCTGCAGGTGAGTCCGTCGCGGGGGACGAGGCCCTCGGGATCGAGGCCGGCGATGTCGTCGTTGGCGGTGCCGAAGGACTGCTGCATCATGATCGGCGCGAGGCCCCCGTCGCTGCCGCACCCCTCGTGGGCGGCGAAGCCGATGGCGTGCCCGACCTCGTGGTTGATCTGATACTGACGGTAGGAGCCGATGTCACCCTGGAATGCGACGGCGCCACGCACCCACCGCGGCTCGTTGAGCAGGACCCGGCCCAGGCCCGGGTTGTAGCACGACACCTCCAGCTCGATGTCGTACCCGCAGCCCTGCCGGATCGTCATCTGGGACGTCAGCGACACCCGGAAGTCGGGCACGCCCTGATCGACGCGACGGAATGCGAACGCCGGGTCCTGTGTCCAGCTCTTCGGGTTGGCCAGGGTCTCGTCGACCATCCGGGCGAACGCCGCGTCGCCGCCGTAGCCGGTGGCGTCGACCCCGTCCTCGATCTCCACGGTGTAGGTGTAGACGCGGCCGGTGCCGACCTGACCGCTGGTCCCGGGCACCACCCGCCAGGTGCCGGCGCCGGCCACCGTGAACGGCCCGCCGTCCGGGAGCGCGCCGGACGGCAGATCGGCGGGGAACGTGCCGTCCGCGACCGGCGCGGGCACGCCCACCACGTCGCCGGATGCGGCCGCCGCGTCCCCGGCCGCCGTGGCCTCGGGCGTGCTGCCACCGGTGCGCAGCGCATCCACCAGGACGATCACCGTGAGGACCGCGAGGACGGGGATGGCGTAGGCCCGCCATCCGTAGGTCGCGACGAACCGGCCGAGCCGGGTCTGCCTGCGCACCCCGCGGTCCGGGCGCGGCGGGCGAGGAACCTTCTCCCCGCCCGAGACGGGATCCCACTGAGCTCGCAGAGGCTGGTGGGAAGGGGCGCGGCTGCGTCGCCGGTCGGACGTCCGGTCCTCGGGTGTCCGGTGCGGACTGCGCACCGGGCGGCGCGGTGTGTCCGTCACGCCGGCTCCTGCTCGGTCGGTCACGGTTGCCAGACTCTCATACGGCCGTCGCCGGCCGTGCCGGGTCGCCGAGCGCGGGCGCCGACCGCCGCCACGCCGATGTGGCGCCGCGCACAGTGGGCCTTCGGCTGGGATACTCGTGGGTAGGGGTGCACGGCACCTCGAGGCCCCCCGGCCTGTAACGTGCAGAGACGATTGCACGTCGTAGTGGTAGGCATCACTTCGACGAATTTTTCGGATTGGGAGCGACATGACCGAACTCGCAGCCCGGACATCGTCCGGCCGCGCCACCAGCTCGGGCAACGGCACCGGCACTCGACGCGGCGCCCGGATGCCGCGGGACGAGCGCCGGGTCCAGCTCCTCGCTGCAGCCAGCGAAGTCTTCGTCACCCGCGGATACCACGCGGCCGGCATGGACGAGATCGCCGAGTGCGCCGGGGTCAGCAAGCCGGTGCTGTACCAGCACTTTCCCGGCAAGCTCGAACTGTACTGCGCTGTGCTGCAGAGCTACGTCGACAGCCTGATCGCCGGAGTCCGCCAGGCCCTGCGGTCGACGACCGACAACAGGCAGCGCGTCCGCGCCGCGGTGCAGGCGTTCTTCGACTTCGTCGACAACGACTCGCAGGGTTTCCGTCTGGTGTTCGAATCGGACCTGATGGGCGAGCCGCAGGTGGCCCACCGCGTGGAGCAGGCCACCGAGGCATGCGTCGACGCGGTGTTCGACCTGGTGAGCCACGACTCCGGTCTGGACCCCTACCGGGCGCGCATCCTGGCGGTCGGCCTCGTCGGCACCAGCCAGTTCACCGCCCGCTACTGGCTCGAGGCCGCCCGGCCGATTCCGAAGGAGGACGCCGTCGACACCACGGTCGCTCTCGCCTGGGGTGGACTCTCGCACGTGCCGCTGCAGCCGGAGCTGCGCAGGCGGTAACCGGAAGGCGCCGACCAGACGGCGCCGACCCCAGGGCCGGGGCCGCGCCCGCGACGACAGAAGGGCCGGGGCAGCAGCCCCGGCCCTTCGTCGTGATGCCGTCGTTCTAGGTCGCCGCGAACCCGACCTTGCGAATGTCGGCGGGGCCGATCTCGACGTAGGTGACCCGCGCCGCCTGCACGATGAGCTTGCGGCCCTTCTCGTCGACGAGTGTCAGCACGCCGTCCTTCTCGCCGGCCAGGGCTTGCGCCACGAGCGACTCGACCTCGTCGGGCGTCTGCTCGCTGATCACGGTGAGCTCGCGGGGACTGTCCGCAACACCGATCTTGACCTCCACGGTCGACCTCCGAACTCTCAGGGCTCTACAGCTGTCCCCGCCCAGGCTAGTGCAGTCCCAGCACCGCCATCCGCTCGGCGTGCTCGAGCTGCATCCGGTCGAACAACGCGGCAATGTCGGTGAGATCACCGGACGCGGCGATCACCAGATCGGTGAGGTCCTCACGCTGGGCCATCACGTACTGCGCCTGGGTGATGGCCTCGCCGAGCAGCCGCCGTCCCCACAGCATCAGCCGGTCCTTGTCGGCCGCGCTGCGCCGCACCGCCTCGCGCACCTCGTGCACCACGAACTCCGAGTGCCCGGTCTCGGCGAGGACCTCCCGCACGACCTCCGCCACCTCGGGGGCGAGGGTGCCGGCGATCTCGCGGTAGAAGTCGGCGGCGATGCCGTCGCCGACATACGCCTTGACCAGCGACTCGTGCCAGTTCGAGGGGTTCGTGGAAGCGTGGTACGCGTCGAGGGCGCGCCGGTAGGGCTCCATCGCCGTGTAGATCTCCACGCCGCGCGCGGTGAGCGCGGCGTGCAGCGTCTCGAAGTGGCTCATCTCCGCGGCGGCCATGCTCGCGAACGCCACCCGCCCCTGCAGGCTCGGCGACATCCGTGCATCGTCGGCGAGGCGGTAGAAGGCCGAGATCTCACCGTAGGCGAGCACCGCGAACAACTCGGCGACGCCGGGATGATCGGCCGGGACGCGCGCCGGAGCGGCGGGTGGACGAGACTCTGCGGCGGACGGCGACGTTTCGGCTCCCATGACGACACAGCGTAGTACCCAGCCGGTGACCGCGCGGCTCACGGTACAATGGTCCTGGAAGGCCGCGCCTCGAGGCGCCGACCACCGGCCCCGCGGACTTCACCGATGATGTGCGCGCACCCGATCGCAGATCGCTGCCGCGCCTCGCAGAGCCCGTTCCGGTCGCTCTCGCTGAGGCGCAGGCCGGTCGCCTCTCCACTCGTGCGTGCGTGCCGAGACCAGGAAGGCCAGACCCCTGAGCAAGATCACTGTCGACCACGAAGACGACGCCACCGAAACCACGGTGTCGGCCCAACTCGACTCCACCCACACCCCGCCCACGTTCGGCGAGCTGGGCGTGCGGGACGAGATCGTCCGCGCTCTCGCCGAGATGGGCATCGAGCGCACCTTCGCCATCCAGGAGCTGACGCTCCCCCTCGCCCTCGCCGGCGACGACCTGATCGGACAGGCGCGCACCGGCATGGGCAAGACCTTCGGGTTCGGTGTCCCGCTGCTGCACCGCCTCACCACCACCGCGTCCGGCACCACCGCCCTCGACGGAACGCCCCGCGCCCTGGTGATCGTGCCGACGCGCGAGCTGTGCCTGCAGGTCACGCAGGACCTCGAGAACGCCGCCAAGTATCTCCGCGGCGCCGACGGACCGCTGAAGGTTCTGTCCGTCTACGGCGGGCGCCCGTACGAGACACAGGTCGACGTGCTGAAGAAGGGCGTCGACGTCGTTGTCGGGACCCCGGGCCGCCTGCTGGATCTCGCCAACCAGGGTCACCTGATCCTCGGCAAGATCGGCATCCTGGTGATGGACGAGGCGGACGAGATGCTCGACCTCGGCTTCCTCCCGGACATCGAGCGCATTCTCGGCATGGTGCCCGACCGCCGCCAGACGATGCTGTTCTCGGCGACGATGCCCGGCCCGATCATCACGCTCGCCCGCACCTTCCTCACGCGCCCGACGCACATCCGGGCCGAGGAGCCGGAGTCCTCCGCGGTGCACGAGCGCACCAACCAGCTCGTCTACCGCGCGCACGCACTGGACAAGGCGGAGCTGGTGGCGCGGGTGCTGCAGGCCGAGGGCCGGGGCGCCACGATGATCTTCACCCGCACCAAGCGCACCGCGCAGAAGGTCGCCGACGAGCTCGCCGAGCGCGGCTTCGCCGTCGGAGCCGTGCACGGCGACCTGGGGCAGATCGCCCGGGAGAAGGCCCTCGACAGGTTCCGCAAGGGCAAGATTGACGTGCTCGTCGCCACCGACGTGGCCGCCCGCGGCATCGACATCGACGACGTCACCCACGTCGTGAACTACCAGTGCCCCGAGGACGAGAAGACCTACGTCCACCGCATCGGCCGCACCGGCCGGGCGGGGCGCACCGGCATCGCCGTCACCCTGGTCGACTGGGACGACATCCCGCGCTGGCAGCTCATCGACAAGGCCCTCGACCTCGGCCTGTCCGACCCTGTCGAGACGTACTCGAGTTCGCCGCACCTGTTCGAGGAGCTGGGCATCCCCGAAGGCACGACCGGCACGGTCCGCAAGGCGCCGGCGGAGCGGCCCGCCCGCGAGGAGGCCGCCGAGGCCGCCGAGGACGCGGCACGACCCAAGCGCACCCGGGTCCGCCGGCGCACCCGCGGTGGCCGGCCCGACTCCGGAAGTGCCGAGAACACCGGACCCGAGAACACGAGCGCCGCGTCGGAGCAGGCCGAGGACTCCGGGGACGGGACGGCGGCGCCCGCACGCCGGCGCCGGCGCCGGCGCCGCGGCGGTTCCTCCGCGACGGCGAAGAGCGACACGGTCACGGCCTCGGCTGCCCAGTAGTCGGCCGCGATGCTCGCACCGGAGCGCAGAACCCGGGCGGACCTGATCGCAGCCCTCCTGCTCGCCGTCGCGGTCGTCGCGGCGGCGAGCGTCGTCTGGCTGCGGTCGGACGCACGCGGCACCGTGTCCGTCACGACCGACGCGGCACCCGAGGCGCCGGCGTCCGCGACGGCGGTGCCGTCGACGCTGACGGAGGCGTGGCGGGCCCCCAGCGGTGCGACGTCCCGTCCGATCGCGGTCGGAGGTGTCGTGGTCACCGGCGACGGCGGCACGGTCACCGGCCGCGCCCTCGACTCGGGCGCCGAGCTGTGGCGCTACGGCCGCGACATGCCGCTGTGCGGGGTCGTGGAGGACTGGCGCACCGCCGTGGCGGTGTACCGCGACCAGCGGGGATGCAGCCAGGTGACCCAGCTGGTCCCCGATTCGGGGATGCGCGGGGCGCAGCGTTCCAGCGACGCCGACGACGCAGTGACCCTCACTGCCGCCGACACCCACGTGATCTCGCGGGGCGACACCCGCCTCGAACTGTGGCGGTCGGATCTCGTGCGCACGCTCGAGTACGGGCGCGTGGACGCGCCCGTCGTGCCGGGGGCGCAACCCCGCAACGGGTGCACGCTGCGCTCGGCCGCGGCCAGCAGCACCCGGCTGGCGGTCGTCGAACGCTGCCCGGGCGAAGAGGCGGACCGGTTGACGCTGCTCGAGACGACCCCGGAGGCAGACTCCCAGCCGAAGGAGATCGCCTCGTCGGTGCTGCCGGAACTGGGGCCGGACGACATGGGTACGCGCGTCGTCGCGGTGAGCGGTGAGCGCACGGTGCTGTACCTGCCGCCCACCGCCTCCTCCGGGCCCGTTCTCGCCGGATACGACGCCGCCGGCACGCTGACCGCCCGGCACCCGCTGTCGGCCGCGGCGACGCCGGACGCGGTGTTCCCCGCCGCGGTGCAGGGTTCGTTCCTCACGTGGTGGTCGGGCACGGAGACCGTCGCCCTCGGCGGCGACGACCTGGTGCCGCGGTGGACGCTGCCCGGGACGACGGGCACCGGCGCGGCCATGGCCGGGGCCCTGCTGCTGCCGGTGCGCGACGCCCTCGCGGTGGTCGAGCCTGCCACCGGGGCGGTGCAGGGCCGGATTCCGGTCGTGCGCGACGAGGCGGGAGTGGTGAACGTGGCGGTCGCCGGGACTTCGGTGCTCGAGCAGCGCGGGCCGCAGGTCGTAGTGCTGCGATGAGCCCCCGAGGAACTCACCGCGCACCTCACGACGTGAAGGTGACCAGCTTCTTGCCGTCGCGCCAGTGGGCGAGCAGGTTCTCGGCCAGCTCGCGATAGGCCTCGGCGCCCTTGTTCTTCCGGCCGGCGAGCACCGACGCCCCCGACGCCGACGCCTCCGCGAAGCGCACGGTGCGCGGGATCGGCGGCGCGAGCACCGGCATGTCGTACCGGTCGGCGACGTCGGCGAGCACGTCGCGGCTGTGCGTCGTGCGGGCGTCGTAGAGCGTCGGCAGGGCACCGAGGAGCTCGAGGTCGGGGTTGGTGATCTGCTTGACCTCGGCGACGGTACGCAGCAGCTGCCCGACGCCGCGGTGCGCGAGGGTCTCGCACTGCAGGGGCACGAGCACGGACTGCGCGGCGGTCAGGCCGTTGAGCGTGAGCACGCCCAGCGACGGCGGGCAGTCGATCACGACGACGTCGAAACTGTCGAGCAGCGGGGCCAGCGCCCGCCGGAGGGTGAACTCCCGCCCCGGCCGCATCAGCAGCAGCGCCTCGGCCCCGGCGAGGTCGATCGTCGCGGGCAGCAACGTGAAGCCCTCGTCCGTGTCGAGCAGAACCTCCTTGGCCTCCGCCGCCCCGACCAGCACGTCGTGCACCGAGCGTTCGAGCCGGTCGGGGTTGTGCCCGAGCGAGAATGTCAGGCATCCCTGCGGGTCCAGGTCGACGACGAGCACCCGCTGCCCCAACCCGGCCAGGGCGGCCGCCAGAGACGCGACGGTGGTCGTCTTCGCGACGCCACCCTTCTGATTTGCCACCGCAAGTACCGTTGTCACGGAACGATCCTCGCCTAAAAGTCGTCCGAACGCGAGAATCGACCGCGACTTCCGCCGTCCGGCGGGTCGCCGATCCCCACGAAAGGCCCCCGATCGTGATCCGCCGCGCCCGTCCCGCCGACGTCGACGCCCTCACCGCCCTCGTCTACGAGCTGGCCGAGTACGAGAAGGCCCGCGCCGAGTGCACCGTCGTGCCCGAGCAGCTGCACACGGCGTTGTTCGGCAGGGACGCCGCCGCGTTCGCCCACGTCGCAGAGGACGCGCAGGGAACGGTGGTGGGCATGGCGCTGTGGTTCCGCAACTTCTCCACCTGGGACGGGGTGCACGGCATCTACCTCGAGGACCTGTACGTCCGGCCCGAGCACCGGGGCCACGGCCACGGCCGCGCTCTGCTCGCGGCACTGGCCCGCGAATGCGTCGACCGCGGCTACAGCCGCCTGAGCTGGTCGGTGCTGGACTGGAACACGCCGTCGATCGGGTTCTACCGCTCGCTCGGCGCCGTCCCGCAGGACGAGTGGACCACCTTCCGCCTCAGCGGGCAGGCACTCGCCGCGCTCGGCGGAGATCAGGCCACGTCGTCGGCGTCCGGGGCGTAGTCCTGCGCCAGCCAGCGCGTCGTCGGCGGGCTGAACAGCAGCACCAGCGCCGGCACCACGATCAGGGCGAGCAGGATGCCGAGCACGACCTGGTGGGAGTCCGTCAGCAGCGACCAGGCCACCGGCAGCAGCAACAGCTGGGCGACGATCGCCACGGCCCGCCCCCACCGCTTGCCCCGCAGCAGCGCGATCCCGGCCGCGAGCACGCCGCCGAACAGGATCCCCAGCCACAGTGCGAGGCCGTAGCCGTTGCCGACCGTCTGGTCGTGCCCGCCCGTGAGGGCCCGGACCACGGAGACCACAGCGAAGCCGATGGCGATCACGCCTTCGAGGACGACGAGACCACCCGCGGCTCGAACGGTCGACGGAACGGTGCTGCGTGGCGACTCGGTGGACACCCGGCCAGCGTAGTGGACCCGTGCGAGACCACTTAGGCTGATGCTCCGTGCGCGCACTGCTGATCGTGAACCCCAACGCGACGACCACCACTCCGGCCGGTCGCGACCGGCTGGCCCGTGCGCTCGCCGACCGGGTCTCCCTCACCGTCGCCCACACCACCCATCGGGGGCACGCCGCCGAACTGGCCCGCTCGGCGCACGCCGACGGGATGGACGTCGTCGTCGCGCACGGCGGCGACGGCACCGTCAACGAGATCGTCAACGGCCTGCTCGGCACCCCGTCGGAACGGGTGGCCGACCCCACTCTCCCCCTGCTCGCGGTGGTCCCCGGCGGCTCGGCCAATGTCTTCGCCCGGTCGCTGGGCGTGGACGCCGATCCGGTGACGGCGACCGAGCAGTTGCTCGACCTGCTGGCCCAGCGCACCACCCGCCGGATCGGCCTCGGCCACTGCGACGGCCGGTGGTTCGTCTTCAATGCGGGCCTCGGGCTCGACGCGCAGGTGTGCGAGGCCATCGACCTGAGCCGGCTGGGCGGGCGGAAGGTCACCACCGCGCGTTACGTCGCGCATTCGATCACGCAGTTCTTCAAGTCGAAGGGCGCCGAACCCGCGTTGACGTTGACGCTGCCCGGCCGGCCACCGATCCCGGGCGTGTACTACGCGTTCGTCTCCAATTCCAGCCCGTGGACCTACCTCGACAAGCGCCCGGTGCACACCAACCCGGGCACCTCGTTCGAGACCGGGCTCGGAGTCTTCGCGATGACGACGACGGCGGTGTTCGCGAGCCTGCGGGTGGTCCGCCAGCTGCTCGCGCGGCGCGGCGATCCGAACTCCCGTCGCCTGGTGCGCGTCGACGACGTCGCGCGGGTGCAGGCGGTGTCGTCCCGGCCGATCGGCCTGCAGGTCGACGGCGACTACCTGGGCCTTCGCACCGAAGTAGAGTTCGTGTCGGTGCCCGCCGTGCTCGACGTCGTGGCCCCGTGTCCCGCGCGCGCCGACGCCCGTACGTGATCCGGGTTACATTTTCGTTTCCCGAGGTGTACAAAGGAAGTTCGAACCCAAATACCCGGGACACCGTCGGCGTGAGCTTCCCCACGGTCGTGACGTTTTCTATTGACTTCACGCTGGTTCGTGAAAGCATTCACAAGTAACCGCGCGGAAACACTTGCCGACGCGCACATGAACTTGCCACCACGATCAGCCGGTGCGACGAGCACTATCGAAGGAGAGTAGAAGCATGGACTGGCGCCACAAGGCCATCTGCCGCGACGAGGATCCCGAGCTGTTCTTCCCCGTCGGCAACAGCGGTCCGGCCCTCGCGCAGATCGCCGACGCCAAGCTCGTGTGCAACCGCTGCCCCGTCACCGCCGAGTGCCTCTCGTGGGCCCTCGAGTCCGGCCAGGACGCGGGCGTCTGGGGCGGCATGAGCGAGGACGAGCGTCGCGCCCTCAAGCGCCGCAACGCCCGTACCCGGGCACGCACCGCGGTCTGACGCGACCTACGCCACAGAGTTCCGGGAAGGCCCGGCACCGTTTCGGTGCCGGGCCTTCCCGCGTCCGGAGGTCGATCCCCCGTCCCGGCAGGGACACGGCAACACCGTCCCGGCAGGGACACGGCGACACCGTCCCAGCAGGGACACGGCGAGACCGTCTCAGCCGAGTGTCACCCGGCCCAGCGGGACCCGCAGCCGCGCGTCGGTGCCGGTCGGCGCAGCCCGTTCGAGCCGCAACGTCCCGCCGAGTTCCGCGGCGACGAGCGTGCGCACGATCTGCAGGCCCAGGCGGTCCGAGCTGCCGAGGTCGAACCCCTCCGGCAGACCCTTGCCCTCGTCGTGGACCACCACGTCGAGCCAGCGGGCCGACCGCTCGGCGCGCAGCGTCACGGTGCCGGAGGCACCCGGGTCGAAGGCGTGTTCCACGGAGTTCTGCACGAGTTCGGTGAGCACCATCACCAGCGGTGTCGCCCGCTCGGCGGGGAAGACCCCGAGGCTGCCCTCCCGGCGCACCCGGACCTGGCTGCCCACGGCCGCGACGTCGACGACGATGGGGATCAGCCGGTCGACGACGTCGTCGAGATCGACCTCCTCGTCCACCGACATCGACAGCGCTTCGTGCACGAGCGCGATCGACGTCACCCGGCGTACCGCCTCGGCGAGGGCCTGCCGGGCCTCGGTGTTGCCGGTGCGCCGTGCCTGCAGCCGCAGCAGGGCCGCGACCGTCTGCAGGTTGTTCTTCACCCGGTGGTGGATCTCCCGGATGGTGGCGTCCTTGCTCAGCAACGCCCGGTCGCGCCGCTTGACCTCGGTGACGTCGCGGATGACCACCGCAGCGCCCTCGAGCCGGCCGCCGGGCGCGAGCACCAGCGCGCGCAGCAGCACGGTGGCGCCGCGGGCCTCGATCTCCATGGGCCGTCCCAGCTTGCCGTGCACCGCTCCGCGCAGATAGGTCTCGACGTCCTCGCTCTCGAACGGATCGGTCACCAGCGCGCGCGTCGTCTCGATCAGGTTCTGGCCGAGCAGGTCGGAGTTCAGGCCCATCCGGTGGTAGGCGGACAGGGCGTTCGGGCTCGCGTACACCACCCGGCCGGACCGGTCGAGGCGGATGAAGCCGTCCCCGGCCCGCGGACTGGACTTGGTGTCGGATCGGGATTCCGGATTCGGGAAGGTGCCTTCGCAGATCATCGTGAACAAGGCGTCGGCGCATTCGAGGTAGGCGGTCTCGAGGGCGCTCTTGGTGCGCCGCGCCACGGTCGCCGCGTCGCGGCTCAGGACCGCGATGACCTGCCCGTCCCAGCGGACCGGCACGGCCTGACGGCGCAGGGGCGCGACGTGGCTGGGCCGTGAGTCCGCGGAGACGACCACTCCGGTCTCGAGGGCCCGCAGCACGTGTGGGTGCTCCCGTTCGGAGACCACCGAACCCACCATGTCCTCGGGCAGCACGGTCGAGGCGGTGGTGGGCCGGCACTGCGCCACGCACACCACCCCACCCGGCTCCGCGCTCACCCACAACAGGACGTCCGCGAAGGACAGGTCCGCGAGCAACTGCCATTCGCCGACGACCCGCTGGAGGTGATCGACCGCACTGCCCGGCAGGTCGGTGTGCTCGGCGAGGAGGGCACTGAGGGTGGACACGGGTGGCACGTGCGGACTCAGGAGATGACCGCGATGAGATCGCCCTGCTGGACGACGTCGCCGACGACCACGTCCAGCGATGTCACGGTGCCCGACGTCTCGGCGAGCACCGGGATCTCCATCTTCATGGACTCCAGGATCACCAGTGTGTCGCCTTCGGCGACGACGTCCCCCTCCTGCACGACCACCTCGAACACGGTGGAGACCATCTCGGCGCGCACGTCCTCGGCCATCGGGCACCTCATTCCACGAAGAAGACGGTGGCCCTGCTTTCAGGGCCACCGGACCACACGTGAAACACTGTAATGAACCAGAAAGGAGATCGGACCATGGGTAAGCGAGGCCGCAAGAAGCGCAGCCGCAAGGGCAACGCCGCCAACCACGGCAAGCGTCCCAACGCCTGAGGCGCGCGCACACGAGTGAGGGGGCCGGAAGCAGCTGCTTCCGGCCCCCTCACTCGTTGGTGGCTCAATCCCGGACGTCGGTGCGGGTCGTCACGACGACGGTCCGCCGGATCTCTATCAGCAGCCGCTCCCGGAGGCCCTCCGGAGCGTGCTCGCCGCCACATTTGCGGCTCAGCAGGGACTTGAGCTGGGACTCGAGCCCGTACGCCTCGAGGCAGGACCCGCAGTCGTCGAGATGGCGCTGCAGGCGCTCACGCGACCGATCGTCGCACTCGCTGTCGAGCAGCAGGTAGACGTCCGCGATCACCGCGGAACAGTCGAGCTGATCGAAGTCGGCCGACTCGCTCACCTCGAGACCTCCTTCTTGTCCGCACCGTCTCCGACGGCCGCATCGACGGCTCCGCTCCGGTTGAATCCCCGCTCCCGCGCGACATCGGCCAGCAGGCCGCGCAGCTGCTTGCGGCCGCGGTGCAGCCGCGACATCACCGTGCCGATGGGGGTCCCCATGATCTCCGCGATCTCCTTGTACGGGAAGCCCTCGACGTCGGCGTAGTACACCGCCATCCGGAACTCCTCGGGCAGCTCCTGCAGCGCAGCCTTGACGTCGTCGTCGGGAAGCGCGTCGAGCGCCTCGACCTCGGCCGACCGCAGACCGGTGGAGCTGTGCTCGGCGGTCGCCGCGAGCTGCCAGTCGGTGATCTCCTCCGTCGGGTACTGCGCGGGCTGGCGCTGCTTCTTGCGGTAGGAGTTGATGTAGGTGTTCGTCAGGATGCGGTACAACCACGCCTTGAGGTTGGTGCCCTCCTTGAACGAGGAGAAGGCGGAGAACGCCTTGATATACGTCTCCTGAACCAGATCCTCCGCGTCCGCAGGGTTGCGGGTCATCCGCAGGGCCGCGCCGTAGAGCTGATCGAGCAGGGGCAGTGCATCCCGCTCGAACCGTTCGGCCAGTTCCGCACCAGACTCCTCGACCACACCGATCCCTTCACTTGCCGTATCCGTGAAGGCTACCGGTCGGGGCGGGCACAGCACAGGCACGCGGTACTCCCTCGCTCTCGGTCACCGGCCGCGCCCGATCGGGGCGGCCACCCGGAATCAACACGACAGGTCCGGCCCTTGTTCCCTACATTGGCGCGCATGGCCTCGACCTCCACTCCCGCGACGAAGCTGCTGCTGCGCGAGAACGTCACCCACCGCGTCCACGAGTACCCGCACGACCCGCGGGCCGGCTCCTTCGGCTCCGAGGCCGTCGAGATGCTCGGGCAGCGGCTCGGGGTGGTCCCCGCGCAGATCTTCAAGACCCTGGTGATCAAGCTCTCCGACGGCAAGCTCGCGGTGGCCGTGATCCCGGTCCCGGCGACCCTCTCGCTCAAGGCGGCGGCGGCCGTCCTCGGTGGCGGTAAGGCGGTCATGGCCGAGCGCAGCGACGCCGAGCGCGCCACCGGCTACGTCCTCGGGGGGATTTCACCGCTGGGCCAGCGCAGCCGGCTGCGCACCGCCGTCGACGCCTCCGCGCAACAGTGGGATCGGGTCCTGTGCAGCGCGGGACGCCGCGGCCTCGAGATCGAACTCGCGCCGGCGGACCTGGTGCGGCTCGCGGGCGCGGTGGTGGCGCCGATCACCACCGGGGCCTGATTCGGCGCCGGGCGTCAGAGCAGGGTGAGCTGCTCGGCGGCGGGCGAGGCCGGGGCGAGCAGTCCGAGACCGTGGTTGCGGACGCTGCCGACCACGGCCGACACACGCCGGATCGTGATCGAGGCCACCGCCTCGCGGCTCGACTTCGGATCGGACCACTGCGACCACAGCCCGGCCGTGCAGAGGCGCGAGCCGTCCCGCGGGGACATGCAGTACGGATCCGCCCGGCCCTGCCAGCCTTGCCGGCAGGGCCGGCCCTGCCGTCGGCCGACGACGGGTCGTGCTGCCACTCGTACCAGCCGTCCGTCGGCACCAGGCACCGCCGGTGCCGCACCGGCCGCGCGAAAGCGGGCTCGAGCTCGGCCGATTCGGAGCGGGCGTTGAAAAGCGTTGCGCTCCGGTCGATCTCGGCGGCGAACGACGGGACGGTCCCCCAGCGCATCCGCCGGATCCGCCGTCACCGCATGCCGGCCGCACACGGCTTCGAAGTGTGGCAGGTGTGGCCCTCGCGCGCGGATGGGCGAAGATGGACGGGTGAATCCGTGGAGTGCGCCCCGAGCCGAGTCACCCGTCGACAGTTCCGTCACGCTGCCCGGGTCCAAGTCGATCACCAACCGCGCCCTGATCCTCGCCGCCCTCGCGGACGGCCCGTCGACCGTGACCGGCGCGCTGCGCAGCCGCGACACCGACCTGATGATCGGCGCCCTGCGCGGACTCGGCGCGACGATCGACGAACGCGACGACGGCACCACCCTGCACGTCACCCCCGGCCGGCTGCACGGCGCCCGGGTGGACTGCGGCCTGGCCGGCACGGTGATGCGATTCGTGCCGCCCGTCGCGGCACTGGCCGACGGCGACGTCTTCTTCGACGGCGACGAGCAGGCGCGCACGCGGCCGATGGGCACGGTCCTCGAGGCCCTGCGCTCGCTCGGCGCCGACGTCGACGGCGACACCCTGCCCTTCACCGTGCACGGGCGCGGCCGCCTGCGCGGCGGTGTCGTCACCATCGACGCGTCCGGCTCGTCGCAGTTCGTCTCGGGGCTGCTGCTGTCCGCCGCGGCGTTCGATGAGGGCGTCACGGTCCGGCACGCCGGGGCGGCCGTGCCGTCCATGCCGCACATCGACATGACCGTCGACATGCTGCGCGAGTCCGCGGTGACGGTGGACACCACCGTGCCCGACACCTGGCGGGTCGCGCCGGGCCCGATCCGCGCGGTGGACCGCGTGGTCGAGCCGGATCTGTCCAATGCGACCCCGTTCCTGGCGGCCGCGGCCGTCACGGGCGGCACGGTGTCGGTGCCGCGGTGGCCGCAGCGCACCACCCAGGCCGGCGACGCGATCCGCGGCATCCTCCAGCAGATGGGCGCCGACGTCGCCCTGTCCGGCGGCACGCTCACCGTGCGCGGCCCGGAGCGCCTGCGCGGCCTCGACATCGACCTGCACGACGTGGGTGAGCTCGCCCCCACCGTCGCAGCGCTCGCGGCGCTGGCGACGACCCCGTCCACGCTGCGGGGCATCGCGCACCTGCGCGGGCACGAGACGGACCGCCTGGCCGCCCTGGCCACGGAGCTCGGCAAGCTCGGCGGCGCCGCGACCGAGACCGCCGACGGCCTGCACATCGTGCCCGCGCCGCTGCACGGCGGGCGCTGGCATTCGTACGCGGATCACCGGATGGCCACGGCGGGCGCGATCGTGGGCCTCGTGGTCGACGGCGTCGAGGTCGAGGACATCGGCACGACCGCCAAGACCCTGCCGAACTTCCCCGAGCTGTGGGCCGGGATGCTGACGGGAGCACGCTCCTGAGCCGGCGCACCTACGACGAGTCCGATGTCCGGATCCGTCCGGGCAAGGGCTCGCGTCCGCGCACGAAGGACCGGCCGGCTCATCTCGACGCCGCCGAGGCGATGGTGGTCTCGGTCGACCGCGGTCGGTGGGGCTGCGTGCTGGGCGGCGATCCGGCACGGCCGGTGGTGGCGATGCGGGCCCGTGAGCTCGGCCGCACCCCCGTCGTGGTCGGCGACCGGGTCGCCGTGGTCGGGGACCTGTCGGGACGGCCCGACACCCTGGCGCGGATCGTGCGGGTAGAGGAGCGCACCACGGTGCTGCGCCGCACCGCCGACGACACCGACCCGTTCGAGCGGATCGTCGTGGCCAACGCGGAGCAACTGCTGATCGTCGTCGCGCTGGCCGATCCGCCGCCGCGGACCGGGCTGGTCGAACGGTCCATGGTCGCCGCGTACGCGGGCGGTCTCGACCCGGTGCTGTGCCTGACCAAGAGCGATCTCGCCGATCCGGCCGAGTTCACCGCGCAGTTCGCCGACCTGGACGTCCGCGTGATGCTGGCCGGACAGGATCGGGACCTGACGGAACTCCGGGAGATGCTCACCGGCAAGGTGACGGCCCTGATCGGCCACTCCGGCGTCGGGAAGTCGACCCTGGTCAACAGACTCGTCCCGGATGCCGACCGGGCCATCGGGGCGGTCTCGGGCGTCGGGAAGGGCCGGCACACCTCCACGCAGTCGGTGGCGTTGCCGCTGCCGGGCGGTGGTTGGGTGATCGACACGCCCGGTATCAGGTCGTTCGGACTCGCGCACATCGGCGCCGACAACGTGATCGCCGCCTTCTCGGATCTTGCCGAGGCGGTGGAGGCCTGCCCCCGCGGCTGCACCCACCTGGGCCCGCCTGCGGATCCCGAGTGCGCGCTCGACGAACTCGAGGGCAAGTCCCGGCGCCGCGCGATGGCGGTGCGGGCTCTGTTGACCGCGATCGCCGCGAACGAGACCTGGTGACCGAGAGCCGGTGATACGGGCCCGCGACGCCGAGCGCCCGGCGTCACGGGGACGCCGGGCGCTCGATGCGGGCTCGGGATCAGCGCATGCCCAGGAGGCGGCGCACACCGCGGACCCGGCGGTTCTCGCGGATCGCGGTCGCCAGACCGCGTCGCCGGCCGGTCGCGGGGTCCACCACGGCGGTGCCGCCGAAGCCGCGTTCGGACGCGGTTTCGGGTGCGGCGTCCGGGGTGTCGGCGAGGTACTTGTTCGGCAGCGACAGCTTGGCGATGGTGCGCCACGACTTGAAGTACTGCACCGCGAGCGGGCCGGTGGTGTACGGCAGGTCGTACTTGTCGCACAGCTGCCGGACCTTCACCGCGATCTCGGCGTACCGGTTGGACGGCAGGTCCGGGAACAGGTGGTGCTCGATCTGGTAGCTCAGGTTGCCGGTCATGAAGTCCATGACGGGGCCGCCGGAGATGTTGGCGCTGCCGAGCATCTGCCGCAGGTACCACTGCGCCTGCGACTCGTTGTCGACGTCGGCCTTGGTGAACTTCTCGGCGCCGTCGGGGAAGTGCCCGCAGAAGATGACCGCGTTGGTCCACAGGTTCCGGATGACGTTCGCCGTCATGTTCGCGGTCAGCGTGGACTTCCAGGCCTTGCCCGTCAGCGCCGGGTAGACCACGTAGTCCTTGACGATCTGGCGACCGATCTTGTCCCCGACCTCGCGCAGCTTGCGCTTGGTCTCGGCGCGGTCGTCGCGGCCCTTGGCCACCTTGCCGAGCTCGAGATGCTGGACCGCGACGCCGTACTGGAACAGCAGGGCGAGCAGCGCGTTGTAGACGATGTTGCCGTAGTTGAACGGCGACCAGCGCTGGTCCCGCGTGACCCGCAGCAGGCCGTATCCCACGTCGTCGTCCATGCCGAGGATGTTGGTGTACTTGTGGTGCAGGTAGTTGTGGGTCTGCTTCCAGTGCGCGGACGGGTCGGCGTTGTCCCACTCCCAGCTGGCGGAGTGGACCTCGGGATCGTTCATCCAGTCCCACTGCCCGTGCATCACGTTGTGCCCGAGCTCCATGTTCTCGATGATCTTCGAGACGCCGAGCAGGCCCGCACCGAGCAGCCACAGCGGACGCCGGCGGCTGCCGAACAGCGCCGCGCGCCCGCCGAGTTCCAGGCCGCGCTGCAGCCGGATCGTGTTGCGGATGTAGCGGGCGTCGCGTTCGCCGCGGGAGTCCTCGATGTCTCGCCGGATGGCGTCGAGTTCTCGGCCGAGGGCCTCGACGTCCGCCTCCGTGAGGTGCGCGTACTCCTTGATGTCCGAAATGGCCATGCGCCTACCGTACCGTAGGTTACGAGTCCGTAGGTTACGGAGATGTAGCTTGTGCGGCAGATCACTTCCGCCGGGCGGCGCGTTTGGCGGCGCGCAATGTCTGCAGCGCGGTCGCCAGCCCCTCGCGACGCTCCCCCACCGACCGCACCCGCGGCAGATCGGGACGCCGGAACTTGCGCTCGGAGGAGGTCTCCGGGGCGTCGTCCGACGTCGCCCGCAACCACGCGTCCGGCAACGCCAGCTTGTGGATCGTGCGCAGCGCCAGCAGGTACTGCTTGCCGAGCGGACCGCTCGTGTACGGCAGGTCGTACTTCGCACACAGCGTGCGCACCCGCTCCGCGATCTCCGGGTAGCGGTTGCTGGGCAGGTCCGGGAACAGGTGGTGCTCGATCTGGTAGCTCAGGTTGCCGGTCATGAAGGCCATCACCGGACCGGCATCGATGTTGGCGCTACCGAGCAGCTGCCGCAGGTACCACTGGCCCTGCGTCTCGTTCTCGTACTGCGCCACGGTGAACTTCTCGGCGCCGTCGGGGAAGTGACCGCAGAAGATCACCACGTACGCCCACAGGTTCCGCACCAGGTTGGCCGTGAGGTTCGCGGTGATCGTGCTGCGCCACGCCCGGCCCGTCATGGCCGGGAACAGCACCAGGTCCTTGCCCAGCTGCCGCGCGATCTTCCGGGCAAAGTCCTTGGTGGGCTGGGAGTTCCGCTGCCCCGGCGGCACACCGCACGCCTTCTTCTCGGCTCCGAGGTCGTGCAGGGCGATGCCCCACTCGAAGGTGGCCGCCAAGATCAGGTTGGCCACGGGCTGCAGCAGGTTGATCGGCCGCCACTTCTCGTCGCGCGTCATCCGCAGGATGCCGAATCCCACGTCGTCGTCCATGCCGACGATGTTCGTATAGGTGTGGTGCGCGTAGTTGTGGGCGCGCTTCCAGTGCTGCGACGGACCCGTCTGGTCCCACTCCCACGACGTCGAGTGGATCTCCGGGTCGTTCATCCAGTCCCACTGCCCGTGCATCACGTTGTGCCCGAGCTCCATGTTCTCGATGATCTTCGACAGGGAGAGCAGGCCCGTGCCGAGCAGCCACAGCGGACGCCGGCGGCTGCCGAACAGCGCCGCCCGGCCGCCGATCTCGAGCACGCGTTGCAGCCGGATGGTGTTGCGGATGTAGCGGGCGTCGCGCAGCCCCCGGGTGTCCTCGATGTCGCGACGGATCGCGTCGAACTCGCGGCCGAGTTCCTCGATGTCCGCGTCGGTGAGGTGCGCGAACTCGGTGATGTCGGTGATTGCCACCGGGGTCCTTCCCCCTGGTCCGGGTCGGTAGTGCGTCAGGCGCCGAGCGTGCAGTCTCCGGCAGCCGCGGAGATGCAGGTCTGAACCCGCTCCCCCTCGGCGTGTTCCTTGCCGGACCGGAGATCGACGACGTGCCCCTTCTCCAGGGGCACCACACAAGTCTGACAGATTCCCATCCGGCAGCCGAACGGCATCAGGGCGCCGGCGCTCTCACCCGCCTCGAGCAGGGTCGTCGCACCGTCGACGGTGACGGTCTTGCCCGACTTGGCGAAGGTCACCGTGCCGCCGGCGCCGGAGGTGTCCGCCCGGGTGACGGCGAAGCGTTCCAGATGGAGCTGCTCCGGCAGGCCCGCGGCATCCCAGAACCGCTCCATGTCGTCGAGCATCGCCTGCGGGCCACACGCCCACACCTGGCGCTCCCGCCAGTCCGGGCACACCGTGTCCAGCTCGGCGAGGGTGAACTTGCCTTGCTCCCGCGTCAGCCGCACGTACGGGCGGTACTGCTCGTGGTCCGCACCGAAGCGGGCGATCTCGTCGGCGAACATCACCTCGGGGGCGGTGGGCGCCGAGTGCACGTGCACGACGTCGGGCAGCTCGGCATGCGCCTGCAGCGACCGGCGGTCGAGGGTGCGCAGCATCGACATGATCGGGGTGATGCCGCTGCCCGCGGTGAGGAAGAGGATCTTCGGCGGCGGGGGGTCGGACAGGACGAACTCGCCCTTGGGCGCGGCGAGCCGCACGATCGTGCCCGCGGGCACGCCGCTCACGAGGTGACTCGACAGGAAACCGTCGGTCATGGCCTTGACGGTGATCGAGATGAGCTTGCGGTCCCAGGTGGGCGACGAGGTCAGCGAGTACGAACGCCAGTGCCAGCGGCCGTCGACGTGCAGCCCGATGCCGATGTACTGGCCCGGCGCGTACCCGAAGTCGAAGCCCCAGCCGGGCTTGATGACGAGCGTCGCGGAGTCGGCGGTCTCGCGGCGGACCTCGACGATGCGGCCGCGCAGCTCGCGCGCCGACCACAGCGGGTTGGCGAGGTGCAGGTAGTCGTCGGGCAGGAGCGGTGTCGTCAACCGCGCGGCCGCGCCGCGCAGGAGATTCGACACGGATCGGTCCCTCGTCGCGACATGCGCCGCCGGCCGCTCGATCCAGTCCTTCAGACCCATCCGATCACTTCTCCTCGTCCAGGGGCTACGCCTCCGTAGGTTACCAGCTCCCTACGGAGGCGTAGGTTGCGGCGAGACAGCCGTCACACTCGGGGCCGGGAGCGGCTCAGAGCAACTCGAGCAGGAACTGCAGTTCCTGGGCGGCGTACCAGGCGAGTTCGTGGTCCTCGGCGTCGCCCAGCACGAACTCCGCCTCCTCGTCGCCGAGGTCGGCCGCGTCCACGACCGGGAGGGCACGGGCGATGTCCTGCTCCGCGGCGGCGAGGTCCACATGCACCGACGCGACCGCGGACAGCGGCACCGGTCCGGGCAGCCGGACCACCGCATCGTCGAGATCCGGGCGCAAAGTCACCCCGTCGACGTCCGCGGCCACGACCACCCGGCGCAGGCCGAACTCGGGAGCCGGGTCGTCGTCGGCCCGGCCGGCGAGCAACCGCAACGAGGCGCGGGCCGCCTCGGCCATCGCGACCTCGGCGAGTTCCTCGTCGTCGCCGGAGGTGTACGCCTCGCGCAACGCGGGGGTGACCGCGAACGCGGTGCGGCTCACCGCCTCGAACTCGCCGTCGGCGACCAACCGCTTCAACGTCTCGATCGTGGCCGGCACGTACACCCGTGTCACAACTCACCTACTGGCATCCAACAACTCCTCGAGCGACTCGTGCAGCAGCGACGTCAGCACCTCCACATCGGGCATGGCGTCGCGGTCCGCATTCAGACCGTAGTAGACGTTGCCGTCGTACGACGTCAACGCGACGCTCAGTGCCTGGTTCTTCAGCAGGGGCGAGATCGGGTACATCTCGAGCACCCGCGCCCCGGCGAGGTAGAGGGGATGCTGCGGACCCGGTGCGTTCGTGATCATCAGGTTGAACATGCGCTGGGAGAAACCACTCGCGACACGCGCCCCGACCGCGTGCATGGTCGCGGGCGCGAACCCGGACAGCCGCATCATCGACCGCGCGGGCACCCGCCGGCCCTGCCGCGAGTAGGCCTCCCCGGCGTGCGAGATGTGGGACAGGCGGACGACCGCGTTCGGTTCACCGACCGGAAGGTCCACCAGGAAGGTCGAGACCTCCCCGCGCGGCCCCGCCGCGGACACGTCCCCACCCTCGTCGGGCGCATCCGGGTCCTGCGTGTACACCGACATCGGCACCATCGCCCGCACCACCGTCGCCTCCGTCAGCGGCTCCCCGCGTGAGAGCAGCCAGTACCGCAGCGCCCCCGCGATCACCGCCAGCACGACGTCGTTGATGGTGCAGCCGTAGCGGGCCCGGATCTTCCGGTACAGCTCGAGATCGGCCTTGACCACCGCGAACCGGCGGTTGCGGGAGATCGAGGCATTCAGCGGGCTGCCGGGCGCGGACTGGGCGGCGGTGCGCGCCAACCGGCCCACCACATCCAGCGCCTCGCCGGCGGTGGCGGCCAGATCGCCGACGGCCGCCCGCAACCCCGACACGGCCTCGCCGGGGCGGGCCACCAGCTCCGCGAGCGCGCCGAACACCAGCGCCGAGTCGCTCGGCTCCGGTTCCGGCATCCACAGCTCCTCCGGATCAACCCGGGGAGTCTCGGTGGGCTCGAAGAGCACCTGCCCGATCTCGAGTGCCTCCTCGCCGTCCACCAGGGCCGAGTGGGTCTTGGTGAACAGGGCGCACCGGTCGCCGGCCAGGCCCTCGACGAGATACATCTCCCACAGCGGGCGCGAACGGTCGAGAGGACGGGAGATCAGCCGGGCCAACAGGTCGTGCAGCTGCGCTTCGGAGCCGGGCCGCGGCAATGCCGAGCGCCGCACGTGGTAGGTGATGTCGAAGTCGCGGTCGTCGACCCACACGGGCCGCGCCAGGCCGAGCGCGACCTCGCGGGCCTTCTGCCGGTACCGCGGCACCGCCGCGAGACGTCGCTCCACCAGCCGCAGCACGTCCTCGTAGTCGAGCCCACCGCGCGGCTGCTCCAGGATGGCGAGCGAGCCGATGTGCATCGGCGTATTGCTCGTCTCCAGAAAGTAGAACGACGCGTCCTGAGCCGACATCCGCTTGGTCATCGCCCGACATCCCCCTCGTCCCGCGGCGCCCCGGCCCGCGACGACTCGCCGAGGCCGAACAGCACCGTCAATTCCGCCACCACCTCGGCGGCATCGGCATGATGCACGCCGACCATCCCCGCCGCGACCGCGCCGTCCACGTTCACCCGCAGGTCGTCGACGAACACGCACGCCGACGGTTCGAGCCCGAGACGCCGGGCCACCAGCAGGTAGCTGCGCGGGTCCGGTTTGGCGGTGCCCACGTCTCCGGACAGCACCACCTCGTCCACCAGCCGGCCGCGCCCGAGATCGCGCAGCGGGCCGGCCGCGGGACCACCCGGATCGTTGCTGAGGATCGCGGTGCGCACGCCGCGCCGGCGCACCTCGGCGAGCACCCCACCGAGCGCGGCCGCGTCCGTGCCGGGGCCCGCGAGCACCCCACCGAAATCGAGCACCAGTCCACGCATCGCCTCACCCTAGTTCGCGAGCACCGGTTCGGCGATGCAACAGCCCGAACGACGCGGCGACACCGGACCCGCCATGCTCGCGCCTCCTCGGCGCGGATGTGGCACCATGACCGGCGACTCCGTCCTCTCCCGGGGTCCGCACACCGGGCGTCGGCCGTTCCGCGCCGACGTCGCCCCCCTGGATCCGGGAGAACCGATGACATCTCCGCACGGCGACGCCCACTACGTCCGGCGCATCGTTCCGTTCGAGCCGCCGGTGCAGCGCTGTTGCCCGGCCGGACCGCATCGCCGGCACGCGCGGCGCCGCCTCACCCCGCACGACGGCCGCTCGGTGCGCGCCTCGGCGCCGCCGGCCGGCCGGCCGCTGCCGGAGGTGGATCCGGCGGCGCGACGGTTCGCCGACCTCGCGGCCCGGTTGATCCTCGAGGTGGCCGACCGGCGCCGCCCGGAGACCCAACTCGCCGCGGTGCTGCATTCGTCGCTGCACGCGACCGTCGCCGCCGTGGCGAAGTCGGGCGACACGGGGACCGCGGTGCTCCTGCGGACCCGGCTGCGCGCGGTCGACGCCGACACCGCCGAGTTGTTCGGCTCCTACGGCCGCGGCCACCGCGTATTCGCGCTGGCCGGCCGGGTCTCGCGCCATCCCACGACACGCCGGACGCCGCACGGCTGGCTGATCACCACCGTGTGGCTGGGCTGACCGGACGACGCGGCCGGGCCGGCGCTCCGGCCGGGTCGTCAGCGGCGGCGCTGCGCCTTGGTCTGCTTGCGTGCCGCCTCCCGGCGCTGCCGGCGGGTGCCCGTCGTCCCGGGCGCGGACGCGGCCGGCGACGATGTCGCGGGGCTGCGCCGCACCTGGGCACTGCCGTCCTCGGCCGGCCCGGTGTAGGTGAGGTTGCGCTCCTCGTCCTCGTCGAGCCCCTTCGCGCGCAGCGCGGCCGGAGCGGGCGCGGGAGCAGGAGGTGCCGGGGCGGGAGCAGGCTTCGCCAGGGTGGGGGCGGCCTGCGCCGTGACGGCCGCGGACGCGGCGGTGACGCTGACGCCCGGGGCCGGCTGCGGCTGCGCCGCCTCGACCTGCAGGTTGAACAGGAATCCGACGGACTCCTCCTTCAGGCCCTCGAGCATGCCGATGAACATGTCGTAGCCCTCGCGCTGGTACTCGACGAGCGGGTCGCGCTGCGCCATCGCCCGCAGGCCGATGCCCTCCTTGAGGTAGTCCATCTCGTAGAGGTGCTCCCGCCACTTGCGGTCGAGCACCGACAGCAGGACGCGGCGCTCGAGCTCGCGCATGCCGCCCTCGCCGGCGACGGCGTCGATCTCCGCCTCGCGACGGGCGTACGCGGCGCGCGCGTCCTCCAGCAGGGCCTCGCGCAGTTCCTCGCGGCTGAGGTCCGCGGGCTCGCCGTTCGTGGAGACGGTGAGTTCCTTGTGGTCGATGCCCACCGGGTAGAGGGTCTTCAGCGCCGTCCACAGCTGCTCGAGGTCCCAGTCCTCGACGTAGCCCTCGGCGGTGGCGCCGTCGACGTACGCGGTGACCACATCCGCGATCATGTGCTCGACCTGGCCCTCGAGGTCCTCCCCGCGGAGGATGCGGCGGCGCTCGTCGTAGATGACGGTGCGCTGCTGGTTCATCACCTCGTCGTACTTCAGGACGTTCTTGCGGATCTCGAAGTTCTGCTGCTCGACCTGCGTCTGCGCGCTCTTGATGGCCTTCGAGACCATCTTCGCCTCGATCGGCACGTCGTCGGGCAGGTTCAGGCGGGTCATGATCGACTCGAGTGCCGCGCCGTTGAAGCGGCGCATCAGCTCGTCGCCGAGCGAGAGGTAGAAGCGCGACTCACCCGGATCGCCCTGCCGGCCGGAACGGCCGCGCAGCTGGTTGTCGATACGGCGGGACTCGTGCCGCTCGGTGCCGAGGACGTACAGGCCGCCCGCCGCCCGGACCTTGTCGGCGTCGGCCTTGACCTCGGCGTTGATCCGCTCGATCACCTCGTCCCAGGCCGCCTCGTACTCCTCGGGCGTGTGGACCGGGTCGAGACCCCGCTTGCGCAGCTCCACGTCGGCCAGGATGTCCGGGTTGCCCCCGAGCACGATGTCGGTACCGCGACCGGCCATGTTGGTGGCGACGGTCACCGCGCCGGACCGGCCGGCCTCGGCGATGATCGTCGCCTCCTGCTCGTGGAACTTGGCGTTGAGCACGTTGTGCGGGATGCCGCGCTTGGTGAACTGCTTGGACAGGTATTCGGAGCGTTCGACGCTGGTGGTGCCGATCAGGACCGGCTGGCCCTTGGCGTGGCGCTCGGCGACGTCGTCGACGACGGCCGCGAACTTCGCCTCCTCCGTCTTGTAGATCAGGTCGCCCTGGTCCGCGCGGACCATCGGCTTGTTCGTCGGGATCGGGATCACGCCGAGCTCGTAGATCTGGTGCAGCTCCGCGGCCTCGGTCTCGGCGGTGCCCGTCATGCCGGAGAGCTTGTCGTAGAGGCGGAAGTAGTTCTGCAGCGTGATCGTGGCGAGCGTCTGGTTCTCCGCCTTGATCTCGACGCCTTCCTTGGCCTCGATGGCCTGGTGCATGCCCTCGTTGTAGCGCCGTCCGACGAGGATGCGGCCGGTGAACTCGTCGACGATGATCACCTCGCCGTTGCGGACGATGTAGTCCTTGTCGCGCTGGTACAGCTCCTTGGCCTTGATGGCGTTGTTGAGGTAGCTCACCAGCGGCGAGTTCGCCGCCTCGTACAGGTTGTCGATGCCGAGCTGGTCCTCGACGAGCTCCACCCCCGCCTCGTGCACGCCGATGGTGCGCTTCTTGATGTCCACCTCGTAGTGGACGTCCTTCTTCAGCAGCGGCGCGATCCGCGCGAACTCGGCGTACCACTTGCTCGACGCGTCGGCCGGGCCCGAGATGATCAGCGGCGTGCGGGCCTCGTCGATGAGGATCGAGTCGACCTCGTCGACGATCGCGAAGTTGTGGCCGCGCTGCACGAGATCGTCGAGCGAGTGCGTCATGTTGTCGCGCAGATAGTCGAAGCCGAACTCGTTGTTGGTGCCGTAGGTGATGTCCGCGGCGTACGCGGCGCGCCGCTCGGCGGGCGGGAGGCCGGACAGGATCACCGCGGTCTCGAGCCCGAGGGACCGGTGCACCCGGCCCATCCACTCGGAGTCGCGCTTGGCGAGGTAGTCGTTGACCGTCACCACGTGCACGCCCTCGTCGGCGATGGCGTTGAGGTAGGCGGGCAGCACACAGGTCAGGGTCTTGCCCTCACCGGTCTTCATCTCGGCGATGTTGCCGAAGTGCAGCGCCGCGCCGCCCATGATCTGAACCGGGTAGTGCTTCTGGCCCAGCACCCGCCACGACGCCTCGCGGGCCGTCGCGAACGCCTCGGGCAGCAGCTCGTCGAGGGTCTCGCCGTCCTGGTAACGCCGGCGGAACTCGTCCGTCTTGGCCCGCAACTGCTCGTCGGTGAGCGTCTCGAACTCGGGTGAGAGGGAATCGACGTGGTCGGCGATGTGCTTGAGCCGCTTGACCATGCGACCTTCACCGACTCGGAGCAGCTTCGACAGCGACAGCACGGGCGTGTTCGTCCTCAATCTCGGGTACAGCACGGGCAACGAAAATCCGGCCGAGGCCTGTATCGACCCCGGCCGGATTCCATGGTAGGCGGTCTTTCAGCGAGGTGACGACGGGCGACCGCTCGGCAGGGTGGCGCGCGAGGCGCCGCCGCTCCGCGGTGCGGTCGTCACACCAGCCGGATCAATCCGTAGTCGAACGCGTGCCGGCGGTAGACGACCGAGGGACTGTCGGTCTCCTTGTCGTGGAACAGGTAGAAGTCGTGCCCCACCAGCTCCATCTCGTACAGCGCGTCGTCGACGGTCATCGGCTCGGCCGTGTGCTCCTTCGTGCGCACGATCCGGCCCGGACCTGTGGGCTCGGGCTCGTGCTGTTCCAGCGAGATCTCCGGTGAGATGCCGAGGGAGTCGTCCTTGGCGAGTTGCGCGGTGGCCTCGGCGACCGAGACGGGGGTCTTCTCCCCGTGGTGCACCTTGCGGCGGTCCTTCGTGCGACGCAACCGCGACTCCAGCTTGTCCGTCACGGACTCGAAGGCGGCGTAGAAACTGTCCGCGGACGCCTCCGCGCGCACCACCGGTCCCTTGGCCCGAGCGGTGATCTCGACTCTCTGACAACTCTTCAGCTGCCGGCGATTGCGCTCGTGCTGCAACTCCACATCGAACAGGAAGATCGTCGGGTCGAAACGTTCGAGCCGAGCGAGCTTCTCGGACACGTAGACCCGGAAGTGATCCGGGACCTCGACGTTGCGCCCCTTGACGACGATGTCGGCGCGGGGACCGTTGGACTCCGCAGTACCGGCTTCGGCCTCTGCAGCGGGAACCTTGGACTTCGAAGGGATCGTCACTCGTACCTCCCGAGTACGGCCGGCGCAGCTCGCGCGCCGGCATGATCGACGAGCGCGAAACGCGCTCCGCCCGACACGACGGTCAGGGGCGTTTTGCGCCCGCTACCTGTGTTTTCGGGTCTGAGGGCGACGGTAGTACGGAACGGCGGGGAGTGCCACCGTTCCGTCGAATTTCACGCCGTGGTCACCTCGTGGCAGGACCGATGTCCCCCTTCTCGCGGACCCACGTCCCGCGGCGCAGGGCCCTCCGGCTCGCTACGCGGCGGCGATCACCAGCACCCCGCACGGGCGATGGCCCGCGGCCCGCAGGACCCGCACCGACTCCGCCGCGGTGGCGCCGGTGGTGACGACGTCGTCGACGAGCAGCACCGCCGCCCCGGGCGGCGGACCCGCCGCCGTCCGGATCCGCACCCGGCCGGCCAGGTTGCGCTGCCGCTGGGCGGCCGACAGCCCCACCGAATCCCGGACGCCGCGCCCGGTGCCGAGGAGGCCGCAGACCTCGAGCCGCCGGTCGTGGCCGGCGGCCACGCGCGCCGCGCGCGTCACCGGGTCGCCGCCGCGTGACCGCGCCGCCCGCGCCCTCGTCGGGGCGGGCACCACGACGACGGGTCCGGCGGGCAGCTCGCCCCAGCGCCGCAACCGCGACACGGCGGTCGCCAGCGCGAGGCCGAGCGGGCCGGCCAGATCGCGCCGGCCGTGTTCCTTGGCCGCGATCACCGCGCGACGGCGGGCGCCGCGGTACGGCCCCAGCGCCCACACCGGCACGTCGGGATCGACCCGGGGCCGGACCCGTGCGGGCACGTCCGCCAGTTCCCGGGCACAGCGCCGGCACCAGCCGACGCCGGCGAGTCCGCAACCGCCGCACTCGACGGGCAGCACCAGATCCAGCAGCGAGGTCAGCACCGCGCCAGTGTGGCCGCCGGCCCCGACATCCCGCGCCGGACCGTCAGCCCGGCAGGACGGGGACCGCCTGCAGCCCGGTCAGGCCGGGTACCTCGCGCCAGTACCGGTCGCCGGCCGGATCGGCGTTGTTCAGCTGGAACACCGCCCGCGAGTCGGCCACGAACTCCGAGGTCGTCGACGCCTCGACGGCGACCACGGGCGGGGTGAGGTTCCGGCTCGGCAGGGCGTCCATGCGGGAGCCGTCCACCGCGACCTGCACGACGGGCACGTCGGAGGCGGACCGTGCCACCACCACGGTGTCCGGGGTGCTCCAGTCCAGCGACAACGCCGGGCTGCCGAGGCCGATGGCGATCTCCCGCGGCGTCGTGAGCGAGAACTCGCCGTTCGACTTCTGCACGACCACCGCGACGTACACGCGGCCGTCCACGATCATCGCCGCGCGCACGCCGTCGCGGGAAAGCCGCAGATCGCTGATCACGTTGCCCACGGCCCGCACGGAGCCGGCGTCGACGGGGAGGACGGTGACCCGGCCGGTGCCCGGCTCGCGCACCACGCGCACCACGTTCGTGCCGTTGACCACGGCCCACACGGAGTTGTCGTCGAGCGCCCACGTCGGCCGCGTGATCGATTCGCCCTGCAGGGCACGTGCCGCCGTCCCGTCGCGGTAGGGGCCGATCAGCAGCTCGGCGGTGGCTTCGGGGGCGGGACGCCCGGTGTCGGCGACGGCGGCCGCGAGCTCGCCGTCGTGCGACAGCGCGACCGAGCGCAGGTTCGTCGCGGCGCCGAAGGCCCCGGGCACCGGAGTCACCCCGGTCTCGGCGACACTGACCAGCCCGCCGCCCCGCAGGGCGTGGAGGCCGATGGTGGCGCTCGAGGTGGCCAGCGGGTTCATCGACGCCACGTCCGCGGTGGTCCAGCCGTTCGGGAACCGCTCGTCCAGCGGCTGACCGTCCGCGAGCAGCACGTAGGGCCCGGTGATCTCGGCGTTGGCGAGGGTCCAGATCACCTGTGCCGCCAGCATCTCGCGGCTCTCCTTGCCCAGGGGCTTCAACCCCAGGAAGTCGATCCGGACGCCCCCGAGACCGACACCGACCTGGGTCGTGCGGCCGTCGGCCTTGGTGATCGGCCCCCGCACGGACACCCCGGAGCCGAGTTCCGTGCGCACGGCCGGTGCCAGGGCCGCCTTCGGGCCCTCGATGAGCAGGTCGATCAGCTGTGCCGCGGTCTGGTCCTGGGTCGCGGCGATCCAGCGGGGGTCGGGCACGACCGTGCGCCCGGACGGGTCGACGAAGTACAGC
The DNA here is from genome assembly GCF_011058165.1 of Rhodococcus aetherivorans. GTDB lineage: Bacteria > Actinomycetota > Actinomycetes > Mycobacteriales > Mycobacteriaceae > Rhodococcus > Rhodococcus aetherivorans. The sequence goes on from NZ_JAALEG010000003.1 coordinate 119,088, forward strand.
GAGCGTCGCTGGTAGCCGTTGAGGAACTGCGGGCGGTCCATGACGACGCCCGGTCCCATCTCGTCGATGCGCCACTCGCCGCCCGTGAGCACGAGCGTGATCCTGGTTTCGAACGGTCCCTCGTCGGCGCGGTAGACCCCGCCCTCCTCCAGGTGCCCGACCCGGTTGGCGCGGATGACGTACGTCGCGCGCTCGGCGCTGCGCGACTCCGGCAGCACGTCGACCTTGTCCACGATCGTCGCGCTGGCGGCGTCGTCCCACCCGGCCGACATGTCGGCGGTGAGGAACTGCCGGGCCGCGAGGTGGCGGTTCGCCGGGTCGGTGCTGGCGCGCAGGAAGTCGCGCAGGAGCAGGTCCGGTTCCCGGCCCGGTGCCGGCGGGGGGACCGAGGTGGTGGTGGGCTCACGGGCGATGGTGCCGACCGCCTGCGGCGACGACGAGTCCGGCAGGCTGGCACACCCCGACACGGCGACGGTCAGGCCGAGCATCGCCGTGAGGATCGTCTTCGTGCCCCTCATGTGGCGGCTCCCTCGGGCGGGACCGGCACGTGCGCCGAATCCGCGGCCGTCCCGGCGTCGTCGCCGGTCCCGGCATCCGCCGACTCCGCCTCGGCCGGCGCGGCCGCTCCCGGCAGCGGGCGGCCCTGGACCGCACGGACCGTGCTGGGAACGAGCGGCAGCGGACTGCGGCCGACCTTGCGTCCCCGTTCCCGCGGGAGGGTCAGCCGGAAGCAGGACCCCTGGCCGGGCTCGCCCCACGCCTCGAGCTTGCCGTTGTGGAGGTTGGCGTCCTCGACGCTGATCGCCAGGCCGAGACCGGTTCCGCCGGACCGCCGGACCCGCGACGGGTCCGAGCGCCAGAACCGGTTGAAGACGAGTTTCTCCTCGCCCGGACGCAGGCCGACGCCCTGGTCCCGGACGATGAAGGCGGCGGCGTTGTCGTCGGCGCGCAGGCGCAACAGGATGGGTTTTCCCTCCCCGTGGTCGATGGCGTTGGCGAGCAGGTTCCGCAGGATGCGCTCGACGCGGCGCGGATCCACCTCGGCGGTAACGGGTTCGCCGGGCAGGTCGACGATCAGCTCGGTCCCGCTCTCGCGGGCGAGGTGCCGGACGGTGGACACCGCGGCACGGGCGCACATCCGCAGGTCGAGCTGCTCGGCCGCGAGCTCGGCGACGCCGGCGTCGTGACGGCTGATCTCGAGCAGATCACCCAGCAGGCTCTCGAACCGGTCGAGCTCGGTGACGAGCAGCTCCGAGGCCCGCTTCAGGGACGGGTCGAGTTCGTCGCTGCCGTCGTGGATCAGGTCGGCGGCCATCCGCACCGTCGTCAGCGGAGTCCGCAGCTCGTGACTGACGTCCGAGGTGAACCGCTTCTGCAGGTTGCCGAACTCCTCGAGCTGCGTGATCTGCCGCGACAGGCTTTCGGCCATCTCGTTGAAGGACATGGCCAGGCGCGCCATGTCGTCCTCACCGCGCACCGGCATGCGTTCCTTGAGCCGGCCGTCGGCGAACCGGACCGCGATGCGCGACGCCGAGCGGATCGGCAGCACGACCTGGCGCGCGACGATCATCGAGATCGCGGCGAGCAGCACGCCGGCGCCGACGAGCAGCGTGCCCCGCACCAGCGACAGCGTGTTCTCCTCGCCCGCCAGCGGGAACACCAGGTACAGCTCGAGGGTGGAGATGTCCGACGCCGTCGGGGTGCCCACGATCAGGGCCGGGCCGGAGTAACCGTCCGGATCCGACACGGTCGCGAACTGGTAGGAGATCTGGCCCTTCTGCACGAAGGCGCGCAGGTTCTCGGGGATCTGGTCGGCAGGACCGCTCGACGTCGGGGCGCGCGGTCCGTCGCCCGGCACGATCAGCACCGGGTCGAAGGTGCCCGCGACGCCGGTGTCCTGGCCGGCGTCGCTGCCGCGGTTGGTCAATGCCGCGGCGGCCCCGTCGAGCCGTACCTGCAGCGAACCGGAGTCGTCGGCGCCGGCGAGCTGGCCCTCGACGAGTGCGCGGGAGCGCTCGACCTCCTCGGTGGCGGCGTTGATCTTCACCTCGAGCAGCCGCTCGGTGATCTGGCTGGTGAGCACGACACCGAGGACGAGCATCACGATCAGCGACAGCGACAGGGTCGAGACCACGACCCGGAGCTGCAACGATCGCCGCCACGTGTGGGCGAGCCGGTTGCTCACCGCACGTGACCACCTCAGCAGCGGCAGGGTCCTCCTCGTGATCCGCCGCCGCAGTCGGTACCCACCGATCACGGCGGTCCGGCCTTGTAGCCGACGCCACGCACCGTCAGCACCACCTCGGGATTCTCGGGATCCTTCTCGACCTTCGCGCGCAACCGCTGCACATGGACGTTCACCAAGCGGGTGTCGGCCGCGTGCCGGTAGCCCCAGACCTGCTCGAGCAGCACCTCACGGGTGAACACCTGCCGCGGCTTGCGCGCGAGCGCCACCAGCAGATCGAACTCGAGCGGCGTGAGAGAGATCAGTTCGTCCCCACGGCTGACCTTGTGGGCGGGAACGTCGATGGCGATGTCGCCGATGGAGAGCACCTCGGCCGGTTCCTGCTCGGTGCGACGCAGCCGCGCCCGGACCCGGGCCACGAGTTCCTTGGGCTTGAACGGCTTGACGATGTAGTCGTCGGCGCCGGATTCGAGCCCGAGCACCACGTCCACAGTGTCCGACTTGGCGGTGAGCATCACGATGGGCACGCCCGAGTCGGCCCGCAGCACCCGGCACACGTCGATGCCGTTCATGCCCGGGAGCATGAGGTCGAGCAGGACGAGGTCGGGCCGAATCTCTCGGACCGCGTTCAGCGCCTGCGAACCGTCACCCACCACGTACGGCTCGAATCCCTCGCCCCGCAGGACGATCGTGAGCATCTCGGCGAGCGCGGTGTCGTCGTCGACAACCAGAATCCTCGGCTTCATGGCTTCTATCGTGTCACTCCTCGACCGTGGTGAAGCTGATTTGAGATCTCGGCGGCGAGTTGTCGCGGATCGGCGTCGGGTCCGGCAACCCGCCACGGCGACATCCACTGTCGGCGTGCGAGGTCGTCGTACACCTGCCCGGTCCGGGCCTGCAGACCCGAGTCCCGTTCGTACGCGTCCCGATCGCGGGCCGTGTCGGCAGCGGCGCGACTGCGGGCCCGCTGCGCAGCCAGTTCCACGGGCACCCGCAGCAGCAACTGCAGATCCGGTACGGGCAGCGCGAACCGATCGAACTCGAGCTCGCGGACCCATTCCACCGACGGCCCCGAGCCGTCCTCGTGGTGCCGCGCGGCGGTGTAGGCGGCGTTGGACGCGACATACCGGTCGAGCAGCACGATGTCGTTGTCCGCCAGGAGCTTCCGCAACTCGTCGGCGGCGTCGCGCCGATCGAGGGCCCACAGCAGGGCCATCGCCTCGATGCTCGAGGCCGCGTCACCGTGCCGGCCCCGCAGGGCCTCGGCACCGAGGTCGGCGTGCACCGACACGCCGTAGCGCGGAAACGCGAGCGTCGCGACGACGAATCCCGCAGCGCGCCAAGCCTCGACGAGGCCCGCGGACAGTGTCCGCTTGCCGGCCCCGTCGAGCCCCTCCACGACGATCAACGCGCCCATCGGCGGTGTCCTGCGATCCTCGCTACCGTGCTCAGTACCGGTAGTGCTCGGGCTTGTACGGGCCCTCCACGTCGACCCCGATGTACTCGGCCTGGTCCTTGGACAGCTTGGTGAGCTCGCCGCCGAGGGCCTCGACGTGGATGCGGGCGACCTTCTCGTCCAGGTGCTTGGGCAGGCGGTAGACCTCGTTGTCGTACTCGTCCGGCTTGGTCCACAGCTCGATCTGGGCGATCACCTGGTTGGCGAACGAATTGCTCATCACGAACGACGGATGGCCCGTGGCGTTGCCGAGGTTGAGCAACCGGCCCTCGGACAGCACGAGGATGGAATGCCCGTCGGCGAAACGGAACTCGTCGACCTGCGGCTTGATGTTGATGCGGGTGACGTCCGCCGCCCGCTCGAGGCCGGCCATGTCGATCTCGTTGTCGAAGTGGCCGATGTTGCCCAGGATCGCCTGGTGCTTCATGCGGCGCATGTGGTCGAAGGTGATGATGTCCTTGTTGCCGGTCGCGGTGATCACGATGTCGGCCTGCTCGATGAAGCCCTCGACCGTGACGACATCGAAGCCGTCCATCAGCGCCTGCAGCGCGTTGATCGGGTCGATCTCGGTGACGGACACGCGCGCACCCTGCCCGCGCAGCGCCTCCGCGCAGCCCTTGCCGACGTCCCCGTAGCCGCACACCAGGGCGGCCTTGCCGCCGATGAGCACGTCGGTACCGCGGTTGATGCCGTCGAGCAGCGAGTGCCGGGTGCCGTACTTGTTGTCGAACTTGCTCTTGGTGACCGAGTCGTTGACGTTGATCGCGGGGAACGCCAGGTCGCCGCCGGCCGAGAGCTGGTACAGCCGCAGCACACCGGTGGTGGTCTCCTCGGTGACGCCGCGCACCGACTCGGCGATCGCCGTCCACTTCTTCGCGTCCTGCGCGAGGGACTCGCGCAGCAGCGCCAGGAACACCCGGTACTCGGCGGAGTCGTGCTCCTCGTCCACCGGCGGCACCACACCCGCCTTCTCGAACTGCGCGCCCTTGAGCACCAGCATGGTGGCGTCACCGCCGTCGTCGAGGATCATGTTGGCCGGCCGCGGTGTCCCGTCGGCGGCGGCGGGCCAGGTGAGCATCTGCTCGGCAGCCCACCAGTACTCCTCGAGGGTCTCGCCCTTCCACGCGAACACCGGCACACCGCGCGGGGCCTCCACGGTGCCGTGCGGGCCGACGACGACCGCAGCGGCGGCATGGTCCTGGGTCGAGAAGATGTTGCACGAGGCCCAGCGCACCTCGGCGCCGAGCGCGACGAGCGTCTCGATCAGCACGGCCGTCTGGACGGTCATGTGCAGCGAGCCGGAGATCCGCGCGCCCTTCAGCGGCAGCACCTCCGCGTACTCGCGGCGCAGCGCCATCAGGCCGGGCATCTCGTGCTCGGCCAGCCGGATCTCCTTGCGGCCGAATTCGGCGAGGGACAGATCGGCGACCTTGAAGTCGATCCCATTCAGCTGGTCGGCCACGAGCTTGGTGTCGGACACGTGAGAATGCCTCTCCTGTTGTCAGTCGGTTCTGCCAACAGGCTATACAACTCGCTGCTCAGTCGTGCCGGGCGGAGCGATCGATGAACGGCCCGAGCAGCTCCGCCAGGTCCGCGGCGACGTCCCGGTCGGACTCGGGCGGCATGGAGATGTAGCTCATCGCGATGCGCACGATCGCGCGGCCGAGGATGCCCGCATCCGACGCGGACGCCTGGACCCAGCTGCGCTGGAAGGTTTCCGACAGCCGGGCGGAGGCCCGCTCGATGAGCGGCGCCGAATCGGTGGTGATCAACCGCAACAGGTCGGGCTTGGCCTCGCCGCGCAGCAGCGACTGGATCAGCGGGTCGGCGCTGCTCTCGACGAAGAACGACGTGAATCCCTCGACGAGGGCGTCGCGCGCCTGCCCCACATGGCTGTAGATCGCGTCGTCGACGGCGTCGACGAACTGATCGACCAGGCGCAGGGCATACGCCTGGGCCAGGCCCTGCCGCGAGGCGAACTCGTTGTAGAGCGTCTGCCGGCTCACACCGGCGCCCCGGGCGACGTCCGTCATGGTGACGGCGGACCAGTCGCGGGCGGTGAGCAGGTCCCGCATGGCATCGAGCACCGAGTTGCGCAGCAGCATCCGGCTGGCCTCGTGGAACGGTACGCGTTGCCGGTCCTCGGGTTCCCCGGCTCGCGGGGGCTCCCCGGCGGGGGACGATTCGTGCACGATCGACATGCCGCGACGTTTTCACGCGGCGCGGGTCCCGTCAACACGAATGGAGCTAGCGGCGCGGCGCCGCCGGTTCCGCCAGTACCGAGTGCCGGCGACTGTAGGTGAAGTAGACGACCACGCCGATCACCATCCACACCACGAACCGCAACCACGTCTCCACCGACAGGTTGGCCATCAGCCACACGCACGCGAGTACCGCGAGAATCGGCACGAGCGGCACCGCGGGCACCCGGAATCCGCGCTCGAGATCCGGACGGGTCCGGCGCAGCACGATCACCCCGATCGAAACCAGGACGAACGCGAAGAGCGTCCCGATGTTGACCATCTCCTCGAGGGTGCCGAGCGGAATGAGGCCGGCGAGGACGGCAACCACGACCGTCACCAGCACGGTCGTCCGCACCGGGGTACCGTGCCGGCCGGTGTGCGACAACCGTCGCGGGACGAGGCCGTCGCGTGCCATCGCGAACAGCACCCGGGTCTGGCCCAGCATCAGGACCATCACGACGGTGGTCAGGCCGGCGAGGGCACCGACCGAGATGAGGTTCTTGGCCCAGTCCATCCCGTTCAGCGCGAACGCCGTCGCGAGCGTCGACTCGTCTCCGGCCAGTTCCTTGTAGTTCACCATCCCGGTGAGGACGAGGCTCACCGCCACGTACAGCACGGTGACGATCGCGAGGGAGCCCAGGATCCCGATGGGCACGGCCCGCTGGGGATGCCGCGTCTCCTCCGCGGTGGTGGCGACCACGTCGAACCCGATGAATGCGAAGAACACCAGGCTCGCCGCGGCGAGCAGGCCGTACCACCCGAACGTGCTGCCCCCGGCCCCGGTGAGGAACGAGAACAGCGACTGCCGCAGGCCCTCACCGGTCGAGGCAGATTCCGACGGCGGGACGTACGGGGTGTAGTTGTCGGTGTCGATGTAGAAGACGCCGAGCGCGACAACGAACAGGACGACGGCGATCTTGATCGAGGTGATCACCAGCGACACGCGCGAGGAGAGCTTCGTGCCTGTGGCTACGAGTACGCCGATCACCACGACGATCAGGATCGCACCCCAGTCCACCTTCACGGGCCCGAGAGAAGCCACCGGCGACAGGCCGCCGAGCACCTCGCCGAGATACAGCGACCAGCCCTTGCCGACCACGGCGGCGGCGAGAGCGAACTCGAGGATGAGGTCCCAGCCGATGATCCATGCGACGAACTCGCCGAACGTCGCGAAGGAGAAGGTGTAGGCGCTCCCGGCGACGGGCACGGTCGACGCGAACTCGGCGTAGCACAGCGCCGCGAGCGCGCAGGCCACAGCCGCGAGCACGAACGCGAGGGACACGGACGGGCCGGCGACGTTCCCGGCCGTCCGGGCCGTGAGGGTGAAGATGCCGGCGCCGATGACGACGGCCACGCCGAACACGATCAGGTCCCACGCTGTGAGGTCCTTGCGCAGACGGGAATCCGGTTCGTCGGTGTCGAGGATGGATCGCTCCACCGACTTGGTCCGGAACAGTCCGCTGCGGGATACGCCGCCGGTCTCGGTCATCGGGCACTCCCCTTTCTCCGGAGCGGAAGTACCCGGAGTGGCGCCCTCCCAAGCCTAAGCCACAGGGGTACGGAACAGGTCGGGCTCGAGGTGGATCAGCCGAACGGCGGGGACGACGGCCCCGACCCGGGCATCGGGTCGTCGATCGCGGACAACGAGCCGAGGGAGAACAGCACCCCCTCATCGATCGGAAACGAGCGTGTTTCTGCTAGTCGACGGGAGCGCCGGTGTCCGCCAACCGCGCGCGGAACAGTTGCGCCGGCTCGCCGGCCGCCCGCACCGTGACGGCCGGGTCGGAGGCCGACAGCCACACCGCCTGGCCGGCCGACAGCTGCAGGCTCCGCCCACCGCATTCCACCCCGGCCACCCCGGCGGTGCACAACAGGATCTGCGGGCCGCACGGCGGCAGGGTGACGGCGTCCGGTGCGGCACCGGAGCCGGCGGCGACGTCGACGCGTGACAGCGCGAACTCCGGGGCCGGAGTCCGGTAGCGCACCTCGCCCGGCCCGGACGGCTCCGGTTCGAGGATCGGCACATCCACGGGACGGAAATCGAGCACCCGCAGCAACTCCGGCACGTCGACGTGTTTCGGCGTGAGGCCGCCGCGCAGCACGTTGTCCGAGTTGGCCATGATCTCCACGGCCATGCCGTGCAGGTACGCGTGCAGGTTCCCGGCGGCGAGGAACAGGCCCTGTCCCGGCTCGAGGGTGATCCGGTTGAGCAGTACCGCAGCGAGCACCCCCGCGTCGCCCGGGTAGAACTCGGCCAGCTGCAGCACGGTCCGCACCTCCTCGGCGAACGAGGCCGTGCCGTTGCCGTTGTGCGTCGCCAGGTACGTCACGCAGCCGTCGAGCACCCGCGGCAGCAACGCCGACAGCACCGACTGCGGCAGGGTGATCCAGATGGTGAACAGCGCCCGCAGGCCGTCCGAGTCGGGCTGCCCGGCGAGCAACCCGATGTACGGGTCGAGCTCGGGAACCTCGAGGGCGCCGAGCAGCTCGACGGTGCGGTGCGGATCCCGGAAACCGGCGAGCGCCTCGAAGCGGGTGAGCGCGACGACGAGTTCGGGCTTGTGGCTCGCATCGCGGTAGTTCCGCACCGGCGACTCGAGGGGCAGGCCCGCGGCCTCCTCCCGGGCGAAGCCCTCGGCGGCCTGTTCGGCGCTCGGATGGGCCTGCAACGACAGTGGCTCCTCGGCGGCGAGCAACTTGAGCAGGAACGGCAGCCGGGGTCCGAACCGGCTCAGTGTCGCCGGCCCCAGATGCCCGCCCGGATCGGCCTCGAGCACGTCGAGCAGCGATGCGCTCCCGCCCGGGCTGTCGCCGTTGGCGCTCACCACGCGCGCCGGGTCCGCGGGATGCGCACCGAGCCACAGTTCCGCCTCCGGATGTGCGGACGGCACGGTACGGCCGCACAGCGCCGCGATCGCGGTGCGCGAACCCCAGGCATACGAACGCAGCGCACCTTCGAGTCGGAGCACTAGCAACCACCGACCAACCGCAGATAGGCCGCGGCCATCTCGAATCGCACGGCCAGCACCGCCACCTGCTCCGGCACCGGCGGCACCGCCTTCGCCTCGAACTCCCCCACCACCGATACCAACTCCATGTCCGGCAGCGCTGCCGCGCGCCGCTCCGCCTGCCGCCGATCCTCCTCCACGCTCAGCACGAACACCCGCGCCGGGGGTGCGGGCACCGGCCCGTCGAGCTGTTCGTCGTGGAAGAACGGATCGTAGGGTTCCCCGCTCGCCGACGGCCTCGCGATGAGCCGGTCCCGGGCGGCGAGGACGTCCGACAACGCCGACGCCGACGCGATCACCCCGGCCACCTGCAACAGGGACTCCCCGGCGTGCCGGGCCAGCGCGGCCGTCACCGCGGAGTCGCCGGCCAGCGCCACCCGACGCGACTGGATGCGGGCCGCGAGCGCCTTCGCCGGGTTGTGGAACACCTCGCTGCCCGGCTGGTCGCGACCGGCCTCCGCGTCCGCCGAATCGGCGAGGTCGGCCAGCGGGGGAACCGCGCCCGCCGTGCGGGTGGCCTCCATCGCGACCACCACCGCGAGGAACACGGCGAGGTGCCGCAGGAGTGAGTACGCCACCGGCACCCGGATCCGCGGGGGCAGCAGCGTCGCACGGCCGGCGGTCGCCGCCCGGATCGGCCCCTCGTCCGGGGCGTCGACGACCACCTCGGCCCCGCGCCGCAGGGCCGCGGCGACCGACTCGGCGAGCTGCGGGTCGCCCGCGTCGTCGCCCGCGACGACGACGACGTCGAGCGGGCCGACCCACGGCGGCGTGACGGGGGCCGTGACCAGCGGCACAGCCGAGCGGGCCGCAAGCATCGCGACGACCAGCTCGCCCGCGCGCGCGGCGCGCGCGTCGCCGCACACGAGCACCACGCTGCGGGGGTGCAGGCCGTGCAGGCGGTCGAGGATCTGCTCGTCGACGGCCGCGGCGGTGGCCCGGATCTGGGCCCCACCGAGCGCGGCGAACCGCAGGATCCCGTCGACGTCCGCGTCGATCAGGGCGTCCGTGTCGTCCAAGTCGAGGAACGAAGAGGGAGCCGTCATGGCTGCGCCACCATCCTTCCGACTCGAACCGTCCCGGCGCCGGGCCCCGGGAACTCGATTATCCCCGCCACGGATACTTCCGTCACGCGCGCACGATTGCCAGGATTTCCCTCACCAGCGCGTCGACCTGTTCGGCGGTGCGGGCCTCGACGTTGAGCCGCAGCAGCGGCTCGGTGTTGGAGGCGCGCAGGTTGAACCAGGCGCCGTCGGCGAGGTCGACGGTGACGCCGTCGAGCCGGTCGACCGATTCGGCACGATCGCCGAATGCCTCGAGCACGGCGGCGGTGCGCTCCGCGGCGTCGGCGACGGTGGAGTTGATCTCCCCGGACGCCGCGTACCGGTCGTAGCCGGCCATCAGCTCGGACAGCGGCCGGTCCTGCCCGGCGAGCGCGGCGAGCACGTGCAGCGCGGCGAGCATGCCCGAGTCCGCGCCCCAGAAGTCGCGGAAGTAGTAGTGCGCGGAGTGCTCCCCCCCGAACACGGCCCCGGTCTCGGCCATCTGCTGCTTGATGAACGAGTGCCCGACGCGGGTGCGGACGGGCTTGCCGCCGAGTTCGGCGACCAGTTCCGGCACGGCGCGCGAGGTGATGAGGTTGTGGATGATCGTCGACCCGGGTTCCTTGGCGAGTTCCCGCGCGGCCACCAGCGCGGTGACCGCCGACGGAGTGACCGGCTCGCCGCGCTCGTCGACGACGAAGCAGCGGTCGGCGTCGCCGTCGAAGGCGAGTCCGAGGTCGGCACCGGATTCGCGCACGAGCTTCTGCAGGTCCACCAGGTTGGCGGGATCGAGCGGGTTGGCCTCGTGGTTGGGGAAGGTGCCGTCGAGTTCGAAGTACAGCGGCACGAGGTCGATCGGGAGCGCGCCGAACACCGCCGGCACCGTGTGCCCGCCCATGCCGTTGCCGGCGTCGACGGCGACCTTCAGCGGGCGCATCGCCGACAGTTCCACCCGCGAGCGGACGAACGCGGCGTAGTCGGCGAGCACGTCCCGTTCGGAGACGGTGCCGGGGGCGCCGTCGAAGTCCGGGACGCCGGCGACGAGTTCGGCGGCGATGGTGGCGAGGCCGGTCTCCTGCCCGACCGGCTTCGCCCCGGCCCGGCACAGCTTGATGCCGTTGTAGCGCGCCGGGTTGTGGCTCGCGGTGAACATGGCGCCGGGGGCCTTGAGGATGCCGGAGGCGAAGTACAGCTGGTCGGTGGAGGCGAGTCCGATGTGCACGACGTCGAGTCCCTGGGCGGTGACGCCGGCGGCGAAGGCCTGCGACAGCTGCGGGGACGATTCGCGCATGTCGTGGCCGATCACGATGCGGGTGGCGCCGCCGTCGCGCATCAGGCGAGCGAAGGAGGCTCCGACATCACGGACGAACCCCGCATCGAGCTGTTCTCCCACCACGCCACGCACGTCGTATGCCTTGACCACGGCGGACACGGACTCGGCAGATCTCGCCACTGTTGCTGCTCCTGATCGTCGACTGGCACCGCCGCCTCCGCGGCGGGGCACGGTCAGCCTAGTGGGCGACGATCAGGACGTGGGATCGGGCAACACGCGCAGGTGGCCACGGCGGCCGGTGCGGGCCGTGGGCGGCGCGGCCAGCGCCGTGGGGACACCGGAATCGGTGTCGTCGGAGTCGGTTCGGGCACGCTCGCCGAGACCGGCCTCACGCACCGCCTCGGCCAGGGCGGTCAGGTCGTCCTCGTCCGGAGTGCCGGTGGTGAAGGCACCCTCGTACCGGACCAGCTCCCACCCCTTCGGCGCGGTGATCCGCGAGCCGTGCGATTCGCACAGATCCCACGAGTGCGGCTCGGCGACCGTCGCCAGCGGACCGACGACCGCGGTGGAGTCCGAGTACACGTAGGTCAGCGTCGCAACAGCAGGGTTCTTGCACCCAGGCCGGCAGCATCGACGCAGTGATCTCACAGTCGGAGAGTAGCGCGCCGTCCGCCCGGGGACTATCCGGACACACCGGAGAACCCGGTACGGATTTTCGTGTCGTACTGTCCAGAGCATGCACCGATCGCGCCGTTCCCGCCCCGTGACGTCCCGCTCGGTCGCGCGACGCGGCCGCGGCGTGCGCGGGCCGTTGTTCCCGCACGAGTTGCCGGCGTGGCGCTCACGGGCGGAGAAGTTCGACCTGCTCGTGCTGGGGGCGTTCGCCCCGATCGACGCGCAGTGGCACGACCGGCTGACCAAGCTCGATATCGCCGTCGACGAGGTGCCCAAGATCCGCGCCCTCGACCCCGACTCGGTGAACTGGCCGTCGGAGGTGGTCGCGGACGGTCCGGTGCCGCTGTCGCGACTCGTGCCCGCGGGGATCGACCGCCGCGGCGCCGCGACGCGGGCCCGGATCGTGCTCTTCCGCCGCCCGCTCGAACTGCGGGCGAAGGATCCCGAGGATCTCACCGATCTGGTCCACGACGTGCTCGTGCACCAGGTCGCCACCTACCTCGGCGTGGAACCCGAGGTCATCGACCCCGAGCTCGGCGGCTTCGACGAGGACTGACGTCCTCAGACGATGCCGCGCTTGAGGCGCCGGCGCTCCCGCTCCGACAGACCGCCCCAGATGCCGAAGCGCTCGTCGTTGGCCAGCGCGTATTCGAGACACTCGTCCCGGACCTCGCAGCCCAAGCAGATCCGCTTCGCCTCCCGGGTCGATCCGCCCTTCTCGGGGAAGAACGCCTCGGGATCCGTCTGCGCGCACAGCGCGCGTTCCTGCCACTGTTCGTCGCCACCGTCGGACGGGTCGCCGAAACCATCGATCAGGCTGAGCACGGGTCGCGCGGGCGCGTCCCCCCCGATGCCGTCGATATCGTCCCGAACGTCCTCGCCTGCAGTGTCGATGCCTGCAGTGTCGATCCGAGAGCTCTCGAACCATTCGCGCTCGTCGGCCATCGTTCGCCTCCTCACCTGCAGCGCTGCAACTCTCGTCGAAACCGGCCCACTCCGCGCCATCCCCGGTCGAACATGCGTTCGAATGCAGTTCACCACAACCGATCTCGGCCCCGGTTCACTGGAAATGACACTTATGTGATTAGACACGTGGGGCGTGTCGCGGTCAAGCCGAGCGGCGCCGCTGCCTTACCATCCGGGGTTCTCCACCGTGCCGGTGCGCACCCGCCGCCCGGGCGCGCAGGCACCCCGGCAGCCCACCCGGCGCACCGCCTAGGCTTGCCCTGTGAACGTGACTGTATTGGTCGGCGGCGTCGGAGGTGCGCGTTTTCTCACCGGCGTGCGCCGGCTCCTCGGCATCGAACCCGGCCGCGACCTCGACCCCGACGCCGCACACCGGGTCACCGCGATCGTCAACATCGGCGACGACGTCTGGATGCACGGGCTGCGGATCTGCCCCGACCTGGACACGTGCATGTACACCCTCGGCGGCGGGATCGACACCGAACGCGGATGGGGCCGGGCCGACGAGACCTGGCACGCGAAGGAGGAGCTGGCGGCCTACGGCGCCACACCCGACTGGTTCGGTCTCGGCGACCGCGACATCGCGACCCACCTGCTGCGCACCCAGTTGCTGAGCGCCGGATACCCGCTCTCGGCCGTGACCGAGGCCCTGTGCGACCGGTGGAAGCCCGGCGTCACCCTGCTCCCGGTCTCCGACGACCGCAGCGAGACCCACGTGGTCATCACCGATCCGGCCGACGGCGAGCAGCGCGCCGTGCACTTCGAGGAATGGTGGGTCCGGCACCGCGCGCAGGTCCCCACGCACAGCTTCGCGCACATCGGCGCCGAGAAGGCCGCCCCCGCTCCCGGAGTGCTCGCGGCGATCGAATCGGCGGACGTGGTGATCCTCGCCCCGTCGAACCCGGTGGTGAGCATCGGCGCGCTCCTCGCGATCCCCGGCCTGCGCGGCGCGCTGCGCACCACGTCCGCGAAGATCGTCGGCCTCTCGCCGGTGATCGACGGAAAGCCGTTGCGCGGCATGGCCGATGCCTGCCTCGACGTGATCGGCGTCGAGTCGACCGCCCAGGGCGTCGGGCGGCACTACGGCGCCCGCAGCGGCGCGGGCCTGCTCGACGGGTGGCTGATCCATTCCACCGACACCGCCGATGTGCCCGGCGTCGAGGTGCGCAGCGTGCCGCTGCTCATGACCGATCCGGACGCGACAGCCGAGATGGCTCGCGCCGCATTAGAACTGGCAGGAGTGACCCCGTGACCATGCCCACCGACACGGCCACCGGGACCGCCGCCGGAGTGCGCGACCACTCCCCCGGGCGGCCGATCGAGATCCTCCCGGTGCCGGGCCTGCCCGAGTTCCGGCCCGGCGACGACCTCGCCGCCGCAGTGGCCACCGCCGCACCCTGGCTCGCCGACGGGGACGTCCTCGTCGTCACCAGCAAGGTCTTCTCCAAGGTCGAGGGCCGCATCGTCGACGCCCCCACCGATCCCGAGGCCCGCGACACGCTCCGGCGCCGCCTCGTCGACCAGGAGGCCGTACGCGTGCTCGCCCGCAAGGGCCGCACCCTCATCACCGAGAACCGGCTCGGGATCGTGCAGGCAGCCTCCGGGATCGACGGCTCCAACGTCGCCGCGTCCGAGCTCGCCCTGCTGCCCGAGGACCCGGACGCGAGCGCCGCGGCGCTGCGGGAGCGCCTGGGGACCCTGCTCGGCGTGACGGTCGCGGTGGTCGTCACCGACACGATGGGCCGGGCCTGGCGCGTCGGCCAGACCGACGCCGCGATCGGTGCGGCCGGGATCCCGGTCCTGCACGAATATGCCGGATCCCGGGACGCGCAGGGCAACGAGCTGTTCGTCACCTCCGTCGCCGTCGCCGACGAGATCGCCGCCGCGGGCGACCTCGTCAAGGGCAAGCTGGGCGGGGTACCGGTCGCGGTGGTCCGCGGTCTCGACCTGCCCGACAACGGTTCCACCGCACAGGAACTGATCCGCGGCGGGGAGGACGACCTGTTCTGGCTCGGCACCGCCGAGGCACTCGAGCAGGGCCGCCGTGAGGCGCTGCTGTTGCGCCGGTCGGTGCGCGAATTCTCCTCGGAACCGGTCGATCCCGAGGATCTGCGGGACGCGGTCGCCGAGGCGCTCACCGCTCCGGCGCCGCACCACACCCACCCGGTGCGGTTCGTCTGGGTCCGCACCGAGCAGGTCCGCCGGCGGCTGCTCGACCGCATGCGCGAACGCTGGGCCGCCGACCTCGCCGGCGACGGGCTCGACCCGGCGGCGATCGACCGCCGGGTCGGCCGCGGCGCCATCCTCTACGGCGCCCCCGAAATGGTGATCCCGTTCTGGGTTCCCGACGGCGCACACAGCTACCCCGACGCCCGCCGCACCGCTGCCGAGGCCACGATGTTCACCGTCGCCGCCGGCGCTGCCGTGCAGGGGTTGCTGGTCTCGCTCGCCGTGCGCGGGCTCGGCAGCTGCTGGATCGGGTCGACGATCTTCGCCCCGGACGTCGTGCGGCGTGAACTCGGCCTGCCCGGGGACTGGTCGCCGCTCGGCGCGATCGCGGTCGGGCACCCCCTCGAGCCGGCGACACCGCGCGTCGCCCCCGCGGCCGGCGACCTGCTGCTGGAGCTTTGAGGTGACCGCGTCCACGCTGCACGCCTCGGCCGTCGACCGGCTGCAGACCTGGCGGACCGACTCGGCGGACGCGGAGTCGCTGCGGCACACCATGCTCGCGTTCCTCGACGCCGCGCCCGAGGGGTGCCTCCGCAGGCACGTGCCCGGACACGTCACGGCGTCGTCGCTCGTGCTCGACGCCGACCGCCGGCACGTGCTGCTCACCCTGCATCCCCGGGTGGGGCGGTGGATCCAGCTCGGCGGGCACTGCGAGGAATCCGACGAGACGGTCGTCGGGGCGGCGCTGCGGGAGGCGACCGAGGAGTCCGGCATCGAGAACCTGGTCATCGATCCGGAACTGCTCTCGGCGCACACCCATCCGATCACCTGCTCGCTGGGCCGCCCGACCCGGCACCTGGACCTGCGGTTCCTCGTCGTCGCGCCGCCCGGGGCCGTGCCCGTCCGCAGCGCGGAATCGACCGACCTGCGCTGGTGGCCGGTCGACGCGCTGCCGCCGGAGGCCGAGCACGACACCCTCGGGCACCTGCTCGGCCTCGCCGCCGTACGCACCGGGGCGGGCCCCGCCGTACGCACCGGGGCGGGCCCCGCCGTACGCACCGGGGCGGGCCCCGCCGTACGCACCGGGGCGGGCCGTTAGACCGGTTGCAGCGTGGGGCGTTTCGGTTCGATGCCGTCGCCCGAGGAGGTGCCGCGCAGGCGCCGCCCGACCCAGGGAATCAGGAATTCGCGTGCCCACCGGCGGTCCTCGGCTTGCTTCGCCGCCGAGACCACCGGCGCGGCATCGAATTCGGCCGGGGTGAGCGTGTGCGACACACCGAGGAGATCGAGCACGCGGATCGCCATGTTCCGGTGCCCGGCCGGCGACATGTGGAGCCGGTCGAAATCCCACATCCGCAGGTCGCGGTACTCGTCGAACCGCCAGAAGTCGACGATCGCCGCACCGTGGCGGTCGGCGATCGCCCGGACCAGCTCGTTGTAGACGGCCCAGCGGCCGCGCAGCACCCCGAACACCGGCGCCCAGCTGCCGTCGTAGGCCGTCCACACGAGCACTCGCGCACCCGTGGCGGCAAGCTTGCCGATCGCGTCGTCGTACTCGGCCGCCAACGCGTCGAGGTCAAGCTTCGGGCGCATGAGGTTGTTGCCACCGGCGTAGATCGTCACCAGGTCGGGTCGCATCGCGATCGCCGCGTCGAGCTGCTCGTCGAGGATCGGGCGCAGCAGCCGTCCGCGCACGGCGAGGTTCGCATACCCGAACCCGGGGTTGTCGCGGGCGAGCTCCTCGGCGACGAGGTCCGCCCAGCCGCGCAACCCGTTGGGCCGGGCCGGATCCGGGTCCCCGACGCCTTCGGTGAACGAATCACCCAGCGCCACATACCGTTCGAACTTCATTCGTGGACCCCCCGTGCTCACACGTCGGTGCTGAAACGGATCCCCCCGTCGGGGATCTGCACACCGGGCCAGACCCGGGCGCCGCGCAGCAGCTCGCAGCGCGCCCCGATGTCGGCGCCGTCGCCGATCACCCCGTCGCGGATCAGGGCGCGGGGACCGACCCGGACCCCGAATCCGATGATGGACCGCTCGATCACCGCACCGGCCTCCACCCTCGCGCCGTCGAAGATCACCGCGCCGTCCAGGCGTGCGCCGGCGCCGATCTCGGCGCCGCGGCCGACGACGGTGCCGCCGATCAGCAGGGCACCGGGCGCGACGGAGGCACCGGGATGGACGAGGGATTCGCCGCGCTGCCCACCGAGCGCGGGCGACGGTGCGATGCCGCGCACCAGGTCTGCCGAGCCGCGCACGAAGTCCTCCGGCGTGCCCATGTCCCGCCAGTAGGCGGCGTCGACGTGCCCGTACACGCGCTTGCCCTCCGCCAGCAGGGACGGAAAGACCTCACGTTCCACGGAGACCGGACGACCCTCGGGGATCGACTCGATGATCTCGCGCTTGAAGACGTAACAGCCGGCGTTGATCTGGTCCGTCGGCGGATCCTGCGTCTTCTCCAGGAACGCGGTGACCCGGCCCTCCTCGTCGGTGGGCACGCACCCGAACGCGCGGGGGTCGCCCACGCGCACCAGGTGCAGCGTCACGTCGGCGTCGGTGCGCAGGTGCGTGTCGAGCACCGCACCGAGATCCGTGCCGCCGAGGACGTCACCGTTGAAGACCATGACGTTGTCGGCGCGCAGCCTGGGCAGCACGTTGCGGATGCCGCCGCCGGTGCCCAGCGGCTCCGCCTCGGTGACGTACTCGATCTCGAGACCCAGTTCCGAGCCGTCACCGAAGTAGTCCTCGAACACCTCCGCCTTGAAGGATGTTCCGAGCACCACGTGCTTGATGCCGGCCGCACGGATACGCGTGAGCAGGTGCGTAAGGAACGGCACGCCGGCGGTGGGCAGCATCGGCTTCGGCGCGGACAGGGTCAGCGGCCGCAGCCGGGTCCCCTGCCCGCCCACCAGGATCACCGCATCGGTGTGCGGCGCAGCATCGTTCGTCATCGTGTCCCCTGTTCCGTGGTGTTGCCCGCCTCGGCCGCCCGCGCCCGTTCGCGTGCCGCCGCGGCCACCGACATCCTCGACCGGGCGGCGAGCCCGGCCCGCAGCGCCCACCGCAGCGGCGCCTGCCACGGATGCGGGTGCCGGTCCGCCTGGAACCGGTACGCGCTGTCGTGGTGGGCCGGCAGCATGAGTTCGGGATGCCGTCCTGCGGCGTGCCCCTTCGCGTGGGTGACCTCTGCCGAGGGCACGTACACGTTGAGCCAGCCCGCCCGGCCGAACCGGTCGCCGAGATCGACGTCCTCCATGTACATGAAGTAGCGCGAGTCGAAGCCGTCGACCGCGTCGAACGCCGCCCGCCGCACCAGCAGGCACGACCCGGACAGCCAGCCCACCGGGCGTTCGGACACGGTCTCGTTCTCCTGCCGGTACCGCTGCGTCCACGGGTTCTTCGGCCACACCGTGCCGAGCAGCGCGTGCCCGGCGCCGGAGACCAGCCCGGGCACCGAGCGCGCCGACGGATAGACGGTGCCGTCGGGTTCGTAGATCAGCGGGCCGAGGGACGCCGCGTGCGGCCAGCGACGCGCCGCCTCGAGCAGCCGGTCCAGCGACCCGGGTCCCCAGCGCACATCGGGATTGGCGACGACGACGAACTCCTCCGCCGGATCGACCTCCGCGACGGCCCGGTTGACGGCCCCGCCGTAGCCGATGTTGCCGCCGGTGTGCAGCAGCCGCACGTTCGGGTGCCGGGCCGCGGCGTCTTCGGGGGCGCCGTCGGTGGACCCGTTGTCCGCCAGGATCACCTGGGTGGGCAGGTTCGTCGCGCCGGTCAGAGAGGTCAGGAAGTGCTCCAGATGCTCACCGGGCGAGTAGGTCACCGTCACCACGGTCAGCTTCGAACTCACGCCGTCACCTTAGCCGCCGGGCGCGGTCCCGCCGAATCACGCCCTGGCCCGCAGGGCGCCGATCGCGGCGTGCAGCGCGGGCCGCCACGGCCGGAGCGGCGTCAGCCCGGCCGCGGCCCACGCGCTGCCGTCGAGGACGGAGTACGCCGGGCGGGGCGCGGGCCGCACGAACTCGTCGCTGCCGCAGGGCTGCACGCGGCCCGGGTCGGCACCCGCCTCGGCGAACACCGCACGGGCGAGGTCGAACCAGCTGGCCTGCCCGGAGTTCGTCGCGTGCAGGACCCCGCCGGGCACCGCACCGGCGCGGGTGGCGAGTTCGAGGAGGCCGTCGGCGAGATCGGCGGCGTAGGTGGGGCAGCCGACCTGATCGTCGACGACGCGCACGGTGTCGCGTTCGCGTTCGAGCCGCAGCATCGTCGCGACGAAGTCGTTGCCCTCGCCGGTGTAGAGCCACGCGGTGCGCACCACGTGGGCGGTCGGCAACCGGTCGAGCACCGCGCGCTCCCCCGCGAGCTTGGTACGGCCGTAGACGGTCCGGGGCCCGGTCGGATCGCCGACCCGGTACGGGCGGTCCCCGTCGCCGGCGAACACGTAGTCGGTGGACACGTGGATCAGGTGCGCTCCGGCGGCGGCGCACGCGGCGGCCAGATGGGCCGGTCCCCACTCGTTGACCGCGGTGGCGTCCTCCACATGGGTCTCGGCCGCGTCGACGGCGGTGTAGCCGGCGCAGTTGAGCACGACGGCGCCCGGTTCGACGAGCGCGGCGACGGCATCCGGATCGGTGATGTCCGCCTCCTCCGCGCCGACGCCCCGGATCGGGAGGCCGGCCGCGGCGCCGCGGGTGAGCAGGTGACGGCCCAGCTGTCCGCGGGCTCCGGTGACGAGAACGGTCTGCACGGGCACGAGTCTGGCACGCCGGGGCGGCTGTCACCCGGTAGCCGGCGCGGCTGTCACCCGGTAGCCGTCGCGGCTGTCACCCGGTAGCCGTCGCGGCTGTCACCCGGTACGAGCCGGGCACGCCGCGGCGGGTGCCACAAGGGCCGCGGTCTCGGCAGTAGCCTGGGTGCGACCGCCGACGCCCGACGAGAGGACCGCCAGGTGCCGCCAGAGCCGCCCACACGCCGAGTGCCGGCGCGCGACGCGGGGGGAGGATCGGGGGTCTTCCGCGGCCGCCCGCTGCGGATCGCCGTCAGCGTCGCCGCGGCGCTCACCCTGGTCGTCACCGGCGTCGCATGGCGCGGCATCGATTCGCTGCGCTCGTCGCTCGCCACGGTGGGCGGGCTCACCCTGGGCGACGGCCGGGACGGCGCCCTCGACATCCTCCTGGTGGGCACCGACAGCCGCACCGACGCGCACGGCAATCCGCTGTCCCAGCGCGAACTCGACGCGCTGCGGGCCGGCGAGGAAGTGGCCAACAACACCGACACGATCATCCTGGTCCGGGTGCCGCTCGACGGCACCTCGGCCACCGCCATCTCCATCCCGCGCGACACCTACGTCGAGGTGCCCGACATCGGGATGTCGAAGATCAACGCCGCGTTCGGCGCCACCAAGGAGACCGAGCGGCTGCGGCTCGTCGAGGCCGGCGAGTCCGATGCGGCCGCCGAGAAGGCGGCCACGCAGGCGGGCCGGGAGGCACTGGTCGAGTCGGTCGTCGACCTGACCGGCGTCACCGTCGACCACTACGCCGAGGTCGGCCTGCTCGGGTTCGTGCTGCTCACCGATGCCGTCGGCGGCGTCGACGTGTGCCTGAACAACCCCGTCGACGAGCCGCTGTCCGGGGCGAACTTCCCCGCCGGCGAGCAGACCCTCGACGGCGCGGACGCCCTGAGCTTCGTCCGGCAGCGCCACGACCTGCCGCGCGGCGACCTGGACCGAATCGTGCGCCAGCAGGTGTTCATGGCCTCACTCGTACAGAAGGTGCTCAGCGCGAAGACGCTGAGCAACCCGTCCAAGCTGAACCAGCTCAGCGCGGCCGTGCAGAGGTCGGTGGTCCTGGACTCCGACTGGGACATCCTCGACCTGGCGACCCGGATGCAGGACCTCGCCGGCGGCGCCGTGCAGTTCTCCACGATCCCCGTCCAGGACCTCAACGCGATGACCGACTACGGCGAATCCGTGGTGCAGGTGGATCCGGAGGAGGTGCGCCGCTTCGTCGCCGACCTCGTCGATCCCGGCTCCGGCGACGACGGGTCGCAGCCGACGACGAGCGCGGCACCGGAGGTCGATGCCGGCACGATCACGGTGGATGTCGCCAACGCCGGTGGTGTCGGCGGCCTGGCCTCCCGCGTCGCGGCCGTGCTCGTCGGCGACGGCTTCGTCGAGGGCGGCGTCGGCAACCACACCGGCCGCGCGGTGGACGAGTCGACGGTCTTCGCCGCCGACCCCGAGTCCGACCAGGCGCGTGCCGTCGCGGAGGCGCTCGGCGGCCTGGCCACCGCCGCCGACCCGTCGCTCGACGCCGACACGGTGCGGGTGGTGCTCACCGCGGACTACGCGGGGCCGGGCACGGATGCGAACGTCACCTCCGTGGCCTCCGGATCGGATCTCGTGAGCGCCGGGGCCACCCCGACGTCCGTCCCGGCCGCCCCGCCGATCGACGCCGGCTCCGCCGGCCCCCGCTGCGTGAACTGAGGAACGAGGAAGCTGTGACCACCCTGACCGACACCCTGCTCGATCCGATCCTGGCCGCCGACCCGGCCGGCCCCCGCATCACGTGGTACGACGACGCGTCCGGCGCCCGGATCGAGCTGTCCGCGGTCACCCTGGCGAACTGGGCCGCCAAGACGGCGAACATGGTGCGCGACGAGTTCGGTCTGCTGCCCGGCGGCCGGGTGGCCGTCCTGCTCCCGGCTCACTGGCAGAGTGCCGCGGTCCTGCTCGGCGCATGGTGGGCCGGCGCCGAGGTGGTGCTCGAACCCGACGACGCGGACCTCGCGCTGGTCAGCGCGGACCGTCTCGACGATGTCGCGGACGTCGCCGAGGTCGCCGTCCTCTCGCTCGACGCGTTCGGCCGGCCCGTGCCGGACCTGCCGGTGGGGGTCACCGACTACGCGACGCACGTGCGGGTGCACGGTGACCAGTTCCGCTCCGCCGGGGACGGCGGACCGGTGCTCGACGGACGGACGGCCGGCGAGGTGATCGCGGCGGCCCGGGACGCGGCCGCGGCCGCCGGCATCACCGGCGCGGACCGGGTGCTGTCGAGCCGCGACTGGGGCACCCCGCAGGCGCTGATCGACGGCCTGCTCGCCGTCCTCGCCGTCGGCGCGTCGCTGGTGCAGGTGAGCAACCCGGATCCCGCCGCCACCGACCGACGGGTCGAGAGCGAGAAGGTCACCGCCCGGCTGAACGGCTGACGCGCGGCAGGCTCAGGCGACGTAGCCGCCGTCGGCGAGGCCGGCCTCGATCTCGAACCGGTTGCGGGCACCCGGGTGGCGCAGCTCCTCCCACACGTAGCGGACGGCGAATCCCGCCCCGTACCGCGCCCACTGATCGGCGTGGACCGCCTCGTGCCGCAGGATCCGGCGCGACGGTGGCCGGCCGGTGAGGAACACCCCGCCGATCGTCGTGCCCGAGCGGGCGTAGCCGCCGCGCATCCCGGTGCACACGTAGAGTCCGAACTCGTCGTCGAAGCCGACGCGGCCGCCCCACACCCGGGCCCACAGCAGGGCCAGGGCCGTCACCGCCCGGGCCTGCGCGTCGCCCCGCGACGCGCGCGACCGTTGCAGGTCGGCACGCGCGTCGCGGGGGCTCACGGGCCCGAGCCTATCCGGCCGACAGTGCCTCCACCGGCGACACCGCCGCCGCGCGCCGCGCCGGAAGCAGCGCCGCGACCACACCGGCCACGCCGCCGGCGACGACGATCCCCAGCAGCTGCAGCCACGGCACCGACGGCAGGACGAGCTTGTCCACGCCGAACACCGACGCGGTCCCGGCGACACCGAGGATCAGTCCGAGCGCGACGCCGAGGCCCGAGGCCACCCCTGCCACGAGCAGCGCCTCCTGCACGAGCAGCGACCGGATGCCGCCGCGGCCGAGCCCGACGGCCCGCAGCAGTCCCGTTTCCCGGCGCCGCTCGAGCACCGACAGGGCCATGGTGTTGCCGACGCCGATCAGGGCGATGAGCACGGCGACCGACAGGAGGCCGCCCACCACGAGCAGCATCGTGTCGAGCACCTGCTCGATGGTGCGGCGCATCGCGACGGCGCCGCCGACCTCGCTGCCCGGGGCGGCCTCGGCCGCGGCGCTCGTGACGGCGCGCTGCGCGGCGGCGATCGCCGCGTCGTCGTCGATGTCGGCCAGCCGCAGCCACACCGCCTCGGTGCGCGTCGCCCCGGTCAGCGCGGGCAGGTCGGCGTCGTCGACGAGGGCCGGGGCGCCCTCGGTGCCGTCGACCACGGTGAGGGTCCGACGCCCCCGCTCTCCGGCGACGTCGAGCCGGGAACCCGCGGACACGCCGCGTCCGGCACGCTCGTCGGGCGACAGGGCGATCTCCCCCGGTCCCGGCAGCGTGATGTCGGTGCGCAGGGTGCGGCCGACGTCGACCCGATCCACGCCGAGCACGCGCAGGTCCACTCCGCCGACGGCGAGGGTGACCGCCTGCAGGTCCGCGGTCTCCGCGACCCCGTCGATCGTGTGCAGGCGTTCGCCGAGGCCCGCCGGAAGGCCCTCGTCGCCGGCGGCCGTGACGGTCACGTCGACGGGGAACTGGCCGTCGATGGCCGCGGGCGCGCTCGCCTTCACCGTGGCCACGCCCACGACGATCGTCGCGGTGAGGGTGACGCCGAGGATCAGCGCGGTTGCCGTGGCGGCGGTGCGGCGCGGATTGCGGCCCGCGTTGCCGGCGGCGAGCTCGCCCACGGGCCCGCCGATCCGCGCCAGGGCACGCCCCGCACCCTGCACGACCGCCGGGACGATGCGCCGGGTCGCGGCGAGGAATCCGACGAATGCGAGCAGCCCGCCCGCACACGCGACGAGGACGTTGACTCCCAGGACGCCCGCGGTCAGCAGCACGGCCCCGGCGACGAGGCCGACCGTCGCGACGATGCGGCGCAACCAGGACGACCGTGCCGGCTCCGGCGTGCTCTCCATCGGATGGAGCGCGGCCAGCGGCGCGACGCGGGTGGCGGCCCGTCCGGGGCCGGTGGCGGCCAGGACCGTCACGACGATGCCGACGAGCAGGCCGACGAGGACGGTGAGGGGCCCGACGGCGAGCGATCCGATGGGCAGCGGTGCGTCCCACGCCCGGGCCGCCGCGACCACCGCCGCGGCGAGCCCGATTCCGGCGAGGACGCCCGCAACCGAGGCCACGGCGCCGACGAGCAGCGCCTCGAGCAGGACACTGCGCCGTACCTGTGCGGCGGTGACCCCGACGCAGCGCATGAGGGCCAGTTCCCGGGTGCGGGCGGCGAGCA
Organism: Rhodococcus aetherivorans; assembly: GCF_011058165.1. Classification (GTDB taxonomy): domain Bacteria; phylum Actinomycetota; class Actinomycetes; order Mycobacteriales; family Mycobacteriaceae; genus Rhodococcus; species Rhodococcus aetherivorans. Next base: position 143,376 of record NZ_JAALEG010000003.1, read on the forward strand.
CGACCGCGAAGGTGTTGGCGATCACGAGCGCGGACACCACGACGGCGATCGCACCGAACGCGAGCAGCACGTTGCGCAGCAGGTCGGCGTCGCCGAAGTAGCGCGCGGCCACTGCGGCGGACCGTTCGGCGCCGGTCCGGACGGTCCATCCGGGCAGCGCCTCGGACACCCGGTCGACGAGGTCGGCGGCGGTGACGGTGCCGTCCCCCGCCAGGCGCAGTTCCCACCCCGGTGCGCCGCCGGCCCATCGGTCGACCTGCGCTCCGGTCCCGAACACCGCCGCGTCCGCGGCCTGCGGGGTTCCGGCCAGATCGACCTGCCCGACCACCGTCACGGTCGCGGGCTCGCCGCCCTCGGCATCCGTCACGGTCAGGACCGTGCCGAGCGGCACACCGGTGGTCGAACCGACCGCGATCTCGGAATCGGCGGCGGGCCATCGGCCGTCGGCCAGCCGCTGCCAGCGCAGGGCCTCGTCGCCCCCGACGGAGGTGACGTCGGCGTACGAGGGCACACCCTCGGGACCGGTGTAGCGCACCGGCGCGGTCAGGTCCACCGCGACGGCGCTCACGCCGGGCACCGCGGCCACCCGGGCCGCGAGCTCCTGCGGCCGCTCGACGGGCGCCGGCGGCGACTCGGGCGCGGTGACGACGGCGTCGGTGCCGCGGTACTGGGCCGAGAGCGAATCGGTCACCCCGGCGCGCACCGTGTCTCCGAGGACGAGAGTGGTCACGACGTAGGCGACCGCGACGAGGACGGCGAGGACCGAGGAGAGGTACCGGCCGGCGTGTGCCCGGGCCTGGGCGAGCGCCAGCCGTCGCATCAGCGCACCTCCTGGAGCGCGGCGGTGCCGAGGCGGCGCATCGTGTCGAGGACGGTGTCGGGCGTGGGCGCGGCGATCTCGCCGGCGGGCCGGCCGTCCGCGAGCAGCACGACGCGGTCGGCGTAGGACGCGGCCACCGGGTCGTGGGTGACCATGACGACGGTCTGACCGGTCTCGCGCACGCTCGCCCGCAGCAGGCCGAGCACCTCCGCCCCGGAGCGGGAGTCGAGGTTCCCGGCCGGTTCGTCGGCGAAGACCACATCGGGTTGGGGCAGCAGGGCCCGCGCGACGGCGACCCGCTGCTGCTGGCCGCCGGACAGTTCGTGCGGCAGGTGCCGCAGCCGCCCGTCGAGGCCGAGGCGGGTGACGACGTGGTCGCGCCATTCGTCGCTCGGTCGCCGCCCGGCCAGCCGCATCGGCAGCAGCATGTTCTCCTCGGCCGTGAGCACGGGCAGCAGGTTGAACGCCTGGAAGACGAATCCGATGCGGTCGCGCCGTAGTTCGGTCAGCCGCCGGTCCCCTGCCCCGCTGATCTCGTCGTCCCCCAGGAAGATCCGCCCCGAGGTCGCGGTGTCCAACCCGGCGAGACAGTGCATGAGGGTGGACTTCCCGGATCCCGACGGCCCCATGATCGCCGTGAAGGCTCCCTTCTCGAAGGCCACGCTCACCCCGTCGAGCGCACGCACCTCGGCGTCGCCCCGGCCGTACACCTTCACCAGCTCTTCCGCACGCACGGCGGCGGTTCCCACATCGTTGTCGTCCATGCCGTCGACGCTAGGAACCGCGCCGCACCGGCACATCGGAGCGCGGGCGGATCTTCCGGCCGCCGCGGGTCCTACCGTGGTATGACCGGCCGCGACCACGACGGGCGGACGGCCGGAGCCGCGCAGCCGTGCGCCCGCAGGTTCACGGTCCGTCCGCCGCGCCGAGCAGATCCTCCGGCCGGACCAGTCCCGCACGGAACGCGAACAGCACCGCCTGCACGCGGTCCCGCGACGCTGTCTTCGAAAGCACCCTCCCCACATGCGTTTTCACGGTGGCTTCCGACAGCACGAAGCGTTCGGCGAGTTCGGCGTTGGTGAGGCCGTGCGCCATCGCGACGAGCACCTCGAGCTCACGCGGGGTCAACTCCGGCGGAACCCGCACGGCCGGACGACGATCGGGCGCGCCGTCGCCCCCGAGCAGCGGACCGACGTGCCGCAGCAGACGGCGGGTGGCGCGGGGCGCGATCACCGCGTCGCCGCGGTGCACCGTGCGGACCGCGGCGAGCAGATCCTCCGGCGGCGCGTCCTTGAGCAGGAACCCGCTCGCGCCCGCGCCGAGCGCGGAGACGACGTACTCCTCGGTGTCGAAGGTGGTGAGCATCACCACCTTCGGCGCGTGCGGGCGGGTGAGCAGCCGGCGGGTGGTCTCGATCCCGTCCAGGCCGGGCATCTGCACGTCCATCAGCACCACGTCCGTCTCGGCCCGTGCGAGCGCGTCGAGGGCGGCGTGCCCGTCCGCCGCCTCGGCGACCACCGTCAGGTCCGGTTGCGAGTCGAGCACCATCCGGAAGCCGGCCCGCACGAGGTGCTGATCGTCGACGAGACCGACCCGGACGGGTCTCGGCTCCGGGCCCGAGTCCGGCACGGTCTCTCTCCTGTCAGTGGTACGGAAGCAGCGCATGGACACGGTAGCCGCCGCCCGGCGCCGGACCGGCGGACACGGCGCCGCCGTGCAGCCGGGCGCGTTCCGCCATGCCGATCAGTCCCTGCCCGCCCGGGCGGGGCTCGACGAGGGCCGCCGCGCCGCGACCGTTGTCGACGATCTCCACCTCCACGCGTTCGGGCAGCCATGCGAGGCGGACACGGACGTGGGCGCGGGGGCCGGCGTGCCGCAGCACGTTGGTCAGCGCCTCCTGCACGATGCGGTACACGGTCAGGCCCGTGCCCGCGGGCAGGTCGCGCCGCGGACCGGTGACCGTGAACTCGACGTCGAGCCCGCCGCCCCGCAGATCGGCGATCAGCTCGTCGAGGTCGTCCGGCCCGGGTGCGACGCGGAACTCGCGGGGTCCGTCCTCGCGCAGCACCGCCAGCAGCGAGCGCATGTCGCTCAACGCGCGCCGGCCGGTGTCGGCGATGGCCGTCAGCGCGGACACGGCCCCCTCGGGGTGCTGCGGGGCGGCGTACCGGCCACCGTCGGCCTGGGCGATCACGACGGTCAGCGAATGCGCGACGATGTCGTGCATCTCCCGGGCGATGCGGGTGCGCTCGCCGAGCGCGGCGAGCTCGGTCTCCTTCTCCCGTTCGAGTTCGAGAAGGCGGTTGCGCTCGCTGAGGTTCGCCATCTCCTCCAGGCGCAGATTCCGGATACGCCCGAACGCCCATGCCCCGGCGAGGAATACGACCACGAACACCGCGGACACGGCCATGCCGAGGGCGGAGCGGTCTTCGATGTTCCCGAGGTAGCGGATGCCCGCGAGGGCACCGCCGGCGACCGCCGCGGCGAGGCCGAGGGTGCTCGCCCACCGCGGGCCGTAGGCGGCGAGGGCGTAGACCGCCGCCGGGACGGCCACCGGGGCGACGGGGCTGACCGTCGGCACGGTCGCCAGGTGCACGAACGCGGCGGCGGCGACCACGGCCGTGGCCGGCACCACCCGGGTGCGCCGCCACGCCAGCGGCACGCTCAGGACGAGCACGAGGACCGCGTCCCACCAGCCGGGCTCGGAGGTGGCGACGACGAGCAACCCGAAGGCGGTCAGCAGAGCGGCCAGGACCGCGTCGATGGTGCCGGTGTGGGTGCCGCTCCACCGGTACCACCGCTCGAGGCGAGTGGGGGCGGGCACGGCGCGGCCGTCAGCCCAGCAGCTTCCGCCGCAACGCGTCGTCCTTCTCGAGCACCATCTGCTCGAGGCCCGCCTGGAACTGCTCCATCCGGCCCCGCAGCGCGGGGTCGGCCGCGCCGAGGATACGGGCGGCGAGCAGGCCGGCGTTGCGGGCGCCGCCGATGGAGACGGTCGCGACAGGCACCCCGGCAGGCATCTGCACGATCGACAGCAGCGAGTCCATGCCGTCGAGGTACTTCAGCGGGACGGGCACGCCGATCACCGGGAGCGGGGTCGCGGAGGCGACCATGCCCGGAAGGTGGGCGGCACCACCGGCGCCGGCGATGATCACCTTGATGCCGCGTCCGGCGGCGTCGCGGGCGTAGTCGAGCATGCGCTGCGGGGTGCGGTGGGCCGAGACGACCCCCACCTCGAAGCGGATGCCGAACTCGACGAGCGCCTCGGCGGCGGCCTCCATCGTCGGCCAGTCCGAGTCGCTGCCCATGATCAGGCCGACCTGTGCTCCGTCAGTCACCGTGAGAATCCCATCCGTCGGTCCACACTCCGTGCGAGAGCCAGTGCGCCGCGCGTTCCGCGCGTTCGCGCACCGCCGCCACGTACTGCGGGTCGTCGATCGACCCGGACGCGTCCCCGAGCACGTTGACGTGCCCGATCTTGCGGTCCTTGCGCTCGCCCTTGCCGTAGAGGTGCACACGCACGTCGGGCATCCGGGCGAACAGGTGGTGCAGCCGCTCGTCCATGCTCATCGCGGGCGCCTCGGGGGCGCCGAGGACGTTCGCCATCACCGTCACCGGGGCGATCGGTGACGTGTCGCCGAGCGGGTAGTCCAGCACCGCGCGCAGGTGCTGCTCGAACTGCCCGGTGCGGGCGCCGTCCATGCCCCAGTGCCCGGAGTTGTGCGGCCGCATCGCGAGCTCGTTGACGATCAGCTCGCCGGTCTCGGTCTCGAACAGTTCGACCGCCATGACTCCGACCACACCGAGCTCGGCGGCGATGCGCAGGGCCAGCTGCTCGGCGCCGGCCTCGATGTCGGCCCGCAGGTTCGGGGCGGGCGCGATGACGACGGCGCACTGCCCGTTCAACTGCACGGTCTCGACCACGGGCCAGCTCGCGCCCTGCCCGAACGGCGAGCGCGCGACCATCGCGGACAGCTCCCGCCGCCACGAGACCTTCTCCTCGGCGATGAGCGGCACCCCGGCCGCGAGCTGCTCGGCGACGATCCGCTGCGCCTCGTCCACGTCGTCGGTGATCCACACACCGCGACCGTCGTAGCCGCCGCGCGCCGACTTGATCACGACGGGCCACCCGTGCTCGTCGCCGAACGCGGTGAGGTCGTCGACCGAGGTGAGCTCGGTGAACGGCGGCACCGGGGCACCGAGCTCCGCGAGGCGCCGGCGCATCGCGAGCTTGTCCTGCGCGTAGATCAGGGCCTGCGGCGGCGGCTGCACGCTGACGCCCTCACGCTGGAGCACCTCGAGATGCTCGGTGGGCACGTGCTCGTGGTCGAAGGTCAAGGCGTGGACGCCGGTCGCGGCACTGCGCAACGCGTCGAGATCGGTGTGGCTGCCGAGCACCACGTCGGGGCTGACCCGCGCGGCCGGATCGTCCGGGCTCGCGGCCAGCACCCGCAGGGTCTGGCCGAGCGCGATCGCGGCCTGGTGGGTCATCCGGGCGAGCTGGCCGCCGCCGACCATCGCGACGACCGGCATACCGGTGGGCAGCGTGCGGGGAGGGTGCGAAGGGGCGTCGCCGGCCGCGGAGGCGGGAGTCGCGGCGGCCGAGTCCGGGGGTGTAGCGGTCACGGCTCACCATGGTGTCACAGCGGGCGGCGGGCGCGGCGCCGCGCTCCCGCGCGACACCCCGTCGTTCCTGTGGTAAAGCTGATAAACCGCCCGCGGGTTCGTGTGTTCGGATCCCGGTTTCGTAGACTCGTCCGGGTGTCTTTCGTCGATGCTGCCGTGAACCGAGTCCCCGAGCCTCTGCGGGGCCTGTTGCTGCGGCACCACGAGTTGATCAAGTTCGCGATCGTCGGCGGCACCACCTTCGTCGTCGACTCGGTCATCTTCTACACCCTCAAGCTCACGGTGCTCGAGGAGAAGCCGGTGACCGCCAAGGTCATCGCCGGGGTGATCGCCGTGATCTGCTCGTACGTCCTCAACCGGGAGTGGTCGTTCAAGAACCGGGGCGGCCGGGAGCGGCACCACGAGGCGCTGCTGTTCTTCGCCGTCAGCGGCATCGGCGTGGTCCTCAGCTTCATCCCGTTGTGGATCTCGAGCTACGTGTTCGACCTGCGGGTGCCGAACGTCAGCCTCACCATGGAGAACATCGCCGACTTCGTCAGCGCCTATCTCATCGGCAATCTGCTGCAGATGATCTTCCGGTTCTGGTGCTTCCGCCGTTTCGTGTTCCCGGAGGAGATGAACCCCGGCGGAGACGACATTCCCGAGCACGAGGAACTCGCCGAGGAAGGCCTGGGACACTCCTGAGTCCGGTCCCCGCCGCCGCGGGTCAGCCGAATCCGGTCCCCGCCGCCGCGGGTCAGCCGAATCCGGTCCCCGCCGCCGCGGGTCAGCGTGGTTCCCGGATCCCCGCGGGGGCGGACTCGTCGCGGGTCGAGCCGAGGAACAGGGCGAACAGGGCGGGCCGCCGGCGTTGCAGTTCCAGGCGCCCGCCGTCGGCCTCGGTCAGGGCACGGGCGAGCGCGAGGCCCACCCCGGTCGAGCCGGTACCCGAGAAGCCGCGGTCGAAGATGTGCGGGGCCAGCTCGTCGCTGACGCCGTCACCCTCGTCGGTCACCTCCACGCACACGGTCGATCCGCCGCCGTGGGTCGATACCCGCCGCACGGACACCGTGCACGTTCCACCGCCGTGCATGAGGGCGTTGTCGACCAGCACCGCGACGGCCTCGCGCAGCCGGGATCCGGTCACGCGGCTGCGCAGCGACGGATCCCCGCTCAGCAGCAGTTCCCGGCCCGCCTCCTTGTAGGGCCCCCGCCAGTCCGCGATCACCCCCGCCAGCTCCCCCACGACGGACACCTCGGTGCGCAGCTCGGAGCCGCTGTTACGGGACGCGCGGACCAGCTCGTCGATGGCGGTGGTGAGCCGGTCCACCTGGCGCATCGCCTCCTCCGCCTCCTCGACGACGGCCGGGTCGGCGTGGGTGGACAGCTCGTCGAGGCGCAGCCGCACCGCGGTCAGCCGGGACCGCAACTGGTGCGAGACGTCGCCGACGAGGGCGTGCTCCCGCTGCAGGCGCCCGGCGATCTCCACGGTCGCGGCGTCGAGGACGTCCGAGACGCGGTCGAGTTCCGGGATGCCGTGCCGGCGTGGATCGGGCCGGAAGTCGCCCTCGGCCAGCCGGCGGGCCCGCGCCGCGACGTCGCGCAGAGGGTCGGCCAGCCGCCGCGCGGTGACGACGGCGACGACGGCGCCGACGGCCATGGACAGCAGCACCAGCAGCGTCACCCCGACCAGGACCTGCCGCTGCAGCAGGCGCATGTCCTCGGACGGCGCCTCGAGCCGCAGGGATCCCGACGTTCCCATCGACAGGGACTCGACCAGGGGGTTCGGGACTGCGGCGGCGCCGATGTCGAGGCGGGCCGCGGCGTCCTCGGGGGTCGGGTAGACGACGAGGAGGCGGCCGCCGTCGGGAACGACGAGCCGCAGCGAACTGGTGTCGAGGCCGCCGACGACCAGGCCGTCGGCGCCCTCCTGGGCGATGATCTCCGCGGACATGCGGTCGAGCCGGTCCTGCAGGTCCCTGCGCGCGGTGTCCTCGACGAACAGCCAGGCGGTGTAGGCGAGCGGGACTCCGAGCAGCAGGGCCACGAGCAGCGAGCCCGCGAGGACCGCGAACAGGATTCGGCGGCGCACTCCGGTCCCGTCAGTCGGTGTTCAGGCGGAAGCCGACGCCGCGGACGGTGGCGATGCGCCGCTCCCCGGCCGGGCCCTCGTCACCGATCTTGCGGCGCAGCCAGGACATGTGCATGTCGAGAGTCTTGGACCCGCGCAGGTCGGCGTCGCCCCACACCTCCTGCAGGATCACGTCCCGCGAGACCACCTGGCCGGCGTGCTCGAGCAGCACCCGCAACAGTTCGTACTCCTTGTTGGCGAGGGTGACCTCGGAGCCGTCGACGAGCACGCGCCGGGCCGCCCGCTCGAGCCGGATCCCCGCGACCTCGACGATGTCCTCGGGCTCGCCGCCGCCACGGCGGCGCAGCAGCGCCCGGACCCGGGCCATGAGTTCGGCGAGCCGGAAGGGCTTGCCGACGTAGTCGTCGGCGCCGGCATCGAGGCCGACGACGAAGTCGACCTCGTCGGTACGGGCGGTGAGCATCAGGACGGCGAGGTCGGAGCGGTGGGCCCGGATCTGCCGGCACACCTCGAGGCCGTCGATGCCGGGCAGCCCGAGGTCGAGGATGAGCAGTTCGTAGTCACCGGACAGGGCCCGTTCGAGCGCGGCGGGACCGGTCTGTTCGACGGTGACGTCGTATCCCTCCCGGCCCAGCGCCCGGGACAGGGGCGCGGCGATGGCTTCGTCGTCTTCGGCGAGCAGGACTGCGGTCACGGATCCAGCGTACGGATCGGCACCGGCCGTCCGGCGCGTTACCAGGCTTTGCGACTCGGCCCGTCGGGTCGGGGTTCCCGGTCCCGCGCCGGGTCGGCGTGGAACGCCTGCTGGTACAGCAGGGCATGCACGCGCTGCACGTCGGGGATGTCGTCGAACTCGAGCGGATCGTCGGCCGCGGAGACGATGACGAGGGTGCCGGTGCGCAGGATCCGGTCCAGCAGGCCGTGCCGGAACTGCACGTTGCTGATGCGGCCCATCGGGATGTCGATGCCGGAGTGGGTGAGCACGCCCTGCCGGACGAGCACCCGCCGGTCGGTGACGATGAAGTGGGTCGACAGCCAGCTCACGAGCGGCGCCAGGCACTGCCACGCGAGGATCGCCGCCCACAGCACCGCGAGCACGATCGTCAGCGTGCTCGCGGTGGAGCCGTCGAGCCGGGCCTGGCTCAGGCCGAGCAGGAATCCCGCGAGCGCGGTGGCGACCAGGAAGATCGCCGCCGGCACGATGAGCATCTTCCAGTGCGGGTGCCGGTGCAGCAGCAGCCGTTCCTCGGGGGCGAGGGCGTCCTCCGGGTATCCCATGCCGGACACGATGGCACAGCCGCGGCGCCGGGCGCCCGCGCCGGGTCAGGACACCGGGCGCAGGTGGGTGATGTCCCCGGCCGACACCGCGATCGGCTCGCCACCGTCGTCCGGGGTGATGACGATGCGGCCCTGCTCGTCGATGTCGACCGCGACGCCGTGCAGTTCCGTGTCGCCCGGCAGGACCGCCCGCACCCGGCGGCCGAGCGTGCCGCACCGGTCGCGGTAGGCAGCGGCCAGCCCGGCGACGTCCCAGCCCGCGACGTACCACTGCTCCCACCGGCGGCCGAGTTCGCGCAGCAGGGCCTCGGCGAGTGCGGTGCGATCGAGTTCGGTCGCCCCGGCGAGCGCGAGCGACGTCGCGGTGGGAACCGGCAGCTCGTCCTCGGTGAGCGAGACGTTGAGGCCGATGCCCACCACCACGACGGGCTCGGGGTGGGTGCCGGCGACCTCGGCGAGGATGCCGGCCACCTTGCGGCCCTCGACGAGCACGTCGTTGGGCCACTTCAGTTCGGCGTCCACTCCGGTGACCGAGCGGATCGCGTCGACGGTGGCGATGCCGGCCAGCAGCGGCAGCCAGCCCAGGTCGGCGAGGTCGATGCCGGGCATGCGCAGCAGCACCGAGACGATCACCTGGGCGCGGGGAACACCGGTCCATCCACGCGAGTGCCGGCCCCGGCCGCCGTGCTGGAACTCGGCGAGCAGGACGCGGCGGTCGGCTCCGGGTTCGCGGGCGGCCGCGAGCAGGTCGGCGTTGGTCGAGGCGGTCTCGGTGACGACGTCGAGGCGCCGGTAGAACGCGTCGGGGTCGGCGCCACGCACGAGCGCGGCGCGCAGCCGGGCGGCATCCAGCTCGCGCCGCACGGGCGCGGGGTCGACGGGCGGGCGCTGCGGTTCGGGTTCGGTGGGCATCCGCACAGCCTAGGATGGGCAGCGAAACGTACTCGCCGGTAGCTTCAGTTCAATGATTCAACACAAGCGGGGCCTCGGTGCGCGATCGCTGACTGACGCTCGCTAAGCTAATGGGCCATGACCACTGTCCAGGAGCCGTCCGCGCCCGAGGCGGCGAGTACGCCCGATATCCACACGACTGCCGGCAAGCTGGCGGACCTGCGCAATCGCCAGGCTCAGGCTCAGGCCCCGAGCGGTGAGGCCGCCGTCGAGAAGGTGCACGCGAAGGGCAAGCTGACCGCCCGCGAGCGCATCGAAGCGCTGCTCGACGAGGGCTCGTTCGTCGAGCTCGACCAGCTCGCCCGGCACCGCAGCACCAACTTCGGCCTGGCCGAGAACCGCCCGGTCGGCGACGGCGTCGTGACCGGCTACGGCACCATCGACGGCCGCGACGTGTGCGTGTTCTCGCAGGACGCGACCGTCTTCGGCGGCAGCCTCGGCGAGGTCTACGGCGAGAAGATCGTCAAGGTCATGGACCTGGCGCTCAAGACCGGCCGCCCGCTGATCGGCATCAACGAGGGGGCGGGCGCGCGCATCCAGGAGGGTGTCGTCTCGCTCGGCCTCTACGGTGAGATCTTCCACCGCAACGTGCAGGCCTCCGGGGTGATCCCGCAGATCTCGCTGATCATGGGCCCGGCCGCCGGTGGACACGTCTACTCCCCCGCCCTGACCGACTTCGTGGTGATGGTCGACCAGACCAGCCAGATGTTCGTCACCGGTCCCGACGTCATCAAGACCGTCACCGGTGAGGACGTCACCATGGAGGATCTCGGCGGCGCGCACACCCACATGGTCAAGTCCGGTGTCGCGCACTACGTCGCCGACGGCGAGCAGGACGCCCTGGACTACGTCAAGGACCTGCTGTCCTACCTGCCGAGCAACAACCAGGCCGCCGCGCCGCGCACCGAGCCGACCGACCCGATCCTCGGGTCGATCGAGGAGTCGCTGACCGAGGAGGACATCGAGCTCGACACGCTGATTCCCGACTCGGCGAACCAGCCGTACGACATGCACGAGGTGATCCGTCGCCTCCTCGACGACGACGAGTTCCTCGAGGTCCAGGCCGAGCGCGCCCAGAACATCATCGTCGGCTTCGGCCGCGTCGACGGCCGGTCCGTCGGCATCGTCGCCAACCAGCCGACCCAGTTCGCCGGCTGCCTGGACATCGACGCGTCGGAGAAGGCCGCGCGCTTCGTGCGCACCTGTGACGCGTTCAACGTCCCGATCGTCACGCTCGTCGACGTGCCGGGCTTCCTGCCGGGCACCGAGCAGGAGTACAACGGCATCATCCGCCGCGGCGCCAAGCTGCTGTACGCGTACGGCGAGGCCACTGTCGGCAAGATCACCGTCATCACCCGCAAGGCCTACGGCGGCGCGTACGACGTGATGGGCTCGAAGCACATGGGCGCGGACGTCAACCTGGCCTGGCCGACCGCGCAGATCGCCGTCATGGGCGCCTCCGGTGCCGTCGGCTTCGTCTACCGCAAGCGCCTGCTCGAGGCGGCCAAGAACGGCGAGGACGTCGACGCGCTGCGCCTCGAGCTGCAGAACGAGTACGAGGACACCCTGGTGAACCCGTACGTCGCCGCCGAGCGGGGCTACGTCGACGCGGTCATCCCGCCGTCGCACACCCGCGGGCAGATCGTGGCGGCCCTGCGGCTGCTCGAGCGCAAGATGGTCACGCTTCCGCCGAAGAAGCACGGGAACATCCCCCTCTGACGGCCGCACGGCCGAGACCATCCCGGCCGGCTCGGGTCCTTCCGAGCCGGCCGGGCCACGACCCCACGAGAGGGACGACATGACTTCGAACGCGCAGCGATCCCGCTCCCGCGTCCTGCCCACCGGCTCCGGTAGCCTCCCGGGAGGTGTGTTGTGACTGCGGTAGCTGAGGAGAAGACCATCATCGACACCGAGGTGACCGAGGTCGCGGCGGCCGAGGAGGCCCCGGCGGCGGCGCCGGCGGCCGAGACCGCCGCTCCCGAGGCGGCCGCGGCGATCCGGATCGTCAAGGGCCGGCCCTCGGACGTCGAGATCGCCGCGCTGGTGGCGGTGCTCGCCGCGGCCTCCGGGTCCGCCGCCCCGGCAGCGGACGACCGCCCGCGCGAGACGTGGGGCGACCCCACCCGGATGCACCGCCGGACGGCGCCGTTCTCGCCGTACTCGTACCCGAACCTGGGCTGATCATGGCGAGGCTGGTGCTCGCGTCGGCGTCCCCGGCCCGGTTGTCAGTGCTGCGGTCGGCCGGCGTCGCGCCCATCGTGCGGGTGTCCGCGGTGGACGAGGATGCGCTCGCCGCCGCACTCGGTCCCGGGGCACCGCCCGCGGTGGTGGTCACCGAATTGGCTCGCGCGAAGGCGGCGGACGTGGTGCCCGGCCTGGTCCGGGACAGCCTCGGCGACGACACCCTCGTCGTGGGCTGCGACTCGATGCTGCTCGTCGACGGGCAGTTGCAGGGCAAACCGGGGACGGTCGAGGTGGCGCGCGAGCGCTGGCGGGCGATGGCGGGACGCAGCGCCGACCTGCTCACCGGGCACAGCGTCCTGCGCCTGCGGGACGGCGAGGTCGTCGCCCAGGCCGCCGACCACAGCAGCACCACCGTCCACTTCGGCCGCCCCACCGCGGACGACCTCGAGGCGTACCTGGCCAGCGGCGAGCCGCTGCAGGTGGCGGGGGCGTTCACGCTCGACAGCCTCGGCGGCTGGTTCGTGGAGCGCATCGAGGGCGATCCCTCCTCGGTGATCGGGATCGGCCTGCCGCTGGTGCGTCGGCTCCTGGCCGACGTGGGGGTGTCGGTGGCGCGGCTGTGGGCCGCGAACACGGCCGAAAGCCCTTCAGTTTAGGCTTGCCTTGCCTTAGCATCGGGGCATGAGCGATTCCCGTGCCCTGCCCATGTCCGAGCGCGACTCCGCACACCTGCCCGGCCACTGGCTGCTCGCCCGGCTCGGCAAGCGCGTGCTGCGCCCCGGAGGCGCGGGGATGACCACCCGCCTGCTCGTGGATGCGGACATCGAGGGCAGCGACGTCGTCGAACTCGCGCCCGGCCTCGGCCGCACCGCGCGGGAGATCCTGGACCTGGCGCCGCTGTCGTACACCGGCGTCGAACACGACGAGGCCGCGGCCGAGCTGACCCGCGCCGCGATCGGCGACCGCGGCCGCTGCGTCGTCGCGGACGCCGCTGCCACCGGCCTCCCCGACGCCGGCGCCGACGTCGTCGTCGGGGAGGCCATGCTCACCATGCAGACCGACGCGGCCAAGGCGCGCATCGTCGCCGAGGCCGTGCGGACGCTGCGCCCGGGCGGCCGGTACGCGATCCACGAACTCGCCCTCGTCCCCGACGAGCTCGGCGATGCGGTGAAGACGGAGATCCGGCAGGGCCTGGCCCGTTCCATCAAGGTCAATGCCCGGCCGCTCACCGTCGCCGAGTGGCGAACCCTGCTCACCGAGGCGGGCCTGAGCGTCGACGTCGTGCGGCTCGCCCCGATGGCGCTGCTGCAGCCCGCCCGGTTCGTCGCCGACGAGGGCGTCGTCGGCACCCTGCGCTTCGTGCGCAACGTGCTGCGCGACGGCGACGCCCGCACGCGGGTGCTGGGCATGCGCGCGACGTTCACGACGTACCGCAGGTCGATCGCGGCCGTGGCGATCGTCGCGACGAAGCCGCGGTAGCCTGCGGTCGTGAGCCCCGCCGCCGCGCCGCAGCCCGAACCCGCGACCCCCGCCCTGTCGTATCTCGCCGACGTCCGCGACGCCGTCGAGCCCTACCCCGACCGGCCGCGCCCACAGCGCGTCCTCGTGGCCGAGGGCGCCCGCGTGGTGATCTTCGCGTTCGACGCCGGGCAGGAACTGCGCGAGCACACGGCCGCGTTCCCGGTGTTGCTGCAGGCCCTCACGGGCCACCTGCAGGTCACCGCCGACGGGCGCACCGTGGATCTCGAGCCCGGCGGGGTGGTGCACATGACCACCCGCCTGCCGCACGCGGTGCGGGCCGTCGAGCCGTCCCGGCTCATGCTGACGATGCTCGATCCAGCTGCGCGCTGAGCGCCGCCGCGATCGCGGCCGCCTTCGCCTTGGCCCGGTCCGCGTTCGCGCCGGCGAACAGCGCGTCGACGCTGTCCGTCCACAACCGCACCCAGCGGTCGAAGCGCGCCGCGCCGAGACCGTGCTGCCGGTGCAGGGCCGTGTGCACCGGAACCAGCCGGCCCCGATAACGGCCGGTGCCGAACAGGACCTGCTCCCAGAAGTCCCCGACGACCGGCAGGTGCTCGTCGAGACCCACGACGGCCAGCGTCGCGAACGCCGCCTCGAGGTCCGGATCCGTCAGCGCCCGGTCGTAGAACCGGCGCAGGAGCCGATCGATGTCGGCGCGCGTCGCGAGGTCGGTCGGGGCGGACGGGGAGCGCAGCACGTGTCCCGACGGTACCGCCTAGAATCGACGGCGCACCTCGTCGTCACCGGATTGCCGATCACCGAACTGTCACCACTGCCTCAGGAGCCACCTGTGCCCGTCGCGCCCGACGCCAACCCGTCCTTCGCCGCCTACGCCGATCCGACCCGCCTGGTGTCGACGGAGTGGCTGTCCGCCCATCTGGGTGCGCCCGAGGTGAAGGTCGTCGAATCGGACGAGGACGTGTTGCTCTACGACGTCGGCCACATCCCCGGCGCCGTGAAGATCGACTGGCATCTCGACCTCAACGACCCGGTCACCCGCGACTACATCGACGGCACGCGGTTCGCCGCCCTCATGGACCGCAAGGGCATCCGCCGCACCGACACGGTCGTCGTCTACGGCGACAAGTCCAACTGGTGGGCCGCGTACGCGATGTGGGTGTTCACCCTGTTCGGCCACGAGGACGTGCGCCTGCTCGACGGCGGCCGCGACGCCTGGATCGCCGAGAACCGCGACACCACCCTCGACATCCCGGTGAGCACCACCACCGGCTACCCGGTGGTCGAGCGGGACGACGCCGCGATCCGGGCGTTCAAGGACGACGTGCTGGACCATCTCGGCAAGGGCCCGCTCGTGGACGTGCGTTCCCCGCAGGAGTACACCGGCGAGCGCACCCACATGCCGGACTACCCCGAGGAGGGCGCCCTGCGCGGCGGCCACATCCCCACGGCCGTGTCCATCCCGTGGGCCCGCGCGGCGGCGCCGGACGGCCGGTTCCGGTCGCGCCCCGAGCTCGAGGAGATCTACGCCGACATCGCGCCGGACTCCGACGTCATCGCCTACTGCCGCATCGGGGAACGGTCCAGCCACACCTGGTTCGTGCTGACCTACCTGCTCGGCTACCAGCACGTGCGCAACTACGACGGGTCGTGGACCGAGTGGGGCAACGCGGTGCGGGTGCCGATCGTCAAGGGCGAGGAGCCCGGAGAGGTGCCGGCCCGGTGACCCTGCCCGCTCCCCTCGCCGAGATCGTCGACGATTTCGCTGCCGTCGAGGGCCAGGACAAGCTGCAGCTGCTGCTCGAGTTCAGCCGGGAACTCCCGCCGATCCCGGCCGAGCTCGAGGAAGCGGCGATGGAGCCGGTCCCCGAATGTCAGTCGCCGCTGTTCCTGTCGGTCGATACGGCCGACCGGGAGCACGTGCGGCTGCACTTCAGCGCGCCCCCCGAGGCCCCGACCACCCGCGGATTCGCATCGATCCTGCATCAGGGGCTCGACGGTCTCAGCGCCGAGCAGATCCTCGAGGTGCCCGACGACTTCTACTCGGCCCTCGGGCTGGCCGACGCGGTCAGCCCGCTGCGCCTGCGGGGAATGAGCGCGATGCTGGCGCGCATCAAGCGGCATCTGCGTTCCTGAGATGCCATGGAGTTCACCGAACTCGAGGACTACCCCATCCCGGCGGGTGTACTGACCGAATGGCTGCCGTGCGTCGCAGCGGATGCCTGGAGCACCGATCCGCGACCGGTGTCGTACGTGCACGAGGCACATCTGCGGCGCACCGCGGGCAGCCGGTACGGCGACGTCCCGGACGCGTGGCTGGGCACCGCCTTCGAGGTCGCGGGACGCCTCGAGGAGGAGCCGTTCCGGCGCGCCCTGGAGCGGTGGATCGACCGGCACGAACCGCTGCGCAGCCAGGTCGTCCTGAGCGGTGACGGCGCCGTCGGCTCCGGCGGCGTGACCCGGCGGACCGCGCCGCCGGGCGCGGTGTCGGTCCGATACGTCCGGCACCTGCCGTCCGCCCCGGACGACATCCGCGAGCACCTCGAGCAACTGCTGGCCGACTGCACCGAGCCGCACACGTGGCCGGCGTATGTCTTCGCCACCCTCGAGCCCGAGGACGGGGACGCGTCCGCGGCGTCGTTCACGGTGTTCTTCGCCGCCGACCACGCCGTCGCCGACGCCTACTCGGTCGTGCTGGTCGCCCACGAGATCACGGCCCTGTACGAGCAGGAACGGTCCGGCCGGCCGGCCGGACTGTTCCCCGTGGGCAGCTACATCGACTTCGGTGCCGCGGAGCGGGCGGACGCCGCCGATCTGGCCGGCGAGCACGAGGCCGTGCGGATCTGGCGGGAGGCCCTGACCGCCGGCGGCGGCGCGATGCCCGAGTTCCCGTTGCCCCTCGGCCCCCGGCCGGCCGGTGCGGTGCCGCAGCGCCGTCTGTCGACGCGGATGCTCGACGACGACCGGGCCAACCGCTTCGCCGCCCGCTGCCGGGAGGCCGGGCACGGCTTCTTCGCCGGCACGCTCGCGTGCCTCGCCCGCGCCACGGTCGAGCTCGCCGGGGTCGACCGGTTCCGGACGATCGCGCCGTCCCACACCCGCAGCGGTCCGATGTGGGCCGGGGCCCTCGGCTGGTTCGTGGGGCTGCGCCCGGTCGACATCGATGCGGCCGGGGCCACGGACTTCGCGACGCTCACGGCGCGCGCGGGCGCCGAGCTGCGCCGCACGCGGGCGAGCGCCCGGGTGCCGTTCGACCTGGTCGGCGAACTGCTCGAGGTACCCATGCGACCGCGATTCCTGGTGTCCTACATGGACGTTCGCTTCGTCCCCATGGCCGCGCAGTGGCCGCAGTGGAACGCCCGGACGCTGCGCAGCCGCAGCTACACGCACGACGTGTTCCTGTGGTTCAACCGCAGCCCGAAGGGAGTGAACCTGGCGGGCCGGTTTCCCGACACGCCGACCGCCGCGGCCAACGTGCCGTCGTTCGTCGAGCGGGTCCGGGAATTGATGCACGAGGCGAGCGAGGGCCGCGAGTGGGACACGCCGGAACACGGGAACGAGGGCGCTTCCGCTACCGGCCGGTAATGTTGCCGGGTTCCGGGCGACCCGTAGGGTGTAGGGGCTATCCGGTTACATCGTCTATCGGATTGGCGCCTACACTCCCAGAGACGGCAATAACCTAACGATCGATCAACAGGAGGCTCCGTGCCCAGTCATGCCAGCGCGCACATCACGAAGGTGCTCGTCGCCAACCGCGGCGAGATCGCTGTGCGGGTCATCCGAGCCGCCAAGGATGCCGGTTACGGGAGCGTGGCCGTCTACGCAGAACCCGACGCCGACGCCCAGTTCGTGAAGCTCGCCGACGAGGCATTCGCGCTCGGTGGCCAAACCTCCGCCGAGTCCTACCTGGTGTTCGACAAGATCCTCGACGCCGCCCGCAAGTCCGGTGCCGACGCGATCCACCCCGGCTACGGCTTCCTGTCCGAGAACGCCGACTTCGCGCAGGCCGTGATCGACGCCGGTCTGATCTGGATCGGCCCCTCCCCGCAGGCCATCCGCGACCTCGGCGACAAGGTCACCGCGCGGCACATCGCCGAGCGCGCCAAGGCACCCATGGCCGCCGGCACCAAGGATCCCGTCAAGAACGCCGACGAGGTCGTCGAGTTCGCGAAGCAGTACGGCGTGCCGGTCGCGATCAAGGCGGCCTTCGGTGGTGGCGGCCGCGGCATGAAGGTCGCGCACACCATCGAGGAGATCCCCGAGCTGTTCGAGTCCGCGACCCGCGAGGCCATCGCCGCCTTCGGCCGGGGCGAGTGCTTCGTCGAGCAGTACCTCGACAAGGCGCGCCACGTGGAGGCGCAGGTCATCGCCGACCAGCACGGCAACGTCATCGTCGCCGGCACCCGCGACTGCTCGCTGCAGCGCCGCTTCCAGAAGCTCGTCGAGGAGGCCCCCGCGCCGTTCCTGACCGACGAGCAGCGCCGCCGCATCCACGAGTCCGCCAAGGCCATCTGCCGCGAGGCCGGCTACTACGGCGCCGGCACGGTCGAGTACCTGGTCCAGGGCGACACGGTGTCCTTCCTCGAGGTCAACACCCGCCTGCAGGTCGAGCACCCGGTCACCGAGGAGACCGCCGGCATCGACCTGGTGCGCCAGCAGTTCCGCATCGCCAACGGCGAGAAGCTCGAGCTCACCGAGGACCCGGCCCCGCGCGGGCATGCGTTCGAGTTCCGCATCAACGGTGAGGACGCCGGCCGCGGCTTCCTGCCGGCCCCCGGTCCGATCAGCGTGTACCGCGAGCCCTCGGGCCCGGGCGTGCGCGTCGACTCCGGTGTGGTGCAGGGCGACGTCATCGGCGGCCAGTTCGACTCGATGCTCGCCAAGCTGATCGTCACGGGCGAGACCCGCACCCAGGCCCTCGAGCGTGCTCGCCGCGCCCTCGCCGAGTTCGAGGTCGACGGCCTGGCCACCGTGATCCCGTTCCACCGGCACATCGTCGAGCACCCCGCCTTCGTCGGGGACGGCGAGAAGTTCGACGTCTACACCAAGTGGATCGAGACCGAGTGGGAGAACACCGTCGAGCCGTACACCGGCGGTGGGGTCGCCCCCGAGGACGAGGACGAGGCGCTGCCGCGGCAGAACGTCGTCGTCGAGGTCGGCGGCCGCCGCGTCGAGGTGTCGCTGCCCGGCCAGTTCACCCTCGGCGCCGGTGGCGGTGCCGCCGGTGGGGCGCTCCGCAAGAAGCCGAAGCCGCGCAAGCGGGGCGGCGCCCACGGCGGCAAGGCCTCCGGTGACGCGGTGACCGCGCCGATGCAGGGCACCGTCGTCAAGGTCGCGGTCTCCGAGGGTCAGGAGGTCGCCGAGGGTGACCTGATCGTGGTGCTCGAGGCCATGAAGATGGAGAACCCGGTCAACGCGCACAAGGCCGGCGTCGTCACCGGCCTGTCGGTCGAGCCCGGCGCCGCCATCACCCAGGGCACGGTGCTCGCCGAGCTCAAGTAGCAGTTCCGCCTGCGACGGCGCGCCCCGCGAATCCTCGGATTCACGGGGCGCGCCGTCGTTCGTTCCGGGACTAGGGTGGTGATATGGCCGATTCACCGGAGGTCCGTATCGGCACGGCCGAGCGCGAACAGGCCCAGCGCCTGCTCGGCGAGCACTTCGGTGCCGGTCGCCTCACCCTCACCGAGTTCGAGGACCGCAGCGGCCGCATCGCCGCCGCCGTCACCCGCCGCGATCTCGCGGTCCTGTTCACCGACCTGCCCACCGTGACCGGCCGGGCCGACGGGCACCGGCGCGGGTGGTGGCTTCTGGTCCCGGTGGTGGTCCTCGGACTGGTCGCGTTCTACCAACTCCTGGAACCGAACGTGTGGATCATGACGGGCGCGACGGTCGCCGCCACCGTCGCCGTCCTCGCCGTCCGAGCCCGCGGCGGACGACCGCGCACGGCCGAGCCGGCCTTTCTC